>JAITLV010000280.1 GCA_031277685.1 Sphingobacterium sp. | reverse complement strand
ATATATTAATGTTGACAAGATCGCCAGTAAATAGTATTTAAACAAGGTCTTTGTCGCCAGAATAGTCAGTTTTTTAATATAGGATAAATGCGTATTCATAAAGTTGTCGTTTATTTTTTGTCTAAATTAAATGTATTTGCCACAAATCTATGGATCAATTCCAATTCGTTCGGGACCGTTTTAAATTCGCGACAACTTTCATGCTATTTGTATTTCAGTCAACGACTTTAAACTGTATATCAAACCATCTTTTATTTCTATATGCTATGCGTGTTAAAAAAAGAGGCTGCCTTTTTGGGCAGCCATCCTATTAACGAGATTTTGTTTACTTGCTTTTTTGTTTTTCGAGATCAGTAATCGCTGTCCATAGCACACCAGCTTCCCCTCTGAAACTTGCCGACCCCTGCGGCCTGTTATCTGGGGTATACCACTCGTAAAAACCGTTGTTTTTAATCACACGGTCCAACATCGGCTCAAGTGCTTCACAGGCTTCATCAATCAGGTTATAACGGATCAGTTGCGAGATCATTCTCCCTCCGAACCAGGTCCAGTCACCGCCATTCTGATAAGAATATGGTCCCATACCACCATTTTTAAAGAAACCTTGTGGATATACAGGATAGATCGTAAGTCCTATGGTCGCTGCATTTGCCTTTTTTACATTATCCTGCATCTTTCTATATGCCGTCTTGACTTCATCTTTCGTTAAAAGCCCCGCTTCAATTGCTACAGCTGTTCCTCCATGATAATAGATTTCCGATTCATTAAACGAAGCAGGGAAAGGTGAGCCGTTCAAATAGATATGGGGTATAAATTTTTCATTCTTTTTGTCCCATAGATGTTTACGAACATTCTTGGCAATCTTGTTTTTGATATCTTTCCAGTGTTTCTGTTCTGCTGAAGTCAAGTCCGCAATTTCCAAAAAGTCGTTGATCGCAATAATAAACATTGCGTTATCGTAAATATCAAGTGTCAGATGGGAATTTTCGTCTAACACCACACCCCAGTCATGCTCTGGCTGAACATCCCCCCAGTCCACCGTTGTAGCTCCCCAGAGCAATCCATATTTTTCATTAAAACGTTTGGTCAATAAAAAGTCCATCGCCCGTTCGAGTCCCTTCTGTACAGATACCCCACCGATCATTTCCTTCAATATACGCTTATCCCCAGTACCTCTGATATATTTCGCCACGGCTTGAATCAACGATGTTTCCTGATCTGTCTCTACCGTATTTTTATGCCCAGCGTAGTCCGGAGCTAAGGCAGAGTGATAATAATTATAGGGTACTGCCCCTTTTTTCACGGGCACATAGCCATCCAGTATCCCACCATCAGGTTGCTGAAACTGAAAAAAAGTCAGCAGGTGTTTTTTGATCAACTCCTTGTCATTCACCCTGCTTGCGACAGTGACAAAGGTATTTAAGTCCCTTATCCAGACTTCCCCATAGCCGTCACCTGCAGTAAATCCTTTTTGGACGAGTTGCTCGGCCTTCATTTTTACCGCATCAGCCTTGGACTTAATTGCAGCTTTTTTTTCGGGACGCTGAACCGTTTTCACATCTTGGCCATACGCGCTATGCCCCATGGCAAAAGCACATAAGCCTGCAAGCACTAACATGTTTACTTTCATTTGCATCTTATATAGTAATTGATTAAAATTTCTAATTGTTCTTATCCTTTGTATACACGCTCAGTTCCCCTACGGTGGCGAAGTTTGCCGTGCCCCATGTTTCCAATACCCTGATACGGATGTACCTCAGCTTGGGTAAACCTTCGGGCAAAATAAAATCTTCTCCTGCCTTGGCGAAGGCTATATCTGCGTCATTCTTTTCTGTACCTGGTAGCTTCGAAGGCTTGCGCGATTCGCAATCTGACAGTTTTGTCCAATTAGTCCAGCTGCCATCAGCTGCCGGATTGCTACTACCCCAGATTTCAAATTTCCGCATATTCTCTTTCTCGTAGATCCGATCCGCAGCCTGCCAGATCTTGAATTTACTCGGTGAGGCGGAGACGCCAGTATCGAAAGTAAACCATTGTGGCATCTGATTAATTGTAGCAAAGCCATTGCCCGGGTCATAATTGCCATCCCACATAAACGGCATTAACCATCCATGTGCAGTTGTAGCATCGGTGGGCAACACGTATTCTTTAAACTTAGCTTTATCGAGCTCGCGTTCAAATCCGGGGACAACAAGCTCAGCATAAGCTACTGAAAATGTGTCAACAGCATTGGAATCGGGCTTGAATAGTGTTCTGTATTTAAAGTTGGTATTGGCGTCAAAATCAGACAACGTTGTATCAGCGTTACCGGGCAGAAACATCTTTGTCCGTATACCACCGTCTTTATGTTTGTACAACAATTCAACACCAATATCATCTATATTGGGGCTTGCCCAGGAGAAGTTAAGTATATTTTCGTTGGCTCCGTACTTAAGCGCTTTTATCCTTCTATTTGCCAATGAACTACCATAACTATCTCCGTATACCGTTCCGGAAACATTCAGCGCAACGGAAGGACGATTTTTGTCATCATAGGTATAAACGACAAAATTATAGCTGCCTTCATCCAGATTATCGATCATTAAATTTAACGTATCCTTCCCCGGTGTCCGTACAATTGCCTGCAGCAGAGAATCCCTGCCCTCGTGCCATGATACCTTAATTTTTGTCACCAATGGATCATCCGAGAGTATGGCCGAAAGCAACATCCTTCTGTTTCCGGGATGCACAATAACCTTATCCACTCTACTGGCATAGATCAGCTCACCGTCTCCAAAAAATTTCTTATATTCATCTCCTTTTCTACAGGATGAAAAAGCAGCCAGACATAGGAGAAAAGCCAAGCATCCAACACTATATTTAAGTTTCATTTTGTTCTGCTTCATATTATAAACTCAGTTAATTATCTTGGATCGCCCCAGGCTTCCAGTTCGTTAAAGTTGACATAGGTACCATTGGTCCAATTTTTTAATGTTTTGAACCTGATATAGCGCACTTTGGGGGCGTCTCTAGGAATAGGTATCGATTCACCGGCCTCCGCCGCCTCCCGATCCGCCTGTGACAACTGACCATCAGGCAATCCGGATGGTTTGATTTGTGTATGTTTGGTCAGTAGAACCCAATTATTAAAGCTTCCATCAGCCGGAGGTTCATTGGAACCCCAGATTTCTACCTCACGCGGATTATGCAAACCATAATAGTATGCTTGCCGCATGAAATAGACCAGACGGCTCAATTTGGCCGTTACCCCCATGTCAAACGTAAACCATTGCGGCATTTTAGCCGCATCGTCGGAATGGTAAAATGTACCATCCCCCACGCTTCCATCAAATAGTCCTGCCATGGTACCTCCATAATGTAATCCAGCATCTGTCGGTAGTGTAAGCCCCTTCATTTTTGTGCGATCCAGTCTTGTCTCGAAATATGGTGTCAGATTCAGGTATAAAGTATCTGAACGATTCCCCCACCTATCACGTACGAAAAATCCAAATCTGGCTTCTTCAGGTTTCAAGTTTCTGGTTGGAAATGCACTTTTCTTTAGATTGGTATAATGTGTATTAACTGGCACAAACTGTCCCAACGAATCATTGGTCAACACAACAATAGCCATGTTTGCTGCAGTAGCGTTTTCATAACTTACATTCACACCACCGAAATCCGGAACGACAGAAATTGTTTCCTTTACCAATTTCATTGGTGGCTCCTTTGGATTTACAGTAACATGAACAACTGCTGAAGCATTCTCTCCTTTATCAACAGCGAATAAACTCACAACATATGCCCTTGTATCCCCAAACCCTTCCACAAGCACTGTATTTTTGTGTTTACTGACTTTTGTTTCCCGGACTTCACCATCAGGGGCAGTGTATGCGGCCTTGACATAGAGCAGATCTGCATCTTTGGGCAATTCATACGTAATTTCGGCAGCACCATTTAAATTTTTGACACTTATGTTGCTAACCGGACCGGGAGCTATTCCATCGTTTTGCACGGGACCTATTTCGTCTTGCTTGCAGGCATACATGGACAACAATAACAACCCGCCTAGACATTTATATATTATCTGTTTCATTACCTTTATATTTTTAAACTGAATATCAACCATTTACCAACCTGCATTCTGAACTAGTTTGGGATTGATCTGCAGCGCATAATCATTGATAGGCCACAAATAATCGCGTGGAGCGATAAATCCCTGGTTGAATAAAAACACTCTGGTATTATACTCTTCAGTTGTTTCCTGTGTAATATTCCAGCCATACACTGGTTCATTAAGGGCTTTTGCAGCTGTCTTCCATCGACGTAGGTCCCAGAACCGGCTGGCCTCGAAAGCCATCTCTATACCACGTTCACGATGAATAATCTCCCGTAATCCTGTAACGGTCGTATATTTATCTGGCCGTTTGGAATGCGCCGCCCATGATTCTTCTATAGATTTAAGTCCCGCCCGCTCCCGGATCTGATTGAGGTAGGGCAAAGCATCTTTCGAATTTCCACTTTCATTTAATGCCTCAGCATAGAGCAAATAGAGGTCTGCCAGACGCATAATAGGCCAAGGATAGGATTCAACCGTAGTTGATGTCTTGGTCGCCACCAAATTCCAGTTGACGAGCTTTTTTGTATAATAACCTGTAATGGAATACATGCGGGACTGTTTTTTACCACTATGCTCACCTGATTTGCTCTTGATATCATACACTTTATTTGCCATTCGCCATTTGGATCCATCGAAAGCAATGTCCGCGTAAAATCGCGGCTCACGTCCAAAATGAAGCCCAACGGTCTGATATCCCTCCTGCATCCCTTTGTCCTGAGCTCCAACAGTCTTTAATTCATAACGGTTTGCATAATCCCAATCGTTATCTTCTTCGATGGGTACTCCATTTTTGCTGTAGAATAATTCAGCCATTTTCAGTGTCGGCGCATACTTACCTTTGAGTTCCCGGCTAATTTCATTGGGATCCAATTGGGGGCATGCGAAAAGCTGTATCCAATATGTCGGCGTTCCATCAGAAGTTGATCCCCAGATAAGCTCTTTATTCCATTTTTCACATACGGCATTTCGAATATTCATTTCGATCTGTGTATCTTCATCTACCGTCCCCGCCTTTGGGACAAAACGATATAACGCGACATCTGATTCAAGTGCCATATCAATTGCCTTCTTGCAGGCTTCAGCAGCTCGCAGCCATTTTCTCTCATCATAAACCGGGTTAAAGAGTGCTGTTCCATCATTATTTTTCAGATTTGCATAATCTGTATTTCCGTTAAACAAGGGGCTTGCGGCAGTAACCAACAACCTTGCCTTGATTGAAAGCGCCGCGACCTTGGTCACACGCCCGAGCTCGGTAAACCGATTGTTTATTTTGGCGGGCAGACCGACATTGGCATTACCAAATGACGCCTCATCAATTAAGTTAGCAATGTAATTGACAACTGAATCCACTGGCTGCCGATATACTTTTACCTCCTCTGGTGTGGCTGTCGTGGAAAAATTCTTATCCAAAATAGGAATAGGTCCATACATCCGGAATAAATACCAATGAAAATAGGCTTTCAAAAATTTCACCTCTGCTACCCAGCGATCTTTGACGTATGGTTCCAAGTCAACAACTTTATCTACATTTTCCAGAAAAATGTTGCAATTCCGTATTCCTGTCCAAAGGGGCCGGTTATCATATCCGTCCCAATAATTCATCTTTGGATTTACCTTGGTCTGTAGACCGCGGGCAATCTCATAGGAATCCAATGAAAAGTAATCAAGTGTCATGGGCCAATAGGTCCAGGTTTCATCCCCGCCGTTAAAACCGGGGTTCATATCGGGGTCTCCCTCCCGAGGTAAGTAAGAATAACAGGTAAATAGATATTTCTCTGCTTCAACACGATTTGCGAAGGCGTGATCTATGGTCGCCACATTATCGGGTACGACATCCAGAAAGCTTTTTTTACAACCTGAAACCAACAAAATGAGGGTGAAGAAGCAATATCTGCCGATATTCCCGTATAGAAAATTCGATTGTTTCATAATTAGTTTAATTGAACATTTACTCCGATATTAAATACTTTTTGAAGCGGATAACCAAGGCCATTGCCACCCTGTTCCGGATCCCACATTTTAAACGCACTTAGTAAAAACAGGTTGCTTCCATTCGCATAAAAGCGTAGTCCTGTAATCCGCATTTTTTTTAGCATATTATCCTGAAAATTATAACCGATTTCCACTGTTTTCAACCGCAGAAAAGATCCGTTGCGCATCCACCAGTTAGAAGATTGGTTATTATTCTTGTTTTCGGTTGCGCTGAGTCGGGGCCAAAAAGCATACAGATTATTGTTATCTTCAGACCAATGGTCTTTGGCAATCACATCCAATAATCCATTCTGCATACCATTGTTAAGCAAAAACGGTGAGATAGCGGCTGGGTCTATAAATAGAGATGACCTGCCGGAACCTTGAAAGAAGGCACTGACATCAAAATTCTTATATCCTACCGAGAAACCGAATCCATACGTAATTTCGGGAGTAACCGGATAGCCTAGCCCGTTGACCATATCTAAATTGGTTATTTCACCGTCACCGTTCAGATCCCGGTATTTAATATCGCCACCTCTTACCTCGCCAAAATTCTGTCTTGGGGAACTCTTAACATCATCGTCATCCACAAACAGTCGTTCGGCAATAAAACCGTAATTTTGATTCAAAGACTGTCCGACACGGGATAAATAATACATATTTGCTGGATAGTCCGGTTCTTCATTGACCAATAACTTACTCGTAGCATAGGTAAATGTACCACGGGCCTGTAACCAGGCACTGCCAAAATTCCGGTGATAATCCATGGATAAATCAACACCTTTACCCTCAGCCTTTCCTACATTTGCACTTATTTTAGGTTCCAACCCTACCGTTGTCGGGATGTAAACTCTTTCCATCAAAATATTACTCCGGCGTTGTTTATATATTTCGGCCACAATATTTAACGAATTGAATAAGCTTAAGTCCAATCCGATATTTGTTGTATTTCCTTTTTCCCAGGTAATCTCATCATTTGCGTACCTTGAGACAGATACTCCGGGTCTTGAGTAACCATAATCTTCACCAAAGAAAGCTCCTCGACCAGCATTATTTAGATTTACATCCGAGAGATAGAAAAACCGGTCTTCGGGTCTTCCTATCTGATCATTCCCTGCAAGCCCATAAGTCGCCCTCAGTTTCAATCGCGTAATCGCATGGGCAAGGGGCTTAAAGAAAGACTCGTTGCCTATATTCCATCCCATGCCGACAGATGGGAAGAAACCAAATCGTTGCTTTTTGGCAAAGCGCTCAGATCCATTGTACCCAAAATTAGCTTCAAGCAGATAACGATTATCATAATCGTAGGTAAACCTTCCTGAAAGCCCCTGATTCCGAAATGGTAGCGAGGCCTGGAGGTTTCCCGCATTTCCATTCAGGTAGTTTCGCATAATTGTAATCAACATCGCGCCAAAATTGTGCTTTTCATGAAATGTTCGGTTATAATTAAGCGCTGCCTCCGCATAAGTAGTTGTATTTACTATCTTGGCTCCCTCTTTATAGTTCAGATATTCAGTTGCTGTCTTCTCATTCAACAAAGAGAGGTTATAACCGTTACTGTTGGCATTTGTTGGATTAGCCTGATAAAAAAAAGGATTATACTGACGGGTCAGTGTAAAATAAGAGTAACGTTGTGTATAAGCCATCAACCGACCGGTCAGCCCCTTTGTCAGGAAATTAAAATCCTGTTTTATTTCCAGCTGAACATTTAAGGTGGATGTGTTGTACTCCTGGAAACCAGACACCATGGAAGCGTAAGGATTATTATAAAAACTATCTTCCCCCAACGAGGCATTTCCAAACAAGGGGTGTTTTACCCGTGGCATATCAGAGTCCGGAAAAATCGCTGGAAATAAAACCGGATTAGAGGTTAAAGCACTCTTAAAAATAGCTCCGCCGCCGCCTATCGGACCATTATAATCATCAAAGCTGCCTGAAGTCTTGACCGCACCATCTGTCGTAGGAGTCAGTTTTACATTGACATTGGAACGGATCTCATAACTTTTTAGGTTAATATTGTTATTAAAGTTATTCTGCTTATTTGTTTTTAAGACGCCATTATCCTGATTCACTGTTCCAGAGATATAGTACTGGGCAGCTTTTCCGCCACCATTCATATTGAAATTGAAACGCTGATTCATCGTATAATCCTTAATCAGCAGTCCCACCCAGTCATTGTTAGGGTATAATAATGGATTATCTCCAGCAATGGTATGATCTATTTTATTTTGGGAATAAGGTAAAGTCCCTATCGGATTTCGTGTCAATACAGCTTCATTCGCGAGCTTCATATAGGTTATATTATCCGCCAGCTTAAAATTCTGCGTATTGGATGAAATAGAATTTTCCAACCTAAAGTTAAACTTAGTCTTTCCCTCAGTACCTGTTTTGGTGGTGACCAGTACCACTCCATTTGCTCCCCGGGCACCATACAATGAGGAGGCTGCTGCATCTTTAAGCACCGAAAAACCTGCAACGTCATCCGGTTGAAGCCTTGCCAGCGCTGTGGGCGTGGACTCCATACCATCTATCAGGATCAACGGGTCCACCTTTCCACTTCCAAAAGAAGTAATACCGCGGATAAAGAACTGGGCATTATCGGCTCCAGGCTCACCACTACGCTGATAAGCAACAACACCGGCCAGCCTACCGGCCAACATCGTAGTCAAATTACTTGTGGGTCCCTTTAACTCTTTGGGATTAATCGTGGTAATTGAACTCACCATGCTTTCCTTTTTTTGGTGCCCATAAGCGACTACTACAACCTCCCCCAGCTCACTTTGATTGTCCTTCAGGACAATATCAATCTGATTTCGCCCCCTGATCTCCTCTTCCATCGCAGCAAAACCTACAAAAGAAAAAATAAGGCTGCCTTTCGCGTCAGGCAACTTAATCTCATAATGACCGATGGAGTCTGTCGTCACTCCAGTCTTGCTATTTTTCAATAAAACACTTACCCCCGACAAGCCCTTCCCTGCCTGATCTGCCACCTTCCCCTTAATTGTAAAACTGCCGGACTGCGCATGACATAACTGCGCAAAAAACCCTATTAATAATAAACAGAGAAAAGCGCGCGCACTAAAGTAAGAGATGATACTTTGGCTCATAATTTTTGGTTAGTTTAAACAGGTTTGTATTAAATAATCTTTATTTGTACATACATAGTTACATATTAAAATTTTATTTTCAAACTTTTTCTTATTTTTTTTAAAAAAAGATACTATAAGGCGATTTAGAAAGATATAAGGCAGATATCCAGTTCGTAACACAGTCCTCTCGTATATGTTTTAAGATAGAAATAACAACAAACCTTATGCTATTAAGTAAACATTCGCCACATACATTCACCACAAAATTATATTGTACATACATATTGAATCTAGTTTTACACGGATAATATTTAATCTCCTATATCTACTTAAAAAAAGTGTGAATTTCATTTTATGTAATAATTATACTTTTACTACACCCCTATCCGTATTCAAAAAGCGCAAAAAAATTTGCGTAGTTAAATAGCGACACTTATATTTGTAGTCAAATAACTTCACAATGAATTTAAGACGAGATGTTTTCCAGGCTATAGCGGACCCCACTAGAAGGGCTATACTTCTATTGTTAGCCTCACAATCCATGACAGCAGGAGCTATTGCCGCAAATTTTGATACAGCAAGGCCAACAGTTTCAAAGCACTTACAGATCCTGAGCGAATGTGAATTATTGAAAGCCCAACAAAATGGACGTGAAATTCATTACCAGCTCAATCCGGTCAAAATGAAAGAAATAGCTGATTTTATAGAACCATTCCGCGACATGTGGGAAGAACGGTTTAACAAATTGGAGGAAATTATGAAAAACTATAAAGACAAGTAGAATGGAAAAGAGAACAAAGATCCATGCCGAGGATGGCAAACAGGAAATTCTGATCACCAGAGAATTTGACTTACCCCTAGCCTTATTATTCAGGGCTTATGAAGAACCTAAAATCTTTGAACAATGGATGGGAACCAAAGTGTTAAAATGGGAAAACAAGAAACATGGCTCTTATGCTTTTGAAACCTCCCACAATAATAATGTCGTATTTAAAGCAAACGGAACAATACATGAATTTATTCCCAATGAGAAAATTACGAGAACATTCGAAATGGAAGACACTTTTTTCCCTGTCCAGCTGGAATACCTAAAATTTGAAAAGATAACTGACAATAGCAGCAAACTTATCATGCATATCGTGTTTCAGTCAACCGAATTCCGCGATCAGCTCCTTCAAATGCCCTTTGCACAGGGTATCGATCGGGCACATAACAGACTACAGGAAATTGCGATCCAATATAGCTAAGCCCAAACTTTTTCACCCAACATATCATTATGAACCCAAAAGCAGAACATTTTTTCGAGAACGCCAAGAGATGGAACGAAGAATTTAACCTATTACGGGAGATTATCATCGAAAACCAATCGCTAGTAGAAGACTACAAATGGATGCACCCATGTTATACCTTTGAAGGAAAAAATATTGTCCTGATCCATGGTTTTAAAGATTATTGTGCGCTATTATTTCATAAAGGCGCCTTATTAAAAGATACAGATCAGTTATTGATTCAACAGACTGAAAACGTACAGTCAGGCAGACAACTCAGGTTTACACAGGTCGAACAGATCGCTCATCTCAGGGAGACCATCCAGCGTTATATCCAGGAAGCTATTGCTCTTGAGAAATCAGGCGCAAAAGTCACGATGCGTCAAGTAGAAGATTACCCGATTCCTGAAGAATTCACAAAGGCCCTAAATGAAGACCAGGCACTTAAAGATGCATTTCTATCGTTAACTCCCGGCCGTCAGAAAGGATATCTATTTTATTTCAATCAGGCAAAACAACCTAAAACCCGTCATTCGCGTATCGAAAAATATTATGAACATATTTTGGACGGAAAAGGTATAGATGACTGATACGTCAATTTCCAATTATTAGTAGGCTTTTAACATCATGCAGGCATCATGGTTCCACAGTAAAGCTGACCTGGACTGAAGGTGGCTTGTCATGACTGCAGTGTAAATATGGACGGAATTTGGTAGCTTGCATCTGTAATTGCCACAAGACTATATATAAAGCACATAAAAAAGGGGAATATAGATGAATAAAAAACTATTAATACTGCTCTGTGGCCTATTGCCATTTGTAGCAGCAGCGCAACAAAAAATCAACAGTAAAACACGTCCTAACATCATTTTTATCTTAACCGACGATTTTACAGCTCAGGCATGGGGTGTCTATGGCGGAATTTTAAAAGATATTGTCAAAAATCCGAATATTGAAACCCTAGCCAAACAGGGCGCAATACTCAACAACGCATTTTGCACCAATTCTATCTGTACACCGAGCCGGGCAGCCATTCTTACCGGTCAATACAGCAACAAAAACCAGGTTTATACCCTTGATGATGCGTTGGATCCCAACAAGGAAAATATTGCTAAAGACCTGCAACATGCAGGTTATCAAACCGCTGTCTTTGGAAAATGGCATCTAAAAAAAATCCCCTCGGGATTTGATGATTTTAAAGTGTTGCCTGGGCATGGTGTGTACCACAATCCCACCTATCTTTCCAAAGATAACTGGAATGACAATGAGGAAGCAGGCACCCCTTACCAAGGCTATGTAGATGATATTACGACGCAGCTAAGCCTCGACTGGCTATCCCAACGTAATCCGGATAAACCCTTTTTCCTATTATGCCATTACAAAGCAACGCATGAGCCGTTCGATTTTGCGGATAGATTCAAAGACTTATATAAAGATATTGAATTTCCGTATCCAGCAACTTTTCTGGATTCCGGGGCGACAACTACGGGGCGTTCTTTCGAAGGTCAGCCACTGGAAGAACTTGGTCACCGCTACGAGCAAGCATCAACAGGACCTTTCTGGACATCTTACCCAGAGCTCCCTTTTTCGACCAAGGACATGAATCCACTTGATGCGCGTAAAAAAATCTATCAAAAATTCATCAAGGATTATTTACGCTGCGTAGCGGGAATAGATGATAATGTCGGAAAAATTATGCAGTATCTAAAAACGGCCAAAATAGACGAAAACACGGTGATCATCCTAGCATCTGATCAGGGTTATTTCTTAGGAGAGCACAATTTTATGGACAAACGCCTCATGTATGAGGAATCATTGCGCATGCCATTCGTTATCCGTTATCCAAAAGAAATCAAAGCAGGCAGCAAGCTTGACGACATCGTCCTGAATATAGACTTTGCAGCGTTATTCGCAGATTATGCCGGCATTAAAAAACCATCTTATATACAGGGAGAAAGCTTTCGCAGAAATCTGAACGGAAAGACAGCAAAAAACTGGCGATCGGCGATGTATTACCGCTATTGGCAACATGCTCCAATACGCCCGGCTCACTTTGGTGTACGGGATGAACGTTATAAACTGATCTATTTTTATGGCCAGCCTTTAGAGATGACCGGCAGTGATAAAAAGACTACAGCTCCAGCCTGGGAATTCTATGACCTGAAAAAAGATCCCATGGAAACCCATAACGCAATCGATGATAAACAGTACCTCAATGAGATTAATCTGTTAAAAAAGAAACTCATCAGACTTAAAACAGAAGCGGGAGACAACGACGCGACCCGTCCTGCTTTTCAGCAGCAGCTGACCAAAGAAAATCTAGCTGGAAGATAACAAAACCGCAATGTAAGGTCACGCCACTTGTATATGAGCTACAAGCGACAAAACTATATCTTCAGCTTAACCAACAAAAAAGTGCGGAACCATTTAGCTAAATGGTTCCGCACTTTTTAATACGAGATTGAAAATAATCCTCTTTGGCTGATCAACTAGTTCTGTTCCTGGAGTTGAGGGTATTTCTGATATAACTTGTTTAGAAAAAAACGTCCCATCAGCTGAAGTTTTGACTGGGTCTCAAACATACCCGCACCTGGAGATATAATTCCGTCAGGCATACGTTGCACCGTTCCATAATAGATAATATCAAGCCCGTTTCCATTGACATCAAGGTGCATTTTTTTTGGTTTTAATCCCATAATAGATCCCATCCGGGTAACTTTTTCCGAGTTGCTGATCTGGGCAGGCCGGGCATTCAGTAGTGTTTCGTGATCAAAAACCAGATGATCCCTGGCTTCACCGTCATCAAAAAAGACATAGTGTAATTCATTGTTGCTTAGCACCAGATAGGAAGCATTATCACGTTCACTGTATCTTGCTTTCACCCCTACAGCAGCCCAGGCAACTGTTTTAGCCGCTGTTGCTGCAGCTGAAGCAACTTTGTCACCTACAGTAGCGATATAGGCACATTGCGTAAACGCTTCAATTGGTGCTCCGTTCATCTGTTTGGTTAGTTCATGAAACTCCTGGTTTAACAGCTCATCCTTAATACCGGATGCCAATGCAATTCCCCCTTCACCTTCATACTTTCTAGCTGTTTCTTTTTGCTTTTTCATCATCATGAGAGAGATAAAAACGCAGACAGCCACGATCACAACAAAAATACCGATGTATAAAATCATATTAATTATAATTTAGAAAATGGTTAATAATTCAACATAAATTAGCGTCAAAAAAGAGGATATTGATGTTCAGTATCCTCTTTCTATCGTGTTTCCTAACAAAAATTTTGCCAAATTTAGAGTATTCGATCCGGATAATGGATATTATTCAATGCCGTCTGATGCATATCTACCCAAATATCGTTATAAGGCTGGTGTAATAGCCAATTCGGGGAACTGCGCATATCCGCATCTTCATCATTGTTATAAATAGAAGGAAACTCAGACTCTTTCGCACGTAGCAACACCACTATCGTTCCCTTCATCGTTAACGGTAGATCACCTAAAATGAGATTATAAAATCCTTCCTCGACCAGTCTTGGACTAAATCGCTCCAGGCTATCGTAGCTCCGTTCCAATTTACCAATAAGCTTCTCCAGATCCTGTGGATAATGCCGTTCGACATAAGATTCAAAGAGCCCTGTCCCCCTATTGTAAAATCCTGACTTCATTAAATTGAGCGCCTCATTACGATACACCTGTAGCAGACGATCAGCATTTAAATCGGTATAACCTCCATCTAAAGGTTTACCATCACGACGCAGCGCCCAAATCCTAAGTTCTTTGAGCCTTTCTGATTCAGTAAAATTATTCCCTTCCATTCCTTATTATAATTAACAGCCACTATTTTACAAAAGCGTTATCGCTAATGTTCTCTTTCTTTCAGTTCAAGCTGAAGCAGAATATCCCGTTTCTTACCTTCGATAAGGGATAAATTGCCCGCCACAAACACACCTTTTTCCCCCGAATTTCTGCTTATCCCATAAACTGTAGATTCATCATCGGGATCCGATGCCCCTTCATAGCGAAACAGGTAATCAATTTTAAACTGCTCCGCATCCGCCAAAAGATCATCAAATTCGATATTGTAATCTATTGTGTATCCCATGCCGCTTAACTTTTCCAACGCCACACTAGCTGACGAGTATCCATGCATTCTTTCCATAACTGATTTTTCTTCTTACGTTGATCTAAATAACCTTTTTATTATAAAACGAGTATTTACCCTCTTTTGTTTTCCTCATTTTCAAATAGCTTATTCGAAATCATATTTCTATTTTTGTGGAACGAAAACTCAATATCATATGGCAAATCTAGCAGCTCCGGCTTACCAGCATACCCCACAACTTGCATTCCAGCGTTTACTCGATGTATTGTATACCTTAAGGCTCGAATGCCCATGGGATAAGAAACAGACAATGGAATCATTGCGCCACCTGACAATGGAAGAACTGTACGAGTTGACGGACGCTATCCTGGAACAGGATTACCCCGAAATAAAAAAAGAGCTCGGTGATGTCCTGATGCACCTGATATTCTATGCACGTATTGCCGAAGAAGAGGGCCATTTTAATATCGTTGATGTCCTTAATGCAATCTGTGACAAGCTAATCACCCGTCATCCTCATATTTATGCTGATGCAAGCGCAAATACGGAAGATCAGGTCAAATCCAACTGGGAATCCATTAAACTCAAAGAAGGCAACAAATCAGTTCTCGCCGGCGTCCCTAAGGGGTTACCTGCACTCGTAAAGGCTTACCGTATCCAAGATAAAGTAAGAGGTGTTGGATTTGACTGGGAGGATAAAAAACAGGTATGGGAAAAAGTTGAGGAAGAACTCGCAGAATTTAAAGCAGAATTTAATATTGAAACAACCGAAGCCATTGATCAGGAGAAAGCAGAAAATGAATTTGGGGATCTATTATTTTCGCTTATAAATTATGCACGGCATATTGGTATAAATCCCGAAAATGCATTAGAACGTACCAACAAAAAGTTTATCACAAGATTTACTTATCTGGAGCAAAAAGCCGCGGAAAACAAACAGCAACTGCAGGATATGAGTCTTGAAGAAATGGATGTTTACTGGAATGAAGCCAAAAAACTAAAAAAATAAAGGCAATCCATTAAAAGGCGCATTACTCAAGGAATTTAGTTCCACTTTGTCAAATTTATCCGTAAATTCGCAGGAATATGGAAACAGTTGTTAGTGGTATCAGAAGTACCGGAAAATTACATTTAGGAAATTACTATGGCGCATTGAGCAATTTTGTGAAAATGCAAAATGAATATAATTGCTTTTTTTTTATTGCGGATCTACATTCCTTGACGACGCACCCTACCCCGCATGGTCTTCAGGGAACTGTACGTCAGGTAATCGTTGAATATTTGGCTGCGGGTATAGACCCTGAAAAATCAACCATCTACGTTCAATCTGATGTCCCAGAAGTGGCTGAGCTTTATTTGTACATGAATATGAATGCTTACCTAGGGGAACTTGAACGGGCCACAGCATTTAAAGATAAAGTCCGCAGCAATCCGGACAATGTCAATGCAGGATTGTTAACTTACCCTGTCCTGATGGCCTGCGATATTCTTATCCACCATGGAACCAAAGTTCCTGTTGGAAAAGACCAGGAACAACATTTAGAAATGACACGCACATTCGGGAACCGCTTTAACCGATTATATAACGTAGATTATTTTAAGGAAGCTTTCGCATTCTCCTACTCAGATAAACTAGTTAAAGTACCGGGATTGGCGGGACAAGGTAAAATGGGTAAATCCAATGGTGAAGCAGATTGTATCTACTTATCGGACAGTGCTGATGTCATTCGAAAAAAAGTAATGCGGGCTGTATCTGATTCTGGTCCAACAGAAATGAATCAGGCAAAACCTGAAGCCATTCAAAATCTATTCGATTTAATGAAAGTGGTTTCTACAGCCGATACACTCCAACATTTCGACGATCTTTATAATAAATGTGAGATTCGCTATGGAGATTTCAAAAAGCAATTGGCTGAAGATATGGTGTTAGCGACAAATGATGTACGTTTGCGTATTGAAGATATATCGAACAATGATGACTATATTGCCAAGGTTGCAAAATTGGGTGCTGAAAAAGCCAGTGAATCGGCACGGAAGACCCTGAAAGAAGTGCGGGAGATTATTGGTATCAAAAGATTTTATTAAAAAAGGAAGAGCATATGCATATCGCTATCGTAGGAAATATAGGTGCAGGAAAAACGACGCTAACAGAATTATTGGCAAGCCATTTTAAATTCGAACCTCAGTTTGAAGCAGTGGATAATAATCCCTATCTGGAGGATTTCTATTCAGACATGAAACGTTGGGCTTTCAACCTTCAGATTTTCTTTTTAAATAGTCGCTTTAGACATATTGTGAAGCTTCAGGAAACAAAGATTAATATGATCCAAGATCGAACGATCTATGAAGATGCTTATATCTTTGCTGAAAACTTATACGACATGGGCCTAATGAGCGCCCGTGACTTTGAAAACTATAGCAATATATTTCAGAGCATTATTCACTACATTAAACCACCAGATCTCTTGATCTATTTAAAGGCCTCTGTACCAACTTTGGTTAACAACATCCAAAAAAGAGGCCGTGACTACGAGTCAGCAATCCGCCTGGATTATTTATCTAAACTAAATGATAAATATGACAAATGGATCAACAATTACAAAGAGGGAAAAGTGATGATTTTAGATAAAGACAATCTGGATTTCACAAGCAACCCGGAAGACCTTGGTGGAATTATACAAAAAATAGAAGCTGAACTATTCGGTTTATTTGAATAATATTAATCAATAATTATATAGGAGCCTGTAAAATCATAAATTTACAGGCTTTTTAATAAAAAATAAAACTCGCAAAGTACGATGAAATTTTTAGGCGTTATTCCTGCACGATATGCTTCAAGCAGATTTCCGGGCAAACCTTTGGTTGATATTGAAGGGCAGACCATGATCAGACGGGTCTATGAGCAGGTAAAGAAATCACAGAAACTGCATGAAATAATCGTTGCTACGGACGATAAACGTATAGAAGAGGAAGTACTTTCTTTTGGCGGCAATGTGGTGATGACATCCGAAACACATCAATCAGGTACAGATCGCTGCGCCGAAGTCATCGCTCATCATCGGGAATATGATGTCGTCATCAATATCCAGGGAGACGAACCTTTTATTAATCCCGACCAGATTGACCTATTAGCAACCTGCTTTGAAAATCCAGATACCAAAATTGCAACTTTAGTAAAAGAAATCCAGAGCGCGGAAGAGCTATTCAATCTAAATATTCCAAAAGTTGTCCGAAATACTTCTGGAGAGGCTATTTATTTCAGTAGACAAACAATTCCTTTTTTAAGAGGAGTAGATCAGGCACAATGGATTGAAAAACAGCGCTTCTACAAACACATCGGAATCTATGCCTACAAAGTAGATACGTTAAAAGCGCTGACAAAATTGCCCGTATCTATACTTGAAACAGCTGAAGCACTTGAGCAGTTGCGCTGGATAGAAAACGGATACGCCATCCAGACTGCTGTCACCACGCATGAGACGGTAGCGGTTGACACGGAGGAAGACCTCAAAAAGATCTTAAAACTATTTTTTAATAAATAGCTCTTTAGCGGTGTTCGGTATAATAGATGGATCGGACACCTTCCAACAATCTCTCTTTATCCAACTCGCTTAATTTTATTATTTGCTGTTTTGTCGCGAGCAGTTCATCGAGTTGCAATTTAGTACTGACCCCTACCACGGCCGTTGCTGTGACAGGATTCGAAAGCACATAGGATATTGCTTCAGTGGCTCTATCTTTTCCTGTAAGCTTCGCCATATTATCCAAATTGCGCAGTATGTGGGCAACCTCGCCTGAACTGTATTGAAGATAAGATTCAACTGGTTTATTCACCAAAAGTCCCTTAGCGAGCGCCCCTCGGGCAAGAATATGAACACCATGAGCAGACAACAAAGCATCTACTTCTTCTTCAGGCCTGCGGTCTAATAAACTATACTGCATCATAACCGAAGAAATAGTGGATTTCGACAGGAATTCTCTAATGACATTGGGACGGATAGATGAAAGCCCATAAGTACGGATCTTTCCTTGTTTCTTCAGGTATTCAAAAGCCTCAATGATTTCATCAATAGGATCATCTATCGTACCACCATGCAGTTGATAAAGATCAATATAATCAGTTTTCAAGCGCGACAATGAGCCTTCAATCGCTCTGATAATGTAATCTTTTGATGCTTTCCAATCCCAGCCAGAACCGTCAGCTCGCCATAAGTTGCCGACCTTGCTGGCCAATATGACCTGTTTGCGAAATGCCTGCACGCTCTCGCCAACGACTGTTTCGTTTTGTCCTTTATCATAGAGGTCAGCCGTGTCAAAAAATGTAATTCCCCGATCAAAGGCTTTTTGGATAATATCTTTGGATTGTTTGGGCTGATTGCTTTTTAAAGACATGCAGCCCAAACCTATTTCTGACACCATTAGACCACTATTGCCTAATTTACGTAGTTCCATTTGTATTGAAATCGATTAATTCCACCTCAAATACCAAGGTACTATTGGCTGGAATTTCACCTGTTGCGCGTTCACCATAGGCTAATCGGCTTGGTATAAAAAATTTATATTTGGCACCTTTTGACATCAACGGAATGCCAATTTGCCAACCTTTAATCACCTGTCCCAACGATAGTTTCAATGGTTCATTTCGATCATACGAGCTGTCAAACTGTTTCCCATTCAATAAGGTTCCTTTATAATGAACCGTCACTTCGTCGTTGGTTGTAGGTTTAGCTCCTTCCGCCTGATTCAATATGAGGTATTGAATTCCCTCAGCTGTTGTTTTCATTCCAGCTATTTTTGCATTCTCAGCAAAGAATTTATCTTCTTGTGCGCGACTTACTGCTTCTTTTTCGGCACGGATATCCATGATCGCTTTTTGGATAACTTCTCGCGTTTGTCCATCTTCCAACAAGGTTTTCTCATTTTTCAAAGTCGCTGCAATCGCTTTTGCGATAATGTCAGCTTTTAAATATTCGACCTCTGTGGACTTCAATGACTTTCCGATATCCATACCAAAGGCATAAGATACAGAGTCTGCTTTTGTTGTCAACAGATTTGTTGAGCTAGTTTTTGTTGTCACTGTTTTTTTCCTGACCGTATTGGTCTTTTTTTTCTGCTGGGCAAATCCAGTTACGGTTGTCAACGACAATAGGGCTAATGCAATATACTTCATGTGTTACTTAACGGTGCTTTTGCACGATTTCATCAATAATTTGTTGTGTTATATTAGGGTAATCAACTTCCACCCTAGATTTACTATTTAGCCAAGCCTCTATGGCCAGCATATTTTTCTGTTTCAAACTCGAAATCACTGGTACCCCCATTTCTTCCAATGATGCGGCATTCAAATGTTGCTCATACTGATTTTTCATCGGCACAACAAGCAGTTTCTTTTTCAAATATAATGCTTCTGCCGGTGTTTCAAAACCCGCTCCACATAAAACTCCAGATGAAGAAGCCATACTTTCAATAAAAGCTTGATTATTGATCGGTCTGATGGTGACATTTTTCATCTCAAAAGGCCTTGAGTTATGCTTACTAAATACATCCCACTTTACATCCGGAAATTTCATTAAATGCTTTAATAAATGTGCATCATCATAAGCAGGCAAATAAACCGTATAGTGTCCTTCATCAGTCGTATCTAGATCACGGACAGCATTACGGATTACCGGCGGAAAAATATTTTTTGCATATCTTTTAAAGTGAAAACCATAGGAATGCGTAGCAGGAGCATAATTTTTCATAATGAACTTACCCAACATATCACTTTCTTCGGGCTTCGGGCTTGCGGGATCCAATGCTCCGATCTGATGACTAAGCCCAATACATTCCAGATCTTTGGAGTGACATGCCCAGGCTGAAATGGGTTCAAAATCATTAATCACCAAATCATAACCTTCAATTGGCAAACTTTTAATCTCGTTGGTAAATTTACGTATGGTCGAGCTCATAAAAGTCTTCCAGAGATCTACACCACCTGACTTTCCGAAAATAAAACTTAAGCCATGAAAACGATACTTCACTTCAAAAGGCAATGAGAGATCTGCCTGAATTCCACTGACCAAAACATCCACTTCCCCTAAGGCTTTCAAACAGGGAACAATATCCATGGCACGACTTAAATGTCCGTTGCCAGTCCCTTGTACGGCATACAATATCTTCATAACGACTGTATTTTGTGTCGGCAAATTAATGAATTTTAACGAATATCAATATTATTTTATTGTTTAGTTAGGTTAAGAAAATATAACTTAATACAATAAACCTATTTGATTAACACAGCTTTTCTTCCTTTTTGTGTATATTTAATATTAACAATTATTTAATAACCAATTTGCTATGATAAAGTCTCCTCTCCTTTGGACGCTTTCCATTGTCGCCCTGCTCATATTTAACTCTTGGGGATTTTATGCGCATAAAAAAATCAATCACTATGCAGTTTTCGCTCTCCCATCCCAATTGGCCAAATTTTACAAGGCCAATATAGACCTGATTACAGAGAAAGCTGTTGATCCGGATAAACGTTGTTTTATCGACAGCGCTGAAGGTCCACGACACTTTATAGACATAGAGGATTATCAGCAAGATCGGCAAATTGACTCAATACCTATACATTGGTCACAGGCAAAAGAGAAATTTCAGGAACGAAAGCTATTAAAGAACGGTATTATCCCCTGGCAGATCAACTTCACCTACCTCAAACTTGTGAAAGCTTTCCAGTCCAAGGACTACAATCGAATAATCAAACATTCAGCTGATTTAGGACATTATATAGCCGACGCCCATGTGCCGCTGCATACGACCAAAAACTATAATGGACAATTGACCGGCCAGATCGGCATTCATGCCTTTTGGGAAAGCCGTCTACCCGAAATGTTTGCTGGCAAATACAACCTTCTTGTGGGCAAAGCAATCTATATAAAAGACCCTCTGCATGAAGCATGGACTATTGTGCGTGAGAGCAATAGACTCGTAGATTCCGTACTTTATATTGAGGCATCCCTCAACAAACAATTTAAAGCCGCTCAAAAAAATTCGTTTATCGAACGTAACAATCAATTACTGTGGACCTATTCGGATAATTACGCAATAGCGTACCACCGTGCATTGAACGGAATGGTGGAACGAAGAATGCGCAATACCATCCTGCGCGTAGCTTCCTTTTGGTATTCTGCCTGGCTTGAAGCAGGACAGCCTGATCTTTCTGTCATTGCAACCTTAAAAATCGAGCGGAATCAGGATAGCATCACAACCAAAGATAAAAAACCAATCGGACGGGAAGAATGGATGTAAACAGATAAGTTAAAAAGCAACCGGACTACCCACAATATTAGCACTGGACTATTACATTTTTGATTAAGTACATTAGTTTTGCGGCGTATAACCTATGAACTATCCTATAGTTGCTTTCAAATAAATGAAACACTATAGTGGTACACGCCAAAAAAGTAGCCAAGGATATGGAATACCTGTGCTTTTGGGATGTGATCATATAGGGAACTAATGAAATCATGTTGAACAAAAAAATACCATTAACACAATTAGCTCTCCTGCTTACGATAGCTAGCTCTTCCGCACAGATGAAGGATACGACAGCCTTAAATGAAGTTATTATCAATCAGAACAGACTTCAGATCCCCTTCTCCAAGCAGAGTAAAAATATTCAGATACTCACTCAAGAAGATATTCAACGGCTTCCCAATCGTTCGATCAATGAGCTCTTGACAAATATACCAGGTGTAGATGTACGCCAAAGGGGGCCCTTTGGCTCGCAAGCCGATATCAGTATTGATGGTGGATCATTTGAACAAACGGCGATCCTGCTAAATGGCGTAAAAATTACGGACCCCCAGAGTGCTCATCATAACATGAACCTCCCGGTACCCTTGGAAGCGATTGAACGCATCGAAATCATTAGAGGGCCTGCTGCGCGTATTTTCGGAATCAATACCTTAACCGGTGCTATCAATATTGTTACAAAGAAAATTGAATCCAACCAGATCAGTGCTCAGGTTTATGGAGGCTCATCCTTTAAGGATAATGAACAGACCAAGACCGGCAAATACTATGGCAAAGGTGTTCAATTAGGTGCACAATTCAACACTGGGCAAACGAATCATGGTTTGTATTTTGGACATGAAGACAGTAACGGACAACGTTACAATACAGCCTCCAATAACAACAAATTGTATTATGATGGAACCTATCAGCCCAATGAGTCCAATCAGATTAAAGCAAACTTTGGCTATATTGACAACCAATTCGGCGCCAACGGATATTATGCTGCCCCAACAGACAAAGAGGCTTATGAACAAGTCAAGACTGCATTTACGTCAATACAATCTAAACATCAACTGAACAAAGACTTATCTATTAGTCCACGAATCAGCAATCGTTATAATGAAGATGAATATTGGTACTTAGGAAAATCGACTAGTAGAGGTCGGTCAAAACATTATAGCAATGTTTTTGGCGCAGAGGTAAATGCAGCATTGGAGCAGCACTATGGAACTTTCGGGCTCGGCCTAGAAAGTCGGTTTGAAAGAATCAATAGCACGGCCATAGGCTCGCATAGCCGCGAAAACTATGGTGGTTATCTGGAGTTTAAGACTGAAGCAATTGCCAAATTAATGCTCAATGCCGGAGCCTACGTGAACTACAATTCAAAATTTGGCTGGCAAGTATTCCCTGGTCTCGACTTGGGCTACAACATGACTGAACACTGGAAATTTGTCCTGAGTGCAGGCTCCGCTCAACGTATTCCCTCATTCACGGATCTTTACACCAACCAGACAGCCAATATCGGAAATCCAGATCTGACATCTGAGAATGCTTATCAGATCGAATCTGGCGTAAAATACCTGTCTGAACGTATTGTGGCTCAGGTCAGCTATTTCCACCGCAAGATCACTGATTTTATAGATTGGCAAAAAACAGAAGGTGGTGCCACTGAGGGAGCGGTCATACCATGGAAACCTTCAAATATTGGAAAAAATACTGTTGATGGGATCAATACATCTTTCCGTTATCAACTTAGTGATCCAACGGCCAGCACCAAATATTACACGACAATAAGCTATAACTATCTGAATCCTAAGACTACCATCAACGATGGAATGCATTCTAAATATGCTATTGAAAATTTAAGGCACCAAGTCATCCTCAATTTCACATTGAACCATAAAAACTGGATGTTAACAACCGCCAATCGTTTCAACGAGCGCATAAGTTATAAAAGCTACTTTATCGCGGACATCAGGGCCGCATATCAGTTCTCTGAGCTCAATGTTTTTGCCGACATACAAAACATTTTTGACAAGAGTTATATTGAAGCTGCTGCAGTTCCGATGCCTGGAAGATGGTTTAGCCTTGGTGCAAAATATAAATTTAACTACTAACACGCATTCTCACAGGCAGAAAACACCACTGCACTTAGAATAAGATCTAATAGCCAATTTCTGAAAATGCCCTATCAATTCAAATGTTGATAAGGCATTTTCAGAAATTAACTTGGCAAGAACAACCGCATCAAGAGGTCATAATCTCTTCCTTGAATTCTTAAAGGACAGATAAAACACCACCGATCAGATGTTTTTGAAATTCGGGTTCGTCATAGGATTCTTCAGTATGTCCTAGTCCGGTATAAAAAACTTTTCCTCCGTCGTAATTTTGGCTCCACGAAATGGGGTGATGAGCCCCCATTTTGCCACCATTATAACTTTTTTCATCCAAATTCATCAATACCTGTAGACCATCTTTAACATCTTTAAAATTATACCATTCGTCCTTATGCCACCAGATAGGTTCAAGATGTTTGGTAGCAGCATGTTTTCTATCGAGAACATCTATCTTGGCTTTCTGTACAGCGGGATGCGATGCGAAATAGGCCCCAACCAGACCGTTGTACCATGGCCAGTCAAATTCAGTATCCGTTGCTGCGTGGATTCCTACAAAACCTTTACCCGATTGAATATATCGTACAAACGCGTCTTTCTGCGTATCGTCCAAAATATTACCAGTAGTGCTTAAAAAAATTACGGCGTCATACTTTTTCAGTCCCTGATCCGTAAAAAGGGCTGCATCTTCAGAATGATCGGATCCAATCTTTTCCTTGTCTAACAATTGTTTTAGGACCTGAGCCCCTTTTTCTATACTACTGTGTCTAAACCCTTGGGTTTTACTGAAAATCAACACCTTTTTTTGGGCACTGACAATCATCGTCACCGCCAAAAAGAAAAACAAACAAATAAAGAATTTATTCATGATATAAATGGTTATATTAAAATTTAGTTTAGGTTTTATATAAGCCAAGTTCGCAGCTCTCTGCAGTACATTTAAAACTTAGATCATAATAGAAAAAGCTGTGTACTCTCCCCATACACAGCTTTTCCCAAAATGCTAACCTGCGGTTAGCTCACGGTAGAAATCAAGACTTTCAATAATATCATCCTCAGAAACGAAAATATCATACTGACAGCTACCTATTTTATCAAGGAGCGCAAAGCCGATCTGATTAGATAGGTTTTTCTTATCATTCCGCATCAGATCCAACAAAGCTGTATCAATGGCAGAGCTAAAAGTATAATCTGCAAAATACCTCCTAAAAGTAGCAATCAGATCATTTAATTCATCTAAAGAAAGTCCATTCAATTTGTGTGAAAGATACCCTTCACAGATCATTCCAACAGCAATAGCTTCACCATGTAATAAAGGGTTGCGATCATTCAACAACGAATATCCTTCAATGGCATGACCGATTGTATGTCCGAAATTCAGGATCTTGCGTAGTCCTTTCTCCTTGGGATCTTGCAGAATGACAGTGTTTTTAATAGAAACAGAATGTTTCACCAAGGCATTATCTATCTGTGAAATATCCAATGTTTTTAAGCGGTTATAATACGTCCGGTCAAAGATTAATCCATGTTTGATCACTTCAGCAAAACCTGAGATTAGCTGACGCTGATCTAAGGTTTTCAAAAACTGACTTGATATAAATACAGCCTGGGGTTGTGCAAAAGTCCCGATAATATTCTTCACGTTCCCCATATCAATCCCCGTCTTGCCTCCTACAGAGGCATCAACCTGTGAAAGCAAGGTTGTCGGAATCTGAATAAAGTCCATCCCCCTCTTAAAAGTAGATGCCGCAAAACCACCCATATCAGTGACAACACCACCACCGAGATTGATCAGTAGTGAATGCCGGTCAGCTCCAAAATCAAGCATATTTTGCCACACACCGATACAAAAATCTATATTTTTATTCTCTTCCCCTGGATCTACCTCTATGACATCATAGTTGGATAAATCAGGTAGGGCTTGTTGGAATAATGGCAAACAATTGTCTAAGGTATTGGTATCTACCAAAACGATGATTTTTGAATATTTACGCTCCGCTAAAAACGTCTCTAAAGAGGCCAACGTATCATCAAAATATACTTGATAGCCCAAACTTTCTATGACTTCCATTCTATGATTCTTTAAGGTTTAAGTTTTCTATTTACCAATATTGTTTAATATTACACCAATTTTATTTCCATGCCGTCAAATTCAACAACATCTCCAGGTCTCAATTTCAGTCTTTTCCGATAATCAACCTGACCATTATACTTTACATATCCTTCAGCAACAACCCACTGAGCCATAGCGCCATGCTCTACCCAATTTAAAGCTTTAAGTAACTGTATAAGCTGTATATATTCCCCTTCGATTTTAAATTCTTGCATTTCACAAAAATAGTGGTTTAACCGAGGAATACAAGAATATTCATCGTTTTAATGCTTACTAAATTGCTACATTTGCCTTATTGCAAATAAAGATTATGATTGAGAATTCTGAGCCCAGAACATTGTCCTTTGATAATACAGAGATCGCTTTTAAAAGTAAAAGCGATAAGGATTTGGAAAGAGCGTATTGGTTATTCAAAATAATAGCGAATAACTTTCTGACAAAAGTAGGTCCATCAATGACCAACTTTGCGCTGAATATTGGATTACCGATCCAAGGTATAATCCGTAGCACTATCTTCAAGCATTTTTGTGGCGGAGAAACCATCGCAGGTTGCGAAACAGCAATCAATGAATTAGGTGAAAATGGTGTAGGAACTATTTTGGACTACTCAGTTGAAGGAGAAGAGACCGAAAGTGCTTTTGATGCCTGTTGCAACGAGGTTTTGCGCACCGTTACCGCGGCCAGTAAAAACAAGTACATTCCATTTTCAGTTTTTAAGCCTACGGGATTAGGCCGTTTCGAGCTGTTCGAGAAGGTGAATGCCAAAGCAGCACTGACGGAAACGGAGCAGGCTGAATACCAACGTATGCTGGATCGTACCGACCGCATCTGTAAAGCTTGTCACGAAGCTGGAGTAAAGGTATTGGTTGATGCGGAACATTCTTGGATTCAGGATGCTATTGATGATATTGCACGCGAGATGATGGAAAAATACAATATGGAGAAACCTATTGTATATAATACATACCAACTATACCGTAGCGACAAATTGGCTTCTTTAAAAGCTGATTTTGAATACGCAAAAGTTAGAGGTTTCCATATGGGGGCAAAAATTGTACGTGGTGCCTACATGGAAATCGAGCGTGCCCGTGCTACACAAATGGGCTATGTTGACCCGATCCAACCCAATAAAGCTGCCTCTGATAGAGATTACAATGAAGCAATTGAATTTATATTAGATCATCTGGACAACTTTGGGTTGATGGCAGGTACACACAATGAAGATAGCAGTATGCTATTGGCCAAGGAAATAGATAAACGAGGTATCGACAGATCGACTGATCGTATCTATTTTGCCCAACTGCTGGGGATGTCAGACAATTTGAGCTTCAATTTGGCTGCCCATGGCTATAACGTTGCAAAATATATGCCTTATGGACCGGTAAAAGCTGTTATGCCTTACCTGTTCAGAAGAGCACAGGAAAATACCTCTGTCGCAGGAGCTACTGGTCGGGAGCTAGGACTTTTGATCAAAGAAAAACAAAGAAGAAAAGCTAGTCGTCGATAACGACTAGCTTTTTCTTTTATACCCCACCGTCTATTTCACCCAAAAGCCGAACAAGCTCCTTTCACACTGACTTTACTTGTGGTGCATCTAATATGTCCAACCGCTTTTACCAAAAGTCATTGATGCCCCCATATTGTGTATAGCAGAACTGTTCAAAAAATAAATCTCCCAATTTTATCGGTTACCATACCGGAACAAGCTAATTACAAATTGATTCCCGATTATTGAAACAATTATTTATGTTTGCAAACTTTTCCCTTAAAATAAAGTTCATAGGAAAAGGCTGTCCTCTTGGGACGAAAAGTATATATATTTGAAATGGAGGAAAAACTTAGATTATTTGATCTTGCCCGTCATCAGATCAACAAATATCCTGGACTTGACATGTTTGCGCATAAAGTGGATGGCAAGTGGAAATATATGAAAACAGCTGATTTTCTGGCACAAGTAGACAGTCTTTCAAAAGGACTGATTGAGCTTGGTGTCAAACCCAACGAAAAAGTTGGTCTTATCGCTGGCAGTAGCATGGAGTGGCATCTGATAGATTTTGCTATTCAGCAGATTGGCGCCGTAGTAGTCGCCATCTACCCTAATATCACAGATGCCGATTACCAATATATTTTTAATGATGCCGAAATCAGAGTCTGTATTGTCAGTAATAAGAGCTTATTTGACCGTCTGATGAACTTAACGGAGTCTATCTACACATTAAAATATATTTTTTGCATTTCTGAACAGGAATCTACCCGCAGCTGGAATGAACTCAATGAACTTGGGGTTAACTGTCCTGATGAAAAATTAAATCAGCTTCGCGAACAGATCAAGCCTGAGGATCTAGCTACATTAATTTACACCTCTGGTACGACTGGAAAGCCAAAAGGCGTCATGCTTTCCCATAATAATATATTTTCAAATGTACTGGGTGCTGCGGAGATTACTCCGTGTAAGGCCTATGATCGCGGATTGACATTTCTCCCCCCCTGTCATGCTTATGAACGCATGGTTTTGTATACCTACATGTACCTGGGTTTTACCATCCATATCGCGGAATCTTTTGATAAAATTGGTGACAATCTAAAAGAAGTAAAACCACATATCATGACTGTGGTTCCACGTATTCTTGAGAAAGTATACGAGAAAATCATGAAAACGGGCCATGGACTTACCGGCTACAAAAGAAAGGTATTTGATTGGGCGGTCAATGTAGCCGAAGAATATGATCCAAACCCAGTAAAGAGAAGTTTTACCTATAATATGAAGCTTAAGCTCGCCAAACAGCTTGTACTCCATAAATGGTATGAGGCACTCGGCGGGGAGTTGTTGACTGTAGCTTCGGGTTCGGCTTCATTACATAACAGACTGACAAGAGCCTTTCTAGCAGCCGGAATCCCATTATACGAAGGGTATGGTATGACCGAAGCATCACCGCTAATCTCCGTTAACCATTACATTAAGGGAATACGCATTGGCACCGTCGGGCTACCGGTTCGTTTTGTAGAGATCAAACTCGCTGCGGATGGCGAAATATTAGTCAAAGGTCCCAATGTGATGATGGGGTATTACAAAAATAAAACAGAGACAGATAAAACCATTATTGACGGCTGGTTGCATACAGGAGATATCGGCAAATGGGAAGACGGAAAATTCCTAAAAATCATAGACCGCAAAAAAGAAATGTTCAAAATCTCCGGTGGCAAATATGTTATTCCACAACCGATTGAGACCAAACTCGTGGAATCTAAATTTATTGAGCAGGCGATGGTTATAGGCGATGGGATGAAATTTGCTTCTGCATTTATTGTTCCCAATTATGCTCACCTATTAGATTGGGCCAAAAATGATGCTCCAGAACTCGCCGATATGACAAAAGAAAATTTTTTGGCCGATCCAGCGATTATCAAAAAGGTAAATCAAGAAGTACGTCGTGCAAATCAGCACTTTGGAAACTGGGAACAAATCAAGAAACCGATTATCTTACGGGACGAATTTACAATTGAAAATGGCGAACTGACTCCAACATTGAAAATGAAACGCAAAGTCATTCTCGAACACCATCAGGAAGAGTTCAATAATTTATATCAAATGGAGACCGATTAGGTAGAATCACTCTCATTTTATTGTATTTTCGCGATTATTTATAAAAAGTATCAGATGAAATTATTAAAGGATAGAATCCTTAACGACGGAAAAAGCCTTGCTGGAGGAATACTTAAAGTGGATAACTTTATCAATCACCAGATGGATCCTGTATTGATGAAATCCATTGCAGTTGAATTTGTCCGCCGTTTTGCAGACCTCCCTATCAACAAGATTATTACTATAGAAGCAAGTGGCATAGCGCCAGCTATTATGCTGGGCTATCTATTAGAACTTCCTGTTGTTTTTGTTAAAAAGGCAAAACCTAAAACCATGGGTGATATGTATGTCAGCGAAGTACATTCTTTTACTAAAAATCGTACCTACGATATCTGTGTAAGCAAGGAATTCCTTGCAGCGGAAGACAAAGTGCTTTTTATTGACGATTTTCTAGCCAATGGAAATGCGGCATTTGGCATACTGGATCTGATTCAACAGTCAGGCGCCTCACTATTGGGCATGGGATTTATTATAGAAAAATCCTTTCAGGAAGGTGGTAAAAGATTGCGGGAGTTATCTGGGATCAGAATAGAATCTTTAGCAAGAATAAAGTCTCTGGAAGTAGACAAAGTCGGCTTCGAAGAAGATTAACAAAACAAGAAAGCCTCATTCTTTATAGAAATGAGGCTTTTTATTTAAACAACAAGATAAAATAATATGTTTAATCCCAACGATAATCGTTATAAAAATCTTCTGGGTGTCTACTGATCGGTACATCCTTGACAACGCGTATATTAGCTGCTCCCAAGTTAACATTTAACATAAAAGAGGGTACACTGGCGGAAAAACTCCAACGTCCATTTCTCATATAGACATAACCATTGCGATAAGGATCATAAAATGTTTTGTAGTCCCTAAAATAAACGTGATGTCTGCTGTCGTATCGATGAGCTCTCGCCCAGGCTGGGGCACCATGTCTATATTCTCGGCCATAATACTTGGCTACCTTTTTGTGATATTTTCGTTCTTCCTTTTCTCTCTTTTCCCAATATTTCCGTTCCTCTTTATCCCTCTTCTCCTCATATTTTCTATGCTCTTTTTCATGTTTCCATTCTCTGTTGTTTCCACGGTGTTGAGCTGAGGATTCTTTCGGTGTGACTAAAGCTAGTCCGCCAATTGCCAATGCGAAGTATATCATCTTTTTCATAACCACACAATTTAAATTTATCAATCAAATACAATAGCGCTTATTTTCTACTTTTTTATAAGCATTTCTATTGGTATGACATCTGTGTTTGAACAAAGGTTTAATTCATCTCAGTAAATTTACTCCCTTTGGTTACTTACCCCCTCCCATTCCGCCCAATTTAATGTATCTTTGCAGCATGTCCAATACAGGTTATATAACAGAAGATACAATTGTCGCATTGGCGACATCCTCCGGCGCCAATGGTGCGATTGCTGTAATTCGCGTTTCAGGGCAACAGGCTATTAAAATTACAAACGACATTTTCAAGGGCAAAGATCTACTTCAACAAGCTTCTCACACCATTCATTTCGGAACCATCCGTGAAGATGATGAAATTATCGATGAGGTACTTGTATCCTTATTTGTTGCTCCCAATTCCTATACCAAAGAAAACTCCGTAGAAATATCCACACACAATTCCAGATATATAATTGAACGAATTATCAATTTGCTTATCAAGAAGGGTGCACGGGCGGCTCGGGCGGGCGAATTTACACTTCGTGCATTCCTCAATGGCGGCATGGATCTTTCACAAGCTGAAGCAGTGGCAGATCTGATTGCTTCTAATTCGGCAGCATCCCATCAAATTGCCATGCAACAAATGCGCGGTGGATTTTCCAATCAACTGAAATCCCTTCGTGAGGACCTGATTCATTTTGCTTCCCTTATTGAGCTTGAATTGGATTTCTCAGAAGAAGATGTGGAATTTGCCAACAGAGATCAACTTAAAAATTTAATCCACAAAATAAAGGTTATTGTTCAGAAGTTGATTCAATCGTTTGAACAAGGCAATGTATTAAAAAATGGTGTTCCCGTAGTTATTGCCGGAAAACCAAATGTAGGTAAATCAACCCTATTGAATGCTTTCTTAAATGAGGAGCGCGCCATTGTCTCAGACATTGCAGGAACCACACGTGATACTATTGAAGATGAAATTAATATACATGGCGTAACCTTTCGGTTTATAGATACCGCAGGTATCCGTGAAACAGCGGATGTTATTGAAGCAAAAGGTGTGGAAAGAACACGCGAAAAAATGAAACAGGCGCGATTGATTATTTATCTTTTTGACCCGATACAAGACAAAGTAGATGAAGTCCAATCACAATTGTTGGAAATCCAAAATCTCCAAATTCCATTTTTAACAATAATCAACAAATCTGATCTATTGACCGATCTGCAAAAGGATGAATACGCTCCACTTAAACCGCTTTATATTTCGGCAAAAGAACAGATTGGTGTGGAAGAGCTGAAAGAAGAACTCATCACCAGAGTCCAGTTGGGCAATTTAAATACAGACGATGTCATGGTTACCAATATCCGTCACGTTGAAGCCCTACAAAAGACTTCAGATTCACTCGAACGTGTATTATTCGGTATTGATAATCCAGTTACTTCTGACTTCTTGGCAATGGATATTCGTCAGGCCTTATACCATCTTGGCGAGATTACCGGCAGTGTTTCTACGGACGATTTATTGGATAATATCTTTTCAAAATTCTGTATCGGCAAATAGAATTTCCAACTAATGGATATACAACTGCAAACAGCTTACTGATAAAAAACTGTTTGCAGTTATAATTAGTACCGATAATTTCGTAACAACATATTTTTTCCTATTTGCTCCAATATTGTATTTGATTGGATAATAGGTTCAAATTGAAAAAAACATTTTAAGGTTTTAATCCGATGAAATATTTATTTAACATACATATTTCATTGGATCAGCTTATTAGTTAATAAGAATGTTTTAATATCATTAACGACCTCATTTGGACGTTCGTCTTTCACGCCATGCCAACATTCTTCATAAAGCTTGTGAAAAATAAAAGGTTTGTGTTCATCTGTAAGTTTCTCATTTTCTTCTTTAAAATCGAACCAATCATTTTTACTTATAGGGTCGAAAATGAGCAAAGGCTTATTCAAATTCCGATAAATAACTTTAGGGTTTAACTGATGCGTTGATGCACCGAAAGCAGTTTTGGCCGTAAAAGGGGTATAAATAATTGCGATGTTTTCTTCTGCAGAGTTTTCGCCAGTAAGTTCTTCCGCACCGGGATTTATTTCATATTTTCCGTTTGAATTTTTCTTTATCCGGGCGTAAGAAGTAAAAATTTCCTTTTTGAGTTTTTCATTTTCTTTTCCTTTTATACCCCAATTATTATAGATAAACCAATAAGCATCGAACTCGTTCTCAAAAACCATTGTTTTTTTGTTGGTATAATATTGTTTTATTTCCTCAATATCTTTCTCAATGTTACCTGGCTTTGCTTGAAAATCCCAAGCAACGGAACCACCATCTTCCAAAATAAGGGCTTGAACCATGTTTGGATAAGCATCATAAAATGCAGAACTAATGGTTCCGCCTCTTGACCAACCTCCAATAATTGCTTTTTGGATTTTCATTTTATCTAAAAGGAATTTGATGTCATCTGCAACATCATAAATAGACAGGTTTCTCTGAGGAATTGGTGTAAATCCGTGTCCGTAATAATCTATCGCAATGACGTGCAAATTCATTTTCATTAATTGATCTATAATCTCGTATAATTCATAACCATTGCTATAAGTTCCGTGAACCCAAACTAATGTTGGATTTTTTTTATCTCCCCACTCTAAATAATGCATTCTTACATTATTGGTTTGAATATAATTTCCGTGTTGCTTTTCGTATTTCTCAAATTCGACTTTTAATTTTTGAAACAAATTCCGTTGTGCGATGGAATCTATGGCAACATTTGTTTGTGCTCTTGCCGATAAACAGACAAGTAAAGAAAGCAATAGCATAATATTTTTTTTCATAATTCGCAGGTTTTTATTTTCTTTTTAGTTTGTAATATTTATAGCGCTTACTTTCTGAAACAGAAGTATTACATATATAAATCAGTGCTTTATATTTTAACAGCAGTTTGAAGTATTACTTTTCAGTGACCAAATATAGGCGAACAAAATATTCGCTTCATTGGTTCTTTTTTATCATAACTACTCAGTTCATCATTCTGAAGAAATCAGTCCCTATTCTCAGTTATTGATTATAAGACTATCATTTCTATAAATTACTTCGTTTATTGTATTTTCGGAATTTTCTAAATCATTGTACCTATAAATCTTCCAGACTCCATTTTTCTTCCCATTGTTATAGTTCCCTTCCCGATACTTTTCTTTCCAATAGCCATGTTTCTGCGAATATTTATTAAATATTCCCTCACCATCAATTTGTTCAATAACTGTTTTACGAAAGATATATTTACAACGATTGCACTGATCGCTCCTGTTGATATATTTACCAATAGGTTGATTTCTTTTAAAATTCCCAAATAATATGGTATCTGATTTTTCTATCAGGAGTATTTTTCCATCTAGCTCTCCGTTATATAAAGAATAAGAAAAGTTCATATTCGGGAAGAAAAATTCCCCTGTCTTTTTTTTTCCGATATCACCATAAAAAATGTCTCCCTTATAGTCTACTTGCTGATATACAATTGGCTTAATTACACAGGACACCATAAGAGGTATCATGATTAAATTGTAAAAATTAAAATTCATCGCTAAATTTTTCTACTACCTATTATTCCATGCTTATAATAATGATATCAAGATATTCTATCATATTATAAAAACAAGTTTGGTTATTACATGTATACTCTTTTGATTCTATTAAATTTTCCATGCTTTTTACCAGCATCTTCACAACGATTGATAAATCTAGGGTATTTTTTTTACGGGCCAAAGACCGTTTTATATTCGCAAGACATCTCTTATTATTCGTGTTTCCCCTTCAGCTTTAGTTGAGAAAACTTCTTTTACTCAGTCCGTCGCAAAAATCAGTTGCATGACATGAGACTGTTCAGCTACACTTCCAACCCCGTGGCATACTATTCGGTTGATACTGGTGCAATTGTCGAACGAACCAGTGCAAATACCAATTAGAGAATAGCAGTTATGCATTGGCGGGAAATTATTAATTGAAAATACCCCCCTTTATTATATTAAATAGCTAAAAAATGAACATTTCCACTTAAAAGCAAAAATGAAAGAGACTTTGACATAGCATTTACAGATTAAATATTTATTCATCAAATGGCTAAATATGTTATACTAATGATGCACATTATCTTTAATTTTGTCCCAATCGGATAAATTGGAAACAGACAAATTCACTATTATATCACATAAACGAAATTGGTTCGAATGAAAAAAATATTGATATTTTTTATTTTATTTCTGGCAGGCAATATTGCTTTTTCCCAGAAAAGAGGAGATCTACCTCCAACTAAGGATCCTATCGCTGGTAGATCTGATATCGCCAAATACGATAATTGGGTAGATAATCTTGTGATCAAAAAGAAAAAATTCAATATCTATTGTGGTTACCAGCCTATTTCATCAGAATTAGGACAAATAGCAGGTGACACGCTTCAAATATATAAGTTCACATTGGATAAATATAAAGTGAGTACGTTAGAGATTACCAGATTTGCTACCAAAGAAGGGAAAATCATTACCGAGGGATCCTACTCCGTCAACAATGACACATTAATCTTGAAAACACGTTCATTCAATTATTTTGGAGCACTGGAGGTTATAGAAACCTATACTGCAGACAACTATGGATTAAAGAAAATAGCCGAAAAATTAGCTCCCATTGCAACCAGTAGCTTGTCAGAACGTTATCTTATGCCTGCAGCCGTTAACGTTCCTATGCCCGCAAAAAATATAACGAAATAGGCTTACTTATTGTGTGCAAAACAGCTAAAATAAGCATTGAAAAATGAATTTCATCCCATTTATAGTGATTAAATTAATCCTCGGACTTTTCATTTGCATTGGCTTAACTTTGACAATTTTCATGATTACACACATGTAAAAGTTATCGGAGCCTATGTTGTGTCAGTAGTCTTTGTCGTATTTCCAGGTATTCTTCTTTATGGTTTGACAATTAGATTTCGTGTTTCAGAAAGGACAATTGAAAAAAGAGCGCAGAGACAGGAAAGTATAATATTTTTCTGTTTTATCGCTAAACTTTCTATTCTTATCCCAGGTAAAAAAAGGCCAGATTTCTATCCTACGAACGTTTGTCTTTGATGAAACTATTGTCTATTTTAGACGATAGAAAATAAACTAAATACTCGAGATATTGGCACAGACAGATACAAAAACCGACAAGTCTAAAAAGGATCTGCTATGGAAATCTTTTGGGGCATGTCTAGTATTTATGATACTTTACGTCATTAGTTTTTACACCATTCCATTAACTAACAATCAAGAGTTAAATTATATTGTATTTTCGCCTCTTGTATTTGTTCTTACCTGGGTATTCTTTTACTTTTTCATCCTTCTTAAAGATGGAAGCTCCCTAAAATATTATCTGCTCGCATGCCTTCTACTTGCATGTGTTTTTATCTATACAAATGGGATTTTTAATGTGGATATCATGTTTGAGAATTTTTTTAATTCGTCAAAACTACCCCGGGAGTATGAAAAATATGTAGATATCAACAACGAAAAAAACAAATTTGGCAAACATGAAATAAAGCTATTTATAGCGAGTGATAATCCTCTTGATCAATTTCTGACGCAAAACCAAGAGTTAATTATACACAGTAAAACAACCGTAAACAACGCGAATAAAGAATATCCTGTCATTCACAATTTTTACAAACTTGACGAAAACGGAAATCAGATCGCGCAATATTCTTTTCAGCAGACCAGCTACGAGGACAATGAAGTGTTATTTGAAGGCTACCTGATCAATGTCTTCCAAAACTATTTTCGGGACTGGCCATTACATGGCGACACAACCAAAAAGACGATCGAAACATTTAATGAAGATTTTAGCTGGACAAAAGATCAGCAGCGCCAAAAATTGGCTGAGATTGAAAAAAATGCGAAATTCCTACTTTCGAAGACGGTTTATGACAGTGAAGCGGATAATAAACATAAGGAAACCTATTTTAAAATAACCTATTTTTTAAACGACCAATGGTATACCTTCTACGAAGACTTTACTGATGACAATTATCTCATCTATGAAGTAAAACCAAAGGGCCGGATCATGAATGATCTTTTTGGACAATGGGATCAAAATTGGATGAGAAGGGAAGAAAATGCTCCACCTCGAAATATCACATCAGTATACTATCAAAAAATACAACGCCTACGCGACCGTTATGATGTCAAAACAGGAAACTCCGACCGTGGAGACGTCTGGCGAGGATATTTGTTTTCAAAATTGATTGTAGACAATGATACTCTCAAATTTAAGGACAATTTATATCTGGATGAAGATACGCACCGGTCAAAAATTGAGATCGACCATAAAAATATTGGTACGCTCTCCTTTGAAAGCACTGAAGATTTTATTGTATACAGTTTCTATTCAAATCCAGCTTTAAACTATCAACTTTTCACCAATCACCTCAACAAAATTTACCTAATAAAGAAGATCAAATAATGCCAAAGTTCTTCATAAAAGATTCCTCCATATAACCTTGCATTATGACCACGTTAAGGCCAATTCTTCTCCAAAATATTCAAAATACCCCAGTATATTTCCCTATACACCGACAAGCCCATAAAAATAGCCTTCATTTTCTGCTGTACTTCTTGGCCTGAAATCTATTATTGAATTTCATTTTCTTCCAAAAAAACAGGAATATTAATACCGTGGAAAGTCCTGCTACAATAACTGACGATAGATCGAACAAAACTTTACCAAAGGCTTTACTATCGCCAAAGCACTGTATTTGATCACCCCAAATATCTATCCCCATTGCACCTTCTGTATGACAATTCACACAGGCGAAGTATTCGGGCACAATGATGCCAAGATAAAATAGAATAAGCAGCAGGTAAAAGCTGCCTAGAAAAACTTGGATGACTCGCAGGATACCCATATCTTTATTATTGCCCATGACCTTTTCCGTTATAACTTTGCAATATCTTCAGGCAGCAGGCCGCGTTTGAAAGTCAACGTTTTTCTTTCTGGTGATAATGTAATTATTTTTCTAAAATACATTCCTCCACTATAGCAATATTCAGCCTGGCCTGCTAAAACAGCTACTTCAACACTGTCACCATCCACGATAACGATATTCAATTTGATAGACTTACCTTTTTTCGCTCTAAAAGACTGGTTATTAACACGCTTTAGCTGCAGTTTATAATCTGCTGCTACACCTCGAGTTGCTGAAGGTGCCTTCGTATTTTCTCGGATCTCATAGCTGATCTTGTCATCTGCCACGATCAGCGTTCTACTGATTGTTTTCTTTTCAATAATTAGAGACTGTCCGCTGTTCCTTCTCACCGAATCTGATGAAATAATATCGGTAAATTCATATACACCATTCTTTAAGGACATTTGTGCGAAAGTCACACTATTCCCTATTACACAAAAAAGCGTTATGCAAAACATCCACTTCATATCAGTTTAATTTACACCAATATACACCTGATTTTAGTGACATATAAAGCCGTTTTATAATTCGTTAAGCACTGTTTATTATTCGCTATGACCTTATAATTATCCGAGAAATTGACTAGCTCACAAAAATCCCAGTAGAATAAACCAATGTTTTTACCAAAAATGAAGACCAGGAAATAATTTCCAATTTAGACAGATCATTTACTGGAGCTGTATCGGCGTCGCTAACCAATGCCCCTACAAGACAACAATATTCCAATTAACCTGGTGATAAAAATTAATAGAATCCTCATTCAATTATTCAAAAAGTTATTTTCTCTTTAAAAAAAATCGACATTGTTTAATCGAGAAGTAGATCAACCAGATAGAAAATCCCATAAAGACAGCTGTTTGAAAGGTAAATCGTATAGGTTCAATAGCCCATTTGATCTTTGTATTTCCACCGGTTCTACTCAATCCCAAATTATACTCCCCATTTTTAATTCCTTCAATAGCGATAAATATCCCTAGTCCCGCTAGCGCCAGCAGAAATATCAATAACCCAAAGCCCAATACATGGAGCGCAATAACAAATATTTTTTCAACTAACTCTTTGCAAAAATTGCTTTCACGAAAAAGCATTAGGGCAAAAGACAATAACATCAAAATTACTCCAATAACCAAACCTATGATTCCAATAAACAATATAAACGAAAATATTACCGGTATACTCATTAATCTGCTATTGTTAAACGTCCTTTGGAATTGTTCTCAGAGATTATACAGAATCCACTCTCCAATGTACTGTTTTTTCAAATTGTAAAAGTTTAAGATTGTATTTTCTATCATAATCATACTATACTCCAACAACTTCGACAAAGTTATTAAGTAATTTGTGCCGAATCACAAACGAATCTAAAGTCAGTTCCGGCGAATTGTAATTATCGATACCGCCAATCTAAGATATCCTTATATTCAAAAAAATAAAAAAACAATGAAAACGATTGCAACAGCATTACTCCTCCTATTGACATCCATTTTCTCCTACGCGCAACATAGCCCGGAGTTATTTCCTTTTCGTGATAAGAGTGGATTTTTTGGATATTGTTTAGCGGATGGAACTGCTGTTATAAAACCTCAGTTTTTTTCGGCAACAGGTTTTACTGAAGGATATTATATTGTAGTACAAGCTGAATATGAAAAGACTGGTTCTGAACAAAGAGGAAATCATATTCCAAATACTGAAAAATATGCCTTACTTGATAGTATGGGTCATTATATAGTTGACTTCAACCAGGCTTGGGACTACATCGGAATTGACAATGGGTTTATTATGGTGCTCAAAGATGGTAAGATGGGTATTATTAATAACAAAAATAAATTGCTTATTCCGACTACCTATGAAATGCTTCAGCCTATAAATAAATCACTGATCGTTGCCCATAAAGATGATAAAACTGGTGTCATAAATATCCAGAATAACATTATCATCCCTTTTATTTACGATAACATTTATTCAGTCACTCCGGTCTCACAAAACTATTATGCAATTGTCAATACCGAGGAAAAATATGGAGTCATTGACCAACAGGGAAAATATATTATCGCAATGAACCCGATACAACTGCATATGCTCACACCAACTTCAATTGTTTTTGAAGAGAATGGCCCCTATGGGCTATGTGATTATGGATTAAAAACAATTTTACCTGCAATATATATGGAGCCATCCTATGATGACCAGGTTCTTGGTTTCTCAAAAGGAAGTACAATCTACTATTTTACAAACGAAGGCAAGTTAATCCGTACAGCGAAATTAGAGTTTTCGAGTGAAAAGATACCCCATTGATCAGTTCAGTTGAATCAGATACGATGCTGTTTTGGCCAGGGCCGACCTTTTCCTGTTTCACAGAAAAGTTTTAAACTCCTCAAAAATTGTCCCCAGGTATAACTACATTCAGCAAACATAGGTGAATATGTATCCCAGCCCTCATGTTTGAAGAGCAGAAAAGTTCCCTTGTCACTTGCTTGTTGCTCCATCTGGCCTGCAATTTCGGGATGTAAGTTTAAAAACGTCTGTCTATTGTAAGGTGAAAGTTCAAAAGTAATCTCAGTTCCAATCCATTCGGCTGCACCTGCGGTACAACGCCATACGATACTCACAAAAGGGTTTAGTTCTTTAATTTCCATTTCTTTGTAATAATAAGGACCAAAAGAAAAACGTGCAATACTGTTGATTTGTCCGCTGGTGCTTGCATCTGGCGTCCACCAGGATGACAAACCAGATTGATCAGTAATTGCTGCATAGACTGTCTCTTTTGAAGAATCTATCAATAAAGCGTTATAGATACTTGCCATAATAAATTGATTGATACAAATTTGATCTAAACTAATTTACTATTTTTTGAAATTTAAACCAATACAGCTCTTTTCTGCAAATTAACTATAAGCCTTATGTTACTTTTTAATTCTTTGCATAAATTTATCAATTAAAATCAAGCTCCATGGTGATGACACCGGAAAACTTATCCTTCATTAATACCCATTCACTAAGTACAATAGGAAACCTAAACAAATAAAAAATATGAAAAAGATTTTTATTAACACATTATATATCACGACTGCATTTATAGTCCTTTGTGCATTAAGTTATCATAACGATACGGATGTTGATGGTAATCTCAGTTTCGGTTTTCCTTTTGAAATTTACAATAAAGCGGTTCGCGTGATATCAATAGATACCCATGAAATCGGTGAATCTAGCAACTTTAATGTAAGTAATCTGATTGCTGATATTATTTTTGCTACTATTATCACCGTTCTATTATTTTATTTCAGGAACTGGTTAAAAAGAAAAAAACAAAATGAACCTTCCTTTAAGTCACGACAAGTTGAGTGTATAGAAAACACCTTCTGACATTAAAACTCGGGATAGCAGAATGACTTTAATTGTGGAAAATAGTCTTCAACTTACAGGGATCAATATTAGAAATACTTAGAAAATCACCAGGTATAGCAATACGCATGAATTAACAAGTTTCCGGGGCTTATTTGCCAATTAATATATCATCCGCATTAAAGTTTCGTTAAAAACGAACTTTTCCCTTACGATTGATCTTGTTAACTGCTCGCCATGAGGCTTCAAAAGATGTATTGGTAAAATCAAAAAATTATTTAATTTTGTCCCAACCAGAGAAGTATAAATAACCTTCTATTATAAAAAAACCAATTGATCCATGCCTAAAAATAAATCCCTATCTGATCTAACAACGGAAGAATTAGATAAAAAGAAAAAACAGTCTTTTGCTATTATGACATCCTTCGCCATTATTATGATAATTGCTATGGTCATTTTGATTTATTTATCATTAAGAGCAAAAAAATATGCCCTCTTAGGTATTCCAGCCACTTTATTTGGTGGATTTATACCAATCTATTCAAATTACAAGCAAATTGAAAATGAGATTAAATCGCGTCAATCCACGAAAAACTAGTATTTACGAACAATAGAAGTTCACCTCATTACTAACGAATAAACGACATTATACACTATAATGTTGTTTATGGAATATAACTCTTATCATATTAATCTATATTCATGCATTTTTGGAGGAATCGGCTTAGCCCTGGCATGTTAAGTATTGTACCCAAAAAGGGTATTTACAGCCACAAAAAGGCAGGATTACTATTCTTCTACAAAAAGACTTTTCTCTGCTAAAAGAGACTCTCCCCAATGATTTAGTTTCCAGAGTACCGCTACCAGATCTTTACCAAGCGGTGTTAGCGAGTATTCTACTCGTGGTGGTAACTCATTAAAAATCTCTTTGGTAAGTATGCCATCATGCTCCAGTTCTTTTAGCTGTTGGTTCAATACACGTCGATCTACTTTAACAATACCCCGTAGCATTTCACTTGGGCGTTTCTCGCCTTGATTAATACGCCATACAATCGGAACTTTCCATTTTCCACTGATTGCATTTACAGCAAATTCCAGTGGACATATTTTTTCTTCTATGGTTCTAGCTGTTGTTTTCATAATATTGACTTTTTTAACCCATAGTGACAATTTTATGCGGTATTGCAGATATGGATTAACTTTCAAATCTTTGCAAAGATTAGTAATAAATATCGAAAATTTACAACAGCATATGGCAAAATCCGATGAAAATTCAACAAACCAATTGCTATCGCCAAAACGAACAGGAGCTCGAAAAACAAGTGAGATACCAGTACACGTGCTGGAACAATTGAACAATGGCAAAATTGAAACGGCTAATCTCGTAGAATGGCTAGCGGTAGATCAACGTATTTTATTAAATCAATTGCTTATCCAATATCAACGGACAATCTACCTTGCCCCCATACTGCAAGGAATTGATCAGTTGAAAAAACAGACTGTCAATACAATCAACGAGGCAATCGGTACAGGCATTCTTGAACAAACCATACAGCACAATGACTCCGCTTTCTATCAAATTATGGCAGTTCATCAGGCTGATTTGGTACGCTGTTGGGCCGCTTACAGCGTTGGCAAAAATACAAGTTTAAGTATCGCTGACACTTTAAAGCAAATCCAGCAATTTGCAGCCGACGCTCATTTTGGTGTTCGTGAAATCAGTTGGCTCGCAGTTCGCGAAAAAATAAGCAGTAATTTAGAAGAAAGTATTGCTATTCTCTCCACATGGGCGGTCAGTAACAATGAGCATATTCGGCGCTTCGCTTCGGAATCCACACGTCCAAGAGGTGTTTGGTGTACACATATCGAGGTATTAAAACGTACCCCTATGCTGGCATTGCCTATACTGAATGCTTTGAAATCCGACCCTTCCAGATATGTGCAAAACAGCGTAGCCAATTGGCTTAATGACGCAGCCAAGACATGCCCACTTTTTGTCCAAGATTTATATGATAGATGGAGCAGAGAAAGTAATACTAAGGCTACAACATATATTCTAAAAAGAGCCATCAGAAGTCTCCATGTAGACAATCGGTAGTTTCTCGGGCAATTTAGTTTTTTTGTACAACAAGATATACTTACCGATGAAAATCAGTTATGAATACTTGATCGATACCATTCGCTACTTTTACTGATACCCCAGTGACATAACCTGCATTTAAAGATTGCGCTTCGCAATTACAATTACATCCGAAAAACTATTGGACGGCAATATATCATTGTCCGATTACCAGGATTTGACTGCATTATTAGCCGCCAACAGCGCAAATAGGCCCAAAAAGTAGACCGGGTTTCACCAGGACAATATTTACAATAACATCAGAGCCTCCTCTACCATGTATTTATTAAAGTATTGCGAACATTTTTTTCGCTCAGCACCACACTACAACACCTTATTTATGTTAATTTAGCGGATTAATATTCATTAGCAGATTAAATAAAATTATGAACTATATCCAAAGATATTGGAACATACTTAAGGATATTGGTACGCGTCCGGATATGTCCTATGTCAATCTCAAAAGGATACAAATGGTCAATCTGATAGCCATACTTTGCTTATTGCCAACACTTTGTTTTTTCATCCTCAATATCATTGATCAACGTTATCTTCTATCGATGATTAACCTATCTAATACTATCTGTTCAATTTCCGTGCTCTTTCTACAGTACGATGGCAAACATAATTTTGCAAAGGCCATGTTATTGATTAGTAATTTTCTTTTTTTTCTTTTGGGTGCTATGTTATTTAAAAATGGTGGTGAATATTTTCTATTGTGCACCTTGATTGCTTCAATGTTACTTTATGACGATCGTCGGATACATATTGTTTTCTGTCTTGCCACCACCGCTTCAATCGCTTTGCTTTATTTCTCACCTGCAATTGTTCCAGTCGCTCAACGAGTCCCTAAATTGAGGTTGATATTCAATATTAGCAATGCGCTGGCCTTTATTGTGATTGCAGTCAACTTCTTTCTACAGATTATTTACAACAATATGAAGAAGATTGAGGAGCAGCGCCGCAAGCTGGAATCTATGAATCGCGATAAGGAAAAAATATTCTCTATTGTCGCCCATGATATCAAAAGTCCATTTGCCAATCTCGAATCGCTAGTACTCATGCTTCGCGACCAAATACTCAACAACAACATAGCTAAAGAATATATACATCAACTTTATCAGCAAATTGTACATCAAAATCAAGCACTGGACGATTTTCTGCAATGGGGCAGTAGCAGTATGCGCGGGATTACTAGTCCCGCAACATTGATTGTGATCGAGCCATTGATTCGCGATATCATGCTATTGTTTGCCGATCAAATACAAACTAAACAACTCAAGATCGAAATTGAAATCCCCCAAGGAACATATATCCTCGCCAACAGGGATCATATGATCATAATTCTTCGCAACCTTATCAGTAATGCGATCAAATTTAGTTATGTGGCAGGAAAAATAAGCATCTATTGCAGTAAAGATGAAACGTATACCCGTATCCATATTCAAGATGAGGGTATTGGAATCAATCCATCCAAATCTGCTCTGCTATTTAATGTGATCCAGCGTAAGTCATTTGGCACAGAAGACGAGCCGGGATCGGGTTTAGGGCTGGTACTCTGTAAAGATCTGATTGAACGTAATAAAGGAGTAGTGGATATTCAAAGTATTCCGAATAAAGGTTCTATTTTCACTGTTGGATTACCTTCACACACGGTCAAAGACAACCCCTTAAAAAAAGAAGCACAGACCTGTTGTTAAACCTGTCCATGCTTTTTCTACGCTACACGATTGTGCAGTATTCTTGTGTATCGCTTTTATCTGAATGGGCGATTTGTTCTAAAAACTAAAAGTCACCAATAAGGCTTTATGGTCTGTAGGCCATACTCCCTTTGGAAGCAAAAATTGATCTTGACTATCCCTACCCTGTTTTTTTGCATATCTTACAGTCTCTGCAGGGCCTACAATTTCCGCTTTCATCACTTTTAGTGATTGTTCACTACGATAATACACATAATCTATCCTATCCCTGTCATCAGCCGTTGGAACCCAAGCCAGCTTATCAATAGATACGTCCTTATTGAAAGCAGGATAGGTAAAGCCAGGATGGCTTACCGGATTCGGATACTTCAGTCGAAAACTATCTTTAAATCCAGCCTTTTCCAATAAAACCGAACAGTCCCAAGGCACAATAGCTCCACGGTGATCATACAAGTCCTTTGTAGCTACAGTCCAGTCTAGGTGTGAAGGCTCATTAAAATCGCCCGCAATGATAAAGGATTGGGATTGCTTCTCCTCATCCACATCGCGTATGATATCACGTATCGCCTCCTCTCTTTTGCTTTTACGATTGGCTTCAACAATTGCCGACACCTCAGTAATCGGACGCTCCATTTTCTTCCAGGTTACTCCATCGTACCCCCTGGGTAGGTAACAGGCATAATTGGTATAATCCAGGTGTAAAGAATAAAAGACAAAATCGCGGTTGCCAACTTTGATCTTACTTTTCAACACACCTCCCATTCCACTATCTTCGCCATACAGTGCGTGTTGGTCAGACAGCGGAAATTTAGAAATCAATCCAACATCAAGTTTTTCATCACTTGACTTTCCAAAATAACTTGCGCCTTTGGATTTTAATTCAGCTAATATACGTTTGATAAAATCTGTACCTTTATAGTTGCGCACCTCACTAAAAAGCACAACATCTGCATTCTTGTCTATAATTTCATCTGCAATAGCCGGAAAGCCATTCGGTACGACCGTCCCCTCCTGCCAGATATTGATCTGCAGCACTTTCAATTCAGTTTTCCCCTTGCCAGATACAACCTGCTCAATGCTAAAAAGCAGGAGCAACATGATAAATTTCCCTATATTCATCTTTACACTATATTTTCACCCATTTGTCTATGAAAACTGCCCTATCTAATTAGACAGGGCAAGTTTACTACTCAAATATCCAAAGACTTTGGCACAACTCCTATTTTATTTTTGTAACAACCATATGATTTGGTCTACATTGTCCACACCAGCCCATTGACCTTGTATAGTTTCCAATGCTTCATTTTTATAACAAAAGATAAAGCTTTTTTTGCACCTGATAAAAAGATGTTTGACACCAACACAAATACTCATTAAAAACTTCACATCAAACAAACCAAAAAACTAATAATAAGCATATTAAAAAAGTCATAAGATTCATATTAAATATTGATATACACAATCGTTTCGTATACGCAATCTTACAACAATGTGTTAGGTAATTAACACAAACAGAAAGTATTTTTTATAAATACAATCCCTCCTCATTTTGACCTAAAATCCCCCTTATCGACGACTTTTATTTTGTATAGAGGATTTACCAACTCAAAGCAATCTGCTATCCTACGAGCTTAATAAGCCTATTCATCACCATTTACCCTGCAATCATCGTATATAAACACAATTTCTATCGAAGTACACGTTATTGATCCCATTGATTTTACTTACTGATGAGTTGACATCCCACATGAAGTACTTTAGATATCAGCATCTATCACTTCTTTTGGAATGTTTATCTGGTTTTGCTTACTCAAAGCTTTGTATACTGTATAAGGTGATTCAACCATTGTCATTGCATACTTATAATAACCGGTCGCACAATAGGCAATTTATTTCTTTCTACAAGACAGGATAAATACCGCAAATACTACCATAACCTTTAGTTATACATAGCAATATTTATAATTATATTTTTAATTTATATAAAACACATAAAAACCTAATTAACAAATAATAATAAATAAAAAATAATCATTATTTAATCTTATAAAAGTAGGAATAAATAAGCTTAATATTAGCAATACTATAAGATCGGATAATAGATCACTAAAATGACAAAAAGCCAGCTACACCCATCATGCAAACCACTTGCCCCCTGCTCAGATTCGTAATCTCATTATATATTACAATCACCATAAATAGAGCTGCAGGGATCAGAATAGCCATAATAATCAACACAATCGCAAGCGGATACCTTCTACTTATCAATGATCGAAACGTCAGATGATCCGGCATAACCAATAAGGGCTATTTTTTTCCATTTTCTATTCTCTACTTTTTATTTCAAACATATATGCTCAATGATTCAGTATTATTTCGCCTTATACTTGTCAATGATTGTCATTTTAAACACTCCCAGGGCGATGCCATAAGTAAGAACTACAAAGGGGTAATAAATTACAAGCAATAGGACATAACCATGTTTTGATTGCTTTTGCAGAAAAAAATCAATTAATGAATAAGCACTAAAGAAAACTACAAAACCAATGAGTGGGACAATGAAAATCCCTAACCAAAATAGCAATCCTTTCCTTTTGCACCCAATTATCCAGTGTATATGCCACCATACAATGGCTAGCAATACGACTATAGTTAGACCAATTGGTTGCAGCCACAATAACACTTTCGCGAACCAGCTCGTTCGATAATTGACTGTAATATTAATATCCTGCGATATTTGATGGATTGTCCATTTTACAGTCTGTCTTTGCATCGTTGCTCTGCCAAGATTAGACCCACTGAGCTCTGCCAGATTGTTCAGATCAAGCTCGAGATCAATTGGCCCAAAAGATCGCCAAAACTGAGAAGGATATAAAGAATAATTGATTTGGAAATTATCTAAGAAACCAAAAACACTATAGCCAAAATCCGCTTCATATTCAATGTACACCTGGTTATCACCCTTTTTTATTGCCGCTTCGAAATAGATCAGTTCATCCAAATTCACGGGCAATTTTTGATCGGCATTATATTGTGCATAATAATAAGATCCCTCCGGTGCCCTGGTAATAAAGGCATATTGTTTTACAGACTGACTATCAAGCAATCTCGGTACTACGCTAGATTGGTTGACTACTATTTTTTTTGCATCAGACAATCCTTTGCCAATAAAAAGCAATGGAATCTTTTGATCACTCTCAGCATGGATGTTATAGCGGATCTGAAATACACCGAAAAGCTTGTGGTCCGCATCCTGCTGTTCATGAATCACAATCTTGATTTTCTCTCCTATCACATCACAATAACTACTACTATACAGCGCATTATGACTTGACCCATGAATATAAGGTTCACCCATATTTGCATATGCATATTGAGAACTTACAAGCGTGAGAAATAGATAAAAAAAATGTTTCATTACCGTACAATCGGAAGAATATGTCTTAAATGTAAAGCAATTACAAACAATAAGTAGACATCATTTGATATCTGAACAACTTGGTTTACGATTCGCACTTTATAAGTAACTATTCGCCCGGCCGAATAGTTGCTTATAAAGCTTATAAAATAAACAGCCTGATAACCTTATACTATCGAAATTTAATTGGTAATAGCTTTCTCCATGATACTTTTAACGATCACACCAAAAAGTTCAGGTGCGATCGCATGTCCCATTTCCCTGACCAAACAAAATGTGGCACCTGGGATTTGTTGGGCAATATCCTGCCCACAAGCTGGCTTGAAAATTGGATCTTCTGCGCCATGAATCACCAGAACAGGAACTTTAATCCGTTTCAATGCAGAATCGTCATAGGGAGTAGAAACAATGGCAAGCAATTGCCGGACAACGGTATTTTTCTTTCGAGACCGTCCTATCTCCGTTTCGATCAGCCATCGTTCATAGACCTCATTCAAAGGAAATTGTCCATATATTCTTTTTGCAAATCCAATCCTGTCCTTAATGTACAGCTCCCTATTCTTCTCCTTATCTACTGCGGGTTTTAGCATTGCATCCATGACATCAGAATCTCCTAAAGGAAGGCCCGGCTTACGCGAAGTGGACATAATAATTGTCATGCTAGCAATCCTTTTCGGAAAATCAGATGCCAATAGCTGCGCTATCATCCCACCCATTGAACGCCCAACAATATGTGCTTTTTCAATTTTCATGTGATCTAACAATGCAATTACGTCATGCGCCATATCAACAAGCGAATATGGGATATCTTCTGGCCGTATTTCATTAAAAATAGCATGGATAGGCCTGTCTAAATCAATATTACTTTCTCCCGTATACAGGGAAGCCCCTGAATCCCGATTATCAAATCTAATCACTCGAAACCCTCTCTCTACCAACATTTCACAAAAAGCAAGATCCCAACGAATCATTTGACTGCCTAGGCCCGAAATCAGTATCATGTCCTGTTTGTTCGATTTCCCAAAGACCTCATAACACAACTCACTATTGGCTGTTATCAATGTGCTCATTGGATATTTCCTCCCATTTCTGCTAAAAAATTACTAACGATTTGCCTTACTTTTTCTTTCTTATCAGAAATAATATCCTTCGCAATCTGCTCTGCAGCAATTTTAGCCTCTTCAAAAATCCGTTTTCCATGTGCTGTAATTATCACATAACTCACGCGAGCATCCCTTTCATTAACTTCCCGCCCAACTAAACCTGTTTTCTCCAATGGATTCAAGAGTCGCGTGACACCAGAGGCAGATAAACCGATTTTCTCAGCCAAATCTATTCTTCGCATCTTACTTTCTGCAGACTGATACAATACGTAAAGAATCACAAAATCATTCAAACCCAAGCCATGCAGACTTAGTGAATCAAATTTTCTGACGATAGTGGACTGGAGTTTGTTAATATTCATTAACAGCAATAAATCTGAACTGATCATTGATAAGTATTTGAGTTGTCAAATAAATAAACAATACAAACCTATGAAAATTAAACGAAAAAGGACAAAAAAAAACAATACAATATTTGATAACATTCAATATTCTCTACCTTCAAACTACTGACAAACGTACTGCAATAACTTACAAACCTGTCCGCCAATGTCTAAAATTCGATAAGGCTATCCAACAATATTGTTATTCCTATCAACAACATCACCCGCAGATTCAACCTTTTCCCTTTCCTTTTCAGCTCTTTCCCGACGAATGGACAAACCTGTTGTAAGTGCAAAACCAAACAAGTTTACAAAGGCCCAAATCATATTGAGATAATAAAAAACATCTTGCGGTGGTGGTGTATAGTCTTTGTAGGTCAGATATTCCCTAACACTATATGTATAATCTTCTGATGAAACACTTGGGTCATCATGTGATCCAAAACCGTATTGCAAAACGACAATGGGCTGCTCAAGTGTCCCTTTTATCATCTTACGGTCTACGCTGTTAATTTTCAACCACAAATTAGTATCCGCTTGTGCAATACCGATAATCCATGGACTAAAATAGCTTTCAACTTTATAAATTAAGCCAGTTGTCCTGTCCCTAATAAAAACAAAAGTACGCTGTGCGCTTTTCCGGACAAGTGGCGTGCCATCAAAATAGGTCTCAATGGCCCATCCGTCCGACGAAAGTTTTTCAAAATTAGGCATATCAACAATAAAGCTATTAACCTTGTAATCAGCCACAATCGAATCGGTAATCTTCTCCTGCCGTTTAAATTCTTGCCGCCCCGGAATGTATATTTTAAAAATCCCAGACACTACAACGCTAATAAGAAAAAAAATACGGAGTCTCTCTAGTTTAGTCATTTCTATTGTTAAACCGGAATGCTATTTTGTCGCATACCGATATCTTTTTTTTTAAAAGTTTACCTAGTTTTACTCTTACGCGGTTCAGTTCGATTTGCAGACTTTGAAGCTATCGCCACAACAAAGTATGTCCAGCCCACCATGACAGGTACAACATCGCAAGCAAATAGAAGTAAAATTCACTCCTATTTTCAGCACACTTTGACTGTATTCAAAGATAATAGAATTGGCAGGCAGTACCTCCTTCAAGCCAGCATATTATTGTATCATTTACAATTCGTATCTTATTCTCCTATAAAATAACGAATTGTAAACCCTATTTCTCCAAACAAACATATCCGTTATTGTACATCCGCCAATCGGAGGTATTGTCATATTCTCTACAATATCTCTTCTTTTCGTAAAAATGAAACTGTCTGACTCACGAAATTATTTACGATAAAACTATCACTACCAGACAATTGTTCCTCCATAAATAGGGATTTAAAAATAAAAAGGATGGAAGACATTTTGATAAAGAATATTATTCAACAATTAGCAGATGTTGAAACAGCAGATTTATGGATTGACGAAAATTTTGAAAAGAAACTTTCCCTGGTTGATGGATCAACTGCTTTTAAACGACCTATCCCTGAAATGCATAGCATAGCAGAACTAGCATCACATTTAATAGCGTGGCGCAAAGAAGTTTTAAGCCGTTTAAAGGGAAATCCACGCGGACTTGAGATGAGTGATGCAGCAAATTGGCGAACTAACGAAAATTTAAAGAAACATGGCTGGGAAGATCTGTTGAATGAGTTTTATACAACACAGCAAAATATTATAGCTTTCTTGAAGGAAAAAGATGATTCTTTTCTGCATACAGCTTACCCCCATGCTAATCCGTCTTTCCCTCATGATTATAACTACTTATTGATAGGCTTGATCCACCATGACATGTACCACCTAGGTCAGATGGGAATTACAATTAAATTCCTGAAGATACAACAGTCGGATCTATAACTATTGGTCATAAAACAGTAATCATAACACAATATTGTTAAACTATATCCTTCAAAAGATTTTCTTATTTTTCCATTACTGTATTCGACCACTTTCACTTTCGAGCGCTGACTTCCGACTACGCTGTTCCTTTGTCGCCCCCCTACTAAATCTATAACCAAAACTCAGACGCACCTGTCTTGACTCATAGTAGCCATAGCTTGATGACTGTAAGCCGGGTAGATTCTGTGTGTATTTAATCTGATTACCTTTATAAATATCAGTCACAGCTAGTCTAAGCGTCGCTTTGTCCTTCAATAAACTCTTTTGGAGTGCAATATCCAGTTGGCTGATCGGTCTACTTATCGTATTTGCTCCACCCAACCGCTTCGAGTTGTAGACCATTGAAATCTCACACCGCATCTTATTTGGTAGCTTAAAAGACTGGAGCAGGTTAACACGTCCTGCCGTCTGCTTTAAATTGAGATTTTGGTACTGGTCAAACGAAACATCATTGTGGATATAATATAGCAACCCATTAAAGGTAATATCCCACCAAGGTTTCGGCGATAACGTCTGAGTCAAGGTTAGCGACCAATGCTTCTGCGTACCCACGTTTTTGCTGATCATCATTATTTTATCAGCTTCCAATGTATCCGTTATTTTGGCATTCAATTGATCCGTATACGCATAATTTAAGCCGACAACCGTTGAGCTTTTTAAGGAATAAAGTAAGGAAAACCGCTGGGTCAGTGAAGGGGTCAAAAACGGGTTTCCTTTCCAGAAAGATAGCTCATCAAGCATATAGACAAAGGGATTCAGATCCTGATAGGCCGGTCTTTCAATACGCTTGGCGTAAGACAACGCAATTGTCTGTTTATTCGCCAGTTGCCTAGTGATAGATAAAAAAGGGAAAAGGTTAGTGAAATTTCTATTGATATGGTCATCCAGATCCTTTCCTTGCTCCCGATAAAATAAAACACCCTTGGAATTAGCAGTTTCTAGCCGTAGTCCAGCCTGGAGAGACCATTCTTCGATAGTTTTTTTATAATCAAGATATGCGCTGGCTATGCGTTCGTCAAAATGGAAATCATTGGAACGTCTATTATCGAGACTATCACGTGCAGGGCCGACATGATAAAACCGAGAATTGTTTTTAGAGCCTACAGCCGAATACTTGGCACCTGCTTCCAATTTTCCGCCCCACAGTTTCGTCGTGTAGTCCACCTTTAGCCCTTTTAGATCAATATCGATATCATTCAGCGTACGGTACAGATTTTCGTCAACGACATTTCCCTGCTTATCCCGATAAGTATTCGATTGCAGATTTTTATTCCATTTATCAAAAAGACCGTAATCCAAATCCACATTTAGGCTACGCCCTAGTGTATCTTCATATTTGTAATTCAGATTAAAGTTGTAGCGCTTTGTACTCTGGCCGTAGTAATCGTTGATTGCATCAAGAGATTCTTCCGAAACAACCGAGGGAAGTGTTGCGATAGCTGTAGCTGTATTGGTGAGTCCGCCGCCGAAGATAAAATTACCATTTGCCAAAAAACCTATTGTATTTTTATCATTGAGCAAGTAATCTACCCCCACCTGAGCACCCATTTTTTGGCGCTTGTCCACGTCGACCGTGTGGCTGTCATAGGATTTGCCGCTTTGCTGACGATTAGTGCCATACAAGTAATTGTAGTGACCCAATGTATGGTTATAATTTCCAAATATATTGAGTTTATTCACCCGGTAATTGAAGGTCATATTCTGCAATTGCTTCGGGCTGACACCATAAGCAAAGGCACTTGTTATACCTCCATTAAGGCCCCTCAACTGATTTTTCTTCGTTTTAATATCGATAATACCAGCTGCACCGCTCGCATCATATTTAGCAGAGGGACTATTGACAATTTCGATAGATCTGAGGTTGTTTGATGACATCGACTTCAATAGATCGCTGAGCTCCTTTCCAGAAAGAAAAGTTTGCCTTCCATCCAACAGGATCTGCACTCCGCTTTTACCATTGAGCGTGATATCGACTTCATTGTCTATCTGTACCCCAGGAGCTCTTTTCAATGCATCAAAAGCCGAAATATCCTGTGCTCCAATACTATTTTCTACCTGATAGACAATGGTGCCACCATCAACCGTTAGCACTTCTTTTTTGCCCTCGACAGTCACGGTTTCCAACTTATTTTCCTGCCGAGAGAGTTTCAATACACCTATTTTGCTATTAACTAGATCAAATAACTCAGTCTTGTAATCAAGATAACCGAGATGTTTTATCCCTATAAAACACTTATCTGAAACTTTAGTTCCGATCTCAAAATGTCCGAGACTATCTGTCATTGTACTAGACACCAATCCCCCTCTGCTGCTATACAAGCCTACTGTAGCCAAGGCAACAGGTGACATATCCGGATCAACAACTTTTCCACTCACCAATTTATCGTCAGCTTGCCCATAGAGTACCCTGCTCCATAAGACAATTATTCCAATAAAGAGGTACTTGGTAATATCAAATGAGTTCATTGGCTAGCTTAAATACTCATAAGAATACGGATAAAAAAAATAATACGCAATAAGACGCAAAAATATTACAAAAAACAATCCGAAACATGCATAGATCCGCACAGTAAATTGTGCTTTAAAAATATGAGTACAAGACTATTCGTCACGAAGATCATTTGAAATATTCGCAAACGAGACTTTGACGATATGTATCCCCACTGTAGCGGCTACTATCAACAAAATCCCGGTTGCACTTAGTCCAAACAGCCAACCGCTCAAATCTATCCGATAAGCAAATTCCTCCAGCCATTTTTCCGCCACCCACCAACTTGCCGGAATTGCAATTATAATGGCCAAAACAATCAATCGTATATAGTTTTTACCAAGTAAAAATCCGAGGTCGACCAGATTCGCCCCCAATACCCTACGCACACTTATCTCTTTTCTGCGCTGGCCAATAAGAAATGCCGTCAGTGCAAATAGACCAATTAAGGAGATAACAATTGCTGTTATCCCAAAAAAAGACACGATAGCTTGCAGTCGTATATGATTAAAAAATAACTGTTGGAAATCATCGTCTAAAAAGGAATACTTCATATCAAAATCGGGCTCAATAGCTTTCCATTCAGTCATTATTGATTTGACTGTTCCATTAACATCCCCACCATTGATTTTTACCAAAATAGCCCCTCCCGACTGAAACATACAAGCCTCATTACCAATGGTAAACATAGTCGGCTGGATCTCTTGCTCCAATCCAGAGACGTTAAAATCTTCTACCAGACCCACTACCTGCAGAGGAATACTATCACAACCAGGAAAAGCCACCAAAGTCTGTTTTCCATTTTTATAGCCCATTTTATTAGCCGCGGCCTGATTAATAATTGCTGAACGCGTGTGCTGATCTGCATAACGATCGTCAAACAACCGCCCTTGTTTTAACTTGATATCCAAAGTCTTAAAGATATCTTTGCTCACCTTGACCGAACTCATTCTATATGACCTACCATCAGTTTTAAAGGCAATTGTTGCTGTATCTAAAAACTGGTCTCCAGGTACTTTTGTTGTCTTTGATACAGATTCAACTCCGTGGATCTGCAGTAACCGTGATTGCATCACGCTAAAGCCCTCCTCTCGCGTGCTCATCTTATAAGCTTGAATTCGTAAAATTTGCTGTCCAGAAAAGCCTTTATCGCGAGTTTGCATGTAATCAAGCTGTTTGGTCACCACAACCACACTGTAGATAAAGAATGTTGCTACGACAAACTGCACCACAATGAGTCCGTTGCGAAAGAAAACGCCTTTTTTCCCCCTAGAGTAATCCCCTTTTAATACTTTGGTCGTATTGAAACCAGTCAGAAAGAGCGCGGGATATAGACCAGCAAGCATCACCACAATAGCAAAAGATAAAACCAATTGAAGCATAAGCCTACCCATGATCCCACTCTTCAATAAACTCAAATTGACATCGAATTGCTGATTAAAGTACGGTAGTACAAGATACAATAGTAGCATAGCGATCATGAATGCCACCGCACATTGCAGGCCTACCTCTCCGATGAATTGCCAGAACAGTCGCTTCCGACTTGAACCGAGCACTTTTTTTACTCCAATTTCTTTTGCACGCGGCAATGCTGCTGCAATCGACAGGTTACTGAAATTTATCGTACCCGCAATTAACAGCATTGAGGCCAAAACCACCAAAATGGACACAGTTTTTATATGAGTAGTACCATATTTCGGAAAATTGTGGATATCATGCGCAAAGTCTAAAAACAGACCTTCCTGAGCGCCTGATCTTTTAAATTCCTCATAAGACTTATTTTCGTGTTTACTCATTAACCGTTCCCCATAAAAAATCTTATCAATTATGGACTCCACATCATCCGGTTTTACGGAGGGCTTGATTTTTATATAGGTAAGATAAGAATAGTTACCCCAGTGATAGTTATTTTTTTCATTCGGATTCCGAAAGACAATCTCTATATTCATATGTGATGGCCCCGCCGCTCCCTTCATGACTGCAGTAACTTCGCATTCGATAGAATTAAACACCTTAATTGTCTTTCCTATTGGATCTTCGCTACCAAAAAGTTTTTTTGAAATATTTTCACTGATGACCACCGTATTCGGCTTATTTAAAGGCTCCTTGCGTTCTCCCGCTATGATTTCGTATGGGAACACTCGGAAAAACAGAGAGTCTGCAGCTATAGTACCTTTTTGCACAATTCTTTTGTCAGCACTGGATATTGGAGTTTCAAAATCGGCATCTCTTGAAAAATTCGTCGCGGACTCAACAACCGAAACTTTGTCCCTTAGCAAAGCTGCTAATGGTGCTTGTGTTGAATTTAAAACGTCTTCCTTTTCCTTTAAGGATACTTTGGCGATACGTTCGAGATCTGGCGAACAAAAGCCCAACCTTGCAGCTTTCTCCCGTCTTCATGAATATCCAATACGGAAAAGAAAACGATCTTGGTAACCAAATTCTGAGAGCCGAATCTCATCCTTCATCATCATATATAAATTGTTTTTAGTAAATTGTCGATTGAATAATTTGAGACCAACCCTTTATCTATGAAAAACCCCATTGGCATCAAGAATATTGCCGAAATGCTTGGAATTTCTGTTTCTACTGTTTCGCGAGCATTCCGGGACACGCACGATGTCAACCCTGAAACACGTCAAAAAGTACTTTCACTGGCTAGAGAACTTAATTTTAAACCCAATAAAAATGCTTCTGCATTGGCCTCTGGTTCGACAAGAAATATTGGGGTCGTCATTCCTTTTATTACCAACTATTACTTCTCCACGGTTATTTCAGGCATCCAAGAGGAAGCCTACGAACAAGATTACAATATTATCCTTTATGTTACCAACGATAGCCTAGTACGGGAACAGAGCCTACTGGAAAACCTTTCGACAAGCAGCCTCGACGGGCTTTTGATCTCCATATCTTCAGACTCTTATATCAATGACCATTTTGAACGATTGATGATCAAAGGGCTGCCCATTGTATTTTTCGATCGGGTGCCGAATGACATTGAGGCTTCAAAGGTTGTTCAGGATGATTTTATGGGGGCTTTTCAGGCTACCCAATATCTACTCGAAAATGGTGCGCAACGTATCGCGCATATTGCTGGCCCAAAAAATCTTAAATTTACACAACAGCGTCTCAATGGTTATATTGAGGCACTCAAACACTTCAATAGACCTCTAGACGACAAGCTCATCCTACATTCTGGTTTTTCACAGGCTCATGGTAGTGAGGATACAACCAAACTCCTGGCTCTTCCACAGCACCCTGATGCTATTTTTGCGGCCAATGACCGCAAGGCTGTCGGTGCCATCCTGACCATCAAACAGCATAATTTGCGTGTAGGTACTGATATCAGCGTCATCGGGTTTACCAATGACCCTATCTGTACAGTCGTAGAACCGAATCTGACGACCATAGAAGAACCTGCTTTTGATATTGGTAAACGAAGCTGTGCTTTATTGATCCGACATCTAAAAAATAAAGATTTCGAAATACAGGATATTGTTCTCCCAGGTAAATTGGTGGTTCGTGATTCCGTTGTCAGCAAAACATCCGGTTAACTTTTATAGCATAATTTGCCCAATACATAGGTATAATGAACGTTTATATCATGGTCAAACAGTACAATATCAGCATCTTTACCGATAGCAATAGACCCTATACGATCGGCATGGCCCAATAATCTAGCAGGGTTAAGTGTCATCATCTGTATGGCTGTAACAAGGTCGATTCCAGCGATCTGGATCATAGTCCGGATCAGACGGTCAGCGGTAGCAACGCTTCCTGCAAAGGAAGAGGAATCTGGCAGTTTGGCCACGCCATCCTCAACAATGACATCAAGACCACCTGTCAGACTTCCAAGTATGCTCTTTCCTTCTGGCATTCCCGCTGCCCGCATAGCATCTGTAATCAGAATGATTTTATCCTTACCCTTGACTTTATGGATTAATTTAAGAAAGGGTTCGGGTAGATGAACGCCGTCGGCAATGATCTCCACATCAATTTCATCCAACAACAGGCAGCTTTCTATTGTTCCAGCATAGCGATAAGCATTTCGTCGCGTCATTCCAGACATTCCAGAATATAAATGCGTTGCTAGTCGATAGCCATGTTCGACTGCAGGTAATATTTCCTCGTAAACCGCATCAGTATGTGCTAAGGCCAATAGAATTCCATGATTCCGGACGCTACGTCCAAATTCGAGCGCACCTGGGAGTTCTGGCGCTGCACTCCAACGTGCAATGAGCGGATGATACCGTTCTAGAATAGGCATGTATTCCTTGGGGTCCGGATTCCTGATATAACGTGGATCCTGTGCTCCCCGCTGGTTCATAGCAAAATACGGACCTTCCAAGTGAAGTCCAAAGAAGCGTGCCCCCCGCACATTACGGCTTAAAGCCTGCGTATAGGTATCAAACAACGCCAATAGCTCTTCAGACTCGCTGGTCAGCGTTGTCGGTAACATGGCGGTGGTACCATAACAGACATGGGTCTCAGCAACCCGTAGAAAAGCCTCAACCGTATTATCCATAAAATCGGCACCACCACCACCATGTACATGGATATCTATAAACCCCGGCGATAAAAAAAGCCCTCCGGCATCTAACCATTCCCCAGATACCTCGTCTGCCGACACCAGCTGCTCGGCAATATGTACAATCTTACCATCATCAATCCATACAGTCCCCTTCTCAATGATGTGGTCAGATGTGATGATCTTCGCATTTGTAATCGTTAGCATAGCGCAGTTATTTTAATAATAATATATTCCATGTGCGTAACTTGTGGCCCCTAAACGCATAGAAAACTAAATATAGAAAACAGGGAACCAATATCCAATAGGCAGACCTCACATCGACCGCATCTGCCCATAGTCCATAGAGCAAAGGCAGTATCGCATTGCCACTCAGCCCCATGATCAACAATGCAGCCCCTTGTTTTGCATAGCTTCCGAGCCCTTCTAGTGCCAAAGGCCATATTCCCGCCCATATTAGTGCATTGGGCAACCCGATCAGTACAATAAACCAAACTGAAATATCCAGTTCCTTGTTCATAAAATGAACAGATCCTTGCCATGTACAAACGAATACTGCCAAAGCCAAGCCAAGAATTGTACAAATTTTAAGTGCCAGCTGTTGGCTACAGACCTTTGGAATTAAGACGATACCACAGAGGTAGCCACAGATCGTAGCCGTCAAAGTATAGGATGGCAAAGTCTTTGCCTCCAGGAGTGACAAGCCCATTGAACCGGCATAATTGATGATGGTGTCAATGGCAATGACCTGTGTCCCCACATGCAGAAAAATCGCAAGAGCACCCAATACAAGATGGGGAAATTGAAAAATTCCCTTCTTGTTTTTTGCAGGATCACCGGCTGGATAAACCTCCTGTTGATCCAATTCGGGAAGAATCGAAAACTTAACAAATACACCGATCAGAAATAGCAGCCCACCGACAACAGTATAGGGCTGCACAACACGCAAAATCAGCTCATCCAGCGCGATAGCACGTGTTACCTCATCCATTCCTGCTAACTGTGAAAAGAGCATATTATCCTGAGGTCGCAGGATAACATAAGAAAAGATCAAGGGAGCCAGTATGCCCGCCCCCTTGTTGCAGATCCCCATCATACTGATACGTTGTGCGGCACGTTCTTTTTCCCCGATCAATGTGATGTACAGATTCGCTACAGTTTGTAGAACTGTCAAACCTGTACCAAGGGTAAAGAGACCCACCAGAAAAATAACGTATGTGCGCCCATAGGCCGCCGGGACGAATAGGAAGGCACCTAGTGCCATGACCCAAAAACCCAGCATGATTCCATTTTTATAGCCCAGCTTCTTTAATATGTAGGACGAGGGCATCGACATCAGTAAGTACGAAATATAAAATGCAAACGCGACTAAGTATGACTGAAAATTACTGAGTTCACATGCGATTTTAAAATAAGGAATCAATATCGCATTTACCCAGGAGACAAATCCAAAAATAAAGAACATCAATCCAATAATTCCTATGGATACCAATGTTGTCTTTCGATCTAAAGCAGGTGATGTCATTGCAAGAGATTATAATGAAGATGCCGATTCTTGGTCGAGGTAGCAAGTACAGTCTGCATGTCGCTGTAATATGCTTGCGGGATGCAAATCAGAAACAACTCCAGAGAGGCAATTCCGTACAGCCTCTGCTTTCCTTCGATCTGGTACGGCGCAAATTATTTTGCGGGATAATAAAATTTGTGGAATTGACATGCTAATGGCTTGCCCAGGTACCTCATCTATCGATGCAAACCAACCTTCCCCTAATTGTTGTAGTCGGCATTGCGTATCGAGATTGACAACCAGATATGCTTTAAGGGCATCAAAATCTGCTGGGGGATCATTAAAGGCCAAGTGCCCATTTTCCCCAATGCCAACAAAAGCAACATCAATCGGATGTTCTCCAATTTTTTTGTCCAGACGATCACATTCAGTTTGTGGATCTCCCTCACCATTGATGAGCACCACTTCTTTTAAAGGCCCTACCTGATCCACAAAGCGCTCAGTCAGGTATTTTCTGAAACTAGCTTTATGTGTTACCGGAATGCCGATATATTCATCCAAGTGAAACATTCGCACTTTACTCCAGTCAATATCGACCGCTGCAACCAAAGTTGCCAATGTTTCAAACTGGCTCTGCCCTGTCGCCAAAATAACATTTGCTTCACCATTTGCCGCAATTGCGTTTTTAATAGCCTCTATTCCGGCTTTTCCAGCTTCCAAGCCTAATTCTTCGCGTGTTTTTAAAATTTTTACGTTCACTTTATTCGATTTATTTAGTTGATTTCACTATTTGAGTTGTTCCTCCTGTTATTAAATTGATGTCATGCACCAGATTGTCTTTCCAGTGACCGTTTGTAAAGTCTGGTATCTCAATTGGCTGGGAGCCATTGGCTACAGACCATTCGCTTAGTGGACCAATGACGCTCCAGCTAGCAGCATCGTAGACGTCCATATCGACCGGAAGGCCATTTCGAAGACAGTCAATCAATCGCCAGTCCATCATAAAATCCATACCTCCGTGGCCGCCAATCGCCTTTGCGAGCTCACCGATCTTGGTAACGATACCCGGGGCATATTTCTTTTCCAGTTCGGTCATTTCCGCTGTCCCCAAAAAATCACCATGTCCAATGGCAACCTTTCCCGGTAACGGATATTTTTGAGCAAAGGCCTTCGTGCCACTTACCAGATGGATGCGTGAATAGGGCCGTGGAGAACTCACATCATGCTGTAACATCATAGTGCTACCGCTTGCTGTCATTATATTGGATACATTAATATTCCCACGAAAAGGTTTATCTATATAAGTTTCAAGCTGTTTGTCAACTTGTGCCATTTCTTTTGCTTTGGCATTCAGCATAAAGTCTTTTGAAGACATCGAACTCATATAGTCCATTTTATTCCCACGATTGACACGAAGTATCTGACAGATAGGCCCTAAACCATGCGTCGGGTACAAATTCCCGTTTCGGGCTGCATTTTCTTTCAGCCGCCAAAAATCGTAGCGTTTTTTCTCATCAAAAAGGCTATCCATAATATCATGGATATAAGCCCCCTCACAATGGACAATATCACCAAAAAAGCCTTGTCTCGCCAGGTTGAGCGTTAATAGTTCAAAATAGTCGTAACAGCAATTTTCGAGCATCACACAATGTTTTTTTGTGGTTTCAGAAGTTTTCACAAGCCGCCAACAGTCTTCAACCGTGGTCGCAGCTGGGATCTCAAGCGCAACATGTTTACCTTTTTCCATGGCATAGATTGCCATATCGGCATGCATTTTCCAATGTGTGGCAATATAAATCAGATCATATTGATCTGATTCACACATATTCTTCCAGTCTTCTCCATTTTTCGCATAAATTGTGGCAGTATGTCCCTGTGTTTTGATCCTGTTTTTTGCTTCCTGGGCTTTTTCTGGTCTGATGTCACAGATACCATTGATATTGACACCAGCGATCTGACTCATTCGCTCTACCGCCGCACCTCCACGGTTTCCAACACCAATAAATCCCACACGTACAGTATCAATTTTAGGTGCGGCATAGCCTGACATATTAAACGTACTGCTATATTTTTTTGATGCTTCTGATCGAATATGATCGAGCTTCGTTTTAGCAGTTTCTTTTTCCTGCGATCTACAACCTGTTATTATTCCGATACCGGCCAGACCCGATAATTTTAAAAATGATCTTCTATTCGTTCCCATAGTCACTAATTGATTTGGAGTTTCCCTCCAGTGTTAAGCTTTCTTTTATAAATGTTTACTTTATTCAACAATTGTTCTTTATCCTTTTTTTTGCAGCTTTTCCCACTCCAGGACAGCTGCTCATACAGATTGATATTTTCCTTACTCAGTGCTAATAACAAGGGAATATCACCCCATTTTAAAATTCCCGGAATATGGACTGCCATATTGAAATTTTCCAAACTTGCTGTCTTATCTGGCAGATAACTTATTGGGAGCTGCCGGAGCTCTAGTGTTCGTTTTCGTGGAGATAAACAACTGCTGATCAAGGCTGCCAAGGCAGTTTCCCTGTCAGCCTGCACAATCATTTTTCGTCCCCTGTATTGTTGTTGCAAATAGTCACCTACGAGTATAATTTCGTTAGCCCATACCCCCATCACTGTCTGTCCCATCCAAAGTAACGACCGTGAGATCGTATGAAAACGGGGCAGCGCTCCGTCAATATGATCCCCACTAGCCGATGCCCGTTCCCCAAGTCCAAAGAGATCAATAATAGCAACTCCCTCGCCTCTAGTCAGCAACATCTCTATTTCAACAAGATTAAGAGTCTGTTTACCTTGAGCCGGAAAAAATATATTCATAACCTTCCCTACGCCAATAGGATCCTTAACGAGCAGAGGGATCAGCTCCCGCTGTTTCGTTTCCAGGATAACCCGCTTCCATCCTCCTATTGATGGCAGCGTTTTTACTGAAAGTAGATGATCTACTTCCCCGCTGGAGAGCAACTGACGGAGCCGCTCCTGATAGATCTCTGGGTGAAGTGAACTAGCATTCATTAGTTGCTCTTCAACGTCTTTAAATTTCTTATTTACAAAAGCTGGTATCGTTATTATTTTCGTCTTTTCCACCCCATAGTGAAATACCGAAAGACTGTTCGTATCAAGGATGTTGACAGTGCTCGTCACGATCGGCAATGATTTTCTATAGCTAAAGTTTTTATTAAACCAGGACACCATAGTTTCATTCATTTCAGCAGTATAGCTATGCGGCTCATCGAATAATGTATAATCCAGACAATCATCTACATTCTGCTGTTGATAAGCCAACTTAGCCAATCGATATGACTTTAGCATCTGATGCACATTGAATGCTGCATTCCCATCTTTTAAAGCTGTAATAATCTTTACGGCCTTGGGTACCATCGCCTGTAGCAGCTGCCCCTCTTCAAAATGCAATAAACCATTGGGATGCAGCTCGCAGACACAGTTACTATTCATAATGTAAGAACGGAATGTCCCCACACTCACGACCGGAACAGCAGCTTTGATACGTGTATCCATTGCTGTCAGCCACATTGTTTGATTGCCACCACCACTAGCACCAGTAGCACCGATCTGTTCTTTGTTGACATATGCTAGGCTGCACAACAGGTCAATGGCACGCTTATTCTCCAGTAGCTGAATACCCATCAACGGTGTACCAATATCCAGCAACAGCGAACCCAAGTTAGCACCATGGTATTCATGTTCATGTTGACGCCCACGTTCGCCTGATCCCATGGCATCTATACTTAGACATACATAGCCATTGTTTGCCAATATTTGCGATGTACGTTGTACGACTTCACTACGACGTCCTGGCGCCCAGTGACCATGACTATTTAGTATCGCCGGAAACGGCCCCTTGCCTTTGGGAACGTAGAGATTCGCAGGAACATATACGCCAGGTAAACTCTGAAAAATCAGATTATGAACTGTATAGTTACCACACTCCAAGGTGGCAACCACCTGCATATCCAGATCGCAGTCGCTGTCACTCCCAAGCTGCAAATTGGCGTGAACTTGCTCCAAAAGAGACCTCGGATCTACAGTTTTGTCCATCTTCAGTTTACACACAAGCTCATCCGCCCTGCTTTCGAGCGTTACCTTGATCGGATCAATTTCCTTTGGCATGGATAGTATCGCCGGCAAGAATGTCTGTGCAGTGACCTGTTGTCCCAATGCAATCATAAATACTACTGTATAAAGTTTTAATTTTATCATCATTTTTTATTAGCCTCCCTAATCGACATCCCACCAAAGCTTAGTTGCTGCATTATCGGCTCCTCCGAGTAGCGCCCGGCCTTTCGTTAGTTCGCTAAGGTTGTCTGTCACCTCGGTCAAAGGATAAGGTAACCTTTTAATAAATGTTCCTGACGGCAAATCGGGATTGTCAGACTGCAATACCGCATACATCTTGGGGTATCCCGTACGTCGATATTCAGCCCAAGCTTCCATCCCATTAGGATAAATTGCCAACCATTTCTGTACACCTATCTGCTCACGTTGCTCCAATACAGTACTCCCCCATTTAATTGGAGTTCCTGCAACCGCAGCTGAATTATGATAATCGCCAGGAGTCGTTGGTAGTTTGTCTGAAGACAGGTAATTTCGGATAGTCGTCTCATCACTTATCCCCCATTGCCCCATACTCAAACGTATCCCCTGTTCGTAGAGTGACTGAGCTGTACCGTCCATATTCCAGCCGTTCAGAGCAGCTTCTGCACGCAACATAAATGATTCGGCAGCACACATGACCTGAAAGTTTTGTGTAAAATTACCTTCAAGGACTTCGCCATTATACCGAACCCAGTACGTTCCCACATTAGAATTGGCCCGTGACTGGTTTCGCGCCTGGCCAAGATCGATCGCTGTTGCTCCATTACGGACACTATTAAACAACTGTCCACTCTGACTAGGCTGGAAATAAATACCCAATCTTGGGTCCTCGTACCCCTTGAGATAAGAGGCTATTGTCGAACTCATCGAAAATTCATTCCAAACAGCGACTTGAGACAGACCATTCGTGTCATTTCCTGAGAGCGACTTGAGCATGCTCGCATTTTGAGTGTTACTATTCATCACTCCAGAGGCTACTGCAGCTTCAGCTTCAGACTTCGCCTTTAAAGGATCTATTTTTGATATTCGTAACGCCAGACGCAGACGCATGGAATTTGCAAAACGAATCCAATTTTCCACATTTCCATTGTACATCAAATCATAGCCCTGAAAAATTGTTGTTCCAGCTGGTAATGCCTTTAATTGATCAACAGCCGTGGTGAGGCGCACAAAAAAGTCGGCGTAAATCTTGTCCATTGGATCATAAGGGATTACATCGCTGGCTTCGGCAGCGCCGAAGTAGGGAATCGGGCCAAAATGATCTGTCAAGCGATGAAAGGCATAAACCCACATAATATTTGCCAATGCTGCTTCACCCGATCCAGCCTCTGTATTGTCCATAATACTTTTGAGCTGTGGTGCCGTATCGACATACACCACAGTCCAAAATCGCCGCTGCCAATCTGGTGTCAACAGATAACGGTCTGTACTGAAGGAATTCGTGGTCAACGCAAAATATTGCGCATACAGATCGGCTCCCAGATTCTGAACTGTTTGATAAAAAGAGCGGTTCATTGCGGCCGAAGACTGTGCCTTGGCAAACATAAAGGGCAGCTCACGCTGTGTGATCACCGTGATATTATTGGGATCGGTATTGATCTGATCAAAATCTTTCGTGCAGGAGATGAGACTCAATCCCAGCAACGCACCATATAGCATGTTAATTCTCATGTTTACAACTCTTAAAAGGTTAATTTTAAATTTACCCCAAATGTCCGAACAGATGGTGGCAGTCCAACTTCTACCCCCTGATAATTACCAGCTCCCAACGCAGCCTCCGGGTCGATCGGATTCTTTATTTTTCCGATTCCCGGAATATCTAGCTTAGATTTTCCACGGTAGAAGAAAAAGAGATTGCGCCCTGTTAGGGATAGCTGTGCATTCTTAAATACAGTGTTCTTCTTCAAGTCAAACCGATAGGCAATGGACAACTCGCGAAGGCGTACATTGGTCATATCGTAGGTAAAAAACTCGCCCCAGCCGTCCCGTCCATTTTGCGAGACACGTGTCCATAACTGCTGTGCAGTGATAGCCTGTGTATTAGCATGACCGCTTCCGTCCACAGCATCTAGTATTAAACCTCCTTCACGATACATCGCGGTATAGTCCGCTACACCAAAAGCCGCGAGATACGCAGAAGTTCCTGAGACGATTTCGCCACCAATCCGTGCATCCACTAGGGTATTGAGCGTAAAATTTCGGTATGAGAAGGAATTGGACCAGCCCAATAAAGCCTTTGGATTAAAGTTACCCAATTTTTGGTTTGCTTCCACCACCGGAAGTCCGCTACCATCCACCACAAATTTACCACTCTCCACATCGCGTTTCCAGGCATAGCCGTAAAGGTCACCATACTTCTCCCCCTCATTCACCACGACGGTCGCATACCTGTTGTTATCGGTGATATTGGCTCGTTTTGTTTTTTCATGCAATGTGATGATCTTATTGGTATTACTGGAAAAATTCAGGGTCGTCTCCCAAGCAAATCGTTCACGTTTTATGGGGGTTGCCGTTAGCTGAAGCTCGAGTCCACGGTTTTCAATATCTCCGGCATTGATATACTGCCGGCTATAACCGCTGGCCATGGGTAAGCCCAGAAACAATAGCTGATTTACAGTGTTGCTCTTATATAACGTCAAATCAAATCCCAGTCTGTTTTCAAAAAATTTCATATCGAGTCCAACCTCAAATGACTTGGTCATCTCAGGCTTTAGATCTGGGATGGCTTTGATAGGTGAGCGGGAAATAAATCCATTTCCTGCTCCTAGACCAAATGAGTAGAGCTGCCTGAGTAGATACGGATCAGCATCATTACCCACCTGGGAATAAGATGCCCTGATTTTCCCAAAGTTCACCCACGCCGGCAGATGTAGCAATTCATTGACTATCGCCGACAGACCGACAGAAGGGTAGAAATAGCTATGTGGAGCTTTCAGTGTTGAGGTCCAGTCGTTACGAGCAGTCATATCTAGAAAAAGAGTGTTATCAAAGGCCAACTGTGTACTGGCGTAAATGGAATTGAGGCGGCGTTCGTAGCCTGTTATAGCTAGGAATTCGGGAGTTGTTGCCATTTTCAGACTAAATTCATTAGGAATAGAAAGTCCATTGGCCATATTCTGAAAACTACTATATTTTCTACGGAGTGTACTGGCACCAAGGTTGTAGTTAATGGCAATATGCTCTGTCAACGGATTTTTACCATTGATCAGAAAGTCGAGGTTACTTTCCTGATATCTTGCGTTTGTCTCATAATATTTTCCACCTTTGCGCACATCACCAACAGAAACGGTACTTGCAAAGAAAGAACCGTCAGTATTGTCATCATACCTGTCAAAACTATATCTCCCCATAATGTTAAGCCAATCTGTAAGTTGGTAAGTCGCCGACCCCATAGTCGTAATACGATTGCGTATTTCATTGACCGATGTACGGTTGGTACTCCAATAGGGATTATCGTAAATGGCCGACCCCGACCAATATTTACGCAAGGGCTGTCCTGTGTTGGGGTCTATGGTTTCATAATCCATGAGTTCATTTTTGTCCATATCCCGTGGTATGATATAGGCTTCAACAGGAATACCCATATCCCCCAAACGGGGCCGATTGTCAATTTGCTGGTTGACATAATTGAGCTTAACATCAGTTTTCAATTTGGGAATGAGTTCCGTATTGATACGCAGATTGAGACTGTTACGTTTCAATGTATTGCCAGGAACGATCCCCCCTATTTTATTGTTGGCATATGAAACATAGCCTTGCAGTTTTTCCGTACCTCCATAGGTGCTAATGCTGTTATTGAAAGTTGCTGAATTTTCGTAAAAATCTTTTACATTATTTTTATAAGTCTGTGCCTGTGGCCCCCAGCTTTCCCCGACATTGGCTCCACTGACACCTCCATTTCCCCGACCATAGGTATTCTGAAATCGCGTCAGCAGGTTGACCTGATCAAAAAAGGCACTTCCATTATAATCTATTGTATATCGACCCGATTTCCCCTGTTTGGTTGTGATCAAAATTGCTCCGTTTGCGGCCCGGCTTCCATATAACGCCGCAGCTGATGGTCCTTTGAGGACATTGATTGACTCTACATCATCCGGATTGATATTGGCAGCGCCATCGCTGGTACCATAATTGTAAGTCGTACCTGTAGCCTGTTGTGCACTTGAATTGTCGTAAGGTACTCCATCGACCACTATTAGGGCATTGTTATTCCCAGAAATAGATTTGTTTCCTCTAAGCACGACCCGTGCCGAAGCTCCAGGTCCAGAGGCTGCAGTAGTAATTACAGCACCAGCTACCTTGCCAGTGAGGCTGCTCATGATATTACCGCTATTATCGCGAGCATCATTCACCGCACTACCGCTGAGCTGCTGTGTCGCATAGGTAAGCCCCCTTGTCTCCCTTTTGATCCCCAGCGCTGTTACCACAACCTCATCAATAGTAAAATTTTCCTGTGCAAGGCTAACGTTGAGTACCGTTGATGCCGCGACTGACAGCTCTGTAGGTTTATAGCCGATCAGTGAAAATTTGAGCCTATCTCCCTCAGCGGCCCTGATACTGAAGTTGCCATACTGGTCGCTGTGTCCTGCTAGCTGTGTGCTGAGGTTTAGAACCGTCACTCCTACCAGTGGTTTCTGATCCGTCGTGTTGGTCACTTTTCCTGTTCGGGCGGTCTGCTGTGCCTGTGCTCTCTGGATACAAAAGAGAAGACAACAGCTGAGCAGCCCCAGAAAAAACAAACCTTTACTGTCGATACGAGTTATCATAATTTATCGATTTAAATTGTTGGATTAGTTTATTTCCATTGCGTTATACTCAAAGAAAGTCCATTAACGCTAGAAATACAACTGATTTACCGAATAAAGTAGCGGTAGCGTTATCGAAAGCCCAATGCTTATTTAAGGTGTTTTATTGATCGACAAAACAGTTCTGAAGTCATCTTCTTCCGATGATCTGGAGTCATAACAGTAGTATTATAAATTTGTAAAAACCGAGTTGTTGTCCTCAGAAAATGAAAAATGGAACATATAAAACCTCGCCCAGCAAAACCAAAGATGGTCTTATGACCGATACAATCAAGCACAATGAAGGGGCAAATGAACCGCTGATGCCAGAAATCCACTAACATGCATCTCACATTGTTTACATTGATTGTACAGAAAAGGTTAATATCTGGAATGGGGGCAGCATTTGTTCAGGTAGTAAAATTACCAAGCCTTGACCGAAAGCTACTAGAAGCAAGAAGTCGCTCCATAAAAGAAGTAAATAACCTTACATTAGAATGCTGTATTTTTTTACAATAGTCTAATACAAAAAAGACTAATCTCACGACTAGTCTTTTCTATGAAACAACAAATTTAAGTGCTAATGTTATCTCGAAGATAAATATTATTTAGAATAATTACAAATAGTGTCAGATTTATTTTGTTCTCCCCTTAAATCTACTGGAACTGTTTTGGCTTCATATGATGACTCGCCTGTTCCGCTATTTCAATAATCCGTTTGTGTCGGGTCTCCGGGCGTTTCGCCAATACAACCCATTGTAACAGCATTTTTTTCACAGATTTACTTAAGCCCTTAAAGAATGCTTCGGCCCCGGGATAACTTTTAAATGCATAATTCAGATCTTCAGGAATATAAAGTTCTTCCACACTATCTAGAATGAACCATGAGCCATTTTCTTTAGCAATCCTGATGCTCTCCAGTCCAGCTTCAGTTATTAGCCCATCGGCTATCAGCCTCTGAATCTTTTCCTTGTTTACTTTAGACCAGGTTCCCCTTGCTTTACGTCGACTAAATAACTGTTTAAATGTTCCCTTTTGGATTGTTTTTCGCGTACTGTCAATCCAACCAAAACACAGTGCTACATCAACCAGTTCACCCCAGGCCACAACAGGCAGGCCAGAACTCTTTGTATTACAGATGATCCATACGGATTGTTTGACGCAATGATGCTTTGCCAGCCATTCTCGCCATTCTTCCTTTGTGTTGATACAAATCAACTCCGCTTCCTTTGTTTGTTGTGTACCGTTCATTTTAGTTTATTTTAATACTTCCAGATCTTATTTTAGTGTATAATGTTGGTAGGTTTTCTTAATAAATCCTAGACAGCGCTATCGTTGGTTGTATAAAATTAGCAGAAAATATGACAGCTGATTGTCAGTATTTGTTAAATAGTTAACGTATAGAGTCAGCAACTGCTCAACTTAATAGACTTTTATCGCATACTGAATACCCTAAACATTTATCGAATACAAAAATTACGGTATATTTAACGAATCGACTATTGATTCCTTTTCAGAGCCAACGCAAGTCGCTATCAATCCATCTAAAGCTGAAATAATAATGAAAGATATTAAGGACAGCCATGATGGTGACTGTAATGATCTGTGAACGCATGAAAAATTGAATGATGTCATGAAAAACAAGAAGATGGCAAATTACCCACTTCAATATTTTGGATTTCGAAAGTTTAATATATGAATAATAAAGGTTTTAGCTTGCAGGTAGATGGTGTTCCAACAGAATTTGGAGACCTAGAAGCGTTGGAGAATTTCAAGTTCTCAAACGGAATCGGATTTCCTCACTCTTACAAAGAGTTTGTACTAACATACGGATATGGATTAGCGCTAGGAGAATTCCATATCTATTTACCCATGGATGTGTATGGTGATTCATTATTTGTGAGAACTGCGGAGATAAAAAACACGTATATTGACGATGTAGAGCGAAATGATATTTGGTTTGAAATAGCGCCTGATGGATCCCCCGATTTATTAAAAAGACTATACCCATTTGCCTGCAGTGATAATGGCAATTATCTTTTTTGGGATTGCAATTTCAACGCTGTAAATGAGTTTGATATCTATCTAACAGATTTTCGAGGAACAGGGTTTCGAAAAGTTGGTCAATCTTTATATGAGCTTATTGACAACTTAACGGGGCATAACAAAGAATTCCTACCCTTTGCCAGCTATTCCTTGCCAAAAACTTTTAAATGTCTAACTAAAGTTGAATCACAAGATTCATAAAATGAGGCTTACTTCAAACCGTTAATTTCTTCGGCAGTAATCGTTACACCCCACGCTTGCCCCTAAATTTTTCTTCATTTTTAAAACCGCAACAAGCAGCTCAGCCTGGTATAAGTCGCTAAAAAAAGCACGGCAATACCGTGCTATAATAGTTATTGTAGCGTTCCTTTCAACGCAATTTTTGCTGTTGTTCGATAAACTTCAATAGATCATTTTTATTCCCTAGAAAAGTAAAATTACCCGCCAAGGTCGAGTAATTTCGTTTGTCCGAACAATTTGCATAGGCTGCTTTGGCGACTTTCAATTTTCCCTCATCCCATCCAAAACGTTTCATGATGTCACTGATCTGTTCAACACGGAGCGTTGTTTCAGAAAAGATCGGGTTAATAATTTTGAATTTCGCATCATCAAAGGATTCCTGGTTCATGAGACTAAATAATCGGTCCAATTCTGCCTTTGTGATCGGTGTAATGGAATTTATTGGTAGAATCACCACATCTGGATTCGCTGACAAATCAATAGGTCTACTAGGAGCCCCATATGCATAGGCTACCCCAGGTACCTTGTCTACAGATGACATATCTATTGGGATCTGTGCAAACAAATTTACACCATGACTACGCCCCCTGTTGCCACGCTGACGTCCAACTTTAAAAATCATCTCTACAAAATCGCCTTCCTCATTTGATACAGCAATCTGCCTTCTTTCAATATCCTGCTGTCCCCTCCCGCTTATCATTGCATTGATTGTGTACAACTGATCTGGAAGTCCATCGATTGTAACCTGCAATTCCGGTCGATCGTTGTAGACCACCCCATTTAAAGAAAGTATAAAGGGTTGATTGTCGGAGACAACAGTAATTCTTCCTGCATTGGAAGCATGGTGATATTGTGCGTGTAAACTGCCCCCTATCAACTGGACGAAAAAGAAAGAAACAATATATTTCAACATACCTTATAGATTATTTAATACTATGACTGCTGTTGCAGCTTAAAGATTAATTCACCCGATAATTTTTTAATAAATTTATTTCGTTCACTAGCCGGGTTTATACCATTATTCAAACTGAAGGTTCAATTATAATATTCGTAAAGATTGTCACCATCAACCTTTCTTTCTAAAGCAAATCTATTCTTCCAAACCGAACTAATTTTTCAGCCCATTTCTCACTATAGGAGTTGTTTAGCTTATGAAGCTCCCCCAAGGCGGAAGTCCGTACCGGAGAGATATGACAACGCTCAAATACATCCTTTTTTACACTCATAAAATTGGTCTTTTTATGAAGGCTGTATTCATGAAAAAGTTCATTATCCAAAATACTAACAATACGAGCTGATTTTCCATAAAAATTATTGTCGATACGATTAGGATCCAGATTACTTTGATTCGGAAGAAATAAACGGTCAAAAAATCCCCTGATTTTTGAAGGTATATACGAACGATAAACTGGACAAAACAACACAATATGTTTAGCCCAGTGCAAATCACGCAGTGCTCCCTGGAGATCAATCTCCAAAGGACTTGAATAGACAGACGGAAGTTTGATATTGTAATTAAAAAGTAAGTCCGCTATCCTTAAATCATGAACAATACCTCCCGCTTGGTTAACCCCAGCACGGTAAGCATCCATCAAAAAGTCAGTGGACTCAGTTTTAAAAAGGTCTCCATTGATTAACAATACATTCTTCATCTTCTGCTAACATAAGCAAAAAAATTGAATGCTATCCTTATTAAGATATAATAAATTTCCTAATCTAATAATGACCAAGTACGCCTTGTCTGGACTTCTTGAACCACTTTTTGCTCCGCCACAACGATGTTTTCACGTCGTTGACCAATATATTCCAAAGTAGCCAATTTGCCCCATAACGATACCATCACATTCATGAAATCAGCTATGCATCCCATGGCTTCAGCAATTTCAAAATGGTTATAGCGCATTTCAATAAGATTAGATAAGCGCTCCTCAAAATTACCTGGTGTCACGTCCTTCCATTCGTAGAAATATTTCAGCATCTCCTCCCGTTCAGCGGGTTCCACTAAACGTACAGCATTAAAAAATACATGTGCGAAATCAGAAAAATATTTCAGTAAATATAGTGCTGATCGTTGTGGAAGAATAGATCGGTATTCAAAAAATGATGTCGCCATATATTCTAGAATCTTTTCCGTGATAAAACGGATATTCAGCCCTAACTCTGTTATCTTAGGTCTATTTACCGTTTTATCCATGATTTTATAAGCAGCTGTCTGAAATTCGTTCAGCGATCGGTAGAATCTATTATGAAAATCCATTAATTGTGGGTGACTTTCTAAATATACACTTGGCATGATGTATTGTTGGACTAGAATCGTCTCTTGTTCTTCCTGAATAAGTTTACCAATAGGAAGAAATGAGCCCGTCACTTGCCTTTGATTGATATCCGATTTGCTTACAATATCAATAAGATAGTCCTTTTTAACATAGGGATAACGGAGCGGGGACTCTTCAGGGTTAGGTTCCCCAAAAGCGGACCGTTTAAATGAATTTACATATAGAACCACATAATGCTCGCCTTGGGCCAACTTAGAAACATCCATAAAAGCGCTGAAACTTGCTTCAACATTCCCTTGTTGATAAGCTATATTGATGCGGTTACCATCGCTGGTTATTGCATTGCAAAATCGCACTTCAACTTCCAGGTAATTAGTATTCTTTTTGATAAGTGAAATATCAAAAGAACGTTCATACCCAGCAAAAGCTGGCAGCAAACCAAAATTTGAATCATTTATTCCTATCGAAATACTGTCGCGAACAAGATCCTGGGTAAAAAGGTCCGTATGGACAAAATCTCCACTGGAAAGTTTCATGCCATCAACCCAATTGATGCCCTCGTAATTTAATGGTTTTTGCATAATCTTATTCTATTATCCTATAGTTTCTGAAACACGCTTAGCGTGTATAGTCATTTTTTCTGTAATCTGATTTCCTGATATGTCTATGCTCGGGTCGATATAAACATTTCGCCTAAACACAGATCGTTTTACTACAAATATCCACTTCTGATGCTCGCCGCTTATATCTGCATAGCGAACGGGCGCAGCGGGAAATTTACTATTGTAATCTTCGATAAATTTTTGGAACCATAAACCAAAGTTCATTTTTTCAGGAGCTTTTACCTTCACACGTAAGGGTTCGACATCCTTGCTATTCTTGTATAACTCCAGTTCCAATACCAAAAGTTTATCAAAATCTAGGTGATCCAAATTAATCTCCTCCGGAAATCGAGGATATTCCCACACCCGATGGATTTCCATTGGAATAGAAAGCAACGCAATATAAGTCCACCAAAAAAACATGGGCACAAAAAATATGGAAACACTTGTCGCTGCCCACCAGCCTAACCGAAATGGGCTCATCCAATCAAAAAACAGTTTATAGATATACAGTCCGAGCAATAACATGACGAACATGACAAAAAACACGAAAACCTTTCTGTTCTCTAAACTCTTCAAATCCCATTTGCTTAGCAGATATACCCACAGTACTCCTATTCCAAATGCATAGATCATCGTCAAGAAATACCCCCAGGGCATAAAGTCAAAGCCCAAAAAGCCAAAAAAACCGGGCAACGCTAACACCAGTCCCCCCAACAGGATCGAAATGATGAGCTTCTTATTGCTAAGCAGGCTATTCTTTTTATTCCAGACCGCCATAACAATGGTCGAAATAAATACTAATAATGGCGCAAGGATATACCTTAAAAAAACTGTTTGAACTTCCATTTCAACTGTTGCACTATTCACAAACAAATATACTATCTTTAAACAAAAATTTACAATACTGATCACTCATCTCAGTTAAAATAAGTGATCGAGTTTAAGAACTCAGGAAATAATTCTCTCAATGAAAAAAAAGGACAGTCTATTTTCAAGCAATAGTATGGTTTCGGATATCAAGGCAAGCCAAAAAGCAGCTGACTTAATTCAGCGTGGTGTAGATCCAGATCACATCATCTTTCGTTGTGCAGGCTCGAGCCGCCGTCCCTTCTCTACAGAAATCCAGCAGGTCGACACTTACCTCTCAGAAACAAGCAATGAAGAGTTTGTCCGGATCAATATGAACCGTGAAGGACTCTATGATATGCTCCCCGAGGGTCTTTTCCACACCCTTCATGCAGGCAGTGAGATCCTTGACGAAGATGTCATGATCCAAGATGTCCGCAACAAAAGACGGCAGGAACAAAATGCCCGAAAATTTTTCGCCCCATTTGAGAACGAATTATTTTATCTGCGTACCCAATTAGATCAATATGAAAGCCGTCTCGACATGCAAACGAGCCATCAAGAGATGAGCAATCTACTTTTGTCCAATTGGCCTGAATTACAAAAACTCAATGCCCGTCAGCGTGTAATTTGGATGCATTTTATTTCCGAAATTCATACACATAAAAATGACCTTGACTATGCGCAACAACTCTTGCGCAATCTACTTAATATCCCTATCGAGCTTAAACGGTCAACACGTGATCGTGCCATAAATTGGCATGAAATCAATCTATCGCCAAGCACCCTCGGCAATTGTCAACTCGGTGTTGATAGTCTGACGTCTATAACATATGAAATTAACGAAACTTACCTCTTGGTTCTGATAGGCCCTTCCTATCCTCAACTATTAAAGAACTATTTGCCTAATGCTAAAGATGAATATATTATTCATCTTGTGCTAGACTACTTATTCCCTGTACAATTAAACATTCACATTACATATGACCTTCTACCTGAAGTCAAACACAGTTACTTAAGTGACAAACATGGTCATAATCACAGTATCCTAGGTCATACATCCTATTTATAATAGCTAGGCTATTTTACGAATAGCCTATAATGCAAATCCATGCTGCTACGCACCTGTAATTTCCCTAGCACCTGTGTCAAGAGTTCCTTCCATTCAGAGTTCTCCAAATCAAAGGCTAAATCCGGTTCGACATAGATATCAGTTGTTTTCTGAAATCCTTTCCTTGGATCACTGTCCATGATGACTCCGGACTTTATTTCAATGCGTTTCACGACATTACCAAGCTCCAGCTTTATAAAATTGATAATATCATTTTTACTAACGATACGATCTCCAGTAGTTACATTATATTTGAAAGCCTGTAAGCTATCGCGTCGGTTTAACCGAGAACGACCACCCTTACTATTCGTCAGCAAAACGAGCTGCTCATAATTTTTTGCTGCCCCTAACTGTACTTGCAATGGGCTCCCCACACTGATTCCATTAGCCAATTCGGCATGGGTCAGCCACATTTTTGTAAATACCAGATCGCCATCATTTTTAGGGTTCATCACAATATACTGTTTAAACTCATTCTGGCTCAAATGCAATGCCTTGCCTTTTTGTTGAATTAACGCTAGATTTTTATCCAAATCACGAAGTATGGCATTCAAGAAATCGGCGTTGTAAGAAGCAAATGCCGCTTTCTCATCTCGGATCAATTCAAAAAGGTAATCCAATAAATCTTTGGCTGTCCGGTTGTCCAATCGTTCAACACCACCCTGTCGTACCGTATAGAATCCCGCGTCAGAATGAACCCCAGATTTGTTATAAGGTACTTCACTATACCGTTCCCCCTCTTGATCTACAACATCCTCCACAGTGAGCAATTGTTCGAGTTCGGCGGTCTCTATAGCGACGATATTTTTTAACGCTTTCACACGATGTTTACCCTCAACCAAACGTTTATTGACAACTGGAAAAGCATTGATCTGTACATGTAACTCTTCCAAAAGCTGGTTCGAAATCGAGGTTGGCATATCTATCCGAATCCAGTCCAGATCTTGATCCAATTTACTGATGATCTGCGCATCAAAATTAACCGCGATCTCCTCAGGTATATTTGATTCCTTTGCAAAACAGGTTTCTTCAAGATCATCATCCAAAGTCAAAAAATGCTGCTGATAATATCCTTCGATATCCTGGATCAGATTAAAAAGGTAATTTTTACGACCAAAAAGTTCATCCGCTGATCGCCAGCTCTTTTTCAGAAATCTATTCTGAAAATGCTTTACTGGGACTCCATTCAGATGCCATTTACCCAAGTTCAATACTTTATACATCTCGCGATTAACTTGGTAATTCCCCCAGTCAAAATAAAAATTCAATCCTTCAAAAGAACTTAATTGGTTTTCCTCATGGCATTTGATCCCGAGATAAATAGCATGTTGCGTTGTTAGGTGAACCGATTTCCCCAATACTCTTTTGGCATTGGGTTGCACTTCATACAATTGCCGAGCTGTAGCCATATAGCGGATCTTTCCATGAAACAGCCGAACCTCCTCCAAACTGGAAAAATTCATTTCCAACATCCGCTCTCCTTTCGAAGATCCAACCGCTCCAATTTTCTTCTTCATGTTCATCTGTAGATAAGGGCTTACACGCACCTCATTCTCATTAGGTTGATAAAGCAGAATAGCATGGGCCGGAAGCGGAGCGACAAGATAATCAGGAGCCAACAGACGGCCAATCTTGTCAAAGATCCTATTTTCAAAATCGTGCACATCATTGGAAACCTGAAATATCTCGCTGCTCAGAACCTCCATCAATAGCAGCACCAAAGGATCAAAATCAAAGACCTTCTGGATCCCCCAAAGTTCCTGTGCTTTCTTTATGATCCTATTTCGAATCTCCTCTTTGCTCGAATAAAAAATATCGTTCATTTAAATCTCACTATTTAGATAGCGGGCTTAGAAACAGCGAGGTGCTGAACGTGTATCGTTCACCAGTTTCCACCATCTTTCCCTCCACATAGATCATCACTTTCTTTTTAATTTCGGCCACCTTCCGTTTTGGAAAAAATGTCTCCACCTCCGAAATATTGACCTGTACAGAAACCTGCTGAATACGCCATTCATACCGGGTGATTGAGTCCAGTAACGATTTCCGGAATTTTTCTTCCCAAAGGCTTTCGCTGACGATTAGCTCAAAATCAAGATCCCAGATCGCACAGCCGAAATCCGCATTGAAACGATGTTCGCCTTTGCGGGTAAAAATAATCAGCTCTAGGTAGTTTGAAATGGATCTCCCCAGGTCCGCCTCTTTTAAACGTTGGCTTTGGACCGGAAGGTCCAGCTGCAGTGGTTTATCTAAGTAAAAATCCATTTCAAATCATTTTTTTATTGTTGGCTGTATTCACTCGCCCAAGTTGTACTTTCATCCTCACCTTTATAACCATCAAGTTTTACCATAAAACTTTTTGCCGGAAAATATGGTGTAATGTGAATGTCCAAGTGAATCTTATCTTTTTGCTGATCATCACGTTCAAAACGCATAATCTTAAATCGCTCGATCAATCTATCGGGCCCTTGGATACTATCCAAAAACTTTACGATTTGTGCACGAAGATCTTTTTCGGTTTTGGTTGTCCAGTTCTCAAAAGCTCTTCGGTTTAAGAAATCAAACAACACCTTAGTAACATAATCAAATACGCGAACAACAGAGTACGTTTGCAGACCAATATTATCTCCATTGAACAGTGTTTTGGCTGAAAACGCCATTACTTTACCATATTCATTAACCATTGGCACCAAACCAATACGCTCAAGATGGGAAATCTCACTTTTTTTCAGGTCGAATTTTACACCATCCACTTCATTGATCGTACCATGTTTTTTACCTGCAGTCACCTGTGACATCAATGTATAGTACATCTTCCCAGCTAAGGCAGCAGAACCTGGTACTGTCAGATCTTCTTCTTCTCCAACAGTAGTGTTTTTTTCACGCCCTATGAGCCAATTGGTCGTCATAATGACATTTGACTTATAGGCTTCCGCGCTGGTATAATTACCTGAAGTAAACAAGTCGATTACATCATCCGGTTGGTCTAAATCTGCAAAATCCGTTACCAACATTGCTTTATTCACATTTGCAATTTTCGCCCAGCGATCCAGCACTTTATTAGAGCCTAAATATCCCGGTACCACTAATAATGAATAATTATCACGGAGATCAAGACGGTCATAGTTCTGTTTAAACTCTTCTGAAACATATTCGATAAATCGAGGGTTATCCAGATCTGTCAGTTGTTCCATACTCGCATTTAGTAGGACAACATTGTCCAGTTTATCTGCTTCCGTATTTTTATAAAATAAATGTACCGAACGGTAAGATTGTTCTAGATCGCGGCTTGCCTCCAATGCAACACCTAAATTGCGATTTAAGGTCTCTTCTGCGACTTTTAATTTCTCAGCACTTTTCTCTACCATTCCAGCTACAGAATCCGAATTTTCCAACAGATCTACCCACAGTTCCATTTTCTTTTTCAGCTGTTCCCGTTCTTTCTTTTTTTGGTCATCGCTCAAAAAAATCTGCTTTCTTGCTTTCCTTTCGGGATTCAAATTTTGAATCCCATCCACAGAGGCTTCCAAAAGATCAAAACCACCTACACGGACCAACTTATCCAGACTATCCTGAAGGCTTTCTTTAGCCGATCTGTCTTTTACTTCCTTATATCCTGCAGCGGCACCTGCCTGCGCTGCTTTTTCCTGTTGTGTATTTGCCATCTGTTTCCTATTTATTTGCTTCCAGTTCTGCGATGAAATTTTTCAACACATTAATAAATGCCTCTTTGGTTTCTGCATTTTCGATCGCTGATTTCAAGGTCTTATTTGACTTCAGTTGCTTGATTACACTTGCAGAAAGATCTTTCTGTATGCTAATGTTCGACAGAAAATCGCTTTGTAGCGTTAAATTCTTTGCAGAAAAATCACCAAGATTTTGGAATTTCAAATTCTCGTTTATTGCTGCCCCTTCCTCATCCTCAAATGACACATCAACGTTAGGTTTAAAATGTGCAAATACATCCTCTACTTTCTTTAATCCTTCCACTTTTTCAGGACGTAAAGGCTCATTGTCCGTCAGCTTCTGAATAAACATCGTTTTATTGAACGAGATGTCCACAATGGATTCCGAGGTCTCTACTTTTCTTTCGTTTCCACCAATTTCGTACTCAAACATATTTCAAAAAATTAAGTTTATACTTTTTTAAATTTTTCCTATTTTATATACAATATAACAAAATAATAGTAAATATCCATCATTCACACCCCGCTATCTTATTGTATTAAAACAACATACAGGTTATTCAGACGTTATACTCCATATTAGTTTTTCTTCCGTCCCGTCCCAATCCACTGTCAGCATATCACCCCGGTTTAATTCTCCAGCGATAAGCATTTTCGAAATTGGTCTACGCAATTCATTTCTAATTCCAGCAGCAAGTTGTCGCGCACCATATTTAGGCGTAAATCCTTTCAGAGCGATTGCTTTTTTCGCTTCTTCCACCAATTTCAGTTCAACCCCTTGCTTCTCCAATAACTGAATAAGCTGCCGCAGCTGAATATCAAATATCTTCACTACATTCTGTTCAGATATAGGAGCAAAGGGTACGATTTCAGATATTCTAGCCAAGAATTCCGGTCTAAAATGCGCTGTCATAATATCCATCAGCTGATTATGTTTTGGAAAACCCTGTCCTGATTCAATTTGACCTGCGATCCACTCACTGCCGATATTGGAAGTAAACAAGATCAGTGCATTACTAAAATCACCTTCTTTGCCCAGTCGGTCATGCATAAGTCCTTCATCCAATATTTGAAGAAAAGTATCAAATACAGATGGATGTGCTTTCTCAATTTCATCAAACAGTAAGACGGAATAAGGTTGTTGTCTTATTTTATTGACCAATAATCCCCCTTCTTCATAACCAACATATCCCGGAGGTGCCCCATATAGCAACGCTGCACTATGCTCTTCTTTAAACTCGGACATATCAAAACGTATCATTGCTTTCTCATCATTGAACAGAAATTCAGCAATTGATTTGGCAAGTTCAGTTTTACCAGTACCTGTTGGTCCAAGTAAGAAAAATGAACCGATAGGTTGCCCTTTTTTGTTCAGACCACTTCTCGATTCTAATATCGCCTCAGAAACAGCTTTGACCGCTTGATCCTGTCCTACGACACGCTTCTGAAGATAACTCTCTATCTGTAGTAGCTTCTCTTTTTCACCAGCCTGGAGTTTACCCATCGGGATACCTGTTTTGTAAGCCATTACCGCAACAATATCCTGTTTGTTAACAGTATCCGTTTCGGAAAGTTGCAATGCCTGCTCTTTCAATAGCGGAATAATTCGCTCTAGGTATTCGCTATATTGACTGGACGACTCAAAGTCTTCAAAGCTGGCCTCTTCAGTCAGTAGCCCTACAAGAATCGGACTTAGCTTATTAAAAAGAACCTCCGTAAGCCACTTATAATCATTCAGGAGCTGAATTTCATTTTTCTGCTGTTGATCGGATTTCAACAGCTCAATTTCATTTATTGCATTTTCCAAAATGTCCAAAGAACCACTTTGCGCCAACTTTAAGGCGGCCATACTACGGTCCATGAGATCAAATGCTGAATCGGGCAAATGCCTATCCTTCATGTATCTCTTCGCCAACGACACCACCACTGGAAGTGCATCCAATTCGACCCTTAAACCATGGTGTTGTTCATATTTATCCAATACTTTTTCGAGCATCTTGATCGTCTTTTCTTCAGCAGGCTCGGCCACTTGAAGCAGTTCGAAACGTCTGTTAAAAGCCTGTTCAGGCTCAATGATTTTTCGGTACTCATCTAGGGTGGTTGCACCGATCACCGTAATTTCACCTCTCGCCAATTCAGGTTTAAGTAGATTTCCAGCACCAGAACCCACAGGGCCTTTATTATCCAGCAACGTATGGATTTCGTCAATAAATAAAATTGCCTTATCAAACCCTTTTATTTCTGTAATTATCCGTTTTAAACGGTCTTCGATTTCACCTTTGTAACTTGCCCCAGCAATCAAAGCACCTAGATCAAGTTCAAATAGTTGGGCGTCTTTCAGTTGTGCAGGTACGCTTCCATTCACGATATCAATTGCAAAACCATCCACTAAGGCAGTTTTTCCAACACCAGCTTCTCCTGCGATAATGACATTTGGTTTGTTACGCCGACAGAGAATTTCCATCATCATCCGGATCTCCTTGTCCCGCCCTACAATAGGATCGCATTTGCCTTCACGTACCAATTGCAGTCGGTCCACACAATATTGATATAGCGCCCCCATTACTACAGGAGTATCTTTTTTCCCTGTACTTTCATCCCCCCTTGCAGAAACAACCTGATCCAATTGATTTTGATCCAGGTAGAGATCGTAGATTTCCTTCTCCTTAATCGGAAACGATTTCAATTGATTGACATCAAAAGCAATCCCAGCTTTTGATGTAGCTGTAAGCAAACAGATGGGCGTGATTAAATCCAGTCCCAATTTGATCCGGACCAAATCGGCCTCATCCAATAGACGGATAACAGCCTCATTTCCCTTTATTTCTTCGGCCGGAACGGCAACACTTGACCGCTCCAATTCATCCATACGGATTTCTGCCCATTCTGCAATGTACTGATCATCTTTATCTATGGACTGAATAAATTGTCGTAGACCAACATCCTTATGCATCAATGCCTTCAGCAGATGAGCTGGACCAAATTGGTTCTGGTGATATTCTTCCGCTAAAGCCTGCGCAATATGAATGGCTAATTTAACGGATTCGCTAAAATTACTGATCGTCATTTGCTCGTTGTTTGAGGTGCATTAATATTAAAGAAACTGCCACGAACGCGGTAATATTGCTCTCCATTCGAGAAAAATTTACCTTGATTTTGTGCATAAGTTCTGGTCATTGCCATGACCCGTTGTAGATATACAATATAAGCTTCAAAAGTTTCGAGCGGCATTTCCTTCTTATTTTTTAATGCCTCCACCTTCATGTCCGTAAATGTATTGTGGATAATCGGTAGACCTAACATTACGGAAAAATATTTACCGATTGTCCATTTATCCACAGCTCCGGCACTATACATGGGCCATTTTTTCTTATACGCCTCTATATAATTCTGATACAATTTTTTTCTGAATGAGTTATCGTCTTTAACCAGATTGTCTCCAGTCATAACAGACAGCGTACTATTGAATTCATTAAACTCACCTGAGTTTAAAATAAGATCAAAATCCAGCCCTTTTGTCAATTGATATTGCAGATCTGGGCTAAATTTCAACATAGACGCAAATTTAAACGCATTGTGTGGCATTGTTTCCCCCACTTCCTGATTAAACTTGCTCCCCAATGATTTGGCTACGCTTGGATTGACATTTGCATTCTCTATTCCCGTTAGTCTAAAAGCACTATCTAAACTATGGATATGTGAGCGTATATCCTCACGGGTTTCTTCCATGAAGCGATAGAAAGCGACATTAAAGCTCTTGTTATTGAGTGATGCTCCCCGTGTTGGAAATACCACCCCCCCTTGGATAAGGCTATTTTTAGGAAAATCCAAGTAATATGATATCGAATCCGTTAAATTGAAATCATAAGACTGATTTCCAAAGGCCTCTCCGCGTACAAGTTGAAATTTGCGTCTTTCAGCAGCATAATAAGCTTCACTGGACACAAGTTTTCTCGATTGAACGATAAAATCATTGAAGGTAGTCTGCGTACTGTTGTAGGCCTGCAGCATGACCATACGCCCTTCCACATCCGCAACTCTACGGGCTATGGATGAAATCTGACTGCTGTTGGCTCCCCCCAGATTACCAGTAGAACCAACAATAACAAATAGATTAGTCTGTTTTGCGACAGCTTCAACCAAATCGGCCGCCTGGGCTATCCCTGCAAAAAGAGGTTGCTCAGAATTACCACGGTCACAGCTACTGGTTATCTTGGATTGCTCACGCAAAAAACCTGTCAACTTACGGAAGTCTTCCGTGAGTTCCAACTTTGCGCTCCGCCCACCACAAGAAGAAGGGTTACGGAAAACAACACTTCCGTACTTTATATTTTGTTTGTTAAAAATCGTTTCAACACTATTTTCAAAACCCTGAATGGTATTAGTTAGACTTGCGAAATGATTGCGCATGGCATTTCCACCATCAATGACAAAAATAATATTGATTTTTGACCTATTTTTGATGAGGTTAATAAGCCCCGGATATGTCAGTTCAGCCCCGTTGATCGTCAACAGCTTATTGTTTGTCTTATTGAATACATCAATCGCATAGTTCGTAGCAATTCCAGATTCATCGACAGATTGCACTGGTATTCCTAACAATGTGATGTTTGTTGTATCGATCAATGGATCTATTTTGTAAGACTCAAGTCCATCAACGCGATCTTTATTGATCTTCTCTACGACAACATCCGCTTCTGGAGACTGGAAAGTATAGGGTGCGAAATACAATCTATGCCCCCAATTTTGAACCACGGATGAGGATACCCATCCTTTCACATATTTACCAGCCTCTCTTGGCACAAATTGATCAGCTGAACCAACGAGTAGCTGCTTACCGTCATCCGACTTTTTAAAGATATATACGTAGTTGTGTAACGCAACTTTAGCCTTTCCATTTTTCAGGTCTGGTCCATCAAAGACATAAATTGAATCCTTTTTATCAAAATAATACTGGCCATTGATCAACGGTTCAACATCATTAATAATTGTCAATGCCTTGTTTGGAAAACGGGTGGCTACATCAACAAACGAGCGTTGCCATAGCAACAGCTTATCTTTCGCAATCCAGCCCACACTTTCTGCATGTTTTTTGTCTTTCAATTTAAGCCCCCTTACCATATTTTCGCTGAAACGTAACAACTTTAGATAACCATCCTTTTCTTCTGAGACATAGAATGGCTGCATAAAGGTTAACTTCTCCATCATCAATGTTCCTCCTGGAGAGGTGGTTGTATAATTATCATTGCGGTCCGAGAACACGATCCAGGGAAGATTGGATTTTCCCATGGATATTTTAGTCGAAGTCGAAGAATTGGGTTCAAGATAGGGAACCGGCAAACCAACTACACTTCCGCCAAAAGAGGTTGCTGACTGCGCATGGGCAGACTCGGCACCTATTGTCCCCAAAAGTAGACCAAGACATAAGGCATAAAACAGGAAATATTTAGTTGAACTCATATCGGATTATACTATTACTTTGATTGTTTAACTTTGATTAACGTAGGACATTCTTTTGTCGCATTTGGTGTCGAAGCACTTTCGACGGTCACCTCGTTGATTGTGACCCCCTTAGAAAAAGTAAGTCCCATCAGATAGGTGTAGATATCCATCTGCTTCTTCTTGCCATCCATCTCGACATTTACTTTGACCTTTTCGTCATTACAAAGATATTTTGAAAGGATATAATTATACTTTGCATTGAAATCTGCGCCGTTTGCGATATCCTGAATTTTCTCTTTCAAATCATTGAGGGCATCCTGAGCTCCTTTCCCAGGCGTAACAAGTTGATTGATGTCCATGGTCGGATCGACGATACGGATTGTATGAAACGCAAACTTTGGACTTTTGTCTGATCGAAGTTTCACCTTATAGACACCTGGTTTTGTATAGGTATAAAGCGCTGATTTACCGATTGCATCCACCTTTCCGGTTTCGCCAAACCACCACTCGAATACTTCTCCAGGGCCATTAGCCTCCAACCGTATTTCCTCCAACACAATTCCATTTGTAGAACCGCTTACAAATAGCGTTGTGTCTTGCGCAAATGAGTGAATGACGCTATCTTTCACGGAAACAAAAAACTGCTCACGGAGCTTATCGTTCACTGTAAGTCTTATGACATAGGAGCCTACAGCCGGAAAACGATACGTTCCCTGTTGTTTTGTCGATTTATCACCATTTCCAAATTCCCATGTCCATTTCTTTGCACCATTTGTATTATCAGCAAAGATCAGATCTTCATTTAGGTAAATTTCTGTCTTGTTTATCTTAGCGCTAATTTTCTCTTCCGCTTTAGTATAGATTTTAAAGAAATAAAGCAATCCCGCTAAAATCGCGACGACTAAAAAGATGATGATAAACAAATAGACACGAGGGTTACTCTTGGAAACCTTCTGTACTGACCCCTCTTCAATAAAATTATTATCCATTTAGCTATAATTGATTATTTATACTTAATTTATTAACGCGCATTCATCATATTGATGGTCTGCTGTAGTTGCTTTCTATTGACAATACAATCATCCAAATTTTTAGATATACGTTCGATATCGTTCAGATTCCCTTTGAGTTCACGTCTATCTACATAGTAATTTTCATAGAAAACGGCGGCCTGTGCAAATATGCCGTATCGGTTATCAAAACTATTCTGGGCATAGATGGCATTGACATCGCTAAAGGTTTTCTTAATATCATTCTCAATAAATACAGCCTGCACTGATGGATCAAAGCGTTTAATCTGTAATGAGGCACTGTCCACATAGCGCAGCGCCAATTTGGCGGATTCTTCAAATTTTTGATCATCCCGAATCCGTAGGGCTAAATCTTCCTTTGAGATCGCAAATCGGGGACCATCACTATAGAAGAGAACAAAGCCTAATATAGTCATTGCCAACACAAAAGCCCCCAGCAATAAAAGGAAATGTTCACGTCTTTCTGCTAAACTAAGTTTTATCATATTTATCTTCCTACTATCGAGCCTTGGTTTACAACTTTATTAATTTGGTTATTCATTTTGATGCAACTTTCCAACTGCATCCGCTTACTTTCAATCAGGTTCTTGGTAGAAAATAGCGAATCCTGTAAACGGGATACCAAAATCACATCTTTATTTAATCTCCGGTACAACTTTAAACTTGCACGACTGCTGTCAGCCTTTAATCCATCAATTACTCGGTTGATATGCCCAGAGCCTTTGGCTATTTCATTTTGAAGCACCCGTTTTCTAGCGATAGCCGACATATCTGCATTGCCCTGTCCAATATCTCTGAAATATTGATTGATCTGTGCAAATTGCCTGTTGATATCTGCTCTGGAATTCATTAGATTTTCCACTTCTTCATATTGTTCTTTCAGGATCACATACTCCTTCTCAGCAGCTTTCAGGTAAAGAAAAAAACTCGATAGTGCTACCAGTAAAAGCATCGTAAACAAAATTATAAACTTGCGATAAGCCGCACTTATTTCCTTTTGGTTTATTGGTTTCATGATTTCAATACTCCTTTATTCAAAATAACATCATACCTTATAAATTTGATCATTTGGGAAATTAGACCGTGTTCTATTACACGCAATAACACAAGCATTAATCTATTCAACATATGAACTAACGTAGTATGATACTTCAAAATACTTCGTTGAACGTAAAAGCAAAAAACAGGCCACAAATAGGCAATTATTTATACTATTCATCACCGCAGATCTATTATAGATGACTAGATTATAGATGACAAACACGCTCTACTTCCCTACCTCATTCGCTAAAAAACATAAATAATATTGTATTAATACACTAATAATCAAAATTATATTCCCAAGAAAAACACTTCTGAACCATTTTTCGTATGGTATTCTAAAACAAGTAAAAAGATAGGTTTCCATCGTTATATTAATTTATTATTACTATTATTTAAGCAATGCTTTTCGCTCATTTCCCTCCTGATTTTTATGGCATAGCACAGGCTACCTCTCTTCTCCAGTTATTGCGACAATTCTATTAAATCAACACTCATTTATAAAGTTGATCTCGTTTTATCGTTAAGATTTTCTATCCTACCACTTTCCAGCGCGTAAGCTACTGCAACAAAATCAATGTAATATTAAGACATTGCCCTTTAGGAACAAACAATGTTTCAAAAACCGCCAGGTATCATCTCAAATCCGTTGGATATCATCTTAAATTCGAATAGGTGCCCAAGATCTGATTCAAGGCTATCATCTTAATATGATGTTCACTACGAGTACTTATCCTACCATTCAAAGGTATTTCAGAAGCTAGCTGACCGTCTATATTTAACATAAAAATCTTAAGATCATTTACCCTAATTCGAAGTTTACACATCGTCGCTCCGAAATCCAAATTGTAATAATATGTTTTTTGCCTAAGTTTTAATTTTTAGGATACATCATATTAAAATTGTCCAAAATGGTATTATAACTCTTATCCTGGCTATTTTCCATCCTGGTTCCCTTCTTCACAAAGAGGAAATCAGAATTTAAAAAGCCTTTTCCATTGCTATCTACAGAAGTGCTTGGATAATAGAAAAGCCAAGCATCCAAAGGTGCGATATCCCAAAAATAAGCGTCTCCATTTGAATCCTTTCTTTGTTCAAATACAGGGTATTTCTTCTTAAAATATTCGATTAACTGCTTTATTTCTTCTGGTCTCACCGTATTATATCTAAATCCCAGATACTGCTGAGATTTCCGGTTGTCGACATACACGTCTATATTACTATAATCCGCTGCTGCACTTTTCGGATACTTATAAGTGGAAAGGTTTACATCCCCCAATTTGAAAGCCTCCAATTTGTCTGTTTCATAGGAATAAATACCATAGATCACATCTTGGCTCTTTTCTAATTTTTGTGTGTTAATCAACTCGGAAATTGACTGATTAAACTTCATTGCTAATAAATCATTTCTATTTTGAGAGTTGCATGAGCTCCCCCCAATTATGCATAATAGCATCAATAAGTATATTTTCATCTTTTTCATTTGTGATCAACCCCACGGTTATTACTATGATGAATAACAATTTGTTCCTTATTTTTTTCAACATATCTAGGAACTCTTGAGAATATAGTTGCGTTCCCTATTTATACAATATGAAATTTTCGGCTTTCACGGTCTACCATGACATTTAATTCAATAAAAAGTTCTTCGCCAGAGTTCCTATTAATTAATCGAATTGCTGGCGCTCCCCTGTAATTTCTAAAAGAAACGATCCTTCCGTTTTCAAAAAAATAAGGGAATGACAAGGCCTCCCCATCCAATTCAAATCCATTCTCCATATCATCAAATATGCTGTTCAGTCTTGCCTCAGACTCTGCAGGAGAGAGGTACATTGCGGTTGCGATGTTATTTTCCTTCTCTTGCATTTCCATACGGATTTTATCATATTCTTTGTGCTGAAACAGCGATTTTATATACCCAAAATAATCGCTCAATTTTCGCTCAATTTCGTCCAATTCTATTAATGGAAGGGCCTTCACCAGGCTGTTGATCTCGTAGGGTACTGAAGCCTCAAATTCTGCTTTCACCGTATAACGATCGTAGCTTCCGTTATTACTCAAGTTGGGTTCCAATTCTTTGACAATACTTTTAAATTCGAGCGTAGTTTGTGCATCAAATTCCATTATTCGGAATTTGGTAGCAGGATCCAAAAAAAATGGCTTTTCATCCAAAGAAGAGAGCGTGATGCTTAACTGCTGCTTTCCGGAAGCAAAAATCCCATTGTTAATAGGCAAAATACTATTCATTGATTCTGCTACCTGTAAATTCAAAATTTCCACCTCATTCATACACACAGCAAACTGACAAGCAGAAATTGAAAAATCCAAAAAGAAACTAGCCTTTGACACCATACTTACTTGAGATTATTGTTTTCGTTGTAAATTTCATTATCAAGTTCCTTCAAAAAATCCTGATAAGTAAAATTCGCCGATTTATGTTTTCGATATTCCAGATATTCCGCATAGTATCCGAAAGCCCCCCCCAAACGGGATGTCAATAAAGGAGTTTCTTCTGAGCTGATGGCATCGATATAGCCTTTTTTTTCACCATTACCGTTGCTTCTTGACAATACCAAATAAGTAGTTTTGTTTTGGTCGGAAATAAATACTCTTGCTCGCTCACCTGTATCCTTACCATTGTCAAACGCTAATTTAAATTTGTCTTTCTTATTCAAGAAATAACTAAGAACTTCCGAGAAGTTAGCTGGTTTACTGATATTTAGTTGATATCCCTCAAAACTATCACCATTATTTTTCCCATACATCCGTAACGGACCTGATGTATAATCGTCTGAATTATTATCCGTTTCAATTTTTATCCCACCAAAACTGATGGCGATCTTGCCCGCATCGACTGCATCCGAAGAATAATTGGTATACTGGACCTCTTGTGTCCCTACTCCTGCGCCCGAAGATACAAGTCCAAGCTGCTTCAGTTCGGTTTGCTTGACCGGTAAGACTAGTTTTTCAAAGTCTAAACTTTGGCTTTGACAAGACTGAAATAAAAATAAGGCACAGATAAACACAACGAGATTTGATTTTTTCATATTACATTCATTAATTTTTACGTTCATAAATTAGAAACTCAGCAGGTTTTCCGGAGAAGCTGGCTAATTTTTGCATCACATCTATCTTTTCCCAAAAAGTGCGATTTTCATTAAAATTTACAGGTTTCCAGTCAGCTGACACAACTTTATAAGAAAGCCCTACCTGTACAAAAATTGCGACTTTGGCTACGCAAGGATCAAGTACCAATCCGGGTTTAAATAACAAACCTTTATAAGAATCCCACTTGAAGCCATATGAACCGCGGATGGCGACACTGGCATCCGCCGTCATACCTGCCGAAACAGAAGCCTTTCCATATTCCAAAAACATTGCTTTTGCACTTGTTACGATACCAGCTTTTAATGTCACGCCAATTTTTGTTTCCAATTGTGCTTCTAATTGTACCTGATCAGACGCGGTATTGATGATACCATTCTTCACACCTCCAGAAACAGTGCCCGTGAAAACTGCATCGAGGTACATATTTAATTTGACTTCTGCATATTTATTTTTCACCCCCTTTTCCGACCATCTCCGGACATAATCAAAAAGGTCTGCAGCTACAGTATTCCCGGTTGCTGCTACTGACGCGGCGGTAACCGCCAAACCTAAAAGGTCAAATGTGATCTCTAATCCAATGATTGGATCTGAATAAACATCCAATAGAAATTCAGTTCCCAGATTATTTGTTTCAACATTTTTTTTCTTGCCGTGAGCAAGGTACCATTCCAATGCAATTGCAAATTTTGGTGCCAAAATTGAAACCTGTAGTGGTATCTTTCCGACGAAAGGCATCTTTCTAACTTTGCCACCTGTAGCTGTTCCAAGAGCTCTGGTTATATCACGTACAGAAGTGATGAGATTAAAAACATCTTTTATTTTTCCTTCAAATTTTAACGTATAGTTATCATTTTTAGTATACTTGGTTCCATTATGATTCCAGTCCGCATTCAGCTCTACTCCCCAGTCAATTCCGCTGGTCTTTTCGTCGTAGCTTTTTCCGAGGCTTTGTGCAGTCTTTTTAAGGTTCTCATAACGTTGACTAATTACAGGTATATTACTCCAGTCTAAATTTAACGGACTGGACATATTAACAAAGAATCTAAACTTCCAACGGATATCTGAATAGGCCCGAACTAAGACAGTAGGTCTGTTTTTGTCACTAAAATAACGGCAAGAATTGATGTAATAGAAAAAACTTTTAGGCGCCTGCAAATGGGGTATAAAATAGTCGAATGCCACTAATTTATTGTCCATCGGAGAATAGATGCGATCATCTGCCTTTTTATCGTTTTTTTCGCCTGCAGTAACCGTTAGCCATTCGCTATTTGGGCTTCGCTGACTATCTATCTTTTTCATTATAGCAGCTTGATGCTTGCCATTGGAATGAATACAACCCGCTGGAGAGGTGTAATCCGCAATATTAAACATTATCTTTTTCTTAACGGACTCCCCGGCGCTAACGGTCTCGAAAAGAATAGTTTCCGCGTTATTTTCGTATATTTTAAACTTGATTGTCACCCGCCTATTCTCTGCATGCTGTGCTTCAGTTACGTTCTCTCCTTTATGAAGCAGCGCTCGTTTACCATATCCTTTTGCACTTATCCGACGTTTATCAATACCTTTATTAATCAGGTAATCTACCGCAGACTGCGCACGCTTATTAGATAATTCGTCATTAAATGCATCTGTCCCACGGACATCTGTATGAGCACCGAGTTCGACAGGTAAATATGGATTCTGAAATAGATATTCTGCAAGTTCGTTCAAGATGGACCGAGCCCCTGACGTAATATTCCATTTGTTAAAATCAAAATGTATGGACATGGATTTAGAAAAGCCATCTGACGACATTCCCTTTAGCCCAATTTTTCCTTCGTCAAATAAGAGAAAACGCTTCCCATCATTGATTTCAATTTTCTTGAATCCGCAGGGCTCATAACGCTTTGTATTTACGGGCTGCTGACCGATTTTTCCGGCGGTGTTATTCACCGGCGGTGCTACGTTATTGGTTAGCTTACGCCCCTTTATACGTAAAAATCTCGCATGATACTGATCTTTTTTGTTATCCAGAATAATCTGTTTGGAGGCCTGATCCTTTACAGTAATAAAAAATTCCCGTTCCGCTACGTCCCGCGTTTTTGAATACCATGAACTCGTATCCCTAATTGTATAATTGACTTCTCCGCCTTCGCAGGGTACATTGATATAGGTTTTCACCAAAATATTTTTACCCACCACACGATTATAAACATCGATAATAAGTTGGTTTCCATTGAGACCTTCAGTATTTAAATACAAGACCACATCGTCACCATACTCGATTGATGTCTTTCCAAGTGCCGGTCCATCAGGATTCAAAGACCATTTCGAACTGATAACCAGTTGCGGAGCCCATGCCCTCAAATAGATACCTGCTGGATTTTTAAAGTCCCTTTCGCCAGATAACGAAGCCTCCAGATAATACTGCTGTGATCCCGATAGTTTTCTACTGATGTTAAATCGCTCAAGCCGATAGCCAGTACCGGGAAACTTGGTGATGATTGCATTACGATTCCTGTCTTGCAGCATCCATTTAACATTCCCCTTATCTACAGGAGTTGTATCCGGTAACCAAGCATATACAATAAAATTCACTGGAACACCACCCTTTAGGACAAAGCCATTCGGAATGGTCATATTTTTCATGTGCCATTGATTTGCATCCAATGCGATCTGTTTAACTCCTCTAGGCATAGTTGATTTATTTGATTATTTATTTCCCGCAACTCCTGAAAATTCGCTTGCACCTTTCTCCGCAGACCCGCCTACATAACTTGTCATTGGATTGATGGCGGATTGCACCTCTTTGGGAGAATTTTCAAAATTCTGTGCACTTGGTTCCAACACCTGACCATGGAAAACAATTTTTATACAATCTGGGCCACCAATTGGACAGGTTGCTTTTGAGTCTTCCAACAGTATCTTTCCACCATTGGAGAGTACTGTATCTTCATAGAAGTTTTTCCATGCTGTCACTGTTGCAGTACATGGTTTATTATTCATCTTAGAGCAAGAACCGAATATGTTTTTTTCAAATGTCGTACCGATATCCTTATCCGTTGCAATTAACTTTTTTGCCCCATCCTTATCATTGACGTACTCTTTCTGATTGGTTAGAACCTTAAGCTTATCTGGTGCAGTTCCAAAATTGCACATACATATGGCACCTTGAACAACTATATATTTTTCTGACATGACTTTACATTTTTATCAACTTCTTCCAAATAGATTCCTTCTTTTTATTTGCATCAGACCGCTGATCTGATGCAGAATTTTGCTTCACAAAATCAAAATCTAGCTCGTCTCCGTTATTGGCAATGCAAAATAGATCAAGTTTGATATACCTTATTTCATCGTTTTGTATCACACTCCAATCAGATTTTGAAAGCCAAATCTGCTTTGTATGCGGATGTAACATATATCTGCTATGGTATTCTCCACCGAGTTCGTGACCATATATCTCCGAATCAATAAATCCGGTCGCCAGTACTTCGATCATTCCCAAATCCGAAAGCTCCGAAAGTAATTTAAGTTTCGATGAATACGCAACGTTGTGGAATGGAATTATTGGAAAATGAACATGTAAATCTTTGGCTTCTAAACCGTTGTAATTACTATAAATGGGCTGAAAGAAAACATTTAAAAACCAATCTTGTTGCTTTATTGCTGAATTGAGGAGAAATGGATCAAAAATACAATTCTCCATCCGGCTAAAATAGGATTCAACAATATTACCCTCGTATTTTGATTTTAATTCCGATTTTAATTTAACCCATCTTTTCTGAATTTGCGTCAGATTTTGAATTTCGGAAAATCTGCCTTCAAAATCTACTACAATCTCCATTGGATATAGCACATTGCTCACCTCATGAGCCAGCTGGTCGACCATTAGATCCGGCTCCATTTCATTGATGAATAATTCTTTTGACCTGTCTATTGAAAAACAGTTGAGATTTTCATCGGTATTGGCAAGTCGGATCAGATCTATTTCATACTTTACTTCATATTTCCGCTCCTTGAGATACATTTCCAGTCGCACACCATACCGCATTGAATGCCCGATGGGCCAATGCAATTTTAGCCGTTTAACTGTATTGGAATTCGCAACCGTTGCCATATACCTTTCAGAAGAATCTGACACTGTAAGATGTTGTTGCTCCAATCTTGACGCATCATCATCAAACAATGGGCTAAATCCTCTTTTCATATTTACCCCTCTTTATTCCCTCTTCCATGTACCTTTTTATTACTTGCTAGCACTAAGTTACCTTCCCGCGCCTCTATATTCAGTACATCGGCAAGTTTCTGAACCTTACCGGCCACCTGAAGATTATAATCAGACTGAACACGTATTTTGATATTTGTTGCTTGTTTTAAAATTGCCATAGTCTACCCTATTTTGGATCAGGATGAATTACCCTGCAATAATCGCCAGGTCTAACCTTCTCCTGCCTATCATAAACGAAAATATTGCGATCAAATTATTCTTCCAATTCGACTCTTTTCCAATCGTTGTTTGGATCCATACCTATACCTTCCCTTCGTGCCGAACGATGAAAATAGCTATAACGTAATGTTTTTAATTCATTTAAATTTTCGGTCGTCAATTCATTCCCGCTATAAGGATAAGGAGCGCCGTCAAAAACATAAGCTTTCAGTTTTTTCTTCACACTGACCAGCGTTGAGTGCCCCTGAACAGAATATATACGTTCTACCTTATTCTTATCTATTTTTACATCCTGGTCCACACTATATTCCATCATAAAGTGCAGGGGTATATAGCTATACTCCTTATACACCATTGCTTTCTCTCCACGCAATGCCCAGTAGAAGCCATCCGTAAAAGTCAATTCACCAGGTTTGTACCATCCTTCCGCAATCAGACGATCCCTTAGCTTGTCCAGTTTCCCTCGAAATAGTGCTGCTGTTTCGATCTCTTCTTTCACTTCCTTCCCACTCAGATAACTGCCTCCAATATCGGAGTGCACCCCCGGAAGGTCCTTTTCAAGCCCCTTGGGAGATCGTGTCAAAGAAAAGTTTTCTCGCATTTCATCTCGCGCCGTAAAGTGTACTACATGTTGCGCTTTACCTAAAGAATTGAGGTGAAGTTCCCCAATATCATTTAAAAATCTCGGCAGAGGTACTTCCGAATACGACGATACGGTATCAAAAATTCCCAGAAAGTTGACCTTCACAATTGCGGGATTAAAGTCTGCATTCATTTTTTTTAATGCATAGCCTATATGCCCTCCGGCAGGCATATCTTCCTGCACAGGCATATTGTCGCTATCATAATAAGCCGTTATCCCATCCACTTCGACTTTCTTCCCTTTATACGCAGACTTTCCGATTTCATAGACAAAGTTCCGTGCAGCAGCAGCACCGCGGCTAAAACCATATACATTAAATACAATCTCCTTCAATACTTTTCCCTGATTGAGATCCATTGCCTTTTTGATACGCTCAGCCGCTTTCTCGCAACCACTACGCACCTTAAAACGAATACCTGTCCAGCCCGATCCAAAAGCATAACCCATTGTCGAATCATCTTTAAGGTCCGTGGTACCTATCCCTTCAATGTATAAGACATTTGAATTGGTACAACAATTCCATAACCTGGCCACATTGGACCAGTCGTTCTGATAACTGGATTCAGCATCTGATTTACCGTATTTTTCGAATGAACTGTGCTTATTCACCCTCGCATCCGAATTATTCTTATTATTCTTGGTCCCATCAAAAAATAGATCTATTGCAATCGTATACGGCTTTTGCGTATTGCGTGGAGATGGGGTATATTCTTTAAATTCAACGTTTGCCATATGCACTAATTATCTACACGTACCAATGTTAGGTCGTACCCAACTATTTTCACCTGTTTCGAAGATGAGCGCAAATAGGTATTCAATACATTTGCGTCAATATCTATCTGAAACAGAAAATCTATCTTTTCCGTAGGTTCAAATTGTTCAAAAGCTTTCTTTATCACATCATATTTAAACCTTAGATCAGCCACCCAATGCTGCTGTTTATCGTCGGTCCATTTGACATAGGTGTGTTCCGGAATCGGCTTGGGCAGATTTGTATTCGCACTATCTGTATTGAAAGGCAGATCCCTCTCGGCATTGAAGCACTGATAAAAAAAATAATCTTTGGGGCCTATGTCAATGCCTTCTACGGCAAATTTCCACGCATATTTTTTATTATAATCCAGGTATAACTGTGGCTTTGGCCAGCCCCGCTGTTGTAATTCAGCATAAAGTTCGGCTCCATATAATTCTTTTGGCTCATATATAGCGTCCCGATAATCTTGTCGAAAGAAATATTCAAAGTCTTCACGCGCCGTTTCCTTGCTGATTGTTGTGTCATGCGCCTGGAAGGTAGCTAACAATACCTGCCTCTGTCCTTCGGCCCATAAGGCCAATTTCCCTTCTGGAGCCAGACCCACGATTAACGTACTAAACTCATCTTTCTTCAGCGTGCGCACATCTACCGCCCCTTCTTCCCAGACATCGGCAATCTGCTGTTTATCCAGTTTCCAGTTTCCGGTATAGAATTTTTTCTCCTGAATAGAATACCAAGTCATCTGCAATTCATCTGGTAGTTCAATGGGGACACTTGGCTCGCCCATTCCTTTAGACTGCTCGCTCCACCCCTGCTGAATAATCCCGTAAATCGGGCCAAAACGGTAAGCATATTCTCCGCTTACTAGCGCTCCATTATAAATTTCTACAGGATATTCCTTTGGTGCAACAAGAGCACCTCCCCACATGTATTTTTTTTCGTTCATCTTTGATTCTTGGCAACTGGAAACCACACTCAGTAACATGAATAACAACAAAAAGGCCTTGTCTATACTGACATGCCTCTTGCTTAACTTCTGCCACCTCTTTTCCGCTTGAAGGTCCGTTTGGCTATTCTTCGCTATATTAATTTCACTCATTGTCTAAAACAGTTTGGATTTCTCGACGCTGTTTATTTCTATGGTTTTCCCGCTCTGTAATGTCATGTTCTCCTTGTTGCTGAACATGGTCATTTCAGAAGCAAGTTCGTTCGACCTTTCTGATTGCCGGTTAAAATCCTTACTTGCGATTTCAGTGCGATGATCAGAGTCTTCGGAGATATCTCCCGTGGCCGAAAGTGAATAGTTGTTGCCCGCTGTGGTAGCAATATCTTTAGTGACAGATACAGTCTGGTTGTTACCGACTGAGGTACTCTGATCTTTTCCGATCTGTACATCCATATTTTCGGTCACATTAATCTGCATATTTTTACAGTTCAAGGTCATGTTTTCGAGTGCAGTAATGGTTACATTACTACCCTGACTGTCGATATGGACAATATTCCCTTTGATATCTGTAATTTTGATTCCTTGACTGGACTGACTATCATCAAATTCGATCAAGTGCCCGGTGCGCGTCGTTATACTTTTTAGGTGATTTTGAATCTGTGGTGTGCTATCGACGGTACTTTGGTTATATAAGCTTCCAAGTACTACTGGTCGGGCTACACTTCCTTCTTCAAATGCCACAATAACATGATCCCCAATCTCCGGTATCGACATAAAACCTCGGTTCATACCACGGTCTCCGGTTCCTGCATTTGGTGTAATCACACGCAACCATTCCGTTTCATCGTTATTGGCACACTGCCATTTAAAACGTACCCGTATCCTTCCCTGTCCATTAGGGTCATTATTATCGATAACATCAGCCATCTGCATATCCGCCTGTGGACGCACATAGTCAGCTACCGGAATACGTTCCGTATTAGCCAAAATACCATTAAATCGGTTTGTATATCGGCCAACATCATCAAAATGATGCTCCACATCCGTAATCAGGAACTTACCCAATGTATCAGTCACAAAACTGAGATCCTGCCGCAAACTCGTTTCGATCTCTACTTGGGCACCGAGACGGATCAGCGGAGAATCACTATCACATGACACCTGTAGCAACTGCCCCACATTGGCTTCCTCCTGCTGTTGTACCGTTCGCTGTAGTTCACCTTGGCTATCCACCCGAATATCCAACGGCTGACTAAATACTTTGCTAAAGGTTTCTGAAGCCCGCTGCATAGCAAAAACCTGATCAGGGTGTCCCTCGGATTTAATATCACTTGTGCTTTCGAGCAGTTGATCATGCTGCGGTATATAACTAAAACGGCGGTGGTTGACCGGACGGATTTTGATCCCATAATCCAGTCGGCTCACTTCACGCCCATAAGTCACTTTACCTGTCGGCAATTCGGCAGGTTTTCCAAAATGAAGGCGTTCGCCGTCATAGAAAAACCATTCTAGATATTCTGCCGAAAGTCTATTCAGAAATTCAAAATCACTTTCACGGTATTGGATCAGATAGTCGATAGGTTCAGAGCGGGTTGGGTTTACGCTCATATGTAGATCGTTCTGCACCACATCTTTCGTCGCCAGCTTCACAATATCTCCCAAAGCCTTGCCATAGTAGGATCCCAGGTCTTTTCCACGGTCAATCAAGATGGTGGGACTATACCCTTTGATCAGCAATACCCCTTGATAGCCATGACTCTGTGTCAGAGACACATCAGTGATGATACCCGAAAAATTCTGCATACCGGACTGTGCATAGCCGAATGAAACGGCCAATGTACGGCCTGCATATGAGCGGCTATCCTGTAGATTGATCAATCCTGGAATCCCCAGCTTGCCATGTTCGATACGAAGTTCAAATTCGTGATGGGCATTGAAGCGCTGACGGATATTAAAAGAAAGAAAATGCGTAACCTCCTTCCCCTCAATATGCATCTCAATTATTAATTTTGGCTTATCAAAATACATAACATAACCTTTTAAAGGAGTTTATAAAAAAAAGACGGTCTTCAGTTTGATAGACCGTCTTTCGAAATTTCATGGTCTAATCTTTATTACTAAGCTTTAGGCCAATCGTTTTCTAATGTTGCATTCTGCATTTCCAGCACCCGGGATGACAAAACCAGTGTTAAGGTCATTGGTTTATCGTTCGTGATAGAAATTCCCTCATTATACTGGATAATATAAGCGTCCTGAAACTTCAGTTCTTTCATGGTCGCATCTTCTTCACTCTTTTTGAAGGTAATTTTACCATTAACAGTTTTGTACTGGTTGTTCACCATAGCTTCAATCACTGAAGTATCTTCTGTAGATTCTACCTCTACATTGATCGTTCCACCATATACTGAAGATGACGGACGTCCTTTGGAGTCCACATCACGATGTAATGAAAATTTACATTGGATAACATCGTATTCTTTCCCGCCTAGGGATAATCTTGTTTTAAATGACATAATCGTAATTTTTAATGGTTACAAACTTTTGTTCAAACTTACCTTCGCTTATCCGATTCGGTTAAGCTTTAGGCCAATCTTGCTCACTAGTTGCCTCGCCGATACTGATCGAACGTGCAGAGATCACAAATTTGTAGGTCATCGCATGCGCTCCTACAATATTGATCCCCTCTTCGTAGCGGATAATGTAACCATCTTCAAATCTGATCTCTTTCATTTTGGCATCTTCGTCCGGTTTTTTGATCAGTAATGTACCCGCAATCGGCTTATATTGGTTATTCACCATAGCCTCGATCACTGAAGTGTCTTCTGTAGATTCCACCTCTACATTGATCGTTCCACCATAAACTGAAGATGAAGGACGTCCTTTGGAATCGACGTCGCGTGTGAAGGAATAGTCAGCATTCAGCACGTCATACTCGTTACCTGAAAACTGAAGTCTTGCTTTGAAAGCCATAACTTGTGTTTTTAAGTTTAAAAATAAATTAATGGAACCGTTCCATGATTCCTGTTGTCCTAAGTTACATCAAACTGCATTCCAAAGAACAAACTTTTCGTTAAAAAAAATGTTAAATTACATTAAGTACCAAAAAAAACGGCACTCACAATATAAAAAAAGCGATAACTGCAGTATTTATTTTTTTCTGGACTAACAACAATTATGTAACAAATTACATACATTTTTATATCCGGAGGTATATTTACAACCCATAAGGGAGGACGCCTTTTGAACTCCCATTATCGTTTATACCAGGTATACGCTACTTGTCCCTTATCCAAATCATGTAACAAAATCTTATTTTGCTGTCGATCTACTTTATACGTTTCTACAGAGCCATCCCGGCTACTAATTGTTATGTAATAAACTGGTTTTGACATCCCTGACGCTGTTTGAACCGGATAATCATAGTTCACTTTATACTTAAAAATTGTACTATCACACAGACAATATGCCCCATTCGACCAGTTCCTTTCAACACAGGTAACCTTCCTCCCTTCCACTTTGTTCCCCACTACTATTCTTTCCAAGCTATTGGCTGGCAGGATCGTCTCTAATAGAGATCTACCGATATCTGGCATCCCATTTTTGTCGATTTCCCGAAGAACAAATGTGAATGCCCGTCCATCTTTCATCCGGAGTCCTATAAGTGAGTCTGTCAAGGTAGTTAAGATCATATTCTGGTAGTTGAAATCCTTCATTCCAGGTTTAAAAGGAAAATAGGATACAGTACCTTCATATCTATAATTTAGATACGCACCTTTGCCATCTATTGTCAAAGCCATTGGGGAACGATCCACCAGTACCGAATCCTTGCCCAATAGATAGTTCTCCAGACTCCTGTTTATCCATATCTGTCTATCCTTGCCTGGCCGTTGCGAGAGCATATCAAGTGAATCTTTTGCTATATACTCATTAAACACGGATAGTGAATCAATTTTACTTATTTTATCAGCATTTCCTTTTATATTACAGGCTCCAAAAAGAAGCAACATCGGCAAAAAAAAAGTCATTCTTATCATTCGTTCTAGGGTTTATCTATTCAATTTCAAAAAAAACAATTGTAGCCGCATCAAACATCTGTATATCAAATCCACTGACCAGAGTTCTGCCATCCCATACTTCAATATGCATATGATTAGTACGACGTAATGACACCCCATTTATCCTTTCAACGAAATTCTCAAAATAGAGTATCCCAGTCTTCCCCCGTACTATATCATAGACACGTTGTTTTGTCCCATCATAAACCGTCCTTTTTTTCCAGAAACGCAGGGTGCTAATATGTTTCATCAAGTTGGATGCACCGAGCACATGTCCGTGCTTACAATACGTATCCCCACCACGATTGCTGTAATTTTGAACATTTTCCAGTGTAATTCCAGAGTTCATCAAAGCCATACTCATCCGGATGGCACATTGATCTTCATATCCCGCATTACAAGGTTTTGAAGTATACGGCTTCGGATAATTTGCATAGATTCTCGGAAACAAAGGCTGCTGATACGTCAAACTGATACGACCACAGAAGACATTGCTCACATTAAAAAAGTAGAAATCATCATCGTCTGCATAGAAATCTATAAAACATTCGGTCTTATCTTTAATATTATTTGCGACGATCGACAAACTGAAGCTTGTACCATAGACTTGCTTTAGTTTTATCGTGGACTGCGCATCCTCAGGCTGTTTCCCTGGTGGAATAAACTTGAGTTTATCCGATTTCACTGTGATAATACCACGGTTATCATTCGCATTCTTATTCCCCTTATCAACTTTTAAATTTAGGATCATATGATTCCCTCTGTAATACAATTGTTCCAAGGTTTGCTCGACTTTATCCGCATCAAGATGGGAAGATAGCCTTGTCGTTCTTTTTTGCGGATTTTCCACATAGAAACAATTAATGGGATCGCCCCATTTTTTATTGAGAGACACAACCGGAATAAAGTCATTTTCTACTTTCTCCGCCTTTTGTGGCGAATAACTGCCAAATTTTATATTCTCCATAACCACTAAATTGCTTTTTCAATAAAGCGGTGCCTCTTCCCTTGGTTGGATATTATTATATCAAACAATATTCCAAAGCATACTCATCCGCTAAAATCAATGTAATATTATGGTATTCGATGTTAAAAAAATACAGTCGTTTATCATCCGACAGTTCTGATCTAAAATTCGTTGGATATGATCTAAAATTCGAAATGAAAGCAAATGATGATTAAAAAAAAAATAAACCAACCCGTCATCATCAAGCCTTTTATAGCTAAACGATCATGTTGACGTTTTGTACTGAAATACCCTGTTTTTTTACATCGTAAATATTTCATTTTCACCAAGATCGCTCACAACCTGTTTTTTAGATCAAAGACAAAAAGCTGGTAATAATGAAGACAGCAAATTTACACTACTGCCCTTCTCCATAAACGGAGGCGGCCCCTTTATTGATATTGACCTTTTTTTGTTTTATAAATTGAATGATAGATCCAATAATAAAAAACACAAAGAGAACCATAAGAGTCTGCACGATTATTGGATCTTTACTACCGCTAGCTAGAGGATGCCCAATCGGTACCCGGGTAAAAGTTTCATTAACCGTTGGTACAAGCGATAGCAAAAGACTAAACGAAAGTAAGAAGTTCTCAATGTATCTTGCTTTTTTTTCCTTTTTTCGCAAAGAGAGATAAAAAGCTATAGAAATTAAAAGAATGATAAATAATGAAAACACATGCCCAGCATTAAAACCACCCTGTTTTGAAATCCCCAATGCTGTTAATGATGTGATAAGAGTCGCATAAAAATATATTTTACCGGATAAGGTAGCCAGATTGATTTTGCTATACCTGATAAAGCCGAATAATGCACTTAAAATTGCCACAACACCAATAATGGTATGAAAAATCCCTAAATTTGATAAACCCATTTTTTACTTTATTAATGAATACATAAATGAATAAAGCGGCCTTGCCCAAACCGCAGCTGTTCCTAACGGACAATTTCACTACCTGAAAAAGGGAGTGCAAAAACAACCTGAAAGGAACAGTACAAATTTGCATTGGAATAACTAAAAAGAATTGGTGATTTGGTTCAACTATTTGAGATTTTGGTCCAAAAACAAAGCATGGCTACAATCAATAGAAATACTTTTATCCTTTCAGCTGCTGACGGTAGCCTGTTGGGTTAATATGATACTTTTCACCAAAGCTCTTAGTAAAAGTTGCCAAATCGTTGAAACCACAGCTGAATGCGATATCACCAACACGTTCATCAGAAACAACAAGCAGTTCAGCTGCCTTCTCCAATCTTTTGTTCTTAATATAGTTCGCCGGCGTATCGTTGTATAATTTGGCAAATTCCCTTTTGAAAGATGATATGCTCAGATTATTTTGTTCAGCCAATTGTTCAATCGTCAGTTGCGAGAATAAATTCGCTTCAATAATCTGCTTGAACGAATAGGTCGTGGGTGAAAATAACTGTGATAAAATTATTTGAATCGTCTCCGCATTCTGCGATTGCGCGAGTAACAAAATGATTTCTTTTAGCTTAAGGACCAATATATCCTCGTTCACGAGTGAGGGATTATCAAAATAAAACAGCAAACCTTCGACATACTTTTGAACCAAAAAATCATTACTTATTTTTTCACTTGATTGATTTGAAATGATATGCTTAGGCTTTTGTAATAGTGTGGGCAGTTCACGATCGTAAATCCGCTTTAAGATATCAGGATGGAAAGTAACAATAACGACCTGACATCCTTTCGCTGATTTAACCTGATGGATTTTTTTCCCTGATCCCATACAATTGAGCAGCAAAGCATAATTTGTGGGAAAACGAATCTGCTCTTCATCTCGCTCAAATTGAAATGCTCCTTCCAGAACATAGAGAAAACAAGCTTGTTCGGCAACTGGAAAGTCGTATTTAAAAGGTGCCGACAGATCAATTTTCTGTATCAGGGGTTTACCGAATAATTCGTATTTCTTATAGTCATTTACCATTCTCGTAAATTTACTACTTATTAGCGATCTGTGCTATAGGGTTTACATTGTACTACTGGCTTATTCTACGGGATAAACTCTCGAAATAGAGTTTATTTTCTTTTTCTTCGTTCCAATTTTTTTACTGTTTCTGATGATTTCCTCATTTATCCATTTGACTTTTGTCAGGTCCATTTTTTCGACCTGACGGTCATAGGTCACCAGACCATTGATTTCATGTTCAACATCTGAAGTTTGCGTATAGATTGCAGAACTTAAGCCCCTATATATCATCCGTTGTTCAACTTCATTAAGTAGATAAACATACGTATCAGTCAGGATATCTTTGTTAATTAATATCTCATAGGCATTATTAGGAACTGGCCATAAATGATTTCGCACAAAAAGACCTTTTCCCCCAAATTCACCCAAAGAAGCAGCTCGTTTCTCGTCCGGTTTGGGAAATGCTTTATCATCCATTTTTCCGTAATGATGTAAGTCCACAAAATCCCCATTGCCTGGATCCCCCTGTGCCGGCCGATAACCCGGTGCATAGTTAAATCCGGAATTACCATTCACCAATCGTGAAGGATCATATTCCTTGGTCCATCTAGTGATATCAGCAACCTCAAATGCACCCCAATTTTCATTAAAAGGTACCCAGGTAACAATAGAAGGTACACTGACCAGTTGATCCATCATCTGTTTCAATTCTGATCTAAATTGCTTTCGTACCGCGACAGAATCTGTACCGTCAGGATACCATAAGTTCGGCATATCTTGCCAAACCATTAACCCCAAGCGATCACAATGATAATACCAGCGCATCGGTTCAACTTTAATATGTTTACGGATGACATTAAAACCTGCCCTTTTTGCCAATTGAATATCGTACAATAGCGCTTCTTCGGTCGGTGCGGTAAAGATACCATCAGGCCAATAGCCCTGATCCAACACACCGATCTGGAATTGAAACTTTCCATTTAATAACGTCCTGTTGATACCATCTACTTTACCGATATGAATGGAACGCATCGCGAAGTAAGAATCTATCCGATCCACCGTTCGCCCTTGTTTATCTTTCAATTCCACTTTCAATTGATATAGAAAAGGATCATCTGGGCTCCAGAGATGTGGATTGCTGATTGGCAGAAAAAAAGGTTCATCCACTTTTCCTTCCGCTTTAGCCACCTGTTGCTGTTCATTCCCTGCCGTGGCTACAATCGTCAGATCCTTTCCCTGGGCAAAGGTTGTAATCTCCAATCTGCTATTTTTCAGATCAGGAATTAATTTAAGCCGACTTACATGCTTCTCTTGCACAGGCTCCATCCAAACAGTTTGCCATATTCCCGAACTAAAGGTATAGTCTCCTTTGTCACCATTCTTCCCTGATGATGTTTTACCATCATTCGGATCATACGCCCCCACAACAAGACTGTTGGTTCCTTCCTTTAGAAAATCGGAAATATCAAGACTAAAGGCATTGTATCCGCCAATATGATGGCCTACCTTTTTCCCATTTACATATACACCGGCATAATGATCTACTGCCCCAAAATGCAATAAAACACGTCTTCCCTTCCAATTTTGGGGTATCACAAAACTGCGTCTGTACCATAAAAACTTCTCCCCGCTTCTGGCGATTCCAGAAAGTTCCGATTCTGGCGCAAAAGGAATCCGAATTTTTTCGGCTTTCGTGGAAAATGTGGGTGGAATTTCGACAGACCGTGGATCTGTAAGTGTCTCCCCCCCCATATAATCCCATAGGCCATTGAGATTTTGCCATTCGGTTCGCCGCATTTGTGGACGAGGATATTCCGGGAATGGTATTTTTGCTGCCATGGCCTGTTCCGTCCAAGCTGTGGGTAATGTAAAATCCGTCAACAATTGTGCTTTCGCCGTATCAGTGCCAAACCATACAATCATTATCAACGTAAACAGGCCAAATTTTGTTAGATCTATCATATAGTTTTAATCAGATTTGTTAAGCTTCAATACAACAAAGAGTAGCTTTCAAAATTTGGCAACACAAAAGAATGGATTAACCACTGATGCTACTTATTTTGCTGAATTGATATTCGGTTTAGATTTAAAGCTGTAATTTAAAACTTTTTCAGCTGTTTAGGAGAAAAATAGCACAAATAATAACCCATCACCCCGCATTTTAACAGCTTCAGGGCTCAGGAAAAAACAAAACAAAAAAAAATGATGGAGCAGCGCTTAAAGCACTGCTGGCTAAAGTAGAAAAAAAATCCGGCTAATAAAGATCCAAGCTTAAAATAAGCAAACGATCTTTATTTAAAGATTCGATTCGGAAAGAATATAGTGTGGCGGTTGAAAATGAGGAGATGCCTTGCACAAGATAATCGCAATCTGAGTTACATCCTATCCTTGATTGCCTTGTAGATTTTCCGCTTCCTCCAAGGGGGTATATATATTTATATTATCCCCATTTCGCCTTTTTAGATAGTACTGAATTTTAGTCGTATCAATACTATCAACGTCTGAAGCTGTCCAAATCTTTTGCTGGCCGGTATCATCTATAGTCACAACCGTATCAACCCCGTGCGCGATGATTTTCTGTAAGCCCATTGCCGTGCGCTCCCCTTCACGTGTCAACAGATGGATATTGCCATCTTTATCAATAAATTGGATCTTTGGCTTTTCGGCACAGCTGACAAACAGCAAGGAGGCCGATACGAAAAGAGAAAATGTCTTCAATATCTTTTTCATCAGTTTTATTTCGTGTGAGATCGCATTAATTATGCGAAAATTAAGTTTTGTTACCAGCAATTATCGCAAGCAACCTATACCTCTGTTAACACAAAAAAGCTGCCAAACTAAGGCTATCCGAAATGAACCAACTCGATTCAGTAAGTATAGATCAATTTAACCTTCGGCCTTTTTGTCAGCCATTTTTCATAGCATGGACAATTATTGTCTTGCCAGTGTAAAAAGGTAGCTATACAGTTCCCACAACAGCATTTAAGTGTTAAAACATATGGAAAGGGAATGGAGTTTGCATCAGTTAAATAGCGTTCAATAAAATGGTTAGCGACAGTCAAAACGAAGTATGCTCAACACTATTTATATAGGACAAGAGGTAAAAATGTGAGGTAATATGAAACAGTTATTTGTACTGCTGGCCTTGGGCATAGGCCTATTCATCGTCAGCAAGTTTGGTTTTTCACAGAAAACTGCAGATTTAAAATTAGAAAAAAAACATACTATGAATAATTTACACAACAAAGATCAAGTCATCTATTTCGCTGGTGGTTGCTTTTGGGGAACTGAACATTTCTTCAAACAAGTTCGTGGTGTTACAGCAACAGAAGTTGGTTATGCCAATGGTAATCTTCAGGATCCAACCTATACCCAGGTATCGACTGGGAAAACGGGATTTGCCGAAACAGTTAAAGTAAGCTATGACCCAGCGGTCGTTGAGCTCAAGTTGCTAGTGGATCTATTCCTGAAAACAATTGATCCCACCTCGCTCAACAAACAGGGTAATGATATTGGGACCCAATACCGTACCGGGATCTATTATACCAATGAAGTTGATGTTCCTGTCATCAAAGAATGCTTAGCCGCGTTGGCAAAACAGTATCCTACTCAGCTAGTGGTTGAACTTGAGCCTTTGCGAAACTATTATGATGCTGAAGCATACCACCAAAAATATCTGGACAAAAATCCAGGTGGCTATTGCCATATTGGTCCAGATTTATTTGAGCTTGCGCGCAAGGCGAATCCCGCCACTGCCACGACTTATAAAAAAGCAGATCAGGAAACCCTAAAAAAGGAACTGACTCCTTTACAATATGACGTAACACAAAATAATGCTACCGAACGGGCCTTTGACAATGCATATAATGATGAGTTTAGAGAAGGCATCTACGTGGATATCACAACCGGTGAGCCCCTATTCGTTTCAACGGACAAATTCGAATCGGGCTGCGGATGGCCAAGCTTTTCAAAACCGATAAGCGACAGCTTAGTGACGGAATTATCCGATAACACCTATGGTATGCGCCGCACCGAAATAAGAAGCAAAACCGGTGATGCACACCTTGGCCATGTATTTGAAGACGGACCGACAGACAAAGGTGGACTCCGCTACTGCATCAATAGCGCTTCGCTTAAGTTTATACCCAAAGAGGATATGAAGGTTAAAGGCTATGAAAAATACCTTCCATTGTTAGTTAAAAAGTAACCACACGAGATTGATCAATTTAGGAGGTATGGACATCATGCTCCCTAACCTCTTAAATTGAAATAAACCTGCTGCACAAAAAGTACTTACCACCTATGCACTCACTTAGATAAAATCATAGATTCCATTTTTCCAGCCCAATATTTTGGAAGAGTCTGCTTTTAGCCAATTTTTTAACAGCGTAGCATATACTTTTCTGAAATCCTCCGAATAAACGAGATCTCCCTCGTTTAAATGTTCGAGATCCGGCAGTGTATTGAGCAGACCCTTTTGTTTCAAACCTCCGGAGACAAAAAAGAGTTGATTAGCAGTACCATGGTCAGTACCATTGCTCGCATTTTGTGCTACCCGCCGTCCGAACTCCGAAAAGGTCATGAGCATGACATCCTGAAAAAGACCATTTTTCTTTAGGTCATTCACAAAGGCCTTCACCGCATCATTTATCGTATGAAACAGACTTTCCTGCCGTTGCCGTTGATTGATATGTGTGTCGAAACTGCCAATCTGAAGATAGTAAACCTGTGTATTGATATCCGATTTAATTAGGGAGGCAATTGTCCTAAAGTCCTTTCCCAAGGCAGAATCAGGGTAAGCCACAGCTGTAGCCTTTGTTTTGCTCTTCTCAAAGATATAATCGGCATTATTGATCGTCTCCCCTAGTGTCTGATAGAGATAACCTACAGTTTCGTCCTCATGCTGATGGCCTTCGTAGAGCGACTTAAAGTATGCTTCCTGACTGGTTTGATAGAGTTTTTTAGGATCTTTAAAAGCGAAAGCCTTTTTCTGCTTTCCTTTGAGCGCAAGACTCAGCATATCGTTGACTTCCAATGCCTGAGTTGGATGTGAACAGTCGTAGCAGGCTTCATCCAGGTACCTGCCTAACCATCCGCTTTCTAGATATTCGTCACTACGGCTTGCACTGTGCCAAATATCCATACTTCGGAAATGAGACTTATCTGGGTTGGGATAGCCCACATTATTGAGCACTGCCATTTCACCATTGTCGAATAATTCTTTGAAAAAGCTCAAAGCCGGATTGATGCCAGCTTCATCCGTAAGCGGAAGCGCATTATCGACAGCAATCGTCTGCCTTTCACGAAAATAGATATCATTACGCCGAGGAATGATTGTATTAAGACCATCATTTCCTCCACTCAATTGTAGAATAACCAGGACTTTCTGCGCACTATCCACAGCATCAGGCAAGACCATCGCCTTTAAAAAATTAGGTAGCAGCATAGAAGCTGTTGCCAGGGAACCTACTTTGAGAAATTCACGTCTTTTGATAATCATCGTCGTACTTTTTTAGGTTAACAGAGCTGGTATTCGGGAATACTCATTGTTTCAATAATTGATATCCGGTTGTTTCCATCAGCATATTTTTCGATTATAGGCTGTTTAAAGGATGGTTCCTTTTGCAATAATAGCAGTGCCGGCTCCCTTCCGGCAAATACAGCTTCGACCTGCGGCCATGCGATCAGCATATTCGGATTTTTAAATCCTTTGGTTAGCTTCCGATTTTGTTTCAGACCCATGTCTAGGTCATCATCCTGCTGTGGGTCGAGATCAAGTGGCCGTAGACCAGTCCAGATCTGTGGTATCTGCATGCGAAGCAGCAGGGTTGAACTGTCGATCCAAGCCTTTCCTGAGGGCCATCCAGCGACATTAGGTGGGTATAATAATAGCTGCCCCAATAATTTCTGATAAACAACTAGGTTTTCAGGATTTTCTACTTTCATAGGTAACATCCGCATAATACCCGCCATAAGTTCAATTGGTGACTTTATTTTGCTACCGATATTTTTAGGATCATAAAACCAGGATGAACTAAATATGCTATCCAGTAGCTGCTTGATATTATAACCAGAGGCATAGAACTCCTTGCTCAGCATATTAACCCGCTCGTTATCCACCTGTTCATTGACCAGAAAGCGATATAACTTTTCGGTAATAAAACGGGCTGTCGCCGGTTTTTCCAAAATGATATCCAGTACAGCATTTCCATCAAAATCCCCTGTTTTTCCTAAGAATGTTTTGGTCCCAGAATCATGAAACTTTTTCCGTTCCAAAAATCTGGCTTCCCTATCGTAAGACCAGCCTGTAAATGCACGCGCAGCTTCCCGCACATCCGCTTCGGTATACTGACCACGTCCCATTGTGAACAGCTCCATGACCTCCCGAGCAAAATTTTCGTTGGGATGCCCTTTTTTATTCTGTTGATTATTGAGGAAACTAAGCATAGCGGGAGCTTTTGAAACTGCAAAAAGCAGATCACGAAAACTCCCTAATGCATTTTTTCTAATTTCATTGAGTATATGAACACTGAATTTGGAATTGACCACACGGCAAGCAAAATGGCCATGCCAGAAAAAAGCCATTTTCTCACGTAGTTGATCTTCTGAATGCACCATGGCCATCAAAAAATTAAGATTGATCGCTATATTACGCTGCCGATTACGCTGCTGTATTTGTTTTTTCTCCACAGCGTTCAGCCTGGACAAGGCCACGTAATCAACATCTGCAACCTCCTCACTGAAGCTGACCGGTTTAAAGTCCCGATGACTCAAATAGTTTTGCCAAACTTCAGTGGTAGACTGCCGTTCAAAAAGAGCGATCTGCTCCAGGCTCGCCCCAAATCCAGCCCGATTGGCCAAATGTTTATTTTTTATAAATTCAGAAACCATCTCACTCCTGTTTACACCTAAATAACAACTTTATTGACAAATGTTTGTGGCCCGGCACAAACATTTAACAAACATTAAGGTATATTAACAAACCCACCAGTTTTTTGCTGGATTTCACTTTTCTGGATCAGTTAAGAGTTAGGTAACCTAACTAAGTTTGTATCGACAATAACGTCAACACTTAATGATTCATTCAGATGAAAAAATCAATCTTTTATCATGCAGGCTGTCCCGTTTGCGTAAGTGCAGAACAGGATATTATCAACCTTATCGGCGAAACCAATGTAGAAGTTGTCAACATTGGTGAAGATCGGACCCGTATCGGTGAAGCCGAAAAAGCGGGAATCCAGTCAGTACCTGCGCTGGTCACTCCGAATGGAAATGTTTTACATATCAACTTCGGTGCATCTCTTACAGATGTAAAGGGCTAAATTCACAAGCTGCAAGTGGCCACTGACTTGCAGCTTTTTTTCCAATCTAAAAAAACACAATGAAAGTAATTGTTTGGGATACCTATGTAAAAAAGCAGGATGGCGAAATCATGCATTTTGATATTATCGCCCCGGAATACATTCGTGAAGAAGCTGTTATCCATAAAATGGGGCGGGAATACCTCGCCACAAAAAACCAGGCGGATCTGTCGTTGACGGCCAAGGAATGCCGCCTATGTCATCAGGAGACCGCTACTGCCGAGATGCTCGATAGCCTCCATACAAAAGGTTATTTTATCATCGAAATAGAAGGCTGTGATTAAGTCAAGCCCACCAGCACCCCAGGCTTACGTTGTACTCGACCGTAAGATCGCCGATGCTTTGGAAAAGTTATCACAAGTGCTGCGCACACTGGCCTGGAAGCAGGCCACGGAGCAGTCCATCAATCCGATACAGCTGCAGATCCTGATCTTTCTACTCCGGCATCCAGGCCAACAGGTCAGTATAAGCCTGCTTGCCGATGAGTTCAATATCTCTAAAGCCAGTATCAGTGACACCATTAAACTACTGGAAAGCAAACGGTTTATTAAAAAAGAATATGCTCTTGCTAGCACCAGAAAATTCACCATCCAGCTTAGTATCGAAGGCAAGGAACTGGCATCGGCGGGCGTAGTTTTTGATGCGGCAATAGTATCTAGCATTGGGGAAATAGACACAGCAAATAAGGAAAACCTGTTTTGTTCTCTTTCGCAGCTTCTACTCCATCTCTACCGCATCGATGTCATCAGTCAACAGCGGATGTGCCAGACTTGCAAATATTATGAAGTTAAAAATACCCTACATTACTGCAACCTGCTACAGCAATACATGGGAACCACTGCGCTACAGCTTGATTGCCCAGATCATTTAACCGAACGATCTATACCGCACGAATAAGCCCGGAATAAAAACACCCTAAAAGTTTTGTCCAACTTTTAGGGTGCAAGTCGAGGAGCGTCCAGTTGTAAACTTACATCTGTTCTTTGCTCACTGTTTATTCTACAGTAAACCAGCGGTAGCTTTCGGCTGGAATAGTTATCGTTATTGCCGTTTTCGCAAGATGATTTAAAGACTGTTTTTTTATGGTCTTGTCATCAAAAGTTAGTCTCACAGATCCATTTAAGCCCGTGTAATATAGCGGAATCTCCACGGTACGCGTGATTGCCGTTTTCAATGGGTTGAACAGCATGCCCAATCCCTTGATTTTTGCCTCAGTAGCATTCACATGTAAAAAACCATCCCAATCACGACCATCCGCACGACGCAAATGAATAAGATCAGAGTTGAGGATCGTCCGATACTTTTTGTACCATTGAATGACATCAATAACCGTCTGCTTGGTCTGCTCGGTATCATAAAGACGAGGGCCACGGTAACAAGCCTGCACTCCGGCACCATAATACTGCATCATCAGTTGCCTGTAATCCTCCAGATGTTCATGTAGTGGTTCCAGTACCGCTTCTTTTCCACCACCTTGGTAAGCAGTTAATGGTACAAATCCCCAGGCCATGGAAGGGTTCTCTTCCCAGAGCGCATCAAAAATATTCTGTCTATTGAGGATGCGCTGGTTTTCCCGAGGCAGCGAAAAGTTTACTTCACGGTAACCAAGGCCAGTCTTGTTCGAACCATCCAGAAAATACCAGTCTGGTGAGTTAATATAGATCCCACGGGCATTTAGCCAATGATAAAGTTCTTTTTGCATGTTAAATTGTACCCACTGGCTGTCCTCCAGTCCATGATGGCCCGGATGCGCTGTCGAAGCACATTGGTCGCCGGGAAAAGGGCCATCATTTTCCCAGATATCAAATCCCGTTCTTTCGAAAAATGTTTTGATCCGTTTAGCATAGCCAATTCCCCATTCCGAACCAAAACATGGTGCGTTGCCGAAAAAAGCCCCCCCAGTTTTACCAGTCTTGGGATTGATCACATCATCAGTCTCGCTGATCTTGCGCGAACTAAATAAAGAGTAGGCACCTATTTTAATATTTTTGCTGTGTGCATAATCTGCCAACTTTTTCAACGCCGCAAGGTTTCCGGCTGTTGTATCCTCCATATTCACATGGCTTCCAAAACTGAGAATTAAAGCTTCATAACCCGTAGCGGCACACTGGTCGATCGCAGTGTACACCTGTTCGTCGGTTTTACTGACCAGATGCATAAAGATCGGATTGGCGGTTGTCCACGGCGCGATGGTTCGATACATCTTCCGGACAGCCAAGCCTCGGCGCTCCCGATCATAACTATCCATCAACAGTTCCCAAGAGCGGATCGAATTAAAGTTACCCTTTCCAGCAAGCTTTACCCCCACGCCCACTGTTGGGTACACCTCCATAATCGCAGGCGTTTTTAAGTCATAATTTACTTGTGAGGTATAGGTAGAATCCGCCTTCCAGTGTAAAGACTGATCACTCAAATGATAACGCATGGCATTATTGAACGCAAAATTACTTTCGACGTAAAGGCCATGCTGTTTTTTCATATCCGTAACAGAGCCAACGACAGCACTTTCCTCCTCCACCAACGCCAGCTTCTCATGGATCACCTGATCAATCTGCACCGTCTGCTGCCCATTATTTTGGATCGTCAGCCATTTGCTGATCAGCGGAATGCCATCATAAATGGCATAATGTACTTTTACCTCAATACCCGATAGCACAGCTGCACCAGGAGCAGCATAAGTGAAAGTCAGTACCTTTCCTTTACCAGATCCTTTATGTGTTGCCCACCATTTGTCACCATTCCAGGGCAGCAAAGGGTCCAGTTCAAGAATTTCGTGCTTGACATAGCGAAAATCTTCGGCGCTCGCCGTAAAATCTTTCATCCATTCAGGCCGTAGGTAAGCACGCTCTTTCTGACCATAAGCCCCACCAATATTGTACCATTTGCCGTTGAGCTGCAGCTCCGCTTCGGGCAGCACAGCCCGGATAAGCTGCTGACCCGTGATCAAATTCGTAAAATCATAACAGAATGTATTTGGGTTGATGCGAAAAGAACGGCGCACTAGACCATTATCCAGAACAATGTCCTGATCCTGTACCCTGATGTGGGCTTGATTCTGACTGCCCCCATTAATCAGCCAGTCCTGCGGAGTAGTTACCGCAGTCTGCGCAGATCCACTATTGGGAGCCATTAGCGCTAATACGCAGGCATGTGCACATAACAATAACTTAAATTTCATGTTCTATATCAATTTTGGAAAGTAATCATAATTTTAAAAAGTGTCCTGCTCCAAAGGGTGCAGGACACACTATTAGGCGAAGTTACATACCAGCCAATGGATCAAAGATACCATTTCCCCAGCCCTTTGTCTGTTGTAATTTTGCATTGCCTTGTATTGCTGCCGTGGATAAAGGCAGAAAATACATATTTTGGTTATAGATCATTGGCGAAAAATCCCGCTCGGTCAATGTATACGTATATCCTCCAGGTGCTCCAACCTGCTGGTGCAATACCAACGCAAAGCGTTTTTGTTGGCCCACCATGACCTGATCCATGACTTTCCATCTCCGGAGATCCCAAAGGCGCTTTTGTTCAAAGGCAAATTCGATATAACGCTCGTCTCGCAAAGCCTGGCGTAGCTCCGCCTGCCCCATTGACGGACTGAGTCCATACAGCTTACCTGCCAATTCGGGATCACCGAGGGTTGTTTCGGTAATCCCCGCCCGTTTGCGGATAGTTTTCAGCACCTCAAATGCTTCCGTTAGACGCCCTGTCTCCAAAGCTGCTTCGGCCATATTCATCAATACTTCGGCATAACGCATTTCGATAAAATCTGTGCCCGAAATCTGCGAATTGGTAATATCCAGGGATTCATCAATCGCTTTACGCGAATAATATCCTGTAAGCGAACCATTTTGCTTCCCATAGGCATAACCATTTTGTGCATTGTCATACAAGGCCATGGTGGTGCCCAGATAATTAGCACCGTTATAGACTATCGTTGTATAAAAGCGGTCATCCCGATTTTGCCAGCTCAAGGTCGCATTACCATTAAATTGTGGGCTATTCCATTGTACTTTTTTACCGCTTTTAAGCGGAAAGGCATCGACGAGTTTCTGAATCGGATGACAACCACCAGTGGCATTTGCTGCAAAATCAATGGGGCGCACCGCGGCATCCCGGTTTTGGCTACGTCCAGGTTGTAAGTAACGAACCGCAAAAACAACCTCTTTATTCATCTCCGCCAGAAATAAGCTAGCATTACTGTAGCTATCGACAAGCCCATAACCATTGGCATTGAGAAAAGTCAATGCCTCCTGATTGGCTTTGTAAGCTGTCTCCCAAAGAGATGCCGTATTACTGGGGTTAAACTGCGGGCTCGCACGGAAAAGCAGCACACGGCCTTTCATGGCCAAGGCAGCAGCCTTGGTAATCCTTCCCAGATCATCTGCAGATGTATATTTTGCGGGAAGCTCATCGGCGGCCTGATTCAGTTCATTGACGACAAAATCAAAACAGTCCTTTGTACTATTTCTATCTACGAGTAAATCCGCTGTGCGTTCCTGTGGGCTCACGATCAGCGGCACACCACCATAACGTTTTACCATTTCAAAATACGTATAAGCCCGGATAAAACGCACCTGCCCTTTCAACAGTTTGCGCGTCTCTGGGGCAATCGTACTCTGAGGGCCATCGATTTCCTTTAGAAAAACATTCATATTCCGGATATCTACATATGGCCAGTACACAGGTCCGCCATTGTCAATAGTCGTCGTTCCGTCGACCCAACTTGTTTTTCTGGACGCTTCGTCTGTTGCGTCCGCGAGACCGACATCCCAACCTGGCAGAGTCGTGTATATCGTGTTGACAAAGGCAGTTGCCAACTTCGGATCCGACCAGACCACAGGTTCACTGATCGCCGATAAGTCATTTTTATCCAGCACCTTGCTACAGGAACTTAAAACAAGTACTCCACCGATTATTAAGCTATATATTAGGTTTATTTTTTTCATTGTTCAAAAAGATTAATTGCGCAAAGGATTAAAATTTTAAGGACAGGCCGCCGGTAATACTCTTCATGATTGGGTACTGATATACACCGTAGTCTCCCGCTATTGCCTCCGGATCGGCGACCTTGATACTATCAAACGTCAATAGATTGGTCCCCGACACATACACCCGTAATCCACCTATCCCTAGTCGCTTGCTCAATGATTCACTGAGGGTATAGCCAATCTCCAGATTTTTTAAACGCATATAGTTACCATTCATCAGCCAAAACGACGAAGCGTCCCTACTAGCGCCAAGACTACTGGCCTCGATACCACCTACCCGCGGATATTTAGCATTCGGTGTCTCTGGCGACCAAGTATCCGTGAAAATACGCAGCACGGCCTGTTCCTCCCATAGATCAGCTCGATTGGGAAACATAATTTCGCGGTTGGCCACGCCTTGGAAAAATGCATTTAAATCAAGGCCTTTCCATTTTCCGCCCAAGGTAAATCCATAGATTATTTCGGGGTTGATACTTTTTTTACTTAGGACCACATTATCCGCACTGGTTATATTACCGTCGCCATTTTGATCTTTCAGTCTTACATCACCCAGGCTATAGGCAAATCCATTATATTGAGGTAGCCCGACAAGATCAGCCTCTGTACGAGCGACTCCTTGTGCCTGATACCCGTAAATATAGTCTATAGGTCTTCCAACTGGATTCTGATAGTCAAATGCCCCGGCCAGGACATCCCATTTTTCCACTTTATTGCGGGCAAAGCTGAAGTTGCCACTGACAAAATAACTCAGATCTTTATTGATCTGCCGATCATGGCGCAGCGAGAGCTCGATCCCGTAGTTGTTGACAATACCATAATTTTCCCTAGGTAATTCGGCTCCGAAAGTATTTGGTGTCGACGCCAGCCGCTGGCCTAGGATATCATAGGTGTGTTTTCTAAAATACTCCAATGAACCACTAAGTCCACCCTTCAAAAAACTAAAATCAACTCCGGCATTGGTAATACGTGTCTTTTCCCAAGTGATATCATAGTTTGGCAATGCACCAGGCCTGATACCAGCTGTTGCACCACCAAATACCGCGCCCTGCGTGATCAAATAACGATTGATATAACCGTATTCAGCCACAGTGTCTCCACCGTCATTACCCAGTAATCCATGGGAAACACGAAGTTTGAGGTTGTCCACAAAATTCCATCTGTCCTTAATAAAAGGTTCCTCCGAAAGTACCCAACCCACTGCTACAGAAGGAAAAAAACCCCAACGTCCCTCGGGTGCAAACTTTAATGAAGCATCGTACCTGAAATTGGCCTCCAGAAGGTAGCGATTGTCATAGCCATAGGTAAAACGCCCTACATAACCCAGCCGCCCAGTTTCTGTTTCGCTTCCCGTAGCATCTTTATTTTCTGCAGCGGCATCTCCAATGAAGAGCTGTTCGATCGAAGTCGACAGCATTTTATTGCGAAACCCGTAAAGATATGCCGTATTGCCCTCACTCTGTTCATACAAGAAAAGCCCCGTTACTGCATGTTTACCGAATACGCGGTTATAATCCAAAGAGAGATTCAGGGTATAGGAGTTATTCTGATTAAATGATGCAAAAGCACTATTTTCCCAGTCCCCCAATTGCAAAGTGCGGATGACCTTATCTGTTGTAATGTGGTTGTGCCCACCCATCGTTTCAAATTCAGCCACATTATATTTCTTTCTTACAGTTTTATTATAATCATAATATTTCCTGTAGTTCATCGTCGCATTGGCTTTCAAACCCTCAATACCTGGTATTTTATAGTCCATGCGCAAAAGTCCATTGAATGTATTGCGGTTCCATTTGCTAAACCCCGCGTTGTCAATCAGTGCAATGGGATTCCATTGCTGATAGGCACGCACATAATTATCCCCTATTTTCCAGGGCATCATCGGAGGTTTGTTCAATAGACCACGATATAGATCCATCATGCGGTCATCCCCATTGTCGCCATCATAAGGCCAATAAGGTCTTGACCGTCCCTGCAGGGAGGCATCCAGATTGAGTGATACACTCAGTCTTTCGGAGATCTTCGCATCGACATTCGACCGTAGATTATAGCGGTTATAGTCTAGGTTATTGAAAGCCCCATCCTGATAATAATAGCCAATGGAAGAGAAATAACGGATATTTTCGCTACCACCATTTACACTCAGGTCATGCTTGGTATAAACGGGATCATGCCAAGCCCCTTTAAACCAGTCGTAATTGGTCTGATTGTCTTTAAAATATTGGATTTCATCATCCGTATAATAACTTGGATCCGTCAATGGGAGATTGTTGAATTTGGCGACCCTATTTCTATAGATCGAATGCTCATACGCATTCATTCTTTCAGGTACACGGGTATAGGTATCCTTCCCAACAAAAGAAGAGTACGTAATTACGGGAGCCTGCGTACTACCACGTTTAGTGGTAACCAATACGACACCGTTTGCAGCGCGGGCACCATATACCGCAGCCGATGTGGCATCTTTAAGGATGGAAATCGTTTCTATCTCTTCGGTGCTCAGTGCTTGGAAATCATTCAGCGTACGCGGGATACCATCGATGACATAGAGTGGTGCAGTACCATTGGTGGTACTTTTGCCACGGATGACAATATCCGAACCCGAACCCGGACCACCGCTGCGTTGACTGGCGAAGACACCATTCACACGGCCGGCGAGCGCATTGGTAATATTGGAAGTTGGGAAGGTATTCAGATCTTTTCCAGATACACTTGAGATGGATCCCGTGATATTCCGTTTTTTCTGATTGCCATACCCGACGACGACGACCTCATCCAGCCCCACATTGGAAGATGACAAGGTGATTTTGAGTTCAGCAAGATTTTCCAGAATCAGTTCCTGCCGTTCATAACCCACTGAGGTAAATACCAATCGATCGCCAGCAGCAGCTTTCTCCAAGGTGAAACTACCGTCCTCGGCAGTTTTCGTACTGACAGCTTTCCCCAATACAGCGACGCTGGCACCACTGATCGCTTCCCCTTTATCGTTTCTGACCGTCCCCTTGACCCCCCGTTGTTGCCCTGTGATACTATTTGCAACCGGTCCCGTCAAATTTAGGTTTGTGGTATGGCGTTCGCGGGGTGCGATAGCATATAGTTCATTGTTCAATTTGGTAATTGTAGCTTCTGGAATCGCTTGTTGTAAAAACGGAATCAGCTCCTCTTTTACCTTGGGTGTTTCAAGTCCATTTGCGGAAATCTCTTTTAGCAAATCTGGGCTGTAGCTAAATTTTACATTGAATTTTCGTTCAATTTTATTCAGCAGTTGAATAATGGATTTGGACGATTCGACACGCTGCATCGCGAGCCCCTCGCGCCATGTACTCCCCCAAGCCAAGGCAGCAGGGGACATTGCCAGCGCCGTAAGGACAAATGTCGGCCCAGCAATTCCTTTCAGAATTCTATTCATAATAATTAGTTTAATTGGTTTGGTTTTATAATATATCTACCGTCGACGCGATCCACAGTACAGTTCAGCGCATTCCTTAAGGTTTGTAAGGCTAATTCCAGATCATTCTTTGGCACATATCCTGTAAATGAGATTAAGGCCAATTTAGCATCAGCAATCACTATTGAGCAAGAATAATTACGTTCTATCTTTCGGATAACATCTTTCAGTCCGTCATTATCAAAGGCCAGTAGGTTATTTTTCCAGGCGTTATAGAAAACCGTATCCACGGACTTCTTTTCAATACGATGATCTGCAGCGCTGAAAAGAGCCCTTTCCCCCGGCACGAGTCGTAACTGCTGATCAGCAGCGACGACTTCGACGCTACCTTTATTGAGCACCACATAAGCTTTATCCATCCAGGCGCTCACATTAAACTCGGTACCCAATACTTTGACGTTCATCCCGGCGAGTGTATGCACGATAAAAGGCTTTTTCGCATCATGCGCCACATTGAAATAGCCATCCCCTTTGATCCAGACTTCACGGGTTGAATCTGTGTCAAAACGGTTGGACACTTCAAGTTCCGATCCCCTGTCCAAAGTGACCTGAGTACCGTCTGAAAGCCGATAGATTTTCTTTTCATCCACTGCGCGGTAAAGTGTCTTGATGCTTTTGACGTTCTGTTGCACGGTAAGGAGATAGTATGCCCCCGATAGTAACAGCAGGGACGCCGCGATTGCCCACCATTTTCCAACTCTAAACCGGGTGTCAGCGACTGCATGTGCTGTTGACTCATGATCAGTGGTGACAATAGTCGCAAAGATCCGATCCGAAGCATCCGCTTCTAATACATCCCTGTCAGAGATAAATGGTGCTATCAAATCATAGTCAGGTAATGCATCTTGATGTTTATCCGCTTTGATAATGGATAGCAGTAGGTCTATCTCAGCCTGGGTACACTGCCCATGGACAAATTTTAGGTAAAGTTCGGTTACCTCTTGGTTAGTCATCATATTTAGCTCTGGTATATAAAGCTAATACAACGAGGTCCAGTATAGGGACGATCCTCTTTTTTTATTTTTTTTGAATATAGTGATAAAACACTACTAGCAAGGTAGTTAAATTTGCATTTATTTCAAGATAATGGCGAATAAACTTGAGCGATTTAACCATTTGATCCTTAACGGTGTTCTTCGAGATATGCAGTTTCTCGGCGATTTCTTCATGGCTCAGATTCTCCTCTCGACTCAGTCGAAAGATCCGCTGCCGCTGGGTAGGAAGCTTCTCCACCGCCTGATCGTAAATACCTTTTAGTTCTTTATAATGTACCCGTTCTTCTACCGCATTGCTTTCGATGGAATAATGATAGAAAACATCGTTCAGATAAGTTTGCTGTACAACAAAAGACTTCAATTTGTTATAGATGGTATGTTTGGCGATAGTGAATATATAGGACTTAATATTCTTGTTCACATCGATTGATTCCCAGTTGAGCCAAAGTTTCATAAAAACATCCTGCACCAATTCCTCTGACAGTTCCCGCGACCTAAAGAAACGCAGGGCATAGCCAAATACATCATCTTTGTATTGGTCAAAGAGCGCTTTAAAGGTATGTTCTTTACTTAGGTGATGGATGCTAGCCATGGTTTATAAAACAATTCAATCAGCGAAATATAGGAGATTTAATCAAGTTGAAAAAAAATAATAATCATGCAATCGATTGTCTAAAATTTAATTCGCGCCTCCAACGACTTTTAAAGCCTAAAGCCCAAGAGTTAAATTCCCGGAAAAATTGAAATCAAGATAAAGCTGTGGTTTTATTTGTATCTTTTCAGTATGCAAAAGATGCACCTATTTTCATTGTTGCTGATCTAAAAATTGTGTTCTGCATTTTATCAAATTCCATACCCTTGAATTAAAGTTTTCGAATGCTAGTATTATATTTACGTCTATGATTCGTTAATACAACAGGTTATCACCCAATCGGACATTGTTATAATTTTTGATCATCATTTTTGATCTGTTTTTCTTTTGCGCGGTAGTTACCAGATTTTCCCTTTCCGAATTGCCATGACAAGGAGACACCAAAGGAACGAAAAGGTAAAGAAAAATTGCTTTTTTGCATCATACTGGGGGTTTGCGCGTGACTGTTTAAATTCTTTATCTTATTAAAAGGGTCAGTCACTGTCAATCCGACTGTTGCGGCTTCTTTCAGCAGCTTTTTCTTCAGCGCGATAGTCCAGAGATTGAAAGCAGCAAATTCCCCCTGGAATGTTCTTTGTGGGGAATCCCAGAAAATATAAGAATCCAAGCTGAAGCCATTTCCCATGGCCACCGTTATCCCGACGAAAGTTTTATACATCAGATATACACGATCTTTTGTTGAGCTGACATTCAAAAAGTCATCATTCAAATCATTGGAATAAGTATAGAAATCTATATTGCCTTTTAGGTCAAACCGTTTGAAAAAAGTAAAGGATCCGTATATATTGGTTCCCAGGCTCTGATTGCTACCAACATTGCCAAAGGTCTGTAAGGTCATCGTTCTATTATTTTCAACACGATTCCGGAAGACCTGTTCGATCATATTGTTGATCGTTTTATAATAGATTGATAGGCCGACATGCCCATTGTTGCTGTTAACGTTAAAATCTCCCCCAACCGCTAACTGATGCATGGTTTCCGATCGTAGATTTGGATTTCCCTGGATCTGATTGGCTCCATCCGTATTATTTTTGAAGGGGTTTAAGTAATAAAGGCTGGGGCGTTGGATCCTTTTTCCGTATGCAATTTTGAGGGTTACATTTTTTGTGTAGGTATACGAAAGTGCCAAATTCGGAAATAGATTCATCGAACTGTTTGAAAATTTTGACACAGTATTTGTCTCTGCCCCACCCCAGTTGGTTCTCTCCCACCTTAAGCCAGCACTTAGATTAAATAACTGCCCAATCGGCAGCGCCGCCGTCGCATAACCGGCTAATATATCTTGTCTATATTTAAATAGATAACTGCGTTGGGCATCAGCGATCATCGTATTTGCCCAACGATCCAAGGTATCTATAGCAATAAGTGCATTGATATTGCGTTTTACCATTTTTACCCCAAATTCCATTGTTATGAACCTGACGGGATATTTCAGGTCCAGTTGCGCCGTGTATTCATGGCTTGCACCTTGGTTACTTCCAAATTCCCTTCGTCTATTGTAATCTGAGCTATAAGTCAATCCATTGTCCCCCTTGAGGTATTGAACCGATAACAGGAGCTCCCTACCCGGAGCCCCGAGCTTTCTGATATAATCCATGCTCATATCCAGGTTGCTAGCCGGCTGTTTGTTGTCAACAATGCCCAAAATTAGGTTGTTTTCAAGTGGGTATATACTTTCGATACTGTTGTTTGTTGTCACCGTCAGTTTGTTAAAATTTAGGTTCGACACCAGCACATTATTCGAATCCAGATCATAGTCCATTACAAGTGCCAGTTGCCGTCCATTTCTGCGGTTCCGGCTCTGATTGACCTGGGAGAATAGTGCTTCTCCAGCGGCAGATAAATTCTCTGACCGGATGACACTTGCAATGGGATAGTTCCACGAACTCCCTATACTAGCGGTCAGGCCAAAGTTCCCCATCCGGCCCGCGATATTCCCTGCCATGTTGCTCCTACGTGTTTCAAAGGAACTGGCAAGTCCACCATTTAGACCGTTGATAAACCTTTTATTGGTGACAATATTGATGATGCCAGCAGCCCCCTCCATATCGTATTTGACGGAAGGGTTGGTCATGATTTCAACCGATTTAATCTGATCGGATGGGATCATCCGCAATGCATCCGCGATATTGCCTGTAAAGATCGCCGATGGCTTGCCGTTGATCAATATTTTTACCTGTTGATTTCCCTGTAGCGCTACTTTTCCATCATGACCAATGGACACCATCGGAAGCCTTCTAAATACATCATCTCCCGTGCCTCCACTCAACGAAGGCTCGTTTGCAACATGGTATATGATTTTGTCCACCCTATTCTCAATGACTGGAAGCCTCTTTGTGATGTTGACGGTTTCCAATCTGTTGCCTGCTACAAGAAAAATAATGCCCAAATCTATTGACTCCTGCTTGCTGGACCTTTCCATAAGTTCGAGCCATTTATCCACATAGCCTACAGCACTTATCCTTAACCTGATCGCACCGGCTGAATCTACTTTTACTTCGAATCTCCCATCATCATTTGCCATCAGGGCCAAGACCTTCTTTGCACGACGAAACACTTCCAAATTCGCAAAACTCAGAGGCTTATCCGTTATGGAATCCCTGATCTGTCCATACAGCAACAGTTTTTTTTTCGGGACAATAGTCGACTGCGCGGATGACCATAATGGCCAAAAAAAAGACCATAAAACAAGAAATATAATTCTGTTAACCATTTTTTCTTTTAAAAATAGAGCAGTTGGACAGGAATGATAAATTCTTTACGTGAACAGTCCCGTATTTTACACAAACCGCTATAACGGGATTAAAATTATGTTCAAATTTGTAGCTTGACCTGTAAAGCAGAAAACAGCGATAAGACGCTTTACAATTATATCTGGACCATGAATCGAAAAATGTATGAAATTATAGTACTAGTTTGGTTTCTATCTTCTGTCTATCTGATCGTTGGTGCAATTGTATTTAACAAGGCTTCTTTTATGGGAATAGCCCTGATAACGCAATCGCAGATTATCCTACTGCTCATTATTTTATTGACAGCAGTCTATATTTTCCCAAAGAATTGGGAAAGAAAACGTTGGGGATATATTATTGCAGCAATCGTCGGTTTGAATCTACTCTGTGTACTGATCCGTTATTCAATCGAAGAAATTATCTTCGTTCGCTATCTTGGCTTTCCAGAAACAAAAGATTTAAATCCATTATTTTATGTTTATGACAACTTTTACTATTCACTCCCCGGTTTCTTTCTGGGTTTTATTACCTTTCTGATTTTTAAAACCATTGCTGTCGAAAAACGGAACAGTGAATTGAAAGCTGTCGCGAAAGAGGCTGAATTGAGTTTTTTGAAATCTCAGATCAATCCCCATTTCCTTTATAATATTTTCAATTACATGTATGCTGTTTCATTGCCTATTTCGGAAAAGCTATCTGGGACTATTACGAAATTAGCTGGAACTATGCGGTACACCCTGACGCAATCCAACGTTCAGCTATCCCCTTTGATCGATGAAGTCGAATTTATCCAAAACTATATTGATCTGCAGTCCACACAGTTTGAGCAGGGTATATATTACAGCTTCACAAAAGAAATCCAAGACGATAAGACCTTGTATCCGACTTTGGTACTCGTTACGTTTATTGAAAATGCCTTTAAACATGGGATTGTCAGCGACCCCGACTTTCCCTTAGAAATTGTCTTAGCATCTACAAGTGAAAAGGTGACCTTTCAGGTGAAAAATCATATCAATCAGCAGGTGAAAGATTCGGGGCATGGTATTGGGCTCGCCAATGTAAAACGGAGACTGGAGATTCTATTTCCTACGAGTCACTCGTTCCGTATTTCGAAAAACGAAACGCGTTATTCCGTTGATCTTGATATATATTTAAATAATGGAAAATAAAAAAAATATGCGTTGTATCATCGTTGACGACCAATTATTTGCAGTGGGAATATTGGAAAACCACCTACAGCATTTTCCTGAAATCACATTGGCATATGCAGGAACCGACATTTATGAAGCCTTGTACATCATTGAAACAACAGCAATTGATCTCGTTTTTCTGGATATACAAATGCCAACGATGAGCGGTCTGGAATTTATGAAACGTTGCAAGAATCGCTGTAAATTTATATTTACGACAGCCTATCCCAAGTATGCGATCGATGGTTATGAGCATGATATCGTTGATTTTCTACTCAAACCCATCACACTTGATCGTTTCAAAAAGTCCATTGCCAAATTTCACCAATTCAATAAACTCGCTGGTTCGGAAAATATGCCTCTGGAGACTGGCCATATCCTGATAAAGGGCGATGCTAAACAGAAATATTTTAAGGTAAAGCTGCAGGATATCTATTATGTCAAGGGACTGGACAATTATATCCGTATCTATACGACTACAGGCTCGATCATTACCTATATGAATCTCAAAGATCTGATCAGCCAATTGCCCGCCGACAACTTCTGTCGAATTCATCGGTCCTATATTGTGTCCCTCCGGCACATTACCTATGTTGAGAAGAGCCTTGTTAAAATTTCAACCGATACGATTCCCATTGGGTCATCGTATAAAAAGGCGTTCTTCCAAAATTTCCAAAAGTCACCCCAGAGCAGAAATATAGAGTGAAGGCCTACCATTTAAATCCAGAAATTAGGTTAAACATCTCCGATATTGACAACACACTTGCCCGTATTCTCCCCGTTGAGTACCCCTACTAACGCTTCTGGCAACTTTTCAAGCCCTATTTTTATATCCTCACGAACGACAATACGTCCGGCCTTTACCCAAGTTTCCAATTCTTGAATAGCAGCGACTTTTTCGTGTAGAAAATCAAATAATAGAAACCCGCGAATAGTCAGACTTTTTAAGATGACCAAACCAGGGATATCCGCCGGTCCAGCCCCAGGTTTACTCTTGTCGTATTGCGACACTGCACCACAGCAGACAATACGACCATAAGAAGCCATCAAGGTAAGCGCTGCATCCAGTATAGCTCCGCCTACATTATCAAAATAGATGTCGATACCATTGGGGCAAGATTCCCGTAACTGATCTTCCAGGTTCCCACTTTTGTAATCAACCACTGCATCAAAACCAAATTCTTCAATGACCGACTTACATTTGGCAGCACCACCAGCAATGCCAACGACAGTGCAGCCTAATATTTTGCCTATTTGTCCTACCAACGAACCTACGGCTCCGGCAGCGGCAGAGACCACTAGTGTCTCTCCTTCTTTAGGTATTCCACAACGTAACAATCCGAAATAGGCCGTAAGTCCAGATACACCATAGATACTGAGTAGATGTGTTAGTGGAGCCATTCTAGGTAAACTGGTCAAATGATATGCTGCTAATGTAGCGTAGGTCTGCCAACCTGTATCGGCGATGATAAGATCACCGGGTATTAAATGAGAAACATGTGATTCGACAACCTCCGCTAATGCAAGTCCCGGCATTAGTTCCTCCTCCCGTAGCACTGCACGATACGTTTCTCCCTGCATCCATGCCCGGCTGGCAGCATCTATTGCAATATATAGAGTTCGCACCAGAACTTCTCCTTCACTGGGTACGGGAACTTCTGTTTGCTGAATACGAAAATCTTTGGCGTTTAGTTTTTCTGAAGGTAACTTCGCTAGTACGATTTGATGATTGCTTAATGTCATATTGAAGTGATTATAGAATGATGTACAAGTTTATATTATGATCTAAGATCTCGACGTATCCGACTTAGAGATTGAGAGGTAATTTTCAGATAAGACGCAATATATTGCTGTGGAACAAGCAAAGCCAGATCTGGATAGCGTCTTAGAAATTCGCGATACTTAGTTTTAGCATCACCGAAATTCAAAAAGTCATTATCTTTTATCTTATTCAGCAAGCTTATTTCTGTAATGGTCTTTATGTAGATATACAAGTTTGGGATCTCTCCGCTTAGTTTTTCAATTGCAGATTTGCTAATTGTATAAATCGTGCAATCCGTGACACACTGAATAGATTCTGTTGACGCTTTCGCGGTGTAATAACTCTCCAAGTCCACTGTAAATTGCCCTTCCCGAATAAAGTATTTTGTAATCTCATTACCATCAATGTCTGGCGAATACAGCCGCACAATACCTTTTTCCACAAACGCGATTTCCCGTGCAATACCATTGTATTCTTGAAAAAAATCACCCGCTTTCATTACTTTTTCTTTAAAATAGGAAGAGAATTGACGGATGTCACCTTCAGATAAGATCCCGCCGAAAGCAAGTGTAGACAACAGTTTTTTCATAATTATAAGATTTTTTGTTCAAATAGACTTTTGGCGCAAGACAGAACAGCTTCTTCCAATGCGATCGGTTGCCAGTTTAATTCGTTCTTGGCTTTGTTAGCATTCACTCTTCTCTTGACACCCAGATCAATCATAATAGGTTGCAAAGAAGAATCAAATTTAGAAAAAAGTTTTACGATAAAATTAGGCAGTTCCTTCGTTGGTATTTTGTTTGCAGGATAGGCTTTTTTAAGTATTTGGCCAATGTCTTTCAGCATTAAAAACCCTGAAGAGATCAGATAGCGATTATTGGTGGCACAGGGTGTTTCCATCGCTTTGATTAGCGCATCGGCGACCGACCGTACATCTATAATTTCAAAACCAATCTGTGGAACAGCTGGCATACTACCATCCATCAACTTGATCACAATATTTGCCGAAGTACCGAAATCTTTTTCGAGTACAGGTCCCAGAATCGCTCCCGGTAAAACTGTAACGAATTCCATGGTTGATGGATTCGTTTTCATAAATTCCCAGGCCGTAGCTTCTGCGATCGTTTTGCTTTTAAAATAGGGAGCAAGGTCTTTTGCATAATTTATGTCGGTCCAGACCGACTCATCCATGACATGTTGAAGTTGTTCCTTGGTTTTACCGTACACCACGGCTGCTCCAGAAGAAGTGAACACCACCCGTTTTACCTTATGCAAAGCTGCTGCTTTTAAAATATGCAATATGCCCTCTTTAGCCGGAAGAATAAGCTCATCTTCATGCTTGGGCAATTCTCTGGGAAATGGAGATGCGATATGTTGGACGTAATCTATATCCATCATCAGATCATTCCATATGTTGCCAGTGCATAAGTCTGCCTCTACAAACGATAAATGATCTACAAACGGTGTGTGTTTTGCAATAACATCTTTTATAGACGAAACCCGTTCGAGATTTCTCAATGTACCTCTGACATGATATCCTTTTTCCAAAAGCTGGATAGCCGTATGGGAACCCAGAAAACCGCTGATGCCGGTTAATAAGACTTTTTTTGCATCCATAATAGAAATGATTTGATACAAAATTGACAAATATAAAAACGGCACCAGTTACCATTTGTTAAAAAATGTATACACTACTTTACTGTCCAAAAATATATAAGCCCAAAACCTTAATGACATTTCAGTGACCAAAACGAACTATTATTTAGAATATTTCTAAATAATAGTTACTATATTTGGCACTGTAATTATTCTTAACCAACTGCGACAAGTATGAAAAGGTTTCGGCTTAGCGCTTTTTTAGGGGATATATAATGGATCTGAAATTATTCGAAGATATATATTTACGATACGCAGATGAATTGCTCCGCTATGCACTGAGCTTTCGTTGCGACCTGCGCCAATCTGAGGAAATTGTTCAAGATGTCTTTCTCTGCTTATGGAAAAGACAAGATGAATTGACAATCGAGGGTGATATCAGACCATATCTGTACAAGGCAATCAAATATAAGGTATTCGATTTTTTCAGGAATGAAAGCAGAAAACAACTTTTAATTGAGGAACTCCGATTACAAGCCTGCGACTTTCAATGTTTTACAGACCAAGAAGTTAGTTTCAACGAATTACAGAAGTTGATCGGCCATGCCGTCGAGAAATTACCTTGCAGATGCCGGGAAATCTATGTCATGAGCAGGGATCAGGGATTAAAAAATAGAGATATTGCTACCAAATTAGCCATTTCAGAAAAGACCGTAGAACAACATTTGACCAAAGCCCTGAAGTATATCCGCCAAAAACTAAATGTACCTTCTTAAAAAATCGACTAGCAGAAAAAGAAACCTAAAATACCCTAGTTATGAGAAAAATAGTATTTTTTACTGTTCTATCACTATACGCTTGTAAAAAAGATAAACCACCGCCCCAAGTTTTAGATCCGATTCTATCACCGATCACTGGCTCTAGATCTGATTTGACAAAAGATTCCATTTTTTTATATGCCAAACAGATCTATCTCTGGGCAGATGTTTTACCAAGCTACGCCGGTTTTGATCCTCGGGCCCACTATCCCAATACATTGTCAGAACGATCAGCCGTTCAACAGGAACTTTTTGATATTACCCAGTTTAAAATTAATCCACAGACGAATAAACCTTATGAATATCCCATACAAGCTAATACATCCAAATATTCATTTTTGACCGAAAGCGAAAATATTTCAGGACTTATGCTTGCTTCAGGAGCAACGGTCGGTCAGGCAGTGTTATACAGAAATACCTTAGCTCATCCAAACAGGAAAATTGGTTATATTGCTTTAGGATCATTTCCTGAGTTGGGTGGATCAAAAACCGCCTTTGATGAAGCTTTTGATTTTCTTTCCCAAAAATCTATTGAAGAACTTATCATAGACCTGCGCAGCAATAATGGCGGTTATGTTGAAACAGCCGAATACCTTGCTAATCTCCTCAGCCCCTCGCATTTGAAGGGAAAACTGATGTTCTCCCAGGTTTTTAACAAAAGAATGCAGGAAGGAAAAGCTACAATCCTTGCCTATCAGCCTTATCTTGATCAAAACGGCAATACTGTGAATTATCACGGCCGTCCGGCCACCCTAGCAGATATTGATTATAGCCTGCCGGCAAACACGCGATATTTTGCCCCTATAGCGCGATTGAAAAAACTAGGGAAGGTTTTTTTTATCACTTCTGTACAGACCTCGTCCGCCGCAGAATTACTTATAAGCATCTTTAAGCCCTATCTGGATGTACACATCGTGGGTGAAAAAAGCTACGGTAAACCTGTCGGTTTTTTTGGTATACATATAGATCGCTATTCGCTCTTTTTAACAAGCTTTCACCTGCTGAACGCGGAAGGATGGAACAATTACTTTGATGGCATGCTACCAACCATGCCCACAGCAGTCGCGCTCCATCCAGCCAGTTGGGGTGACCCTGACGACAGCGCAATCAATGCCATTCTCACCGGACAAGTCGCCGATCGTACAGTTCAGGAACAGTCATTCAAGAGTAGCCGGACCAACGAACAGCCACAGGCAATTCCAGCTCCAATCATGATGCAATCATTAAAGCTGCATCTAAAGGAGTAATCATTATGCTATTTCACCTTTAGGAGACTGAAATTTATCAACGATGATCAGTGATCCAATCAATAGATGCCCGCTGCTCGATTGCTGCACTTTAACCGCGGTTTTAAGACCTATTGAAATACTAGCCCAATATAGATCAGCTAAAATTCATTCATAAAACTTATTTTTTAAAAAAAATATACAACTGACTATCAGTACATTAAATTTTATTAGAAAAATAGACTAAGGGTATCCTGTCCATTGAACGAGTTATAGGGTAAGACAAGAAATATAGCACATAATGAATGTTACACCGGAACTCCTAAAGCGATACCATCTGGGCGAATGTACAGCAGATGAACATGCAGCGGTCGATGCTTGGCTCGAGGAAGACACTATTTTCCCAGCGGAGCAAGTGCCCGAAATTTCGTCTTTCCAGCTTGCCAGATCGCGCACAGAGATGTGGGAATTCCTGAAAGAAAACATTCCACAAAAAGATATTCCAGCCCTGGTACGTTCCCGTAGAACAGTTTGGCGTTGGCTCCCCGCTGTAGCCGCAGCAATTGCCTTGATTGGCTTAACGACCGTAGGAGTCAGATATGCGGCAAGGCTACCACAGCAGGAAACAACCATGCTACAGTCTAATGTGCCTTATGGAAAAAAGAGAATACTTACCCTCAATGATGGAACGAAAGTATACCTCAATGCCGGAGCGACGCTACATTATCCAAAAGCTTTTTTAGGGAACTCCCGGGAGGTTAAACTTGTCGGCGAAGCTTACTTTGAGGTGACGGCAAGCGAGAAATATCCTTTTATTATCCGCACGGCGTATGATACACAGGTAAAAGTCGTTGGCACAGCATTTAATGTGCGGGCTGAGCCCAATAGTCCACGGGTGGAAGTCGCCGTATCAAAAGGAACGGTACATTTTATGCATAGCTCCAATCACCAAGGTATAGTCAAACTCCAAGCCGGACAGTTCGCTATCTACGACAATGTAAGCGCCTCTTTTGTGGAGGGTTATGCATCCATCTCTTTTATCGGACAATGGAGAGAAAATAAACTGATATTTGATCAGGATCCCCTGGATGAGGCATTCAAAAAAATAACACGCTGGTATGGTTATAACATTAACGTGTCTAAAAAACAACTCCTTAGTCAGCGGTATAATGCTCAGTACGAATCACCAAAACTGAGAGAGCTCTTACAGCGCATGGCTTTTGTACTAGATTTTCAATATAAAATAGATGATGAAAATAAAACAATTAATATCTACTAAATAACATAAAAACCACGGTTCCCCGTCGCCAAACAAAAGTACCGTGGCAAAATGAAATAAATACAGTTGACTATATATGAATCATTTTTACAAATGTAGTAAATCTACATGGTATCGGCTATACCTGTGCTTTAAAAAACAGGTTGGGACTTTTCTGCTCTTACTACTGCTATGCTGCATATCCAAGTCTACCCATGCGCAAGCACCGCTACTTCAAAAGCGGATCAGCATCAGCACGGGTAAAGTGACTCTTCAGGAAGCATTAAAAGGACTGGAAAAAAGTGCCGGCTGTTCTTTTGCCTTCAGCAATAACATCCTCAAAGACAAGCCATCGGTACACCTCGCTTATACCAATACTCCCCTCCTAACAATACTTCGTGACCTGCTTGCTGTTGATCAGGAACAACTGCTTGTAGAAGGCCATACAATACATATCCGGGCTCGAAGCGCTAGAACTAAACCCCTAACCAAGCCATCACGGCTGGTCCAACATGCAGATAGCACAAAGCTCGCTGGTAATTTTGAACTCGAGACGGTGGTTGTCACAGGGCAGTACAAACCACAGTCGGTCAACAAATCTGTTTATCATGTAGAGGTAATCGACAAACGAACAATCGAAAATATGTCGGTCACTAATGTAGGCGAATTACTCAAACAGCAGATCAATATTGACATCGAAAACCAATCCGGTACCGGTCGCTCAAAAATCCGTGTACTAGGACTCAATAGCCAGTATACCAAAATACTAATGGACAATATCCCCATTGCCGGTGACGAAAATATGGGTAGCGATGTAGATCTGTCGACCATCAGTCTGGACGATGTGGAACGGGTAGAGATTGTCAAAGGTGCCATGGGTGTGGAATATGGTGCCAATGCCATCGCTGGTGTCATCAACATTATTACCAAACGCCGTGCCGGCAAAAAAACCGATCTATCCGTCGATATACAGGAAGAAACAGTAGGAAAAGAATACAACCTAAAATTCAACGATGCTGCCAAAGGACGGCATATACAGCGTCTGAATGCCAGTCATAATCTGAACGATAAATTATCCATCGGTGGTGCCTTATCTCGGGATGATTTCAGGGGTTTTTGGGGGCAGTACGATGGTGCAGGAGTTTTTAAACAGGAATTGACCTGGACCAATCCCTACAAAAACCGTGGCTACGATTGGTCACCAAAGGTATCTTATAATGGCAATGCCTATATTTCCTATAATACCCCCAAACTTTCACTGCTGTACAAAGCAAACTATTTCCAGTCCAACCTGACACGCCATGAACGCTGGATTGAAGGATTCCATCTCAAGGACGAAAATATGGAAGTCAACCTTTCCATCAATAATTACTACCGCAACTTACGGCACAACCACCATTTCAGTGCCCGCGGTGAGGTATGGAAAAACGGTTATTTCTCCATAGATGGCTCCTTCCAGCGTAATGGACTGCAGCACAAACGTCGGGGAATCAATGTTTTCGATAATTCGGAAATTGCACCTGCAAACGGACTCCCTGAACATACTGGACTGCAACCCAACGATTGGATGGAACACTTCCAATCCAAAGGATTTTATTCTCGCGGAACATTTCTCAAACCTGTCTTAGCGAATAAGCTGGATGTAAATGTCGGCTATGAAGTCGATGAAACTACGGCAAATCAAGGCTATACCTTTACGTTCAATGACGTAGCCTTGATGGATCCGCAGGTGCATACACTGACCAATGGCGGGGCCTGGGCTTCCGCTGAGTGGCAGGTAACACCACGTATCCTCCTTCGTCCTGGCTTTCGCGCCAACTTCAGCAGCGGTCAAAATGTACGAACCAATGAATCGCTCACCACACGGTATAAACTCGATGCTGAAAATGATTTTCGTCTGATCCTGGGGACCTCAACACGTTTCCCAAACTTTCAGGAAATGTATATGTCCTATGTTGATGCGATCCATGAATACCGTGGCAATCCAGACCTGCGGCCGGAATACGGGCAGACCGCCGAGCTTCAATGGGGACATAAACGGGAAGTTAGAAGCGGTGTATATTTGCAAACAAGTGTGAGTACCATGTTCCAGAACATCAAAGACCGCATCGTCAACATCGTATACCCCAGTGAGCGTGAAGGGGTCATGACCGGACTCAACACCTATACCAACGAAAACAGATATTATGGACTGGCCAATCAAGTGGATGCGAAACTGGTATCCGAGAAATTCCATTTCTCCCTGGCAGGCTCTATCGTAGGCTATCGTGGAAACGATAACGCTTCAGAAAATCAATATTCAAAATTCCTATTCAATTCCCAAGCGAATGCACAGGCGACCTATATTTTCCCTTACGGAATCCGGGCGGCACTTTTCTACCGTTTTGTAGGTAAACAACCTCAATACGTATTCCTACCGGTCAATGAACCTGGGGCACCGGGCGAAAAGGTGACCGAATTTTACAAGATCCTCGCCCAGACAGATCCCTACCACAACATGGATGTCAACGTTGCCAAAAGCTTTTTCAACCGCAAACTCGAGATCCGGACAGGTATACGCAATCTCTTCAGCGTCACTGATATCAGCTATGTCATGGTCAATCCACCAGCCCATATTGTTGACCGGACGCTCAATGCCATCCGGTTATTCTATGGTCGCACCTATTTTTTTAAAATGACCTATCGGATATAGCAACGACGACACAAACCAAAACACAATCATCATCAAATCAATAAATAAGTGTAAAAAATGAAAACACAAATTATTTTATCACTGCTTTTCACCGTGCTGCTTTTTGGTTGCAAAAAGGATAAAGACCCCGGTATAGACTATAATGTATTGACCGAACAGCGTATCCTGGAGATTTCCGAACAGGCTACTATCAAGGACGAGGATATCGCCACGCTGGAGCGTTTGCTGGCAAACGTCACAGACAATAACCTGAAACCCATTTACATAGAAATGATCGCGGGTGTAAAGATATTCAAAGACTTCATCCCCGCCTTCAACCAGTTGCGCATTGATCCAGATGTGAATTTTCAGGAACAGTACACGAAGCTCAGCGAGCAGATCAAACGGGTCACGGACAAGCTACCGCGCAAGGCCAAATTGCAGACCGAACTGGAAACCACACTAGCCAACTACAATACGGAAGAAGTCGAATTCTTACCTGTTGTACTGGAAGATGGAAATCTGGCATCTTTTCTTGCCGACAATAATAATATACGACCTGTGGAAGGTAAACCCAACCGCTATCTCCGTTCCGATATTGAAAAGGTGGATAGCCTGGTGATGCACTTCGGATCTTCATGGGCCAAAGAACAAGGCATACTTAAACAGGTATTACGCCGCTTTCGGGGGCTCAAATATCTCTTTACTTCAGCGAGTATAGAAACCGAATGGGATTTTAACTACCTGAGTAATTTAGAGACCCTCAATCTTGACCTGAGTACAACCGCAGCAAATTGGGAACTCAAGATCGATGCACTCAAAAATTTGAAACATCTCAAACTCTCCAACGCCTTAAATCGCGGAACTTCCCCTTTTGGTGAAGTGATCGATTTCACCGATAAGCTTCCTTTACTGGAGAGCCTCGAACTGCCCAATATGGTGACAAACAAATTGACCACTTTCTTATTACCCAACAAACAGCACCTCAATAAACTAGTCCTTCCGATGGTAAACAGTGCCGGTGGAGCTTTCCATAAGATCAAACGCCTGGTCGTTGAAGGAAATGGAATAACGTATGGAAATTTCACTTTTGGAACTCCCAGTGCTCACTTTGAAGTGGATGAGGTACGTCTATCTGGTTTTACAGCAAGTAACAATACGCAGGAAAATTCCATCCTAGCCTTATCCGCAGGTGGTAATACTGTAACGATAAAAAAGGCCACTCTAAAGGACATAGACCTACCAAAAATGGCATTCAGCAACGTGGATATTGGGGAACTCGCACTTGAAAACGTACCCTTTAGCAAAGATGCTACCAGCAAAGGGGACTATGACATAAGTGTTCGATTCCTAGGGGTGGGATTTCCGCAAAAGCCCAGCCTATCCTGGGTCAACCTTCTGAAAGTAAACGAACTCGCATTCAGTTCCACAGACTTCTCAAACCTGGGTAAGCTGGGTATATGGGCCTACGCAGATGTCAGCAGGATATTAAGCTCCGCCGCCCATTTTGAGTCGCTACGAACCTTGACACTCGATAGCGTATGGCCCTATCCGGGTAAAACCATTGACCTGAGCAAGTTTAAAAATCTCCAGCAACTGACATGTGAACTCCGCGACCTGTCAGACAACAGCACCGTTGTGCTCGATAAAGTGATTGTCAATACAGCAGTAAAGAGCACTTTCAAACTTATAGATGCCATGTACAGCACGGAGGCTGAAAGCGTAAAAATTGAATATAAAAATTAAAAAAAGCCCGTTTTCTCTTATACCTCACATTTTATTAATTCAAGTTTAAACAATTCAAAATGAATGCAAAACAAATTTTAGGAATAGCAGCAGTAACACTTATGGTGGCTACATCCTGCCAAAAAGACCAGCCCAATGGTCTAGACGGATTGAACATCAATGGTCTGGCCTACACGCCAGTAACGGAAACACCGACCACCAAAGCAATCAATGCCAGTACATTGACCGCTACTGATGGCGCAACAGTCAGCTTTGATACGCATCAGGCTTGGTTTGATTTTACCAAAGTTAGTACATCGGCCAAGGGCCGGGCTACACCGCGCTCCGCATGGCATCTGGGTTTTTATTCTCAGAATGGAACATTTCCGGTCAATGGTACCGCCAGCAACCTACTTGCATACCTGAATTATACAGTCAATACGCAGGCAAAACTAATTAACAGTATCACCACTCTGAGCAATCCACTACCAATTGGTGCGCCAAATGAGCTCAACAATGCGGTCAACAATTTCTTCAACGGTGGCACCTTCGGCATGGGTGATCTCAGCACCTTTGATTTCCACCGTGAAGGACAGTTCGTCATCGGTACACCAAACAATACTGCCCGTTCTTATCTGATCCGTACAGCAGATGCCGTTCAGGTACATCCAGATGATCCTACAATGACGAATTTCGTGATTGTATCCGTTAGTTGGACAGGGTCCGCTTATGCAGTCTCTTACAGACCGATCTCACAGTCTGGAACAAACTGGAACTGGCCCAGCGGAAGTACAGTTACTTCCGTCAGCATCGACAAAAACACAAGCTATCAGTCTCGTTTCCTGATTTTCAATAGCAATGCGACCACTACGCTTACAGATGCCATTCAACCAGCACTTAGCACATGGAACCTCGGCTTGAGTGCCGTCGTATTGAAACGTTATATCAATCCTGCCGCAGGTGGTGGCGCTTATCCATTTACAGTGAAAGGTGTCGTGCTCAACAACAATCCAGCCGTAAAAGTTTATCGGATACAGACAACGACCAGTGCGGATAGCGCTGGAGCCACAGGACCTTTTGATCCAAACTACAATTGGCAAAATGATCCCGCACTTTCCACAGCCAAAGACATCAGCACACAATTTGACAGTTTTGTAGCTGCAAACATTGACGATAGCAAGTTCAGTGGTAACAGCCAGGAGGAAATCGGTCAATACTATCGCTACCTCGATATGGGCAACTACAGGGTATTTGTCGATCGCTTCTATGTAATCAAATTACAGAATGGTGATGTATACAAATTACGCTTCTTGCCATTGAGCACAACAGGAAACAGCTCCGCGGTAAATAATGGTATACAAATTAAATACGCCAAAATAGCAACCACACCATAGCGCATTGAAATCGGGCGTTAAAAATCCAGGCTATAGCGGTACCACCGCTTAGTCTGGATTTAACATGACCTGATTCGTCAGCCCACAACTTTTGTGGTAGCAAAGCTATTGCCCCCGAAGACGGAAAGTAAGCAAAACAAGAAGAATATCATGCAACATAGAAGTTTACAATCGTTCAGCATATTGCTCCTGCTTACAGGTCAGCTACTGTATACACAGCAATGTTTTTCACAAGCTGCACCAGACATCAGCCTACGTAGCGCCATTTTGCCCTTCCGAATTATCGATGGGGAATCCCTCCGTGGTATGGGCGCCAACAACCTTGCCGAAGCACTGCGTTTTGAACTGAATGTGGAGGTAGAACTGGCTCCTGAAATCGGTGGTGCGCGTATGCGTGCGAGCGATCTCAACAGCCGCTATACAAAAATATTGCGCAATGGTATACCCGTGTCTGGCAGCGATATGTTTAGTGGGCATGTGGACATTTCTACTATCCCGCTGCAGCGTGTGGAACGGGTTGAACTATCATATGCACCGCTAGGTACCGAATATGGCAGTGGTACATTGGCAATGATTGTCAATGTCGTCACAATGGCAGATCTACCTGCTACGCTTAAAGGCACATCGATATATGGCCGTGTTTACGAGGAGGCTGTCGATGGTGAATATAACCTAAAAACGAATGCTGGGGCCAAAGGACGGCATGTACAACAGCTCGGCATCCAACATTACAGTACAAATGGTCTTTTCCTTGGGGTCGACCTGCAACGCGATGCCTTTAAAGGTGTGTGGGCCGATTATTCCGGCAACTTAAAGCAGCCGGACTACACCAACAGCCGCGGATATGCCTGGTCACCTGCCACAACGTACAATGGTGATGCTTTTATCGGCTACCAGCATCATAAGATCGCAGTACTTTACCAATACAGTATCACTGACATGGAGGTCAAAGCATTCGGCCATATCAATACAAAAGAATACCGGGACGGTGATTTTCTCGACTTTTATACGACGACAGACAACGAGAACCGCTACCGCCGGCAAATACACAGCCTGCAGTTCCAGGGGCAAGTCTGGCGGGATGCCACTTTAAATATAGCCCTATCCTATCAAGATGCAAACACGCACAAACGTAACCTGTGGGTACGTACGGCCGACAATGTCAGCTTACGTGATTCCCCTAGCACCAAACTCTACGGCACGCAGACCTTGTACAGTAAAGGAACCCTGGACAAACCGGTTTTCGACAAAAAACTACAGTGGTCACTAGGTTATGAAGCCGCGCTGGAAAAAGCATTCACAGCTGCCGAACCGGGCACCTACACCAACAAAAAAATAGACCGAGAGATTCTGCAGTTCAGCGGGTTCAGCTATCTGAACTGGAACCCCTTTTCCACATTTATCCTACAGCCCGGTATCCGTCTGGCTTACCAACGGAGCATTTCATACCTCGATCCACTTCCCGCTCTCAGCCTTGGTTACCGTAGCGGCAGACATCATTTTGGCTTCAACGCCGAGCAGGTCAACCGATTCCCAAACCAGCGCGAACTCTTCACCTATCTCGATAGCGAGTTTAATCTCCTGGAGGGCAGCACAGCATTGCATCCAGAACATGGCATAATCTTGCAGGCCGATTGGCAGTATGTGATTCCGCTCAATAGTATGCATCTGCAGACACGCTTGAGCTCCACCTATCGGCAACTTAAAGACCGTATTATCATTGTTGTAGCTCCACAAACCGATGCACAGCAGGAACGCTACCACTACGCCAACCAGCAAAAGCACCGATCCTGGTTAAATAGTGCAGAAATCCAGGCAAATACCGATTGCTGGCGGCTGCAGCTAGCCTATAGCTTGCTGGGATTAAGGGGCAATGACTTCGCAGACAGTGAACAATACGATCGCTATCTTTTCCATTCGGAATTAGGTGCTTCCGGACGCTACAGCTTTGGCACAACGTATTGGCTACAGTTCAATTACCGCTATATCGGTGGGCAGTCCGTCTATTCTTTTGAACGGGCTTATGGGAGCACACAAGTAGACCGGATTCATAACCGCGCTCCGGCTTACCATTTTGCCGATATCAACCTGGGTACATCGTTCCTAAATCAACGGCTGGGTATTACACTCGGTCTCAGAAACCTGTTTGATTCAAAATCGGTCAACTTTAAAGCCAGTGACGGGCTGGATCATTATACCGGGGATCTCCGGACGATTTACACAGGCTACGGTAGAAGTCTGACACTGCAGCTCAGTTACCAACTTCAGAAAATTGGAAAATAGCACAACTGAAGACCAACACAATAATCCGGCGGCCGCTAAATGTAAGCAATCAAACAGAAAAATAAGAGAGTACAATTTCGTTAAGAAAAAGAACCCATTAGACAACTATAAATGCTATGCAAAACATAAAAAAACACCTGATACTGTCCCTATCCCTGCTGCCTATCCTGGCAATAGCACAGGAAAGTTCGTATAAAATCTATTATACCGCAGCCCAGAAAGAAATCAGCCTGACTGAACTGATCACCGCAGCAGAACATACCGACGTCATTTTCTTTGGCGAGGAACATAACGATTCGGTTGCCCATAGCCTCCAATTGGAAGTCTTCAAAGGACTGCACCACATCCACGGTCCAGGACTTGCCCTGTCCATGGAAATGTTCCAGACCGATGTACAACCTGTACTCACGGAATATCTTGCCGGCTGGATCACGGAGAAGAACCTGCAAACAGACGCCCGTCCCTGGAAGAATTACAAAGATTACAGACCTCTGGTAGAATATGCTAAAGAAAACAAGCTCTATGTGCTGGCTGCCAATGCTCCCTCACGCTATACCAACCGGGTTGCACGTGCGGGAATAGCAAGTCTGGCGGAATTGCCAAAACAATCAAAAAAACTACTGGCGCCCTTGCCCATTGATACCCTCACCGGCACATACTATGAGAAGTTTATCGGATTATTGGGCGGACATGAAGGGATGGGTAATATGAAGATCTATCAATCACAGAGCGTGTGGGATGCAACAATGGCCTGGCAGATTGCACAGCTGGCCAAGAAGCACGCAGTAAAACAAGTGCTGCATCTCAACGGGCGTTTTCATAGCGACGAGAAGCTGGGTACCTATGCACAGTTGCAACGTTATGCTAAAAAATTGAAACTGCTGAACATCACATCCTTCAGCGATACTGATTTTGATCATCCGCAATGGGAAAAATGGCTGCATCTGGGCGATTTTATCATCATCACCGATCCTAGTGCAAAACGAAGTTTCTAAGTTAAAATTCAATAATCAAAAAATAATATTATCCCATGAAAACAAGAAAAAACACCACCACCGGTCTCCTCTTTTTCGCTGCTGTTGTGGCATTAAGCAGCTGCAATTCAACAAACAACAAAAAGGAAAACCCACTCTTGGATTCCGCACGGATTGTATCCGTCAATGGTACAACATCTGAAATACTGTCTGGATTAGGACTGGAAGAGAAAATTGTTGGTGTGGATGTCGCCAGCACCTACCCGGCGAGCCTTCAGGCGAAACCGCATATTGGCCATAGCCGCAAGTTGTCTGCCGAAGGTATCCTGGCCCTGCGTCCCACACTGGTCGTAGGCGCCAAGAAAGACATCAATCCCGAACTTGGGGACCTATTGACTGCATCCGGTGTCAAATTGATGTTGTTTGAGCAGGATTTCAGCAAAGCCGGCAGCACACAACTTATCCACGCTATGGCAGACAGTCTGGGTGTTTCCGCTAAAGGAGATTCCATTGTCCAGTCGTTGGAAACAGAGCTCAAGCAGGTTAATACCGACAAATACAAAGATCAGAAACGTAAAGTGCTCTTTATCTACGCCCGGGGAACAGGCACGATGATGGTCGCCGGTGAAGGTACACCCATCCAGCAAGTCATCGAACTTGCCGGTGCGGAAAATGCCGTGAAGGGTTTTGCCGATTACAAACCATTGACTGCAGAGGCATTAGTCGCGGCCAACCCTGACGTGATCCTATTGTTTGAATCAGGATTAAAGAGCCTGGATGGTATCGATGGTATGCTCAAAGTACAGGGCGTAAAAGAAACCAATGCCGGAAAGAATAAAAAAATCATCGAAATGGATGGTCAGTTCCTGACGGGTTTCGGTCCACGCTTAGGAAAGGCGTTACAGGAGCTTTCGGCAAAAATTTATCAGTAAGGCACTTGCATGAAAAATAGCATTATATTCATGATCTTGCTGGTCCTCCTCCTGGCAATCGCACTACTCTCGCTCTGTTTGGGGGCAGTCGAGATAAGTCTGTCGGAACTGCTTTCTATTATCCGGCATAATCTCCGGCTGGACCAAGAGATTGTATTCCAGGCGCAGCAGGAGGCTGTTTTTATTAATATTCGCTTACCCAGAGTATTATTGGGTATCTTGGTAGGCAGCGCGCTATCGGTATCCGGTGCAGTGATACAAGGCTTATTCCGCAATCCATTGGCCGAACCAGGATTAATTGGCATCTCCTCCGGAGCAATGTTATCTGCAGCACTGATGATTGTCTTGGAAGTTCCTTTTTTTCTATTCCTAAAAGCATATTTAGGCTATTATGCCCTCGCTTTCGCCGCTTTTATTGGTGCCTGCCTGACCACTTGGCTGGTCTATCGTTTGTCCATGCGCAACGGAAAGGCTGACATCAGCACACTTTTGCTGGCAGGTATTGCCATCAATGCCTTAGCGGGTGCATTTACAGGCCTGCTAATCTATATCGCCGACGATGAGCAGCTTCGCAACATTACCTTTTGGAGCCTCGGAAGCTTAGGCGGCGCCAGTTGGACGACAGTATCCACGATGGCGCCTTTTGCAGTCATCCCGGTTGTTATCCTCCCTCTTTTCGCCAAATCCATCAATGCACTTGCGCTCGGTGAAGCACAGGCCATGCATATGGGAATCCATGTTTCGGCTCTCAAAAGAGTCATCATTATATTGGCAACATTAGGAGTCGGAGCTTCCGTGGCCGTGGCCGGGCTGATTAGTTTTGTCGGACTCATCGTCCCACATATAATCCGTATCGCCTTTTCATCGGATCATCGTCTCGTGATTCCGGCTTCAGCCTTTCTAGGTGCAGTCGTGCTCGTCTCTTCGGATCTGATCGCCCGGACCCTCGTCTCACCTGCTGAATTACCCATCGGTATATTGACAGCCGTCATCGGAACACCTATCTTTATCTATATCATTATGCGCGAGCGCAGAAAACGTTTTATTTAACATGAATAATATGGACGCAATTACCGTAAATAACATCGGCTACAGAACCGCTGGCAAAACCTTATTGGACAATGTCTCCTTCTCGTTGCCCAAGCACAAAATGCTTGCCGTGATCGGTGCGAATGGCGCCGGAAAGAGTACGCTGCTGAAAATCCTGTGTAAAGAGTTCGAGCCAACCTATGGCAGCATTCTCCTACAGCATAAACCCTTGGATGCCTATACGATTGCAGAACTCGCTCGTTTCCGCTCGGTATTGAGTCAGCATAACACCTTATCGATTTCATTTCGTGTAGATGAGCTGGTGATGATGGGACGTTATCCCCATTTCAGCCAGCAACCGACGGCAGCGGACTACGCCATTGTCCAAAAAGTCCTGAAAGAAACAGGGATGGAAAGCTATCGTGGCAGAGATTACAATACCCTTTCTGGTGGTGAGCAGCAGCGTGTTCAACTGGCACGTGTCATTGCACAGATCGATGGGCAGGAAAATGCACTGCTCTTTTTGGATGAACCCACCAATGGACTCGACCTGCTCTATCAGCAACATATCCTGCAGCTTGCCCAGGAGCTGACCAAAAAGAGCTGTACCGTGGTCGCTATTCTCCACGACATCAATTTTGCCTGTCAATATGCTGATTATATCCTTTTATTGAAACAGGGAAGATCGATTGCTTTTGGCACACCTGATCAAGTCATTACCGAAACACATATTGAGACTGCATTCCAGGTCAAGGTCAGAAAAATCAACGATCCTGATTGTCGGTACCCCTTGATCTTCCCAATCCGCACACAAATGCCCCAAAAATAATTTAAAAACGAAAATAACATGAGTGAAATATTAGCAAACAAATATCAGCAGTTTAAGGAAGAAAACCCTAAAATTCGTATTCGTGACGCTGCCCATCAATTGGGGGTCACGGAAGCTGAACTCGTCGGCATTGGAAAAGGAAATATTCGGCTTCGTCCCGAATTTGAAGCTATCCTCGGCGACATTACCCTGCTAGGCTACGTGATGGCGCTAACCCGTAATAATGATGCTGTCCATGAACGTAAAGGAGTGTATACCCCACCTCAATTTTCGGGCAATGTGGGTTTTATCGCCAATGAAGATATTGATTTAAGGCTTTTCCTCTTCAGCTGGCAATCCGTATTTGCGGTACAGGAGGGTGAACGCAAGAGCATCCAATTTTTCGCGCGCAATGGAAGCGCTATACACAAAATCTATCTGACCGAAAAAAGTGATCAGAAAGCGTTTCAGGCATTGATTGAGAAATACAAAATAGAAGACATAACAGCGCCTCTTCTAGTGACAGCCAATCCCAGCAGCTCCACCCAGACTGCGGCAAGTGATCAAGAAGATGTAGACGTTGCTGCGTTTCAAAAGGACTGGTTGGCACTAGAAGACACCCATAATTTCTTTACCCTATTGAAAAAATACGGGTTAGATCGAACACAGGCTTTGGAGATTGCCCCCGAGGGCCATGCGACAGTTATTTCAGTCGATGACCTGAAGAAAATTTTATACCGGGCTGCGGAGATCAAGCTTGAAATCATGGTCTTTATCGGAAACAAAGGCTGTATACAGATCCACACAGGTCCTATCGAAAAACTGGTTCAGACGGGTCCCTGGTTCAATGTACTGGATAGCACATTTAATATGCATCTTCGGGAAGATCATATTCGATCGGTCTGGATTGTACGCAAACCCACAATAGATGGCATCGTAAGTAGTATCGAGGTTTTTGACGCCACCGGTGAGCTGATCGTGCAGTTTTTCGGAAAGCGAAAACCGGGCATTCCCGAAGCAGCAGGCTGGCGCGAGATCCTGTCCCCAACAGCAACGCAGTAATAATAAAACTTTAACTGCTTTTTATTGACATCAAATTCAATATATTAATTACAGCGTACAGTAAATGAAAAAGCCTAGATGGTGGACAGTAAACCAAATAGTATTTAACTTTTTAGGGGAAGTCAAAAGTCTAGGCTTTAAATTGGTCACAAATTTGGCTGCATAACAGCTCATATGTATACTGTTAACGTGGTAGTTCCAGTGTCAACGAACAAAGAATGAATTAGTAGAACTTAAAAATCTAGATCAACCATCTACTATTTTTTTCTTTCTCCAAACTTTTTCTTAAGTTCGTGTTAATACACTTATTTTATGAAAAGATTTTTCCCATTTATTTTACTCGCATCGTTAACTATAACTGCTTGTAGCAAGAATGATTCACCGGATCCGGATAAGCAGATTGCGGAAATCGTTACTGGAGCAGAGATTAGAGATAAATATCTTTTTATCCTACCGGAGTTAAAAGACTATAAGCACTTTACAGAAGGACAGTCAACAAATAAGAAGTATAAAACCATTGCAGCCAATACAGATATAGATTTTATTGTAGGCTACATTGACGATACTGGAAAATTATTTAGTAAAAGAAAATTTAAGATAGACAGCAGTCTTAAGGGCAAAATTGGACAGATTCATTTTATGGGTGATAATACTTCAAGTGACATATCAATTTTAGCGATATCAGAGAAAATGAAATCCGATGATCCACTTTCAGCCCCTTTGGTTGCTGCCATTGAACTGATTTATCCAAATGGTAATCAATTAAGCAATATCGGCAGAACGGTAACTCATGATTTGTTTAAGTACATGAACAATACAGATTTAACATATAAAACAGTTTACTACTACAGCAACATGAAATTATTTATATTCGATCGCTATACCTTATCTCCAATACTAATAGATGCTGAAGTGCCCAAAGAATTAATTATCAATGCCCTTGACTCCCATTACTATGAGGACAACAAAGTCATTGGAATTTACGATGATGCGCAGACAATCAAAATAAAATGTTTTCCAATAAAAAGTTCATCTACACCAACGCTTCCACTGTGGGAAAATTCAATTAAAGGATATATTTTTCCGGGTAATGAAAAAATAGAAATGACAGATGACAAGGATAATGTCATCATCAGATTGAAAGAGAAAAATCTTGTGTATAAATTTAAAAAATCCAACGGTGAACTAGTTCAATAGTGGCCAACGATTGAAGCCGGCTTTCAGGACAACGGAGTCACCTCCGGCCTTTATCGGTAAAAGATAAAATCAATGCACTACTGCAGTAGTGCCCTATCAGGCCTGTCCAGAATAGCCAGCACTTTTTTCAATCCCCACTTTTAAATGTAGTAACCCAAATAATTGACATTCAGAAAAAAGGCCGCCCGAAAACAATCGGCGGCCTAATACATCTTTTACCTTTTACAGGGTACTATATCCCTTTATTTCACGTAAGTCCAGCTAAAGTCTTTGCCCTTGACATCCACTTCAAGATGTCCTGGATCAGTCCCCTCGAAATTCCCATGCCACCAATTGCCCGACACTGCTCCAGCGGTTATAAACTGCACGCCTTTGACTTTAATTTCCTCATATAAGTGCATATGCCCTTGCAGCACCAGTTTGAGACTGTGTTCTTTAAAGAGATCAAATATCAGTTTTTGGTTCATAAAGGTATCCGCAGCAGTATACCGTCCTTCCAACACAGGATAGTAGACCGATAAAAAAGGTACATGCGAGATAATCACCAAAGGCTGATCTTTTGCTGTATTTTTAACGACATCCTGCAACCATAGTAACTGCTGCTCACCGATGATATAGTGGTTATCTTTTGTTTCCACACTATTCAAAACGATAAACTTCCAGCCTTTATGTTCAAATGTACAATAAGTCTGACCAAAAGTTTTTTCAAAGAGTTCAAAGTCATTTTTGCCGTTCCGCAAATTCCCAGGTAATCTATCGTGGTTACCGATGGCCATGTGGTAAGGCTTTTTTGTGCGGTCAAAAAGATTTTTCAGCTGTTTAAGCCGTTGCTCGCCACGCGATAGCTCCGCCGTTTTTAAATTATCGATATCAACATTATCGCCACCGCTCAACAGCAGCTCCACTTGGGGTGACAGCGACTTCAGGCGTTGATCCACCTGACCAAGTGTGGAGTCGCTATGGACATGCATATCTGTTAAAAACGCAAACTTAAATTCCTGTGCGTTTACGGTTCCATAACAAAAACACGCTAGGAACAAAAAAGATAAAATAGCTATTATTGAACGTTTCATTACCAACCAAATATTTGTTTAAGATTATCATTTAAAAGAATATCTCCCTGTGGTATCGGGCGATAGTAGAATTTAGGCACCTCAAAGTTTCCCGTGTTTTCGATAGTTTCCACCGTACCGCTATTTCCATCCGATAGAAATACCCCTACATCCTGCCCAAAACGGCCGACACGATAATATTGCAATTCCCGCCCAAGGCTATTCTTCTCTTTGACGGCCGGAATGGTCGAAGAAGATGGTAGTAACACAATATCCGGGATGCCATCACCGGTCATATCGTGCTGTCCCAAACCCGAGAAGTAAATGCCTTCACGTTTGTTCTTCAATAATTCACCCACATTCCAACGCATCAGATCGGTGAACCGGAAGCCTTCGAAAGCTAATTCTACCCGGCGTTCCCTTCTGATTTCCAATACGAGATTACGCTGACTGCTCTCGACATTGGCAAAGCGCGTAGCCATAATTGGGTCAATAGGAACGTTGAGGGGCATATCCGGCATGCCCGCCCGTTTGCGCAACAAGTTGATACTGCGGTCAAGGTCGGCTTGCGTCAGCTGCCCCAGCTCCGCCTTTGCTTCAGCAAAATTCAGTAAGACCTCCGCGTAGCGGTACAGTGGTATATCCAGGTTGTTGCGTGCATCCAGGCTCAAGGTGTTCTGAAAGCCTTTGATCTGATGATAACCTGAAAAGTTTTTGGCCAGCTGTTGCACATACAACCCTGCTCCCTGCGCATAGGTATGGGAGTAGATCAGTTCCCATCCCGGAAAAGCATAGGTCTGCGCCAGACGTGGATCGCGGTTTTGAAATTCTTTGACAAAAGTATTCTTGTCATATCCTGTCTGCGCAGAATAAAATGAGCCATCTTTCATGAGGTAAGCCTGTACAAGATCGCGCAATGGATAGTACTCATAATTACCGAACATCCCCGGCCATGAATCTGCATTCAGCACATTGTTGGCATAAAAACGACCCAAAACAACCTCTTTATTGTTTTCCAGATTTTCATTAAAGAATAAGGAACCATAATCCTGATCAGGTTTGCCGCTATTATAAATTGTAAAACCGCCTTCCCGCATAATCTGCTCACTCAGTTCCTGCGCCTTGGTCAAAAAACCATTTGCCGAGGTTTTGAGTTCAAGCTCATTGTGATATTTGCGGAAGGTACCTTCATAAAGTGCAAATCGGCTATACTCCTGCAGGACCACCCATTTGTTGACATTCCCCAGTTTGGTCCCCGGCTGAACATGCTGTGCCGCAAACTCAAAGTCTTCCATAATCTTTTGGACAATAGTAGCACGTGGATCACGTTTGGCAAAGAGGTAATCCGTATCGTCGACTTCTAAAGCCTTGTCCACCCAGGGCACATCTGAAAAACGCTGTACTTTTTCAACATAAAACCTTGCACGAAAATAACGTCCTAATCCTTCATAATGTGCTTTTTCACTTTCACTGATCTTTGCCTTGCCCATATGCATCAAAAAGAAATTGATCTTGCGGAGCTGCTCCCATTCCCAGCCACCAGAGATCGTTGCCGCAGACGCATTACCCAACATGAGTGTCTTAATCTCCGTATTGCCCGTTGTACTGGCGTTATCCGTTGTGGCATCAGCCTGATAGATACCCACCCCAGCGAAATTGTATAATCCTGTGATATACAATTCCAAATCATTTGCTGTATTGAAAAAGTGTTCATTGTTGATCGCTGTCTCGGGGACACGATCCAGATATTTATCATTACAGGCGCCTAAAAACGATAGACCTGCAAGCACATAAGCTAATTTTATATATTTATTTGTCATGATATACGATTAAAATGTGAGTTGAATACCAGCAGAAAAACTACGCTGGAAAGGATAAGTAAGTCCATTGCCCACACGTTCAGGCTTGGCCGCCGGATTGGTATAGGTATTTTCATTCAATGTCTCGGGGTCAAAAAAGCGTTTTACTGCCGACCATTCCATGATATTCTCGCCACTCAGGTAGACGCGCAGGTTGCTGATCTTGGCACGGGAGGTAAATGACTTGGGCAAGGTATAGCCTATGGTCAGGTTTTTGAGGCGTAGATATGCGGCATTCAGCAAATAATTGGTCTGTGGTATGGCCAATCCCTGAGCCTGGTCAATGCGGGTACCTAAATTACGGTCTGCAAGCCAGGATTGTAATATAGGATAGGCTGAATTGAGGTTTTGATCGGCCAGCCCAAGATCGAGGTAAGCCTGTGAATGTTTGGCACGCTCAGCTGGTGAGTCGCTCTCCTGACGATAAAAATCGAGCAAATGCCCATAAAAGTTACCATAAGGCTGTTGATAAGCTCCCCAATACAGGTAATCCAATGGATAATAATCACGCTTGCCAATACCCTGAAAAAATGCGCGTAGATCAAAACCTTTCCAATCAGCAGACAGGTCGACACCAAATTGATACCTTGGTGTGGAATTTCCAATGACTTTGAGGTCTTTGGTATCCCCAAGAGTATAGCCCTTTTCGATCTTGCCATTACCATCTTGATCGACATAGGTGGGCCATCCCGGTACAATCGACAAGGCACCCCAGGGGATGATCGACGTCTGATCCAACTTGGCGATTTCGGCCGCATCTTTAAAAAGACCGTTACTCTGCAAGCCCCAGATTTCCCCCATTTTCATGCCTTCATAATATTGTAAAATACTCTTATTGGGATTATCAAAACGTGTAATCGTGGACTTCGAATCCGAGAGTAGGAATTTGGCATTGAAGCGCAATGGTGCATTCGCCAGTTCGAAACGATCCTGAAAATTGACGGTCAATTCCCAGCCATTGGTCCTCAGGTCAGTTGCATTTTCTTTCGGTTCAGCAGCACCCAAAATATTTGGCAAGTCTTTTCCTCCAGTCAACATGCCCAGCGTGCTTCTTGAATAATAATCAAAACTAGCAGACAGTTTATTCTTAAGTACAGCAACATCCAAACCAACATTCACTGTATTTACCTTCTCCCAGGTATAATTAGGTGAAACCAAAGGCGGCACTTTAATATATACACCTAGTTCACTGCCTAGTAGGTAATCTGAATTCTCTTTTTCCATGAACGGAAGATAACCGTAGCTTGACACCAGCTGATTACCTAGCCGACCATAAGAAGCTCTCAGTTTGAGCTGATCCAGTCCGGACAAGGATGACATAAAATCCTCCCGGTCTAAACGCCAGGCAACCGATCCTGACGGGAAAAATCCAAAACGTTTATCTTTCGGAAAACGCGAAGAACCATCGTAGCGTCCATTGAACTCCACGATATACTTATCGTCATAAGTATAATTCAGACGATAGAATGCACCGCGCAAGGCATAGGTATCAATGGCTTCGCCCATTTTCATTGTTCCGGTCGCAAATTGAATTGTCGGGAAGGATTCCGAAATTAAGCCTGCGCGCTCAGCACTGATGAGTTCATGCCTGTAATCCTCCTGATTAAATCCAGCTACTGCATTGACCTGATGTTTGCCAAATGACTGTGTATAGGTTCCGTATATATTATATACATTGTGGTAAATAAAACCAGCCTCACGATAGGCCCCCGTCGTGCCCTCTTTCCGGATATCATTTGGGCCATAGCCGATTTCATACTGATTGGTATACCAATTACGGTTCAGCGAGTTACGACGGAAGGTATAATCGGCATTTAATTTAAATTTATGATCGAATAAGCGCAGTTCAGCATTAAAAGTGGATTGAACATCCAGATACTTATGGTCTTTCTTGCCGCCATCTACCATCCGGGCAGCGATAATACCTGCCGAAGAATTGGCCCAGGTTCCATCTGGATTTTTGTCAAAGGACGTTGGAAAAATATTGTAAATATCTGCCAAGCTCATCTGCGAAGGTTCAAGACGGCGTATGCTGCCAATGACGGTATTATTTCCAAATGAGATCAGATCAGATAGTCTATAGTTTACCTTTGACCGCAAATTGTAACGGTCAAAATAATCTTCTGTTAGCTTAACGGGTGAATTCTGCCGATTGTAGCTACCACTGATATAGTACTGCACTTTTTCGTTGGAGCCTGAGATAGATAAGTCATGTGTGTTGGTCGCATTCCAATCCGAAAGGAAATACCTTGTCCAATCCCGGTTGCCCATATATTCCCATACTTTGGAATCAGAGGGATTGATGCGTACGCCAGCAATCGAGGGGTTATCTGAGCGTTCTTTGGCATATTGGTAAAACTGGTCCGAATAATTAACATTATCCCATGGCGTATTATCCGTGGAAGTTTCCAATAGCCGTGAAAACACATATGGATCAGTTATTTTGTCGGGCATTACCGTAGGTGTATTCCAGGTAAAATTATTTGAATAATTCACTTTTACATCGCCTTTTCCAGTTTTGGTGGTGATAATCAGCACACCAAAAGAGGCACGGGCTCCATAAATTGCCGCTGCCGAGGCATCCTTGATCACGGTAAATGATTCAATATCCTGTGGTGCGATACGGATCAGTTCTTCAGTCGATACAGGAACATTGTCGACCAAGATAAGCGGGTCGCCGCCGTTTATGGATGTAATACCGCGGATATTGATATTGGGAACGGCTCCAGGAGCACCAGAATTGAATTGAATGTTCAAATTTGGCGAGATTCCCTGGAGCCCCTGTGCCGCATTTGAAATCGGTCGGCTATCAAGTACCTCCGCACTGATATGATCTACAGCACCGGAGAGGTTTGTCTTTTTCTGTGTACCATAACCTACAACGATCACTTCATCCATCTGGTTTGCGTCCGTCAGTTGAAAGACGACACTGGAGCGTTTTCCCGAATTGACAATAAATTGGCACTCTTCTTTGGCTTTCATCCCAGTGTAAGTAACTACGATACAATAATTACTGTCCGCAGGAAGATCATTGAACATTGCTTTCCCCTGCTGATCGGCCTGACCGGACCGCTTCAAATTGCCCAGCTTGTTCTTCACGGTGACAGTCGCATTCGCTAATCCTTTTGATTCAGCGTTCTGTACGATCACAACAAGTTCTCCACGCTGTTGGGCAAATCCCATGTGGCCAGCAGCAATGGCGAATAGTAGTAATAAAGCCCCCTTAGTTGGCCTTTTCGTTGTTAAAGATAGTTGCATATTTTTCCTTAATAATTGTGCATAGTTTTCCCAGGCTCCCCTATTTGGGGGTGCTCGTCATTAAATTTTTATTGATAGCTATTGACTGTTTTTTACGATCGTATAAGTATTTGTTTCGGCATTAAACTGAAGTTCCAGATCGTTAGCGATACAGATCGTATGAAGAATCTGCCCGATATTATTTTCGGCTGTATAGGTCCCATAAAAGGATAGTCCTGCGACCTCACTTGAAGAAAAGACAATAGTCGTTTTGTAGAACGACGCCAAGGCAGGCATCACCTCCGCCAAGGGCTTGTGATGAAAAACCAATGCCGTCGGAACGGTCTCTTCGGTAATCGTTTTCTCCAGTTTTAAGACCTGCTCCTTTCTCGGCTGTACAACTGCTACCTTCCAGGTCTGCCCTGGAGACAAATAAGCAAGCAGCGTTTCTTTCCCATTTCCATCGCGCTCTTTAATAGAAACTCTTCCCGTCACAAGACGTACCTTAGGTTTTGCATTTTTAGTCTCCTGAATAACCCAAAAAGACGTCCCCAAAGCTGTTGTCAGGATATTATCTGCCAACACGGTAAATGGGCGGGATGTATCATGCGCTACTTCGAAAAATGCTTTTCCCTGCAATTGAATCGCACGCTGACCCTGTGGGAACGGCTGCATCCATGTTATGCTGGAATTTGCCAAGAGATGGACCTTGCTGCCATCCTGCAGTAAAATCAGACTGTCCTGCGAAACGGAGCAAGTCATCTGTATGGATTTCACGGCAGTCGTCACAACGCCTACAACCTGTCGATGCTGCGGTTCATCCACCCGATTTGCTTCCAAGATATACCATGCAAATGAGAAACATACAATAACTGTCGCCGCAATTCTGACAAGAAATTGCCAAGACGGATGCTTGATTTGATTTACCGGCTCGCTGCTTCGCAAACGGGCATCTATTTTTTCTTTCATCTGCTTCTCGACCTCAGCCACATCAATCGTATACGCTTCGGCCACATCCAGCTCCCCTAGCCACTGCATCAAATGGGCACGTTCCGTATCCGTTAACCGTCCTGATGAATACCGTTCGATCAAATCTTCCAATTCTCTTTTTCTATCTTGCATATACCTTATAGTTGCTACAACCGGGCGATCGTACCATCCTAAATGTATTAAGTTTATGTAAACTTTAGTTTAAAGATAAATTCTCAGCGTGCTGTTCCAAACGCCTTCCTGAAACAGACAAGCCTTTCAGTATTGTCTGAAAGGCTTGTCTGTGAGCGGTTAACTCCTTGTTATTGGCCCAATAGTTCCAAGGCCTTGATAATTTTATGATCCTTTTTCAATGCTGTCAGGTTATCGCCACCCACGACTTCAACATCAGGCGAAATATAGGATTTATAAACTTTTTGATTCCTGTCCACCACATAGTCTGTTGACAAATTAATACCTGCATGCTCATTTATTTTAAAACCTTGCACTGCGGTGGTATAATTTGCTGTCTTTTCGCCCACAATAAAGGTGTTATTCCTTCCGATAAACGATATGGCGGCCATTTCACCTGCACTCGCCGTATAGCAGCTCGTTAAAATAACCAATGGAACATCATTTGCAATCGGATCGGTCAAGACTGCTTTTCTGTCCAGCTTTATACCATCAATCACCAAATTTCCCGCCTTGATTTCCCAATTTCCTGTGGCCTGGTCTTGCGCATCCCTAAAACCACCAAAGCGCAGGTTATTTCCGATAAACTCTTTCAGGCCAAGTAATATCGGATACATATTTCCGCCGGTATTTAATCTCAGGTCTATAATCCAGCCTTTAATTTCAGCTGAATTGATACGATTGATATGAGCTACGATTTCATCGGCTATACTATCTACTTTTTTAAAGGCAAAATCACTGTTTCCAACAATTCGGAGATAGCCGATTTTTTGATCAATTACCTGACTAAATGTACTTTTTTCAATGTTCATCCGCTCCTTCAAATACCCATTCGTCATTACATTGGGATTGTTCCATCCGTAGGTTTTTCCCTTATATTTTAAACCGCCATGATAATCATGAAGCTGTTTAAATACTTCATCGTATAATGTTGCAGTTTCATCAATCGAATTTAGATTTCGAGCTTTATTGTATAGTCCACCTTTGATAACTTCCAGGTTTTCTTTATGAATTGAATTTGCCCCTATAAGTTCAATAGATTTGTCAACAAAGGATTTTACGCTGTCATTTTTAAAAGTTTGCGAAAATGAGCATATCCAAGATAATAAAAGCCATAGCAACAAAAGCGATCTAGTCATTATGAGGTATTTGTAGCATGTGATGTGAAGTATTGAGCCACTAAATTTAAGAAATAATTCACTGGTTTGACAAATTAAAGCGTAATAGATGTTGGCTGCATTCCTATCGGTTAACAGTTTTTCCACTCTGTTAAAGCTGTGACAATTAAGCCCGGGAAACTATTGCACAGAGCGGGGAATCTGATTGGTTTAGGAAACAAACGCCAGACGCTAAAAGAAAAGCAGAAAAGATAAGGATAAGAAAACAGTGGGATTCAGTTGCTGGTGGCGCATCTGCTGCCGCACAAGATGGAGTGCTTTACTCAATTGATTTTTGACGGTCTGCAGTGAAATACCCAATTGTTCCGCGATTTCATGGTTACTGAGGCTACGTTGATACTTGAGGTTAAACACAACACGCATCCGGTCGGGCATTTCCACGATAGACTGTTCGATAGCGACCAACACTTCAGTATAGTTTTCTTCATAGCCATCGAGCGGAAACATATCCTGTAGGCCATCCTGAATCATCAAACTATATTGCTCGATATGTTTTTCATGTATGCCAGCCTTTCTAAAATGTTGGAAAAGCTTGTGATATAACGCTGAAATAAGGTAGGCCCGCAATCCACTGTGGATATCGATCATATGCCGTCTTTGCCACAAATCCACAAAGAGATCCTGGACAAGATCCATCGCGAGGTCCGCATCGCCTAGCTTCTTCAACGCGATAGGAAGAAGTGTACGCCAATGATGCGCATAAATCTCATCAAAAGCACCGTAATCTGCATTTTTTAGACGTTGTAAGAGTACCGCGTCAATGGTTTTCACAAGCATATTTTGTAGATCTAATAATTCTTTGCCTGCCGTAAAGATCAAAGTTTAATACAAATCCAATATTAAGGCCAGGTAAAGAATATATTAACAGCTAAATTTCGCCATAATGCTTGTTGTTTCAGTATAGAAATCATCCTGCATTTGAGTGCTCCGCAGGCGATATGCAGCACAAGAACGATGAATTAGGATAGCTTTAGTTGATGGTATCCAAAACACCCGAAATTTCTTTGATGCTATTGATCAATTTGATGTTGTTATCCGTATCGATGTTGGCATTGATCAAAAGTATTCTACCGATATTGTGCTCAACATCTATGGAAACGACGGCAAATACGCCCGCATCACTCCCGTTATGGGTCAAACGTCCTTTGTTGTTATAGTTCCAGAACATCGCTTGCTGCGCTATCCCCTTGTTCGTAATGGCCTGTCCATTTTTCCCGGACCTTTTTAGAAAAACAGGGGCGTAATAAGTCTTCGACATCAGCTTCGAGCGACCTTGATAACCTCTCATGATTTCACTTAAATAAGCTGTCAGGTCAACCAAGGATGTCCTCAGGCTTCCGTCAGGATAGGTAATCGAACAATAATCTTTCAGGCTTTTATCTGCATTCATCAGTGCTTTATAATAGGGCAAATCCGGCACAGTGATTTCATAGAGTTTGGCATAGCGTTCGGATTTATCCTGATCGTAAAACCAGCTGGTATTTTGCAGGTTTAGCGGTTTGAATAGATATTTTTCGGTAAATGCATGAAAGGGCATTTTCGCTTTTACTTCGATCAGGTAAGCAGCCAATGCCGCTGCAATATTCGAATAGCTGTATGTGCTTCCGACCGGTTCACTAGCAAAATTATTGGGACTATAGGATCGTCCATTTGCATCCAGATGTTCCTCCAAAAAAGTACCTAATGCAATAGTTGGTGTTTTTGAAAGCTGATAGCCACTGATAAAGGTCTCTTTATCATCAATTATTCCCGAAGTATGTGTAAATAAATGTTCGACACGGATCGTATCATTGGGATGGTGTGGATTGCTAATGTTAAAGGGAAGAATCGTATTGATGGGGGTCTGTTCGGTGAAATAACCCAGTTCAAAAGCTTTTGCCAGTGAAAAAGCAATCACTGTTTTGCTTACCGACGCGATCGGCATAATGGTATTCTCGGAAAATTTAACTTTCTCGCGCAGGTTTGCATACCCATAGGCACCGGAAAAAAGGATAGAATCGTTTTTGATCACGGCAACAGCAAAGCCTGGAAATGATGATTGCTTATAGATTTTATCTAGTTTCTTAGTTATGTTTTCGTTGTCCACCTGTGCTGTAAGCGACAAGGAAAAGAAAGAAATCGCGACAACAGCAACTATGGCTTTTATTTTTATCATCTCTCGGTTCAATAATAAGCGAATACCCTATAAAAATAGTTATTAAATTCAGTAATTTAACAACTATTTTCACTTCAAAACTGTCCGTTTCCGTACAAAAACCGTTCGGGATCGAACAAAATTTCGCATGCACAAAGATAATAAATAATTTATTTTCAACACATTACCCAATTGGCAAACGAATTGGTAGCACTAGGGATAAAAAACCGATTCCTATGCTTAAAAATTATTTCAAAATAGCCTTTCGGCATCTCCTGAAGAACAAAGGTTTTACAGCAATAAACATTGTCGGGTTGGCGACGGGAATGGCTGCAGCGATCTTGATTATGCTATGGGTAAAAAGCGAATTTAGCTTTGATCGGTTTTATTCAAGGACTTCCCAAATTTATGCCGTCGGCATAAAAGATGTCTGGGCAGGCAGTGCTGTACAGCATTTTTACACCCCAAAGCCAATGGCTGCCGCCTTAAAAACAGATTTTCCGGAAATAAAGCATGTCGCCAGGGTCAATATGGGTACTGGATTTCTTTTGACGCGGGGTGAAACCAAACTTTCCAAAGAGCAGGGCGTTTTTGTAGACAGTACCTTCTTAAACATATTTGATTATAAAATTGTCGCAGGCAATCCCGCCGAAGCACTTAAAAATCCAGGCCAGATCGTTCTGACCAGATCCCTTGCAGACCGGCTATTCGGTGATACTGACCCGATCAACCAAAGCGTCAGACTGGACAGTAACCAGCTTTCAACAGTCTCGGCCATCATTGAAGACATCCCCGATAATTCCTTTATGAAGGGAACAGCTTATCTGGTCCCTTGGACATTGATGGAAAAAATAGGTTATTCCGATGATTACTGGGGTAATCAGTCTGTACAGACCTATATTGAATTGGACAAAAATGTCAATAGCGACCAATTTCAGCAGCAAATAAAAGGTTTTATGCAGCGACATACCGAAACCAAAGTGGAGAATTTTATTGCCCCTATTGCAGATAAATGGCTTTACAGTAACTTTACCGATATGGGCAAACCGACTTCACAACGCATCGGGATGGTCCATTCATTTATCGCTATTGCCTGTTTTATCCTGATTATTGCCTGCATCAATTTTATGAACCTAAGTACGGCCCAGAGTGAAAAAAGAGCGAAGGAAGTTGGAGTCAGAAAAGTGATCGGTGCCAATAAAGGATTGTTAATCGGGCAGTTCCTGACCGAATCCATTTTGATCGCCTTTATTTCGGGCTTATTGTCACTGTTGATCACCCAGATCGCAGTCCCCTCCTTTAGCGATTTAATTTCAAGAGAACTTTCCATCCCCTTTAATGATAGGCTCTTCTGGTCAGTCTTTATGGGCTTTGTACTCCTGACCGGCATTCTTTCGGGAAGCTATCCCGCCTTCTATCTATCGGCATTTGCTCCCGTAAAAGTATTGAAAGGCAAGTTGCTCCATATCCAACGCAAATTTAACCCTCGGAAAGTACTGGTTGTTGCTCAATTCTGCATTGCCATCACACTGATTATAACAACATTATCCATCCGGAAACAAATAAAATATGCACAGGATCGGGAAATAGGCTATAACAAAGATAAGCTTATCCATGTCGTTGATCAAGGCGATATCCGTAAAAACAGGACGCTGATCAAAAATGCCCTGCTCCAGTCTGGCATTGCCTCGGATATTGCCAGAACCTCCTCTCCGCTCACCGAAAACTGGAGCAACAACTCCATGGGCTGGGATGGTAAGCCCAAAGACGACAACACCATTTTCGCGCGGATGGGCGTTGACGACAATTTGGTCCGTACCGCTGGTTTGCAATTAGTGCGTGGACGGGACTTTGACCTGGCCAAATTCCCGACGGATTCTGCGGCCATGCTCATCAATGAGTCTGCCGCAAAGGTTTTCAATTTTGATGATCCCATCGGCAAGACCATAGTTGATGGCAGGAACTGGCATATTATCGGCGTCATCAAAGATTTTGTGCAGGAATCTCCTTTTAATCCCATCACACCACTTGTTATTCAGGGTGCTTTTTCGGGCGCCAATGTGACGAATATCCGGTTAAACAATTCTATCGCAACGGCGGATGCACTGTCCAGGATAGCGGAAATTTTCAAGGAATACAACCCCGACTATCCTTTTGAGTATTCCTTTGTGGATGCCAAGTATGCCGAAAAATTTAAAGATTTCCAGCAGTTGGGCAAACTTTCCAGCCTCTTTTCTTTATTGACCATTTTTATTTCCTGCCTGGGCTTATACGGTCTGACCGCCTTTATGGCTGAGAACAGAACCAAGGAAATCGGTGTGCGTAAAGTACTTGGTGCTTCCATCTTTTCTGTCACGCGGATGCTGTCAAAGGAGTTTGTTCTTTTGGTACTTTTAGCCTGCCTGGTCGCCTTTCCGATTGCCTATTATATCGCCGATCATATGTTGAGCGCATATACCTACCGTATTCAGATCTCCTGGGATATCTTCTTGATTGCGGGATCGGGTGCTTTGGCACTGACCCTGCTCACGGTCAGCTACCAGTCCATCAAGGCAGCCATGGTCAATCCCGTCGATAGTCTACGGGATGAGTAACAAACGACGGCTTTATAAGTGCCAAAATCGCCGGCCTCCCAGAAATGGTTTACTGACACCGTCTGTTGCTACGTATCCTATCACTGGGGTATGTAGCAACAGACGGATGAACAGCAACTACTTGCCAGTCTCTTCCAGCAATGCATTGACACACCATAGATATGGCGCCTGTCCATGATAATCACCGGTATGGCGGGGACGATCATAATAATACTGCTTGTCATTCTTTTTATTGGTCCCTACACAGACCTCCGATACAGCACCTTTATCGTCCACATATTTTGTCAGACCCAACCAAGCATTCCGGGCTACTGGGCCATATTGTTTGCTATTGAGCCAACCCTGCTTCACACCCGATATTATTGCATAGGCGAACATCGCCGATCCCGAGGTCTCTGTCCAGCAATCCGGTTGATCGATCAACTGATTCCATAGACCAGTTTTCGTCTGATATTTTTTGAGGCTCTTCATCATCTTCAGATAACCTTTCAGGATACGGGGGCGATCCTGATGATCGGTTGGCAATACCCGCAATAACGCGCACATCCCTGCGGCCATCCATCCATTGCCCCTTCCCCAATAGTACGGGACATCCGGCGCATGATAGAACAAGCCATTGGGACGCTGTAAATCGTCCAGATAAAGCACCATCTCCCGGGCTGCACGATCCAAATATTTCGAATCAGCCGTCGCCCTGAAAGCCTGTGTCTGTAAGATCGTAATCATGTACATATCGTCGATCCAAAGGCGCGTCTGCCAGGAGAAGCCTTTCCCGGCCCAGTCTTTTTCAGCCTGACTGGCACTTTGTGGTACCTCCCATTGCGTATCGGCATAAGGCAGCCCCAGATCCAGATAGCTTTTATCTTTGGTCAGTTGATAAAGCCGCAACGGGAGGCTTCCGAACATATTTAAGTCGACGTGGTTTTTAATCGGAAGCAGCGACTGCTCACTTGAGGTTAATTTTGCAAACCGTTCTTCCATGGCCTGCATCAGCTGCTGATCATCCGTTAAGTGAGCATAGTTAATGGCACCTGTCCAGTAAAAGGTCTCGGGATAGCTGATCCATTTACCGGCATGGAGCATATGTTTGCCCGTGATGAAACGGTGCGCAATCCGATAACCTACTTCCTTGGGTCCTGCCCCGGCAGGAAAGTTTGTTAGATCCGTTTGTCCAAAACAAAATTTTAACGGAAGAAAAAGTAAAAACAAAAACACATTTTTTATCATAACAAAAGGTATTGATTTCTAATTCATTGAAATTTAAAAACCGAACCGATCCGCATCCGTGCAGATCAGTTCGGTCCCCGTACCACTGGCCTACTCTACTTTCGCTTCATCCGCAACAGCATCCTCCCATTTATCCCATACGGGAGTTGCCGCATTATAACCGTCATAGCCATAATTTTGCTTCAACTGTCCTTTGATATTAGAGGTAATTGCCACATTGGGAATTGGCCAGTACATATTCTTTTTATCCATGGTGTACTTAATATCACTTAGACCGGTAGCACTCACATGAATGACACCTTTATTGTACAGGCTGTAATGCACGATACGTTGGTACCAGTAGCTGCCACCGCTCGCATCGGTACCGTTCTGCTTATCGAAATTTTCCAGATTATAGACGTTCCCCCATTCATCAGGTTTACCACTGCGAGCTAGGCACAATGATACACGCTTCAGTTCCACATTCCGCCATTCCTCCCAATAGAGTTCACGTGCCCGTTCATTCATAATATCACCAATCGTTACAGGCCCCTGGTACAGTTCCGTACATTTTGCCCGCTGACGAACAGCATTCAGATCATCCTTTATCGTCCCATCGGAGGGGTTAATATAATATTTTGCTTCAGCACGCAAGAGGTAAGCTTCTGCCAATCGGTACAGATACCAGTCGGCAATACTACCGTTCGTTGCACCCCTGGAACCGTCCGATCCGCTGATATTCGTCTCGCTAACGGGATCATCCAAGAAAAATTTATAATGTGGCACATCGTACCAACGGCGGATGGAATCCGAGCAGAGCAATTTGCCCGTTTCGGGATCTTTCAGTGTGATCGGTTTTCCAAAATCTTTTGAGGCCTTGTTGTTTACCTTATAGTCTTCCATACGCACCCAGTTGCCTACTTTAGTACTGTGGCGCAAGTCGCCATCATCCATTTTCCCGTTGACAGACCATACCCCTTTTGACTGAAAAGCCGTGGGCCGAAACGTCGCGATACCGCGACCAAAGGCCCGCATATAATCATATTTCGCATTGTAATCCGAACTGTTCCGTTTGATATTTAACAAAGCCTGTTTACCATCCGTTGTTTGTATCCGATTGTCGAATACAAAAGGGTACAAAATACGCATGGTCAGCATTTTCACAAAAGACTCAGCATCAGCGCCACGGTTGGGCATCCCCATGATCACCTCCCGGTTGGTTGGGATCAATTTGTTTTCGGGGCGGTGCATATCCCAGATGACGTTTCGGCTAATGGGCCAGGTCTGCGCTTCGCCCCCATCGTTGAAGGTTCCAAAACTTTCGGTCATCAGGGAATATCCCGATTGATCAATCAGGATATCCGTCTGTTCTTTCGCCTTCTGGTATTCACCCAGAGCCAGGTAACATTTCGCCAGCAACATCCGGCAGGCCCCTTTATTAATCATGCCGATCAGGTTCATATTTTTCTGATCAGGCACCCATTGTACGGCAAATTCCAAGTCTTTGGTAATCATCTGTAAGATGGCGTCACGTTTGGTACTGCGGTAGTTTTGTTTTGGCGCATCAATGATGGTCGTCACCAGAGGCACATCACCATATTCAAAGACCAATGCCATATACCGAAAGGCGCGGTGAAAGTAAGCGCGGCCTTTGTAAGCATTTTTATCCTGTTCATTCAATGCATCTACCTGGTCTACATACTTGATAATGGTATTGGCATAACTGATCCCTTTATACGTTTCCTGCCACAAATACCACATACTATTTGAACGGTCGAGATTCTGCAGCGTAGAGTTGTCGCTGGTCGGTGTAAGCATGTTGGCGACGTCTGCCATCATGCTACGTTTGTCCGTATTACTGGCCACCATCAGTTCAGAGAAGATGTATTCGGTCCCTAGGGTCAGCATTTCATTATTATCCGTGGCCCAATACCCTTTCAGGTGACGATCGCAGATGGCCATGGCCGATAGCAGTCCCGACTCTGTATTAAAGGTCTCATTGGGTAAATATATAGACAGTGGGTCAGGCTGTAGAAATTCTTTCGAACAGCTGCTGATGGCCAGCGTACCGGCAAGCATTGCTGCAATACCCTTACTTATACTTATTGATCTGGATTTATTTATTATAGATTTCATAGCTATCAATTAATGAGGTTATAAAGACAGATTCACACCGAAGGTAAACACCCGGGAAGCCCATCCCTGAGGGTTATTGCTGGGATGAAATGTTTCGGGATCACCATATTCCCAGTCTTTGGTCCAGGTGACCACGTTGCGCACGGTTCCGTATAGTTTCACCCGATTTAAGTTGTACCTGGATGTCAACGATGTTGGCAGCGTATAGCCTATAGAAATATTGTCCAGGCGGATAAAGGAGCGGTCGTAAAGCCGCTGGGCACCCTCCGCCCCGACGGGTCCTTTGGCTTCGATCCGGCCATAGCGATCCGTCGGGTTGTCCGGCGTCCAGTATGTTTTGGCCGGCAGATTGGCCAGTCCGTATGCCATCCGGCCCCCATCATCATCGTTGTTCAGGTAATTGCCCGACAAGCTTTTATGCCCCATATAGGAATAGATATTAAACGAAAAACTGAGGTCTTTCCATAGGGTAAATTCATTGCGCATTGCCCAGCGAAAACGCGGGTCTGTCTGCCCTAAAAATACCTTATCATTATTGTTGTAAACAGGCTTTCTTTCGTCGCCATTCAGCACATCATCTGCCGTATAGGGATTGGCTACTTTGGGGTCACCCGGTGCCTGGCCATACCGGGCTGCTTCCGCAGCTTCATTGGCCTGCCAGATGCCCGTCACCTGATAGTCCCAGATTGCGCCAATGGGCTGACCTATAAACCAGCCGTTCGACATCTCGTCCATCTCCTTTCGGCCCACCACGTTGCCATTGGCGTCCAGCACATTTTCGTAGTTCTTGTAGAGATGCACAATCTGGTTCTTATTGTAGGAGAAACTAAAGGTGGTGGACCATTTCAGATTATCCTTTTGCAGGTTGACCGTATTTAAGGTCAATTCAATCCCTTTGTTGTCCACTTGCCCCAGATTTGTCGTGATGCTGCTAAATCCCGTAAAGTTGGGCAGCTTCTGCTCCATAATCATATCATGGGTCTGCATCAGGTAGTATTCCAGACTACCGGAAATCCGGTTTTTTAAGAATCCAAAGTCCAGACCGAAATTCCATGCTGTGGTCTTTTCCCACTGCAGGTTTGGATTTGCCAGGCGATCTACCATCAGGTAACGGTATTGGAGCAGCTCGCCGGCAGTGTTGAGATAACCATGCATCTTACCACTACCCGAATACAGATTGGCGAGGGCTAAATTAGGATCTGCGAGCTGCCGGTTGCCATTTTTACCATAAGAAGCACGCAGTTTACCGTAATCCATCACATCTGTCCATTTGAAGAATTTCTCCTTACTAAAGTTCCAGGCCAGGGCCACTGAAGGAAAAGTAGCATAAGGATTAGATGTTCCGAAGGCCGAATAACCATCCCGCCGGATGGAAGTCGTCAGCATATAACGGTCATCATAGGAATAAAACAAACGGGCCAACAGGGCATCCGCTGTCTGATGGCTATCGTAACTATCGAAGTTGCTATTTTCTTTTGAGCCATTTTTGGTATTGTGGAAACCCAGTGCATCCGAAGGTAAAATATTACGTGCCTCGATCCGGTCTTTCCAAGATTGCTGTTCCTCGGCTTCCTGCACCAAGGTCAACATGACCCGATGTTTGTCCGCAAAGGTATGCTCCCAATTGATGGTATTGTTCAGTGACCAGTCGAAGCGTTTGGTCTGCTCACGGTTGGCCCCCCGATCAGCAGGATTAGATCCCGGAAGTTCGGCCGACATGAAATAGCGGTCATGGAAATATTGCAAACGGGGGGATGCATTAAAGGAATAGGTGATATTGAACGGCAGTTTTATTTTCGCATTGAAGATGGAATTCAGTACCGTGTACCCCTTGTCCAGTTCAAGATAATTCTGTAGAAAATCATAGTTATAGCCGCGCTGGCTAAATTGTTCACTGAGCGGATATTGCAGCGGGTTGCCATTGGCATCTGCATAATCCGCATACGGACTATTGCGCAGCTCCTGATCCAGATCAATGTCTATATTTCCGTCAGAGCGATCCTGAAAATTAACATTGGCTCCAAGTTCCAGCCATTTGTTTACATGCGCATTGATTTTCATATTGGCCCGGACAGCCTTGTAGGTGTCACTGACAACGGCACCCTCATTTTTAAGGTAACCCATGGACAGGTAATAGTTCACCTTATCGCTTGCACCGCTGATGCTGGCATTATAATCCTGGTTGAACCCCGTACGAAAGGTGTGGTCCGCCCAATCCACGGCCTTTCCGTCTAGAAAATTCTGCAGGGCATTGCCCTGCAGGCCCAGGCGGCGACCCCAGATACTTTGATCCGACTCCCCATTTTCATTTGTTGAAAGCGCACGCCAGGAATCGAGCGATAAGGAAGCCGGTAGCTGCCCCGGACTGAGGTAAAACCCATAAGGTACCGTTAAATTTCCATTATCGTCGCGTGTCTGGTACGCTTCATATACCCCCGTTTGGGGATTAATACCATAGGTATTCTTCGTATACCAATCCTCCCGATGCTGCATGTAAGCGGCAGGACTGAATCTTTTGCGGTATTCGCTCAATTGTGTCGCGCCGGCATTCATGGTCATATTAATCGTTGGCTTGCCCTGCTTTCCCTTTTTTGTACTGATGATAATTACGCCACTGGCTGCCTTGGAACCATAGATCGCCGCGGCCGAGGCATCCTTCAAGATGTCGATCTGCTCAATATCATCGGGATTGATTTCCGAAAGTTCACCATAGAATATCATTCCATCGAGCACAAGCAGCGGATTATTATGGCCACTGTTACTATCGTAAACCGAACGTTTGCCGCGCACCTCGATCGAGCCGCCACCTTTTGCCGAAGCATCATAGCCGATATTCATCCCTGCAGTACCGCGCAAGATATCCTGCACCGTCTTTGGGTTTTCATTGGCGATCCGGTCCGGAAGGATCTGCGTCACCGAACCCGTCAGGTCCTTTTTACGCATGGTGCCATAGCCCACCACCACGACCTCGTCCAGTTCATCAGCCGATGAGTTCAGGACGACATTCAGTAGTTTAGCCTGGGTAAGGGAAATTTCCTGGCTCTTGTACCCAAGGAGCTTGAAAACAAGTTTTTCTGCACCCTGAGGTACCGCAATGGAATAAGTGCCGTCGGCCCGTGAGGCCGTACGTATCGTACTGCCTAGCACAGTGATGGTAACACCAGCTAGCGGCTGACCGTTGCTATCCGATATTTTACCCGTAATTTCACGGTTTTGGACAATCAATCCAGCGATTGATTTTAATGGTGTGCTGGCTTTTAACGCCGTAGTCGGACTACCAAAAGCGACCAGACAGAGCAACCAGGATGAGGGTATCCGATGGCTTTGTTTTAGTTTACAATAGTTTCTCATAAAGCAATATTCACTTCGAGTGGTTTAGAAATTTTATAATTGGTCTCCTTGTATTAAGGAATTTTAACTGTAAAAGTGAAGATTAGCATTTAGAAAAATAGGATCTATTCGTATCAAAAAAATGCTATTTTGTCTCAAAAACAAGACTTTAAAGATAAAAAAGCAATTTATATCCGATGGAGATCATCGAATTAGGTCAGCTGATGCTACCAAAAGCACAAGATGAAAATTTAACTACAACGTTTGCGTAATTTAACTACAACGTTTTCGTATTTTTATTATTACAGATTTACGGTACAAAAGAGACCTACTGTTGTCCGATCCCAGGCGGGACAAAACGGACAGTTTTTAGCCCATTTCTCAGGAATAAACCTGATCTTTAGTTTCGAATTAAAGGAACGCGCAGCCTTAGCACAAGGCTGCGACATTCCTCGTATCAAATCATGATGAAGAACTACCCCAAATACATGCGCGACTGCATCACCCTGGCCAACGAGGCCTTAGCAAACGGAGATCCACCGGTTGGCTCACTCTTGGTTTTCGAAGATCAAGTCATCGGCAAAGGAATTGAAGCCGGAAAATCAAGTGGGGATATTACCCAGCATGCCGAGATTCTGGCCGTAAAAGATGCACTGGCCAATGGCTATGGAGATCTGTTAAGCCGATCGACCTTATTCAGCACACATGAGCCCTGTCTGATGTGCTCGTATCTGATCCGGCATCATCAGATTGAAAAGATTGTCTTCGGTGTTCCCGTACCCTTTGTGGGCGGACAGTCTTCCGATTTTAAGATTCTCGAAACTGAATCTGTACCAAAATGGGGTACTAGCCCCAGCATTGAATCTGGCATATTGCGACAGGAATGCGAATACTTAAATCAGCAATTTGCGGAATACCTTGCCCAGAAAAATAAGTAAAATATTCTCGGATAGGCTTCCAAAGTTAAAGCAACAGCACCGCGAAAGAATCCGCGGCGCTGAAGTATACGTATAAGCTTTTTCAGAGGTTAAAGCCACCAAATTTGTTGTTTTCTAACCAAGAAAACATGTTACTGGACGAAAGTGACGAGATCAGCAAGATCCAAACGTACTTTTTTGAGATTGACAAAACCATCATTTTCGGTATCACGGTACCCTAGAGCCAGGATCACCACAGACCGTAATCCTTTTTCTTCCAGCTGCAGCAAGGTATCGAATTTTGCTGCGTCAAAGCCTTCCATCGGCGTTGAATCTATTTGGAGTTCGGCCGCAGCTATTAGGGCTGTTCCCAATGCGATATACGCCTGCCTGGCCGCCCAGTTAAAATTCTCTTCATCCGAGCGCGAGAGAATGCCCCCTACCAGCGCTGCTTTAAAGTCCGCCAGGGCTTCAACAGGAATATCCCGTTGCTGGGCAATATGCGCCATATAATTTTCAATATGTGCTAAAGTGATTTTATTGTGCGCAGCAAACACCAATAAGTGCGAAGATTGCACGATCTGCGGATTAAATGACCCTGCCCCCAATTCTTTACGGAGCTCCTCATTCTCTACCACAAAGATGCGAAAAGGCTGTAAACCAGTGGAAGAAGCCGAGAGATTGGTCGCCTCCAGAATTTTATTTAGATCCTCCGCGTCAATCCGTTGCCCACTGAATTTTTTGGTCGCATAGCGCCATTTAAGATTTTCTATTGTATTCATAGCCATTAATTTGTTTGGTAAAATTGCTGATTTATTGTTTACTTTTGTCATCAAGTGACAAAAAGTAATAGTGACATTTAGGTAACCATGGATAAAATAACCCCAATCCCAAGCCATGAGTGCAAGAAAGCCCTCATGAGTGTACACGATGCCATGTATGTACTTGGTGGCAAATGGAAAATATATATTATTACGGCACTACTTTTCGGCCCGAAACGGTATTCAGACCTTTTGCGGGACATACAAGGTATTTCCGGAAAAGTACTCAGCAGGGAGCTTAAGGAAATGGAGACCAACCGTTTGTTGACACGGACGGTCAGTGACACAGCCCCGCTTACGGTGACTTATGGATTGACGGCCTATGGAGCATCGGCAAAATCCGTGATTGGCGTGCTGGCTGAATGGGGCAAAACCCACCGTGATCATATTTTTAGGGAACAGTAAAATGCCCCATAAACGCAAAAAGCCAAGAATATTCTTGGCTCAATGTTATCTCTTATAAAAAGTTCCCTTCCTGGTTTTTCTTGTCATGAGCCTATTGGCGCTACTGCAGACAAGCAAGAGTCAAGGACCAGATCTCGAGAGCTATCAGAATCGTTACGATAAGGCTGAAGCTGTTTCGGTCTCGATGATATAAACAAGTTCGTATTCGCCCTCTTTATAAGGGAAACGGTTCATCTCGTCAAGCTCCCTGGTCATTTCGATACAATCCAGAAAGTTTTGTTTACAACCTTCGATCGTATCACCATAAGAAGTTAATACAACTGGACAGTTTACCGTTTTGGCCCAGAAGCCTTCATTGTGCTTTTCGATTCTAATTTCAAGTTGGTTCATATATCTATTTTATGTTTGGCAGATCCACTGTGGGCAATGCTATTTTTTCACTATTTCACCAGCAAGCAAAATTGCCTTTCGACTAATTTTGTCGAAAAATAGCAAATAATTCGGTTTCCCTACCCTTATTTGCGAGCAGTTTTCAACCATGCTGGGATAGCAAGCCCTATCCTATTTAAACTGAGTGCGATAACTTTTCCACAATTGGCGCTACATTGGCACGCAATTTTGATTGCAGTAGGCATCCTAAAAAGTCAGCCGGCGCAACAATACTGCTGCTTATCGCCTCCTACATCGGCTATGGCTGATGAAAATGAGGACATGTTTATGTACTCTCAGTTGCTGATAGAAACGCAGCATTGTAGCCCCTGATGGCCAAAAGATTGAGGACAACAGCCTCATCACGTCTGAGCGTCCGCAAGGTAATCGTACATAGTCTATCCTGTAAGTCCGCCGAAATATACTTAAGATCAGCAATATGGCGACTCAGATAGCTGACCAGGTCGGCACGTTTGGCCAGCACCTGGGCCGAAACAGAAAAGGTAAGTAAGTAATATTTCATGTTCATATAAATTTTGGTCAATGTGAAACCTCAGCCAAAACTGATTTTCCCGATCACCTTAGGCTGTACTCCCCTATTGAGCATAACAAATATAAAAACTTTTGACCATTAAACAACAATAGTCAGAAGTTAAGAATAAAAAAAATCCTATTCGCCGGTCAAGGCAACAGCCAAAATGAATATTAATAATTTATTAATATTCGTAAAACGCATAGGTAGAATTGCCTACTTACATTTGGTTTTTGCTTAACTAACATGGCTAATTGTGAATTTACAACGCTTACCGATCAGGAACTGGTCGAACTGGTCCAATTGAACGACAATAAAGCTGCTTTTTCCGAACTCTATAACCGCTATTGGGAACCTTTAATCAATCTTGCAGGTAAAAGGACACTCTCCCTCGCCATGGCAGAGGAAATCGTGCAGGATGTTTTTGTCAATTTCTATTTACGGCGGAAAGAAATTCAGTTCAGCCATTCTCTTGCGGCCTACTTAAAAACAGCGATTAAATTTCAGGTCTTTAAAACCTACCGGGCGCAAAAAATCCAGGATAAATATATCGAAACCGTATCCTACACCGGGTATACGGCTCCGATCCAGCCCGACAATATACTCGAGGCCAAGCAAATTCACGCGGAGATTTTTCAGATCACCGAAAAAATGCCCGCTACCTGCAAGGAGGTTTTTCTATTGAGCCGTTTCGAAAAACGTTCCAATCAGGATATCGCCGACCAGCTGAATATCTCGGTCGCCATGGTTCGCAAGCACATTACCAAATCCATGCAGATCATGCGCAGCGAAATCAAGGAACATCAAATGGATATTTTCTATCTGCTGCTGTTGCTGTCTATCCATAAAAACTAAACAAAATCATTTTTTTTGAAATTCCCGTTCCCGCTTTCGAATACTTAGGGTACTAGTAAGTATAAAGCAAAGGAAATGGACGATCAAAACCAAGGTATACTTGATATACTCGCTAAATACGAAGATGGACGGATTACCGAAAGTGAGCTCCAAGAGCTTGAAGAATGGTACGCTTCGTTTGAAGCCAATCCAGATCTTATCGACAGTTTAAGCCCCGAAGAACGCGCATTCAGAAAACAACAATTGCAGGAAAGAATCTTCGATCAGCTTGGCCCAGAGACATCCTCAGCAGCAGCAATACCCAAAAAGCGATTTTTCCCATATCCGAGCCATAGGCTATGGCAGGTAGCCGCCTCCCTGATACTCCTGTGTACGGTCTCATTTTACATGTTCAAAAAGCAGTCTGACGGACAGCCTGCTAGCCTAACAGCCCAAAGCAGTACCATCAATCCTGGCACCGATCAAGCCACCTTAACACTAGGTAATGGTGAACAGATCCTGCTGGATGATTCCAAAAACGGCGAGCTCAGCGCCGAAGGAAACATTCATATCAACAAACTTAAACCGGGCAACCTGGTTTATACCGCCAGTAAGAAGGTCAGCAAGATACATTCCAATACACTTGCTACCCCGCGGGGTGGCAGATACCAGTTGACCCTGGCTGACGGCACCCAGGTCTGGTTGAATGCACAGTCCTCGATCACTTACCCTTCGGCTTTCCAGGGTTCTTCACGGGAAGTGACGATCAGTGGCGAAGTCTACTTTGAGGTGGCACACAATGCGACCATGCCTTTTCGGGTGCGGTCAGAAAATCAACTGATCGAAGTACTGGGCACACACTTCAACGTCAATACTTATAACGCGAAATCCAGGACCAAAACAACCCTCTTAAGCGGTTCCATTGCCCTGACAAATACACATCAGCGCATCATCCTCAAACCCGGAGAACAAGGCATCGTAGCCGGCCACTCCATGTCCGTAAAAAATGTGGACCCTGCTGAGGTAATCGCCTGGAAAGAAGGGTATTTTGACTTTACGGATGCGGATATCAGCAGCGTTATCGATGAATTGGGCCGTTGGTATAATGTGGACATCCACTATCAGGGTACCACAACACCTGAAACCTTTACGGGAAGAATACCGCGCTCCTGGCCTTTTGAAAAAGTATTGAATCTATTAAAAACGTTTAAAAGCATTCAGGTAGAGATGCAAGGAAGGAGGCTTATTGTAAAAACAAAATAATACAAAACTTGATACCCAATTCCAAAAAAGCCAATAGTGGTCGTAACACTACTGGCCGATAGCCGGAATAGGCAAATGAATTTCTCGATCCAATTTAACACATATTTCAGCTTAACAAATGTATAAAAAAAATACAAAAATACTATTGAAAATGAAGCTAACCACCTTCATGACAGTTTTTGGTATGCTCCAGATCAGCTTGGGGGCAATAGGACAAAACATCAGTCTCTCGGAGAAAAACAGCTCCCTGGCCAAAGTATTCAAAAAAATAAGTACGCAGACAGGTTATGGATTTTTAGTCGAGGGCAGCCTGCTTAAAATGTCCAGACCGGTCACCATTGAAGCCCGAAATACCGATATCAACACGGTGCTGGCAGAAATTTTCAAAAACCAACCGCTGACCTTTGTGCTCAGGGACCAAGCAGTGATTGTGTCGGCAAAAACAACTGCAGCTATCCCCCTTTCACTATCTCGGAGCACAAACCAAACAGGAGCCCAACAACAGGGAACCATCAGCGGAAGAATTACAAACGAACAGGGTGAAGCCCTCGCAGATGCGAGTATCACCGTACTCCAAACCAGCCAGTCTTTAAAGAGTAAAGCCGATGGAAGCTATACGCTGAACATCCCCGCTGGAACTTACACCCTTGAAGTCAGTTACATTTCCCATCAGACAAAAAGGATCACCGACATCGTGGTCCATGCCGGGAGGCAAACTAATCTCAACATTGTTTTAAAGGACGTGATCAAAAGCCTGGAGCAGGTCGTCGTCACAGCCAGCTATAAGCAGGAAAGTATTGCATCGTTGTATGCCAAACAAAAAAATGAAGCGACGATCTCCAATGGAATCAGCCGGGAGCAAATCTCCGTTTTACCAGATAAAAACGTTGGTGAGACCTTAAAGCGCATCGCTGGTGTCAGTACCAATGACAATCGCCGGGTCGTGATCCGGGGTATTGCCGAACGTTACAACCTGGCCATGATGGATGGCGCCACCCTCCCGAGTACCGATGTACAGGTCCGGGACTTCGAATTTGATATTGTACCCAGCAACCTGATCGACAATGTCATTATTCACAAGACATCATCGCCAGATCTGAGCTTTGGTTTTGGTGGTGGGCTGGTCAAGATCAATACCCTGGCCATTCCATCCAAAAACTTCACCTCCTTTTCGGTGGGAAGCAAGTATATCAACGGGTCCACAGGAAAAGATTTCCTGGGTTATGGCCGTGGCAGCCTGGACTACCTGGCATTTGACGATGGTACACGGGGCAATTTCCCCCGCGATTTAACCGTATTCAATGGCATCAATTATGATCCTGCCAATCCGTACAAGCCGGTACCCGAGGGAGTAACAGCTTTTACACCGGAGATGATCGCCGCACAGAACAAACGCATCGGCGGATTAGAACGTTTGGGTACACGAAAATATACCGCGTTACCTGGGCAAAACTACCAGTTCAGCCTGGGCCGTAGTTACAACACGATGCGAGGTATCTTTGGATTTGTCGGCTCCCTCAGCTACCGCAATGAACAATCCATCGATCACATCTCCAATTTTGAGCGCGGTAACTGGCAAAAAACCGACGGCACAACCTACGATATCAACACCGGAGAGGAAATCCATCCGACGACCTCTACGCAGTATAACTTTAATTCGAGCTTAAGCGGATTGATCAACCTGGGCTGGAACAGCAAAAACCATAAAATAACCTCCCGAAATTTTTATTCCCGCATGTTCAACAATCAGTTTTCAGTAATCAAGGGTTGGGGAAATGATATTGGTCACGATTCGCGACCTGCCATCCGGGAGTATGACCGCCCCAAATTTATTGATATGCTCCAGAATAGACTGGATGGCGAACATCGCTTCGGCAATTTTAAGCTGGAATGGAACGTTGCCCGCAACCGTCTGAACAACCTTGAGAAAGATGCGACCGAAGCCTGGCTGGCACCGATCGGAACCTTAAATGATACCATTTACAATGTCGTTCCTTCGCACTATGCCAATGCCGGTGACGGGACATTTACACGTTCTGAATACCATTATACCGAGACCAACAAAATCGCCGAGGGCGCATTGAGCTACCAGACGAACTGGTTCGGGCAAAAGCAGACCCTGAAAGCTGGCTATCAATTCATGGATAGACATGGACTGTTTGAATGGGTGTCCCTACCGATCGTGTCGGTCGGTGCAAATACCTTTGCCCCTGTCAATACCTGGTCGAAATATCTTGAATTTCAAGATCCTTTACATGGGATGTTCTATTATCCCGCAGCGTTCTCCGTCAGCGCCTATGAAGGGAAAAATATAAACCAGGCCGTCTATGGTATGCTGGACAACCGCTTCAATTCCTGGATCCGCCTGGTCTGGGGTGTACGTGCCGAATATTTCAAATATAAGAGCCTGCAAAACGGCGATAATGACCTGCAGATGGACGCACGGACCATTGCGATGCGCAAGCAGAGGTTTGTCGATCCAAAAACCGGAAAACTGGTGGGCATGACGGCCGATCCAGAGACAGAAGAGAAAACCTGGCGCTACCTGCCATCGGCGAGCCTGACATTGACACCGGTACAGGATTTCAATATCCGGATGGCCTATTCGCAGTCAGTGGTGCGGCCGGCATTGATTGAAAACTCCAGGATGGTACGCCAGGATCCCGCATTGGGCGGAGCCTACCGTCGAAATGAAGGCGTCCTATCTACAGTCATTAACCATTATGATATGCGTTTGGAATGGTACCCCTCCCTCGCAGAAGTCATATCGATCGGATTTTTCTATAAATATTTTCAGAACCCGATCGAACTGTACCAGCAGATGATGGATTCCTCGCACCGCATCTATGTGACAACCAATAACTCGGAATGGGCCAAAATAAAGGGGCTGGAATTTGATATCCGCAAAAACCTAGGATTTATACTGCCGGGTTCGCTGCTGGAGAATTTCAATTTCAGCGGTAACGTCACACTGCAAAGCTCAGAAGTACAGTCGGCCGAATTCAGGTCAAAGGGCATCGGCACCGATAAATATGGAAATACCTTTGAATACCGGGAAAAACAATTCCTGAAGAGCAAGCGTCCACTCTATGGACAGATCCCCGTCGTCTATAATGCGGCATTACAATATGCCGGAGACCGATTAGGTGCGAATGTCGCCTTTAACCATATGGGGTATAAAACCTTTATGACGGCGATGAGCGAAGATTTGATTGAATACGAGCGCCCGCGGAATCAACTGGATGCACAACTGAGCTACAAATTTTTGAAAAACAAGAATTTGGACCTAAAACTGAACCTGAGCAATCTGCTGAACAGTCCATTCCGTTTTTATGTAAACAGACCCGAAACATTCAAAGTGCAAGATCGCTGGAAAGGCCTGTCCAATTCGGAGTGGCCGACACAAGAATGGGACGAGATCTACGAATGGAAGTTTGGTTTTTCCCAAAAATATGAGGAAGGCTACTACGAGACCTCCGAAGATGGAACCAAAAAGATGCGCGTAGGCGACAAAGAAACTTTTAACCGGAAAGTGGGCAGTTCCTTCAGCCTATCCATCGGATATACATTTTAAATCAACCGTTATGAAAACAAAAATAATCTTAACAGCCACAGCGATCTCCATCTTTCTGTTATCCACCTTCTTTTCATGTCATAAAGGCGGCGATGACCTGCTGTATCATTCCAATGTGCATATGATCAATCTGAGCGGCTATAACAACAGTAATGAGGAACTTATCCTACAATTGGACACCTTTAGTGCTACGGTAACGCCAGCGTTTAGCAAAATCGCTTTTGGAGCGAATTATAATTTCAATGACCCAAACAAACAGCATCTAAAATTTACCATGAAATCCAAAGAGACGGGTAAAATTCTGCTGGAAAAAGAGATCAAGGCCAACGATACGGCAGTCGCGACCAACCTCAATCTGATCTATATGGACGGAAAAGTATCCGATTTTCCGGCGGTTCCCCCACTAGCGGAAGGTAAGGTACAGTTGATCTATATGTTCCAGTCCAATATCCTAAATTACCAGGAGCCCGTGGATATCGTATTTAAGAAATACTATTTTATCCCCAAAGTGTTTGAAGAGGTCATCCGGATCAAAAACTTAAAACCCAATGAGTTCTCACAGCCCATCGGTTTTGCCCCTTTTCCCTTGGGCGTACAGGATTATAATGGGCAGAAAACACCGGTATTGTTTCGGGCTCATATTTATAAAGCCGGGACAGACATCCCGTATACCGCGGGAACGTCATTTGAATTCGACCCGCTTATCTCGGTTGCTCCGACACCCTCGCCCACAAAAACTAGTTCAAAGTTGCTTATCATCAACGAAGCTCCGGTTAATAATATGATACAGTTTAATAAGGTTTTAGAATTATAATTTATTCAGATGAAAAATTTGTTGACAAAGACATTTTTCCTACCCATCGTACTGCTGCTGACAGGCACAGCATTTTTTTTCAGCGCCTGCAACAAGGACGATGTTGAGGTAGAACGGGCGATGCATATACTGATCAATGGCTATCATGGTGGCGAACATCCTCTAGTGATTGCGATTGATACCACCGTATTTGATCATAAAAATGGTGATTTTATGATCCAGCCCCAGAGCAATATCCATTTTACAACAGCTTATAGTTACAAGATACCAAAAAAACGACTGGTTACTTTGACCGATACGGTGACCAAGAAAGTGGTTTACAGTGCTCAATTGCCCGAAAACACCATCAAAGTCAATTTCAACTACCTGTATCTCGATGGAAAGGTACAGGAATTAACCCCGCCCGCTGCTGACCCCAATATCAATAAATTGGGCTTCTACATTTATGATAAGAGCATTGATTTCCCAATTGATATCTCCTTGCAAAAGGTCAATGCAACGACGGGCGATATCCGTAAGGAGTACATTGCAAAAAATGTACTTCCCGGAAGATGGGTCTATGTGGACTATCTGCCACTCAAGGATTTTGACAAAAGCGCCGATCTGAGGAGTGCCACGGTCAATTTCACCAAGGCCAATACGGACAATGAATGGGCTTTTGATAGCGATGAAACAAAAAGTAAACTGGGGGCTGAAGGATTCTTTTTGCCAAAATTGAACGATAAGGGAAAAGTTCAGCCTTATTTTATCGCACCCAAAGTACCGAATCAAACTTTTAGCCGGCTTTTCTTCTATCTGGATTAGCCTAACACAGGACAACAATGGCGGGCAGGTAAACCTCCACAGGTTTTACCTGCCCGCCATTGCTACTACACTACCGTTGTACAGTACCTTAAAAATGGTATATGCCAGGCTGCAATTCAAAGACCACGTAATGATCTTCTGTTGCTAGCGGACGGATTATTTTTTCATTCGGTACAATCTGTATCTGATCCTCCTTTGGCACCTTTAGAATCGCTGTCGTATTGGGCGGAACGGAGATCTCCAGCTGCAGCTTGCCTGCGTCCCTTTGCCAGTTGATCCCGATCAAACCACTCGGAGACCTAAAGGCTGTTTTCACCCAACTGATCGGAATATCCTGGCTGCTCGGAACCTGAATAACAAAGGAGCGGTATCCCGGGCGCAAGGGTTTGATCCCTGCAAGCCCATCGATATACCATGCACCAGGGTATAAAAATGAACTGTGGAGGAGCGAATGTCCCGGAAGGTCTTTTTCCCACATTTCCCATATTGTTGTGGCGCCATTGGCCTTCATATATCCCCAGCTTGGATAGGTCTCCTGTTTCAGCATGCTATACAGCAAATCATGACGACCGACAGAGCGCAGATACTTGAACAGCAATGCTCCACCAGTGATACCGGCATGGATATGCCCCTGCCGGTTGACCAAAATATCTTGTGCCAATTGTTTCAGCATTTTTTCCTTGTCAGCTTCGTTGACAACTCCGGACAACAACGCTAAGGCCTGATTGGACATGGAACCGTCCGCATACAGATGCGTTTGTGTATTGTAAAATAAACTGTTGATGGCAGCTGCTGCTTGATCCGCCTGTTTTTCCCACGCCTGTGCCTGCTCCTTTTCGCCGATCGCCAAGGCAATCTGGACTGCAGTCCGTAGGTTGTATACCCTGTACAAATTATTGAAACATCTATTTTCAGCTTTGTTGTTATTCATTCCCTCCGCGGTTGCATTCGGCCATAACCAATCCCCCAAAAAGTCCCAGGTACCACCATAAGGTTCGAGGATATGATCGTGGACATGCGTATTGATATACGCTATCCAAGTCTTGATCAGACTGAAATTGTCTTTTAATATGTTCAGGTCACCATAATGCTGATAATGGGTCCAAGGGAGTATAACGACAATGCCGCCCCAAGCCGGACCACCACCACCCCAATACGTCGGAGCTGTATGCGGAAGGATACCATTATTGAAGATCCGGCCGCTCGTTTCTTTTCGTCTGGCCCAGGATGGATCGTTCATATCGCCCACCATAGACTCTGTCCCTTGCACATCGCGCCAGTCCTGCATCCATTTTTCATAAAATGCAGCCATATTGAAGTTGGCCATACCTGTTTCTGAGGTCGCATGCGCATCGCCACCGTAGCCCATGCGCTCGCGTTGGGGACAATCGACGATCATTCCCCCCAGAGAAAGATTGCTGTATGTCCATACGATATGGTCGTAGATCCATTGCTGTAGGCTATCGGAACAGCTAAATTCAGTCACCGGCGCAAATCCCGTGCGGATAGCCCAACCTTTGACCGCACTGAGCTCAGGCTTTTCCTTTGCACCACGGATCGTAATCCATCTGCCGGAACTATAGTTAAACCTGTTTCTGAAGGTACCCTGCCCTGTTGGTCCGATGATATAGGCACTTCTATTTTTGAAGGTCATCTCTTCCTGCGACCGTTCGGAATAGCGGAAATCAATCCGTTTGCCTGGCGCGCCTTTTACTTCAATCTCGGTCCAGCCCGCAAAATTGACGCCCATATCAACCCGATAATCACCATTGGGCAAGGATTCGATACCTACAGGACGAATTTCTTTAAACAGGACATTGTCCTCAACAGCCTGGGCAGATAAAGCAAGTTTAGGCTTAAATTCTTTCGCATGCTTCCATGATTTATCCGAGAAGTCCGGTAAATTCCAGTTGGGAATATCTTTATTGGCGTCGAACAATTCACCCCCAAAATTATTCGGAGACCAATTGCCCAACAGCTTGTTGGGGCTTGGATGTGTTTTCCAGCTCTTATCCGTTGAGATCAGAGCACACTGTTTTCCACTTGTATCGTACAAGTAAGCCTGTGCACGAAGAAGAGGGCTTCGGGGTTTGTCGACTGTTGCATAAGGCGCATAGATGGACCAGCCGGCACCAAGCCAAAAGGCGATTGTATTCTGGCCCCGACGCAGGTAAGATGCAATGTCATAGCTCACATAACGCGCCCGCTTGCTATGATCCGTCACTGCGGGTGTTAAAATCGGGTTTCCGATTTTAACACCATTGACATAGAGTTCGTGAAATCCGACGGAGGCAACGTAGATCCGGGCCTCCGCAACGGCTTCGTCCAACGTCAGCGTTTTCCTAAACCAGGGATCATCCAGATTACAGTCTTTCGCCTTCGGATTGTAAGCATCCCCAGTTCCTATCCAGGTGGATGTCCAGTCTTTTTCGTCAAATAGTCCGCTTGTCCATTTTGCGATCGGACTATACGCGGATATTCGCCCCTGTTCATCCTGAACAGCAACACACCAGAAATAGACCCGGTCTGAAAGCAATTGCTTACCCTGATACAGGATATGTTGTGTATCGGATGACTGTATCCAACCCGAATCCCAACAATCCCCTTTTTTGCGGGTTAATGCAACCGAGTCTGTATCGACGAGAATCCGGTAAGCACGTTGCCGCTGGCCATAGGCAGCTGTGTTTGTCGCCTGTGGTATCCAGCCTAGCCGAGGTTGCCTTTGATCTACGCCGAGCGGATTTGTCCGGTATTCGCAGGTCAACTGATCGGGAACAATGGATGCGCCGGATTTTTCAGCGCCCCGCATGGTCTCACAATAGAAAAAACATAAAAAAATGCTGTAAAATACCTTTGGTATGTGGATGTTCATGTGTTACTTTTTTTCAATTACTGCTGAGTAAGCCAACGATCTGTTCACACCACGCCATCCACTGAGGAATACAATTTTTCCGAAAATTTTCTTACAGTACACATTGGACTTTGTTAAATTTACACAACTAATTGATTTATTTCCTAATGGCCCCTATTTTTTGCGGTTCAGGCGGTACAAGTTTTCACAAATACCGCTGACGACTCCACTTGTCCTATTGATTAAAAGTGTAACTTCATACCGTTTTCGTATACTAACCCTAAAACGTCAGGAGACAAGCCTGGTCACTAAGAAAGTAAAAACAGCCGTATAAAAAATGATCTTAAAAGTCTATCAGCCTGAGAGCCCAGTATTGAAGCGTTATATCGCATGTTTCTATATCCTCGAGAAAACAGGAAGTGGGGAACCCCTGACCTATTTTACCTTTCCGAGTATCTATACCATTGTGACCATCAGTGCGCAGACCAGTACCCTTGTCAGGCCAGACAAAATCATCAGCAAACATTGTCCTTCCGCCCCCATCGAGACCAACCTCGTCTGTGATTTCAATCAGCCTGTCCTGATCAGTTACGAGGGAAAAATAAATGAAATCACCACCTATTTCAAGCCACTGGGTTTAAATCCGTTTATACAGCATGACCTGCGCCATTATAACAGCGGAACCTTCCCCGATTTCAACCCCTACGCTGATTATAAAGAGCAGATGGCAGCCATTCTTACCCTAACAGACCATCAGGGGCGCATCCGAGCCCTGGAAGCCTATTGGCTTTCAAAACTCCGATCTTTTGAGAACCCTTTGCTGGAAAAGGTGTTGCGGCAGATGCTCGATACCGACAAGCTCAATCAGTCCATGACCAACCTGTCGCATCAGATTGGGCGATCACGAACAACGATAAACAAGCATTTTGAGCAACATATCTGCAAAAGCCCTTCTCAGTTCAAAAAAATAATCCGGTTCCGGGCGGCCATCCAAAACCATCTCGACGATAAAAACAACATCGGCCGGTCCTACCATGTCGATTATTTTGACCAGTCGCACATGATCCGGGATTTTAAAAAATTGACGGGCTTTACACCAAAAATTTTCTTTTCGAAAATAACAGCGCTCGAGCGCGACCAAATCAAGTGGATCTTTATTTAAGAGGTTTACAAAAATACAATCATTACTTTCTTTTTAGTGGTAACATTGCTGCATCATTAATTTATGCACGACATGATAAAGCTTATCCTATTGATCCTGCTCTGTCCGATACTGGTTTTTGGACAGCGGAGCACAGCCACGAAACTTGCCGACTATATGCAGGCACAGGCCACTATCAATCAGTTCAGCGGAGCGGTCCTTGTCTCAAAAGACGGTGTCCCTTTACTCAAAAAAGCCTATGGCCTGGCAGATTACGAGTGGCATGTCAGCAATACCGTAGACACGAAATTTCAGCTGGCCTCCGTGACCAAACAATTTACCGCTGCAGCGATCCTGCAACTGGTGGATCGGGGGCAATTATCCCTAGCGGACAAGCTCAGCAAATTTTTCCCGGATTATCCCGATGCCGATCGTGTCAGCATCCATATGCTCCTCTCCCATACGTCGGGACTGGCCATGGGTTTCAAGGAAATCATCTTGAGCACGATCAGCAGCGACTCGGCCTATACCGCCATCAAGCAGATTCCCTATGTATTTTCACCCGGCACAAGTACTACCTACAGCAATATTGGCTACTATCTGCTGGCCAAGATTATTGAAAAAGTTTCCGGTGAACAGTACGCTGCTTTTTTAAAGAAAAATATCTTTGACAAAGCCGGAATGAAGCATACGGGCGTCAGCAATACTGATTCCATCGTGTCCCAAAAAGCGAAGGTATACCGTCACAGCGAATATGGATTTGTCCACAATCCCTATATCAACTGGCAGATCAATGTAGGCCATGATGGTATCTATTCGACAGTAGAAGATCTGGCACTGTGGGACAATGCACTTTATGGCACCACGGTCCTCTCTGCCGAAATGAAGAAAAAAATGTTTACGCCCCACAACTCCGAAAACTGGGGCTACGGATTTATCATCAATCCCTTTTACAACCATGGGCATCAACTGATTGCGCACGACGGTGGTTTTTTTGGTACCATAAGTTCCCTTAACCGTTTTACGGATGATAAGCTTTTTGTCACCGTGCTTTCCAATAACGAGTCTCCATCCCATATTATCGCTTACGGACTTGCCGCCATTGCCCTGGGCAAAGACGTAGAACTCCCATATCGGCATCATCGCGTACAGGTAGATACCACGTTATACAAAAACTATGTGGGGCAATACGATGCGATCCAGATCCTGAGCATGGCGGGAAAACTGTATTTCGGTGATATGGAAAGAGAACTTATCCCCGAGTCCAGCACCAAATTTTTCAGATCAGACGATAATGACCGGACCATTGAATTTGTACTGAACAAGGTGGGTGTCTGCGATGCGCTTATTTTAAGCAAGGGTGGTGTTCGGGAAATGCACAAAAAGCAGTATGACCCAATGAGCTTTTAGATTAGTTATTGCTGCAGTCACAGGGAATAAAGCCTAACCTACAGGTTTGTCTATCTCAATACTGATCGCAAATGAACATAAAAACGTTCGCTATCGCACAGATATAACGCAAAAAAAATAAAATAAATAACTAATTTTAAGGAACTTACATTTTAGGCATTACACTTGACAAGGTAACACTGTTTTCAGCAGCATAATTTTCATTTGATTCAATGATTAATTAAGGTTTGTGGGGGACACTGGGTTGGAAAAATAACGTATTTCTGATGAAAAAAAATTTAAAACAACTACGACACGAGAAAAGATTATCGCAACAGGAACTGGCAAATCTTTCGGGGATCTCACTCCGCACCATCCAACGGATAGAAAAAAATGAATCCAAGGGAAGTCCTTATGTCATAAAAACCCTATGCTTGGCACTCGATATAGACCCTCAGACTATCTATTTTGATTTGGAGGATCTGGATGAAAAGAAAACTGACCGACACCAAGAGGTATCAGCCATTGAACCAATCGACGGTATCCAAAGGCCTTACGAAAGCAATACCGAAATTAAATACATTAATTTCAGCTCACTTATTGTCTTGTTGATCCCTTTTGCCAACATGCTGTCAGTTCCTATTTTTTATTTTCTGTTCAAAAAGAGACTAGCACATACAATTTATAAAGATCTTGCTTTAAAAATCCTTAGTTTTCAAATGATATGGTCAATTGCGACAATTATACTGATGATAGCAGCACCACTTTCTATCGTCTGTTTTCCTTCTATTCCAACATCCATTCTCGACATCCCTCTATTTGTTTGGGTTTATTGGTTTATGCTATCTTTCCATCTGATCACCACCTTAGTTATCTCATTTGATCTCAATAGAATGAAGCGTTCAATTCAATTTATACCCAATATACTCTGATACTGCTTATGACATAAAAATGGCGCAAGAATGACGCAGCTCCTGGCATAATATAACAAACTGAAATAGAATACATTTGTTAAAAATATGTCGATGAAAAAATTAACATTTAATTTAGTTCTCCTACTTAGTACGCTCGTCCAACCAACACTTGCCCAAATGGGTTTAAACGATTCTATCCGCAAGCAACTGGCGATTGGGATCAATGGATTCAAAGAGCGTTACCACGCGCCTAGCGTTGTTCTAGCTGTGGTCCATCGGGATTCCATTATTTTTTCGGGTGCGGATGGTTTCACAGATCTGGAACAGAAAATCCCGGCAACTATTGACTCAAAATATCAGATTCAATCCATTACCAAAATGTTTACAGCGACGATGTTGATGCAGTTATGGGAAAAAGGATTGATCAATCTGGAAGATGATGTTCGAAAATATGTCCCTGAATTTAAGGGAACAACTCTTGAAGGCAAGGCCGAGGCGACATCCTTTTTAGCGCTAGCTACCCATACTTCTGGTCTTCCCCGCAACTCCCCTTCGGAATTTGAATTGTTCAACGACGTCGAAAAGTTACTGATTACGAAGAAAGAAGTAACATCCCTCAACTCATCGAGTAAAACTGCTTTTCTAAATGCTCTCGGTAAGATTCAAAAGGAATATCCAAGTTTTGAGTACCTCCCTATTAATCAGCGTCATTATTCCAATTTAGGTTATAGCTTATTGGGATTGGCATTAGAACGAGCTGTCAATACGAGCTATGACAACTATATAAAATCGGTTATCTGCGGGCCGCTGGGACTTACCAATACCGGGGTCGGAACCATTAGCAGTAAAGAAAATATCCTAGCGAAAGGCTATAGATTCCTCCATGCACAAAAACACTTTGTTCAGACACCAGATTATTATGCCAATGCCATGTCTCCAGCATCGGGCATGTATTCTAGCGCCAACGACCTCGCTAAATTTATCAGCGCACAATTTAGAGCTAACAGCTCCCACTTACTTGCACAGAAGTCCATTCGGATGATGCAATCATTGGGCATCGGCTGGCAACGAGATTACCCCTACTTAAGACATGAGGGTGCAATGCTGGGCTTTCGCTGTGAAATAGTCATTCATCCCAGGCTTGAAATTGGATGGGTCATCTTGACCAACACAAGCGATTTTGAATTCAACCGATTTGATGCCTATATTTCAAGTTTGGTTCTGCCTGCATTTGCAGCGCATCCGGTCACCGATCTGCAACAATATGTCGGGAATTATAGACTGATGGGTGGAGCAGAATCTATACAGCTATACCAAAAAGAAGGCAAGTTATATACGAGCTATTTAAAAGACCTCTTCGCTCATACAGCACTGAAATTCTCAGGCAATAATGCAATGGTCCTCGAAGATCAAACGGGCAGATCCATTCGTTTCGAATTTACGACCGACAAAGATGGAAAGATTACCCTGTTAAATCTAAATCAGTTGATGTGGAAAAAAGACTGAATCGTCATTGCATCGGATTTCTTATCGCACTTTTGATAATATTCTGTTCCTCAGCATTCGCTCAACAGGATAAGGGGCAGATTCGAGCGATAGTAAAAGAAAGGATTAAAACGATAAGTGGAAAATATATATCCACATCCGATCTCAGACAATTTCTATTGCATGAAATGGTCAAATTGGATATCCCGGGTCTCTCCCTTGCTATCGTCAATGATGGGCAAGTGGTATTTTATGAGAACCTAGGCCTAAAAAATTTGCAAACCATGGAACCAGTGGATTCATCCACCCTTCGAGGCCTGCTCCCTTTCCAAACCTCTATTTGCCTATTTCACGTTGCTTTTAAAAGAGCAGAATGTACTCGACTTAGATAGCCCCATATACACATCCTATATGGATGCAGCAGTAGATTATTCAGCCCCTTTTTATTATAAAAACCTGACGGTTAGAAAAATACTCAACCATTGCTCTGGATGGGTGAATTGGCGGGAGGTTCCGGGCGAAAAGTTAACATTCAGGTTTTTGCCAGGTACCCAATCAGGATATTCAGGAGAAGGATATCAATTTTTAAAACGGTTTATGTTATATCGACTGGACGCTTCAGCTAGTCAATTGAATGATTATTTCCATCAGCTGATTGTCGATCCGTTGCATTGTTCCCCTATGGATTTTATTTTGACCTCGTCGGCTAACAATCGAAAAGCATTTGGTCATATTGCGGGTAGTCCAATACATGGTCAGACAAATGACCAACAACAGTTTGACGCTGCTGGTGGGTTAGTCACGAATGCAATGGCCTATTCAAGATTTATTATTGCGCTCATGAACAGACATGATTCTATTGCCAATGAACTTTTAACGTTGCAGACCAGCTTACCCCCTGAAAGTGATGGATTATTTCGAAGTCTAGGTTTTCCTTATAAAAAGATCAACAATAAAATCAGATACTTTCATTCAGGAAGTAATGCTGGTGCAAGATCATACTGTCATTTCTATCGAAAAGAGAAGGTCGGATTAGTGATATTATCGAATTCAGATAACTTCTTTGCCTCTGGATTCGCAAAAAAAATTTTGGAATATTTGGGAGAATCCTATCCATACTGACATTTATTTCTCTTTTAGCGATAGGAGGCCAATCCTTGGCTATATTACTTTGTTGCCCTGTGTTGCTGCAAGCTCACACTAGCGATCGACTTCCAGACGCTGGTAGACAGCAAGAGGAGATTTAAGACATCGTTAATTTAGCTCAATCAAATTGAAGCAATGCAGGCCAAACGGGGCGTTTGGCCTGCATTGCTTCAATTTATTTTATAAAAAAGTGATTTTTTAAATATTAGGATCTTTCAAGCTCTTTCACAAAATCCTTTCCCCAGTAATGAATATCGTAATGTTCAATGTGCTCATACAGCCTACGTGCCCGGACCTGCGCCTCGCCAGGTTCCATGACCAAAGCTTTCAGGAGTGCATCCTTCATACTCTTACGGTCATAAGGATTGGTCAGTATAGCATAAGGCAGTTCGACTGAGGCACCTGCAAACTCCGACAGCACCAAGATCCCAGCGGTCTCCAACAGCCCATGTGTAGCAATGTATTCCTTTGCCACCAGATTCAGGCCATCCCGCAAAGGCGTGATCCAGGCGATATCGCTCAGCGCATAGTGCTTAACCACTTCTTCAAATGGCAGTGCCCTGTAAAAGTATTGGATTGGCGTCCAGTTCATCGTTGCGTATTTACCATTGATCTCACCCACCGCCTGATTCACCTGATCCCGGATTTCATCGTAAATCGTCATCCCCTGTGATGGCGGTGTACAGACATTGACCAGTTCAATTTTACCCCTAAATTCGGGATACTCTGCAAGAAATTCGCCAAAAGCCTGGATTTTTTCCAAGGGTCCTTTGACATAATCCAGACGTTCGATGGAGACGATACGTGTTATTCCCGATTCGGCTTTGCTTTGTTTGAGCGCATGGATTTCCGCCTTCACCCGATCATTCGACAGTATCTGTTCGATATGATCCCTGTTGACACCCACCGGTTGTGCACCCAGCCGGATCTGTCGCCCGTCCACCTCAATAATCTTCGTCATCTGATCTACCCCAAGCGCACAGCTGTAGGTCAGAAACTGATTGGCGACATCCACCTTTTTGATTACTTTAAAAGGCGTATGGCTGCGGATCACATCCACGAAATTCTCTACATAGCGTGGGATATGAAAACTGATAAAATCGCAGAGCAACAGGCTACCGATAATCTCCTTGCGCCAGGGAATAATATTAAAAATATCAGCTGCCGGGAAAGCTGTATGGTGAAAGAAGCCTATTTTCAGATCGGGACGCATGGTCTTTAGAAAAGAGGGTACCATCCACAAGTTATATTCATGGATCCAGACCAGCGCCCCCTCGTCCGCCTCGCTTGCGATACGCTCGGCAAAACGCTTGTTGATCATCAGGTAATGATCCCAATCCTCGTGGTTGAACTTTGCACGGTCCACAAAGGAAAAGATGGTCGGCCAGAAAGCCTCCTTGGAGAATACCCGGTAGAAGGTATCGATATCCTCTTTTGACAAGGATATGGTGGAGGCGACCAAGTTGGGATATCTACTTTCATCGACCAGCTGATTTGGTACAGGCTGGCCATCCGGCTGCAACACCTCCTCACCAATCCAGAGCCCCGAACGCCCCTTTTCGAATAAGCCCAGCAACGAAGGAATAATACCATTGGGACTTTTGGGCGCTACCCGCACAGTTTTGCCATTGAGCGATTCCTTTTCAAAAGGCAGTCGGTGATACACCATCACCAGCTGATCGGATTTTTTGGACTTCCGCTTTTGAGGTGCGATCTTTTGCTCTTCACGGATCAGCTGCTGAAACGGGCGGTATTTGCCCATATATTCCAGTATACCGCCAGCTCCCGCTGCTTCCGCCGGATAAGCCGTATCCAGCTGATCAATGGCCTGTAGTAGCCCTACTTCAGATTTTCCGACAGCCACACCCCGAAAGCCAATCTGAAATAAAGCTAGGTCATTGAGCGTATCACCGGCGACCATCACATCATCTGCATCGACAGCCAAAAATTCAACCAGCTTCTTTAACGTTGTCCCCTTATTAACACCCTTGGGGAGGAGGTCCAGGTATTTGTCAGCTGAGGTAATGATATCACAGCCATACTGGTCAGCAACCTGCTGTATCAAGCTGTGGTCTACCGCAGCGTCATAGTAAAAAGAGCTCCGGCGCTGTTGTGGCACATGTTGGTACTGCAATTGCGGAATTTCCTCCAGTGCTGCCCGGATGGCATAGGTTTGCGGCCATTTTTCTTCAATCTCACTCTGCAGCGGCTCAATCGATTCCAGGCTGTGGCCGTTGACAACCGTGGCGCCCACGTCGGCGATAATAAAGTCCGGCACCGGAATAAGCGGGTCGCTCAGCAAAGGCAGCACCGATTCCAGCCCCCTTCCCGTCACAAAAACCAGCTGTATATTCGGGCTCGTCTTAATCAATCTATATAATCTGAGGCGGTCTTCCATTTTGCCGCCCAAAAATGTTCCATCTAAATCTGTTGCTAATATCATATTATCTTAAATTCCTTTCTAAAAGTTTACATTCATCCAGTGCAGCCATGTGGTTATAGAGTACCCGATAGGCTGTCTGCAGCAAGGGCAAGTTGAGTCCGAGGCTGCTTACGGTTGCCATCAATCCTTTGGTTGCGAAGTACCCTTCGGCCACCATCCCCATCAGCTGCTGTGCTTGAAAAACCGAATATCCCTGACCGAGATATTTGCCAAAAGTCCGATTGCGACTATGTGCGGAATAACCTGTTACCAACAGGTCCCCCAAATAGGTTGAGCTACCAGTCGGGCATTTCCAGCACCCACGGCCTGCAGCAGCTGCTGGAGTTCGTCAATGGCATTGGAGACCAGCACAGCCATAAAGTTGTCGCCATAATGCAGTCCTTCGGCCATGCCACAGACAATACCGACCACATTTTTGTAGATGGCCGCGTACTCCACCCCTAGCATGTCCGCACTATAGTTGACCTGCATATACGTAGAAGCAAATCCCTTTGCGATCTTCCTGATAACAGGTTCATTGGGACCACATAGCGTCATGTAGGTTTTCTTATTCCGCGCGATTTCCTCGGCATGGCAAGGGCCTGCGATCATCGCCTGCTGGGAATTTTTCAGACCAAAATAGCTGGAAAGATAAGCGCTTGGAAGTAGATTGTCCGGACCGACGGTCCCTTTGATGGCAGTAAGTACAAATTTTTCGGCAAGCCCCCCTTTGGGAATTGCTGCGCAGACGCCAGGCAGCTGTGCGCTGGGTACGACGAAAAGGATCACCTTCGATCGGGCCAGGATCTCGTCCAACTGATCAGACGCATGAATTTTTGTATTGTCAAGTTTTAAAAACGATAGGTAGTCAGGGTTGACAGCATCTTCATTGATCGCACGCACCTGTCCGGAGCGCCGCATATACCAATGCACAAAACTGCCATTTTCTGTCAAAATTTTAACCAGGGCCGTGGCCCAACTCCCACCACCTATCACACTAATCTCATTCAAATTGTTGGGGTTTTTAAGGAGGCAAAAACAGAAAGTTTTTACCATCGGGTTATCTATTACTTTACAAGTATACGTAAAAATTAATCAATAAGCAAATTTTACTAACAAAAACAGCGTAAAAAGGCTATTTACCCAATGAGAAACCGTTTTTATATTTCTTCGTAAATTTGTCTGTTCATACGGCCGATATAGTTGACACCTGCTGGCGGCCATCAACCACTTTCACCTACAGGCCTTCGAACTTCCGGCAGCCGACGACCTGCTGTTGCTTGTTAGGCAAGAGCCTTGTTTTTAACGGCTTCCCTCGGCTAAAAAAACTTGTTTGCCTAGTAGTTTTAATTTTAGTAAACTACCAAGCAAACATCAAGAAGATCAGTTAGCGAAACACCTTCTGTATCAGCTTACCAATTTCAGCAAAGTCTTGGTGGTTGTTGATCGCACGCTTTTCTGCAGCATCCGTATCACTTTCCGTGTATGGATAAATCAGCAGATAGTTATTTTCGATCCGGTTTTCATTCAGATACTGCGTAATGGTATGGATCGGAGATTTATAGGAAAAGCGGTTGCGATCGGCCATCAGCACAATCAGTCCCTGATCTGATTTTAGATCAGTGATGACCTGATCCACTTCGGTCCAGTTGACTATACTGACAAATGAGGCTTCAACGGCCGATTTTTTTATGATCCGATGGAGGATTTCAATAATATCCGCAGTGCTATAAAATTTCAAAGGTGAGCCCGAATTACGGGCAATATTCCAAATTTTCGACAAAGCCTCAAAAAATCCAGATTCCCTGTACGCCAATGGCGGGATCAGCACCACATATTCTTTTACCGTTGAAATAGGCTGGATAGCGCGGTATAAAATCAGGTTTACATGCTCATTTTTGAGGTAACCATTGTACAGATTATACATAAAAGAAGTTGAAAAACCTTTGTCCTTGTCAAGACCAATGATCAGGTCCGTAATGGATTTTTCCTTGATCACATTATTGATACCGGCCACAACTTCGTTATCATGACGTGTGATTGGCTGCACCTGTACATCTACCGCCGCCCCCAGTTTGGCCGCTGCTTCGAGGATTTTTTCCGCGTTCTTGACTGAAGATTCATTTTTATCCTCACTGATGATATTTAAAGCAAAGAGCTGATCCGCTTTTGCTTTTGTGCGGATTAACAACCCCAGATTGATCATTTTTTCGGTCATCTGCTCACTATTGATCGGCAATAGGATATTGGCATTTGGCAGTTTATCCCCCGCAATGGTATTCTCCCGGTCTGCCTCTGCGATACGCTGTGCATTCGCCATCGAGACAAAGGAGGATATGGTACAGGAAATCAGGATCAGCAGAATACTACCATTCAGCACATGTTCATTGAGCAGACGAATCGGTTCACCATCGGCTGTCTGCCCCAGGACGATATTATAACCGACCATGACCGCGGCCAATGTTGCCGCAGCAGATGCCGAACTCATTCCAAAAATAAGCAGCCCCTCCTCTTTGCTCAGGCGAAAAGTCTTTTGGGTCAGGATGGCAGCAATATATTTACCACCAATGGATGCCACAAGCATAATGGCGGCCACGCCAAGCGTCTCCCAGCTTTTAATAAAGGCTGAAAAATCAATCAGCATGCCGACACTGATCAGAAAAAAAGGAATGAAAATCGCATTACCCACAAACTCGATCCTATTCATCAGTGAAGACGTATGTGGGATCAGCCGATTGAGTGCCAGTCCGGCAAAGAAGGCGCCGATGATGGATTCAATACCCGCGAGTTCGGCCAAAATCGATGCCAGATAAATCATCACGACCACAAATATATATTGGGATATCTTATCGGCCACATTTTTAAAAAACCAGCGGGCAATCAGCGGGAAGACCAGCAGCACAACGAGGGCAAATGCGAGCATAGAAATGCTCAGCCGAATCCAGAATGCTGCGCCCACATCGCCCTGGGAAAGTCCCACGATCACAGCCAATACCAATAGCGAGAGCACGTCTGTAATCATCGTGCCACCGACCGTAATATTGACGGCCGGATTTTTTGCGATGCCCAGGCTACTGACCAGCGGGTACACAATCAGGGTATGAGAGGAGAATAAACTCGCAAATAAGATCGATGTTGGCAGCGAAAAGTGCAGGAGATAGTGGCCCCCGACAAATCCGAGGATAAAAGGAGCTAAAAAAGTATAGCCGGAAAACGTAATACTTTTCCATTTATTCTTTTTAAAATCCCCCATATCAATCTCCAGTCCCGCCAGAAACATAATATACAGTAAGCCCGTCGTACCGGTCACAACCACACTACTATCCCGCGATAGGAGGTTGAAACCATAAGGACCAACAATGGCACCGGCCACCAGCAGGCCCAACAGATGCGGGATTTTTATTTTGTTGAGCAGCAAGGGTACCAGTAATATAATCAGCAGCTCAATAAAAAACTTGAGCAGCGGGTCTTCAACAGGAAAAGTAAGGTGGTGTATACTGGCTATGATCATTTTTCATTGGGTATAAGTTCAACAGAAAAGTTCGCCTGACAATCCCCTTTTGTATGGATCGTCTGCGTTCCGCGTATCAGTTTAGCGTCGGTCAGGTCAAGGTCTATCTGTATCCTCAGCCTATTATCCGCGGTACTGTCGCGTTGTTCGACCAGCGTAACCTGATTCCCTTGCAGGGTACCTCTAAAAAGCTGCATCGTTTTGTTTTTGGTCATCGTCTTGACATACAACCCCGTAGAATCGGCGACAAATTGCCATTGTTCGTTGCGCTGGTCACCGATGACATAATTACTGCAGCTCGATGCGCGGCAGACCAGGCGGCTGTTCCACTGTCCAGCGATTGAATCAGGCCAAGCCTGGGTACGCAACACTGAATCGGTCGAACTTGCTTTATACGCCATCAGACTATCGCGCATAGCAAGCAAGGTTTTATATTCCGCCTCTTTATTGGCGAATTCCTGCTCCCGAAGGGCCAGTTTCTGTTCTCTTTCCTGCAAGTTACGTTCGTTATTGCCGTTGCATGCGGCAATCAGAAAAGATAACAACACGATGCACTGTATTTTTTTCACTTTATAATAGTTTTCCAGTTGAATTCTTGATGGGCCAACTTATGGTCCAATAAGTTGTCTGATCTTTTAACAATATGATAGCTGGATATGTTTGTGCGGTAATAAAATTTATGTAACAATCCTTCAGGGGCATTATCTTGAATAACACCCTATTCGTTATCAGCGGATGATCCGTTATACGGAATTGATCATATCATGCGGACGGTGTTTGGGAAATGTACCACAAGCATATGGTTAAAGATCATAAAAAAACGTCTCCCTGGGTAGGGAGACGTTTATGGATCAATCTCTCAATAAGGTGATATCCTGAGCCGGAGCCGGCAGATTCAGGTTAGCAATTTCGGTATAAACAGCAGCATCCACCTGAAAGCCCCATTTTTTAAAGAAATCAGACAAGTCCTGCTGTGCGATCTGACAGGCTGAGAGCATAAAATAGCGCATTTTCTCAGCATCCGTTGACACATTAGGCCGGTTTTCACGAGTAGCTCTGCTCAATGTGATATACAGATTGTCACCAAAGGCCAACCAAAGCTGATGGAACATAATCAATTTCAGATCATTGTCACCTGCATTATAATTGCGTTCGGCGATTGGTTTAGTGAAATACGTATCCAATTTAGGCCAGGAATTATTTGCTGTGATGCGGCTGACCGGCAAGCCAAAGCCACGCTCGGCAGCCATTGAGTAAACGTTTACTGTCGTTTCGGTTAGTCCACCCCAAGTCCAGCCCTTTTGCTGATACGTATGCCCAAACTCATGCCATAAGCCCCAGCCATTGGTGTTGCTCAGGTATTTGGGCTGAAGCATTCTATAGGAAAGCGATTCGGTGTAATAAATGGAAATGCCCGCTGCCATATAGCCACCCGCTGCGGAATCCCGGACCGTCACCAGGTGTTTATTATAAGGAATCGCATGGACACCCGTCGTACCACTCAATCCGCTGATGTAATTTTCATGACCAACGATGGAATCCAAGCGATTGACAATGGCTTGCTGATCCTCATTCTTATACAGCAGTGCTTCATCCATATTGGCGACCATTACTGTGCGGTCGGAAGAAAACACGACATCCGGTACCGAGCTTTTGAGGGAGTCCAAGGTCGTCAGCCATTGCTGATGCGTTGTTATCCCCTTTTGAAAATAAGGAACCGGTTTAAAGCCATTGCCAAAGGACACTTCAATCTCACCGGTGGTGGTATAGTTGTTGGCGGCATAGATGATATACACCAATCCCCCATATTGATCGACTGTAAAAGACTGCGTTCCGGCTGCTAGATTAAAATACTGCCTTACCGGCCTGATATTATCCCTAAATGGTGTGCCTATCGCTAGCCGGGGCACCGTGGTACCGGATTTCACATTTACGGTAATAGTAATAGTACTATTGGGTGCCACATAAAATCCCGTCGCCTGCATCTCGTTGTGGGCTGCCCTGAATTGCAAACGGTCCGTCTCAATGGAAGCCGAAGGGATCACCTTGAAGGTCTGTACACTGTCTGCTACGGCCAGGGATGCTGTGGTCTGGTTGAGGGGAACAGGTTCCATGCTGACCAGATCCTGTTTACAGGATGAAAATGTCGCAACAAGAGCCATTGCAATCAGATAAGAAATGTTTTTCTTCATTTTTTTTGAATTTAGTTTATAATTTGTGTTGATAAAAAATTCTTGGTTCTGAATTTAATCTCAGCGTGAGCTATCAGGTGGCCCACTTACAATCAGTCTTTTATTCCCGTTGGGAAAATGACTATAACTCAATATATATCAAAAAAAATATTTTTCTTTAAACAAACGATTGCACAATAAACGAAAAGCTTTTCGTTAGTTACAGGATGTAATTTTTCTTTATTATTAATTCCGTCTGATTATTTCTGAATTTCATAATAGGACATTTAAAACAAAAAATAATTTCTACCTGACCGGTTTAAAATAAAAAACGCCCCCTGAAATAGGAAGGCGTTCGAAAATGACAGTGAATCCACTAATTATTTACAGGTACTTTATAAACACCCGTTATCGCTGCCTTACCGTCGGTTGTCAAGCCTGCAGTGGCTACACCTGTAGCACCGTCAATTTTATAAACCGTTGATTTTGCAGCACTACCTTCAGTATAGTATATACCAACGTAAGCAGAACCATTTAAGTCCGAATAGTTCTCCTGACCTGTCGTACTTTGGATAGCTTTGTTGTCGGGAGTCCCTGTCACCCATTTAAAACTGTTATCATATACATTTACGACGGCAAATTTGATTCCACCATACATCAGTGCGCCATAGAATATTGTCGCATAGACGTAAGGTTGCGGAACCATAGTCAATAGAAAATATCCTTTACCCATGTAGGTCTTTTTATAGACATACTGACCACCAGAAGCAGTGCTTAAGTTAAGAAAATACGATTTATCGTATTCGGTGGATCCTTTTTTTATTTTCATTACCGCTACTGGAGTTGCCGTACTGTATTTATTCGCATTGTCATAACCGAGTTTGGTTCCAAAAACATAGGCATCACCATTTTCGTCGACGTCCATACCGCCCGTGAAATAAGCACCGATAGAACCTGTACGTCCATCACGGATGACTTTTTCCAATTTCATGTCTGGATAACTATAGACCGCAATCCAGGTACTATCGGGATAAGCCTGTTTAAATGTTTTCCCACTTTCGATACTCCAGAAAGGCGCAAACACCTTATCGCCAACCTTTTTTACATCCGTAAAAAATGCCTTTCCACCATTACCTGCCAGCCTGTGTGCATTAATCTCTCCAGAACCTACGATCTGTCTGGATTTGGGATCCAGGCGATACCATTGCGTATACTCCTCCTCAGGCTGCCAGGCATTTTTAAACAGCAACACCTCATTACCTACATTGCCATAGGCCGTCATTGTCTCCGTTTGGAAAGTACCTAATGACTCCAGCTTTTTGGAGGTATTGATCTGATAGGTGGTGATAGGTCCGGGGCTGCTTTGTGCAAACAACAAGCTCATAAAATAATTGCCATTGACGACATAGTTACGCGTTGCTCCATCTTGCTCGACACCAGTTTTCTCGGTAATCAGCACGCCCGAATCGAGGGACGAACTGGTAAATAAAATATCAGCTCCGGCAAGCACGGATTTTCGTCCAGTCAGCACATACATGCTGTCTTTTGGTGTTTCCTCGGTAGGCGGTTCGACGGTAGGCGTCGGATCCGACTTGCTACATGCATAGCTGCACAAAATGATTCCAGCTGCATAAACTAAAAATATACTCTTTTTCATATTCTTTTTTTTTAATGTTAATGTTAATTGATAAAATAACGTAGTTTGACGTTAAAGGCGCGTCCGGGTTTCTGTAGGCTAAAATTGTCGTACAGCTTTCTGTCTGTTATATTCCGGCATTCCAGTCCGAGGTTATATTTACCCCCTTTCATTGCGTAGATGACATTGATATCATGCGCCAATTGCATTGGTACAGTGCGTTTGCTGTCTGCAGCGCCCTCATTCTCCCAGTACAGGTAAAAGTCGTGCACGTATAACATGTTGTAACCGATGGTCAATTTGTCGTCCGGAGCAAGCACATGAGCGAAGTAAGCATTCGCATCCACATTGCCAAACAGATAAGGGACATTGGGTATACGCTTTTTATAGGTATCGCTGTACACATCCGGTAGATCAGCACGATAACGACGTCGATCCCTGATATTCTGATATGTCAGGTTCGCACCGATACTAGCTATTTGCTTGTAGGAGTACCGTAACTCGGATTCGAAGCCAAGATTGGCAACATCCATCAGGTTGTCGGCATAGAGCTTATTGGTATTGTGATTAAAGACGTTATAGATATAATTTTTCGCATAATAGTAAATTCCGCCAAGGCCAACATATAGCCGATGGTCTTTCATCGGTACTGTATAATTGACTCCCAGATTGATATTGTTGCTCGACTCGGGCTGTACATTCCAGTTTCCCTCTTTATTGATCACATCCCCAAAAAGATCTTCGCTCTCGGGAAGCCGGTTGGTTTTTTCATAGGAAAACTTTAGCTGGAGCTGCGGCCTGACAAGATACGTTGTCGCAATTCCATAGCCCCATTTCTGGCGATTGGCACGCACATCGGTATAAATGGTATCACCACCGTTGAAAACATCGGTTTCGACCAACATGGTATAGGCATGCTGACTGAGGTATTTTCCAAATACTGTTGCATTCCAACGATCAGAAATCATATACTGATAACTCAATCCGGCTACATTTTTGCTGGCTTTGCGCGGTATACTGTCCATCTCGCGGTTGACCGACACTGCATTGAAGCCTTTTCGGTCAAAATGACTATAGGTATTGTTAAAGGCAAGATACTGTCTGTCATTGATCTTATAAGTTATTGTCGTTGTACTATTGGCTATATTATTACGGTAACGGTAATGGCTATACCACTGCTCTCCCCCTTTTCCGCGCAATGTCAGGGAGTCCCCATACCAACCAAAGCGGGCATGTACCGTATCAATGCTCTGCTCCCTTCCAAAATTATAGTTACCATTCAGAATGACATCAAGCCCTTTTGTAAATACATCTTTCTTCTGATATTTTAAGGTGGGCATGACCGTATTTCCCTTGGTATGCCAGGCACCAAATACGGCTGTCATCCTTGCCCCGGTTTGTATTTCCTTATAATATTGCCCCGCGGTGATGCCCAACAAGAACTGATCGGCCCATTTTTTATCCACTACACCGAGTTGCAGGATCGCTGTTTCATTGTGGTATTTATCATGAAAACGTTTCAGTTTGGCATTAGGCGTGTATTTTCCGGTGCGGATATCCGCTGCATCCACAGTGACCGCATAATTATTGTCTGAATAATTCTGAAAGGCATTCAGGCGGACGGTGAAGCCGCCACGGCTGGTTTTCGCAGCATTCAGGCTGCTCCGGTGTTTATTGAATGATCCAAATGCGTAAGATACATCCAGGTAATCCTTCAGCTGATTATCCGTGATAATATTAACAGCACCGCCCAGGGCGTCGCTACCGAGCCAAACAGGGATCACACCCTTATACACTTCGATACGCTCGACTGTATTGACCGGGATATTGTTGATCTGAAATGCAGGGCCAAAATTATCCATGGGTACACCATCAAGGTAAAAACGTATCCGTTTACCCGAGAAACCATTTATCGAAAGATCAAAGTCAGACCCCACTCCACCTGTTTCCCGAAGACGAGCTCCAGGTATACGATCTAGGACATGGGCAATATCCTGTGTTGTATTTTTCAGCTGGCGGGTGTCGATTGCAGTCACATTGTAGGCCTGCCTGTTAATTTGGCCCACCTTCGTATAGCCATACACATCGGTACTTTCCAATCGGGTCGTATCCTTGGTATTAGCTGCTTCAGACTGCCCATATACCACAGTGCAGCAGCAACATACAACAATAAGACAGATTTTAGTTAATAACATAGATAGTTTAAAATTTTTATCCTGTAATGCGGCCCAACAGATTTAAGCTGCTTTTATTTATAATAATTATAAATTATATTTGCAGCAGCAAATCTATTCGATTTAGAACTTTAGTAGTTTATGAATATGGTTGTATTTATTATGAAAATGGAAGTTTGTCATGAGTTTTAACATCTTAGATTCGGATTTCAATGACTTCCTCAGCGTGAAGGATAAAAGTATTGCTGTGCTGGAGGCCATAGGCATAGCACAAACCAAGCTGATCAGTCCAAAAGGCAGTATCCATTATCAGGAACAACCTCTTGGGCAGGGTCTCTCCATTTTAGAAAGCCAGTATTGTATGGATGACGAGGTGACCATCACAGGACAGGGTGACCGCTCCATATTGGAGATACAAATCAATCTTTCTGGGTCCGCTATTTACTATCGCGACAAGCAGAACCGAGATCAATCAGCGTCTGGTAAATCCGCAAAAATAGCTTTCCTAGCCGCCGAAGACAATAAAGCCAAAATCTACCTACAGAAAGATGTCAGTTACAATACCTTTGATATCCATCTTCCGGTTACCCTTTTGGAACATTTTCAGGGTGAGTCGAGCACTTTTGACCAGTTTTTAAAAACAATAGGACAAGATATCAGCTGCAATCTATCGTCCCAAAGTGTAGCGATAAGCCCTGCTATTTTTGGTATTATTTCAGATATCCGGCAATGCAAGTTTGAAGGACTTACCCGGCGGATTTACTTGGAATCCAAAATATTTGAATTGATCGCTTTCCTCTATCAGGACAGCACAGCACTGACAAACCCTACGGTATTGAGCGTTCAGGACCGTATCCGTATGGAGGAAGCCGCCAGGATCATTGCAAATAACCTTGATCAGCCCTTTACCATTATTCAGCTTGCAAAACGTGTTGGTGTCAATCAGACCAAATTAAAAAATGATTTTAAGCTGGCCTATGGCAATACAATATTCGGCTATCTACAGGATTTAAGGATGAAAGAAGCCAAACGTTATCTCCTGGACACAACACTTTCCATTCAGGAGATCAGTATACGGCTTGGTTATCAGAGCATGTCAAATTTTAGCATCGCCTTCAAAAAAAGCATGGGCTATTCTCCTAATAAACTTCGGGTACATTAGCACCTGATTTTTTCCGGTTAATTGCTCCCGCAAACAGTAAGCTTACGATGCCAGTCATCACCCACAAAAGGTCCACTGCAAAAACATACGGCAGCTTGTTAAAAGTGCGCCACATCCAGTCTTCCGTCATCATGCCGTTGGCTAAAGGTACTCCCAACGATAAGATACCGCCTAATGTGAGGCAAAATCCAGTTATCCGATCTTCTGTTTTCCGAAAACAACAGCATGCAGCCACAATTAGCCAAAACACAAAAAACAGGCTATTCACGCGATCAACATGTCCTGCAGCCATGGGAACGACAAGTTCGGTCAAAAATAACAGGGCTGTTGCGGGGAAAAGGGAAAAACAGGCACTCAGATAAAACATCGTGACGCGATGGTGGAATGCCCGTTGTCTGGCGGTATAGGAAGGCTTGTCCCGGGCCTGCTTCCACATGAGCACGCCGCTGATGATCACAAAACAGGTAAACATGGAAAGTACAAAATAAAGCGCCTTTATCAGCCATCCGCCGAAGTTCGCAAAATGCAATACCGCAATCCCATTGAGGAGCGATTGCGCATATTTTTTTTGTCCAGGTTTGATTTCCAGCTTATATTGCCCCGCCAGCAGATCCAGCACCACCGTCCCATTTGCATTAAATGCACCTTGGTTGATCAGTTCCGCACCCAACACTGCATTTTTGCGCCCCAGATTAATGATCTCGAGATAGGAAACCGTGTAGGCAGGATAATCCCGCCTGATCTTTGCCAGTCCGTCGCCGATAGATCCGTGTGTGGCTGTCGCAGCTACTCCCTCATGCTCATGGAAAGCTTCCATCGGATACAACATCGTTACGAGCCTGTCCTGATCATTATTAAAGAGCAGGATCACAGCCGGTGCGAGAATAAACACACTGAGGAGATAGAATGCCCCAGTAATGGCATACATCAGCTGAAATGGCAGGCCGATCAGTCCAAATACTGTATGCGCATTGGTCCAGAATTGCTTTTTTGTTTTCCGAAAAGAAAACGCATAAAACTTGGAAATAATATTTTTCCAGTGGATAAGTACACCTGTAATGATTGCAAAAGCGAAAAATAACGCAACAAACCCGGCGATATAACGCCCCAGGTATAAGGGGATCTGATCCAGAAAATGAAGTCGATAGAGCGTCTCACCGACGGTGGATGTGTTGCCCTGCTCCAGTGTTGTGATTTTATCGTCAATAGGGTTGTAAAAAGCAGTCACATAAGCCTCGCTGCCGGCATTTTGAACCCCCGCGTAAATGGTATAAATAGGCTTTGCCTGTGTCGGTAATACGACACGTATTTCTTGCGCCTCTTTTATACCCGACTGCGCAGAATCAATTCTATGGATCAGTTGTTCATAGTTTATCTTGCGGGTAGATTCCCCTCGGGCAGCCGGGTTTTCCCACTGATACATTTCCTGCTTGTATAAAGAAAGTGCTCCCGCAAAGAATATAATAAAGAGGACAGCACTGATGACAATACCACTTACGGTATGGGTATGAAAAAAGATGTTATACAACCGAGTACCTAAGCCTTTCATAACGAGGGTCCTCCCAGGTGGATGGCTGCAGCAAAAATAAAGCTCAGCCCAAGATAAATTGCCCAGACCCACCAGCCATTTCGGGCTACAAAGGCCAGTACCATCAAGCCCACCCAACATACAAATCCCGAAAAAGCTCCCGAGAAAAGCAAGTTGAGCCCAATAAAGGGGATACGGGCCAACGCCAGATGAAAGCTCGTTGCCAGCAAATAACCACCGATCAATCCGGCGCTAATTTTCAGAAAGCGCTGCAAAGGTGAACTCAGGTATTTTTGATTTGCAGGCATATCAGATCGAAAAAATAAAACAAAGCATGAGTATGACATGAAAAATAACGACCGCTAACAGCACGGTTTTCTGGGTACAATTAGCAAAAAAAATAAGTAAACTTACGATGGTAAGGTAAGCCAACAGCATCAACAGACAGCCCATCAGCCATCCGTGCTGCCAGATAAACAACACGAGCGCAGCAAGTAAACTACCCCATTGGATCCAGCCCGAAGACAGGTAACCAAATCCTTCAACATGCTGCGGCCAATACCTTGATTTACGGTACGATGCCAAGGTTGCGACGGATAATAGATAGATTGCTAAAAAAACCATTGGGCTCAAAAATAGCGCATTTGCGCTGCCCCTATTTATGATTATGGAAATATTTGTTATGCGAAAGGAAGTTTGGTCCAACGAAGGTATAATCTCTCGGGGGAATGTTTAATTTTACATTATACAGGCTTCATCCTATGCGTTAAGACGAATCCTGTTTACCATCAATACACGTAATTATGTTATCTGCTATGCTATATTTTCTAAAATGGATGTTTTTGAGTGCCGTCGTGCTCTTGCTGATCGGTATTGTCTACGAACGCATTTCACGCTGGCGGCTTGAGCAGGAAGTTTTTAAAGGCCGTACTTTTGCCAGTATCAACGGCAGGCAGATACACTACGTGAAGCAGGGCGGGGGCAACTGTACTGTCATTTTTGCTTCGGGGATGGGCAGCAGCCATCAGATATGGAGCCGTGTACAGCGCGAGCTTTCAAAAAATTGTGTGACATTATCTTATGACCGCAGCGGTATATTGTTCAGTACTCCTGCTATCGGTAAGGTCACCAATGCCGCGGTGAGTGCAGAACTCAGTATGTTACTTGAACAGACAGCTTGTCCCAAGCCCTACATCGTCGTGGCACATTCCATGGCTGGGATTTATCTGCGGCCATTTATTAGTACACATTCCAAAGACATTGCAGGCATACTCTTTATCGAAGTGGCGAATCCCAAGCAGATCAGCAAAGCAGATCCGGATTTATTGGCTGTACTCAGGCACCCCCGTGCTTGGCTGATCCGATCTGCCGTAGAAACCGGCTTGTATAGGCTGTTCTATAGTGTTGTACCGTTCTCGCCTGAAATAAGCCAGCATGACCCCTTCCAACAGCAGGAAAAAAACTTCTTCTACAGATCCATGTCCACCTTAATCGAAGAATTGGATCAGACTGAGACAAATTTCGAAGCCGCCACCCTCTACCCCTCATTTGGCTCTATACCGCTCACCATTATGATGGGGACTTCGCACTTGCGCTATCAAAGTATCAAAGACGAAACGATCAAAAGCAAGTATGCAGAATGGCTCCATGGTACCCAGACGGAACTTCTTGAGCTTTCAGTTTCCAACAAACTCATCGAGGCTCCCCACAGTGCTCATCTCGTACAAATTAGCGATCCAGCCCTAGTTGTTTCTGCCATACAAGAATTAATGCCGAAAGGAGGTTAGTATATGTGCCGTGGCGTAGAATTGCAACATACAACTAGTATTAAAATCTCAATTGGAAACCTACTAAAAGCAAAATACCTAAATAATGGAAATCCGAAAATCGAGCGGTGTAAGCTGTGTTTTTCTTTTGAATAATCTAGTGAGTGACTGCGGATGCTCAAACTTCATTCTTTCGGCTATTTCGGCTACAGAAAGATCCGTTTCAGCCAATAGCTGTTTGGCAATTGTAATGATGAAGTTGTCAATATGGTATTGAGCTGTACTTCCTGAGACCTTTAAGGAGATATCTTGGAGAAACCGCGGCGTGCAGCGAAGTTTCTTTGATAAGGATATCAAGCTCGGAAACGCTAACATGCACTTTCTATCGCTGTCAAAAAATGCGTGCAGCTCGTTTAAAAAATGATACTGCATCTTACTAATCTCATCCAATCTACTTTCCATCGATCGTTGGTAAAATCTTTGCATATGATATAAAAGCAAATTGAGATAAGAAACAATTATGGTTGAATGTATTTCGCTATTTGGCATTTCGGTTTCTTCAACTAACAGCTTAAAGATATTCGCAATGAGCCTATAATCATTATCGGCTAACACCAATGCTTCCGCCATTGAATATTCTAAAAATCCAAGATCCTTTAATCTATCACGTAAACTATACCCCTTAAATAGATCTGAACTGAACGCAAAATAAGATCCTTTTTTGAGATATTCTTTTATTTCGGGCATTGGGAAATAGTGCTGATTGAAAAATAACAGTTTGTATTTTTCCTCATATCCATGATCCAAAGCGCCAAAGACAATAATAAAATACCTATCCGCAATCAGTCTTCGAGAAGAATGGAGAAATTGATCTTCATTGTCAAAGTATTCAAAATAATAAGTATGATTTAATTTAAAAGCGTATTGCAATTCACTCCTCCTGTCAGCACTCAGCATATTTAAGTTTTTATTCACTATCAGCTATTACGATATAATTCCAAAAAATATCATTATAGGAATAAACCCATTCACCAGAGCTATTGTTTGTATTCTTTTAAAATTACCCTTTGATTCTATAGAAACAATCCAAAAAATTTTATCGTCCCCTTGCAGGTCTTTGAACTTCCGGCAACCGATGACATGCGGTTGCCTGGTACTCAACAAGCCGGCACTTAAACAGTTCTTCTTTTTAGAAAAAATCAGAATAGTGGTCCAATTTGATTTGGATCGCTATTCTGCGGTGTTTCGTATCCACTTTTTTGTTGGGAAAGTCAAAACCGCTGTTAGCGTAGCTGTGGCAGTTTGGTTTTTAGTCATATTACATTTACATTTGGCTAATCTAACGCAACTACTTAAGAAATTGAACGACTACCAAGCTATATCGGATATTGAACTGCTTCATCTTTCCGCTAAGGACGACCAAGCAGCATTTGCCGAATTATTCAACCGCTACAAAGTCTCTATATTTCAGCATGCATTCCTATTTTATCAAGATTATGATAAAGCACAGGATGTTGTACAGGAACTTTTCTTAAAACTTTGGCAGAAGCGGTCTGAAATCAAGGTTCAGTCTTCATTGAAAAGCTATATTCACAAAGCAACACGACATCTTATCCTTAATCAGCTCGCACATGGGGAGGTCGTTGAAAGATTCAATAGTTATTATCTCCATACTCACTCCGATGGTACAAATGAGGTCGAAGAAAAACTCCAGGAAAAGGAGCTCCTTGAGATTCTACAGCAAAAAGTTGAGCTTATGCCCAAGAAGATGCAGAAAATTTTCAAAATGAGCCGCGAAGAGGAACTTTCTCACAAAGAAATCAGTGAAAAACTGAACATCGCACCAAAAACAGTTAGACAACAGATATACAACGCCTTACTGATACTAAAGAACAACCTTAAATATCTTTTTTTATTTTTTTTCCATTAATCCAAAATTTATTTGAGACAATCATCCCTTTGACTTGTCTTATGATTATAAGGGGAAATTACGCCGTTAAAAAATGGACAGACACCAATTACAAGATCTATTAGCACGCTACAAATCCAACTCACTATCAACAGCTGATCGGGAGCGACTTTTTTTCTATTATAATGAACTTTTGTCTAAAAACTCCCTTGATAATCTGGACGAAAGTTTACTATATGAAAAGCTCAACCAGATCGACATCGCAAAAATAACTGAGCAAGAAAAAATACGCCGTCCTTCGAGATGGAAATACGCAGCAATGGCTGCTGCTGGTCTTCTGTTATTTGTATTTGTCGGAAAACTAGCACTACAATCCCCTGATCCAAAACAAAGCACTGCCAAAACCACCGACCACATCCTAATGGTACCTGACCGGGCATATGCCCTGTTACCAAATGGAGACAGCGTTCTCCTTGATGGTCATGGTGAAAATTTAGGCGAGCGCCTGAACAGCAAGTTACACGCTATAGAACGATCCCAACTGGTCACTATCCGGACGCCACGTGCTGGTCGGTATAATTTTGTATTGCCCGACGGCTCCAAAGTATGGCTCAACTCCGCTTCGGAACTTCGCTACCCAACAGCCTTTGACAGTACTGGCCGTGAAGTCCAATTACAGGGTGAAGGTTATTTTGAAATTGCAAAATTGACCAAAAATTACCAACGCGTACCATTCAGTGTAAAATCCCGAGATCAGGAAGTGAAGGTCCTTGGGACAAAATTTAATATCAATAATTACGCCAACGAACTAAACTGCACCACCACCTTGATCGAAGGATCGGTCAAGGTCACCAATAGGAAAGATAATAAACAGATCCTGCTAAAACCCGACGAACAATTAAAATTAACAGGTTCAGCATCAGTATTAAGCAAGGTGGATGCAGCAGCATCCATTGGCTGGAAAGAAGGGCTATTGGTCCTGGACAAAATGGATTTTCCGGAAATGGCCCGCATTATCGAACGTAATTATGATGTCAATTTTGTAGGGGTCTTGCCAAATGGCTTTACATTAAATGGTGAACTACAGACCAATGTTGATTTAAGGGAGTTATTGAAATCCCTTGAACTCTATACCGATGTAAAATTTACTTTAAATGGGAGGAATATTATGATTAAAAACTAAACTAACCCGTCCTAAAAAAAGACAGAGATGTTTGCCCATCCCTGTCCATTACATTAGGCATCACTCTTTTGAATTTAAAAATTACTAACCTAATCATCAAATGTATGAATAATCCAGTTGATACTAAACGTTGGGGTGGATCTTTATACCCTGATTTTTGTAAAAACTACAGTATTTTACCTAAATCTCTACTAAAAATGCGTTTGGCCGCTTATCTTGTATTGGGAACAAGCTTACAGTTGTCCGCCACTACCTATGCCCAAAAAGTAAATCTCAAGTTCGAAAAGAGCTCACTTGAAACCGTGTTTAAAGAAATCCGCAAACAGAGTGGCTATTCCTTTTTGTATAACAATGAGTTGCTAAAAAAAGGGCGTAAAATTTCAGTGAACCTATCCAATGCAAATCTTGAACAGGCGCTCGATATCTTGCTCAAGGACCAGCCGCTTTCGTACCATATCAATGGTAAGATCATCTCTTTGATACCGAAGGCTAATCCGATCAGAAATAACAGCGTTTTCTCCCCTACAGTTGTACAAAAAAAATTGAACGGCTATGTGAAAAATGAAAAAGGTCAACCCTTGCAAAATGCTAATATTTCGATAAAAGGAACCACAATATCCACTTCGACAAACAGCAGCGGATATTTTGAGCTGAACAATGCCCCAGCCATAGGATCACTTGTGATTTCTTATGTGGGTTACCAGTCCAAAGAGGTTTCTGTCGTTGCCGATCTCGGCAATATCAGATTGATTCCTGAAACACAAGCCCTGGCCGAAGTTGTCGTAAACACAGGGTTTCAAACCCTGAATGCCGAACGGGCAACAGGTTCTTTTGGCCGTGTAGCTGAGGATCAGATTGAAAAACCCAGCACCAACATTGCCCAACGTATTATCGGAACCACCGCAGGTGTACAGGCAACATTAGACGTAGACGGGAACCCTAGATTTGAGATCCGTGGGCAGACCAGTTTAAATATCCGCGACGCCGCCGGAAATCTGACCGCCAACGCTTCCCCCCTGGTCGTTGTGGATGGATTTGCCATTCAGGGAGATTTCAGATCGATCAATCCCAACGATGTCGAAAGTATCAATATCCTCAAAGATGCCGCCGCAGCCTCTATCTGGGGTGCCAGGGCAGCCAATGGTGTTATCGTCATCACGACAAAAAAAGCCAAGCAGGGTACCCCCCTCCGTGTTGACTTTCAGGCATTCACACGGGTAGGCCAAAAATTTGACCTGTCCTACGTCAACCCGCTAGCCTCCTCCAAAGAGACCATTGACTATGAAAAGATGGCTTTCAATAAATGGAGTGCAGAAGCAAATTCAGGTTCCCTGGAATCCAATTACTACAAAGCTTGGTCCCAGGGACTTGTCGCAATGAGTGAAAACTATCTAGGTTATCTGTCAGATACTGACCGTGACGCCGAACTTGCACGCTTATCCACACTTGATAATCGACAACAGATAAAAGATCAGCTCCTGGCAACCCCTGTCAGTCAGCAGTACAACCTCAGCATGCAAGGAAGTTCGGGCAGGATGAACAATCTGTTTTCGTTGATGCATGAACGTAATCAGTCTAATTTTCAGGAGACCAAAAACCAGAAATATATGCTGAACTATCGGACATCTGTCAATCTGTTCAGCTGGTTGGACTTTAATGCTTCCACGATGTTGCAGTACAATAACTATGACAAAAATGGCATAGCATTGGAAGATATACAAGGGCTGTCGCCTTATGATATGCTAACCAATCCAGATGGTTCCTATACCAATATCAGTCAGTATTATTGGCCGATAATAGAACGTTCTGTTCCTGTGAACAAATTCCCGTATGCCGACTGGACATACAATCCTGTACGGGAAATTCATGCGCAAGACAAAAATTCAAAGGAACTGAATGCCCGGCTTATGGGTGGGTTGACATTCAAACTGATGAAAGGCCTCTCATTCGATACGAAGCTTCAATATGAACTTTTTAATACCAATAACCGCTATCTCTATCAAGAAGATTCTTTCTATGCACGCAAGAAAGTAAACGAAGCGACAAGCTGGGATACCAAAACAGGCGCGCTAACACCAAATCTACCGAAAGGTGGAATTATTGAACAACCTTTAAACCGTCCCAATGAATGGAATCAGGTTCGGGTACACGCCTATAGCTTCCGTAATCAGATCAACTTCAACCGTACCTTTAATGGAAACCACGAAATCAATGCTGTAGCCGGATCTGAAATTAGCGATCAGGTGACCGAACAATTCTACCATCCTACCGTGTATGGTTTTAGTGACGCAACTTTAGCGGTTGGTTCATTCCCAAACGGTCCCGGTGGAACATCTGCGCCAATCAAGGACTGGATGGGACAAAACCAAACGTTTACATATAGCAATGCCTTCGGTTACAGGACGGAGAGGTTCTTTTCGCTGTATGCCAATGCCGCCTATACCTATCTGAATAAATATACCCTATCAGGAAGCGTGCGCACCGATGCGTCCAATATGATCACCGATGATCCAGCCTACCGTTACGCACCATTCTGGTCTTTAGGGGGATCGTATCAGATCAAACGTGAAAACTTTATGCAGGATCTGAATTGGCTGGACAAATTAAACCTACGGTTGACCTACGGTTATAACGGTAATGTGGATCGGTCGACTTCCTTTCGTCCACTGGTCGCCTTGGGCACATTGCCCAACGCCTATACCCATGACAATACAGCGAGGATCTCAAGCTATGGAAATCCTTCTCTGCGCTGGGAACGTACTGGCACCTGGAATGCAGGCATCGATTACTCCCTGTGGAATGGCAAACTCTACGGAAAAGTTGATGTCTACAACAAACAGGGCAAGGATCTGATTGCTGAACTTTCCATTCCGGCAGTAAACGGTGTCACCAAGCAAAAGCTCAACAATGCCGAAATCAACAACAAGGGGATCGAATTGGAATTTGGAACAACTGTTCCGATCAAAGGCCCGAACATTACCTGGCGTGGGAATCTAAACTTCTCATATAATAAAAACAAGGTAACTAAACTGTTTGTAGCCAACTATGTCGCTTATGATCTCTATGGCTATGACCAGGATTATGGTGCTTATGTACAAGGCTATGACGCCAATTCGATGTGGATGTTTGAGTATGCCGGAGTCCATAATGGGCAACCGATGGTCAACGGAGCCAATGGTGACCGCTATGATTTCGGTGCCTGGTCTCCGGGAGACGGACGGGACTACTTGGTCAATGTCGGAACCCGGGTAGCTCCTTATACGCTCGGTTTTAGCAATACATTCAATATCTATGATCTCAGCCTCTCATTTATCCTAACAGGCAAGCTTGGGCATGTATTCAAAACGAAACCGTTCAACTACCCTGCGGTGAGCAGAAATCGTTTGTTACCAAATAGAAAACTTACCGAAGTCATGAATGGCGATCCCAATCAGATTGTGCCATTACCGCTCAATGATATCGAGCCACGCTATTATTTCTGGGACCGTTACACGCAGTATCTAAGCTACTTATCAGCAAATGCCTCACACCTGCGTATGCAGGAAGTCAATGCCAGCTATCGCCTTCCGACCAGCAAATGGAATGTACTGAGGAAGAGCAACGCGATGGTCTACATCCAGGGAAATGATCTTTTCACCGTACTGTTCAACAAACAAGGAGAAGATCCCGAATACCCGTTGGGCACAATGAAACCACGCCCGCGTTTCACTTTTGGATTTAAGGTTGGATTTTAAGACTAAAACAATGAACAACATACATAATCATATAAAAACCCTGGTTGCATTGGCCTTAGTTAGTAGCCTATTCCTATCGGGATGCAACAAATTTCTTGAGGAGAAACCTTCCAAGTCCAGTGATCTCGTCGTCACAACGACTGCTGAACTTGATGCCCTGTTAAATAGTTACACAACATTCTATCAGGAAGGCAATCGCACGACCGTCTATGGTACGGATGATTACGGCTTTACCAAGCAGATCTATGATGCCCGCCCCGGTACATTCAGTATGGCGGCCGTGGAATTTTCACTGTGGGATATCGATTTTGTTCAGGACGATACCCGGGAGAATTTCTGGAAAAATGAATATAACAAGATCTTCAATGCCAATATGGTACTCGAAAATCTGGATAAAGTGAGCGGTACCCCGCAGGATAAAGACCGCCTGCGCGCCGATGCCCATTTTATTCGCGCTTATAGTTATCTCAATCTGGTCAACACCTATTGTCTGCCCTATACCGAGGCAAACAAAAATGAACTTGGCCTGCCGATCAAGAACAGTACTTCCTTCGACGAATCTACAGCGAGACGTCCACTGGCGGACGTGTACCAACTGATCGAATCAGATCTGGCTGAAGCGCAGAAAATCACTGTCCCGCTGATCCAGTCCGGAATAGCGAGACATTGGCGGGCCAACACAGCAGCAATAAATGGCTTTGCTGCCCGTTACTATCTGATCCGCAATAACTATCAGCTCGCATTGGACTATGCCAACAAAGCATTGGCCGAATATAGCACACTTGTTGACTACAACAAGGACATGCACTATGGCCGCAGTTCTACCATCAATATCAACACGGGCACACCCGACGCAAAGACTGTCACGCTGGAATTCCCATATACACATGACAACAATACGGATTTTACCGATATGCTCCAATGGAAGGAATTTTTATACTTCCGGATGCTTTATCATGAGTCATGGTGGTATGTACCGAGTCAGCAGCTGATCGACCTCTATGACCATGATCATGACCTACGCTACAAATATCATTTTGTTGAAGGCTACTCCTACGACCGTGGGATGACCAAGCCGGCTTACAACTGGCCGGGCTATGTCTTCTTTTATAAAGACCGTATTCCTTCGGGGCCTACCGTGGCCGAAATGTTACTGATCAAAGCCGAGACACATGCCCGGCTAGGTCAAGTAACAGAAGCGCTGAATGCTGTTAATCAGCTGCGGGCAAAACGGATGAAACCTGGTTCCTGGGTCAATTTTCAGGCCAGCGGCAAAGATGAAGCAATCAAAAAAATTCTCGAAGAAAGACGTCGTGAGATGCCTTATACACAGCGCTGGTCCGATATCCGCCGGTTCAACAACAATGATTATGCGGCAGACGATGTAGAGCTGAGCCGGACATTCTACCCTTATACGGTGTCCAGTGTTACCATGGATCAGCCGACCAAGGTCTATACCCTGCCGAAGCAGTCGCGCAGGTTTGCAGCTCCGATTCCGAGGACAGAACTAATTTCCAGTCAGGGTACAATTGTGCAAAACACGTATTAAAATTTAAAAAAATGAAAAAAACTATCATCTCAGGTTTGGCGATGTTTGTCGGTCTTTCGGCTTTCGCCCAGCAGAAAATAACATTTAAGGGTAAAGTAACCGATATTCCTACAGGCTATACCGTGTATCTTTACAATAATATACTGGGTGTGACAGACTCCTCCAAAGTTGAAAATGGAACATTTGAAATATCCGTTCCCTTTCAGCATCCGTCGCGGTATCTCTTCTATTCAAGCTATGACATGAAAGTAAAGAAGGGGCATGTCCCCTTTGGTATATTGATCGATAAACCCATGACGGTGGATATTGCACTCAAACTGGACGCGGGTTTTTCAAAATCCAAGGTCAGCGGTTCGGCACCGCAGGCACTCTATGAAGAACTTGAAGCTACACTGGAAAAAGGACAGGACAAAGGTGCCGTCCTAGCGAGTTTCGTATCGGCAAATGCCCAATCATATGCTGCCGCATTCGCATTGGACAGACTCGGTGAATACCTTCCTGCCGAACAGCGTAAAACACTTTACGACAAGTTTCCTGCTGTCCTACAGCAGAGCTATGAAGGAAACCGCATAGCAGATCGCATTACCGGTGAACTAGGATCAAAAGTAGGTGGTACTGCACCCGCTTTTGTTCTGAAAGATCAAAACGACAATGACGTATCACTTGCACAATTTAAAGGGAAATATGTGTTTTTGGATTTCTGGGCCAGCTGGTGCGGCCCATGCCGTGAAGAATTCCCCTTCATCAAAAAAGCCTATGCCAAATACAAGAGCAAAAACTTTGAAGTGATCGGAATATCCACGGATAAAAACCACAGCGCCTGGATCAAGGCGATCAACAGCCTAGAATTACCTTGGCAACTGCTGATTGACAATTCCGGCAACAAAGCCATCGCACTTTCAAAATATGCGGTATCGGTTTTACCGACCTCATTTTTGATTGATCCCGATGGCAAGATCATTGCCAAGGATCTACGGGGTGAACAGCTCGAAAAGGAACTTGAGAAATTGTTAAATTAAGAACAAAAGAAAAATAGCAAAAAAAGGTGATCCTGAACGATCACCTTTTTTGGTTTAAATTTTCAACGATTCATTGATCATGAGCTCAAGTTCATCTTGATTGTCCTGGTCGGTTCTGAAATTGGAGAAAATAATCCGGCCTTGTTTATCAAGTAGGAAATTCACCGGTGCTGCCCCTCTATTGTCCAGATTTCCCTTCACACGGCCCTCCTTCTCTTCCAAAGGATAAAAAGAATATTTTGTTGACTTCAAAAATGGCAGCACATAGTCATTCTGTTCCGGTACGATGTTGATCCCTACATAAGAAAGCTGATCTTTAGTAAATTTGTCTACCACCTTCTGAAAATGCGGGAACTCCCCACGACAGGGGCCACAACCCGGGAACCAATAGGTCAATAGTACCACTTTCCCTTTCAAATCCTGCAGGCTTGTCGTCCCACCTTCGTAATTTTTCAATTCAAAGCCGGCCGCCGGTGTCGCATTGGCCACGAGAACTTGCATGATATCCTTATCGTAACTATCCTTTCCGATTTTCCCCGCAACTTGAGCAATCTTAGCACGAAGTTCGTTGGAAGGGCTTTTGGCATAAAATGCCAACAATTGCGCATAAGCCTCTGCACCTTTACCAAGCGATACGAGAATATCCGCCTTATAGATTGGCAGCATACGGTACAATGGCGCATACTTGCTGACTTTGATCTGATCCAATAACGTCAAAGCCTGTGCCTGATTGCCTTTGTCGAGTTCCTTGCTATACTGGATGAGCTGCGCAACATTTTGCTCCTTCTCTTTCCATCCATCCTGTCCAGTTTTGGCAACCATCTCCGTTGCCAAATCCTTCGCTTCTGCATAGCGTTTCTGCCCGACAAGAAGATCAAAATAAGTATTCATACCACTGGAAGACCAACCGAATTTCTGCGGATCAAATTGCGATTTTAATTGCTTGAATATGCTTTCCTTATATGCATTTCCAGCTGAACGGACTGCCAGCCAGTACAGCGCCTGAGCTCCGCGTTCACTCGTATTGAATTTTTGGGCGACCTCCTGACTCAGTACCTTATATTTTTCTGTATCAATATTTGAAAAAGAACTCGCATAATAAAAGGCATAGTTCGGATTGGATGGATCCGAATCAACTGCCTTTTTCAGGTAATCTAATGCCAGTTTATTATCCCCCCAGCGTTCGGCATCTATCCAGAGTCCGCCCCACGCTTCGGTAAATTTGGGATTAATATCAACGGCTTTGAGCAGATAAGTTTTTGCTTTTGGGCTCTCCTCGTTTTCATAGGCTTCGCCCAATGCAAATGGAATATTGGCGTTATTGGGATTGGCTTTTATCCATTTATCATAGTAGCTTACCAATTTGGGATTATTTGTGCCCATGCCTTCGATCAATTCCTTGTGAAAACTTAGGCTATCAAAATTATGTTCTACCTTGGAGACCAGCTCTTTAAGAACCTTCTCATCGGTTATCGTCTCTTTTTTGCGCATCTGGCCATAGGCCTCAGTATGGGCAACCATTGTAAGCGATGCGCCTATTACAGCCCAAAATAATTTGTTCTTTTTGTTATTTTTCATCATATAAGTAAGTTAAAGGGTTTATAATTCACCTACTTAATAGACAGCTAACTCAGCGCCTTGTCTTAGATTTTTGTTTCTTATTTTTCGCGGTACATCCTCGGACTATTTTTTATTTCTACCTGATAGCACTACTCACGTCCATCGGTAAATCAGACTCTAAAACGGAAGCGCCATCTTGGAATACGGCTCTATATCTCTCGTCACGTTGCTCTTTATCCCCTAATTTATCGTAACTGGGCGCAGTTGATATCATGCACATCACACCTTTTTTATTAAAAAAACGATACATTTCTTGATTTGCAGGTACGATTTCAGAACCGATATAAACAATCATCCGGTCATAGGGTAATCCGGAGGACACAAATCTATCTAAAGCTGCACGGTCTTTAATATGCATGGATAAATATTGATCTTTATTTTGATCAAGGTAATATTTGGCCTGCTCGACATTATGCACCGTCACCCAGACCCAGGCATAAGCATTATTTTGTCGTATGATTTCAGCAGTCTTTGCCAATGGCAAGTCTTTCTTATCAAGATTCAATATCGTCTTACCTTTGGCCCAATCGATCACTTCCTGGAGTGTATTGATGCTATACTGAGTCACCTTGCCCGCCCTGTCCCGCAGCCTCAATTTCTGAAGTTCGGCCCAAGTATAATCAGCCACTTTGCCAACCCCATTGGTTGTCCTTTCCAAGGTTGGATCATGCAACAGCACGGCAACACTGTCTTTTGTGTAACGCGGATCTATTTCGAATATAGCAGGCGTTTTTTTCAATACTGCTTCAAATGCTGCGATTGAATTTTCAGGCAGTCCATTTTCAATTGTACCCCGATGGCCGCTTATGATCTTTTTACCGGGTGAGTAGCGAAAATAGGCACGCATGGCCTTACAGGTTTTAAAGTCAAGCGTATGAAGCTCTTGTGCCTGCAATCCCACTATTGCCATCGTACTAACCAATAAACTGATCATTAATCTTATTTTTTTCATCATTAACTTATCTTTAACTGTAAAAAATCTGTCTGTATATTTCTTCACTGCAAGACAGCTGCTATAGGGAATAGATACCTCATGCTCCTGCATGAAAACCCATCCAGTCAGCAAAAAGTTCAGGCATTTAATTTTAACAAACTGAAACCAGCTCCTTTATCCATTGTAAAAAGCGTCAAAGCAGCATTCTCCTGCACAATACGACGGTAGTTTGCTAGTGGCATTCCGAGTTGATACGCTAGAAACAGCCGATTGATTCCATTATGACCAACGATCAAAACAGTTTTACCATCGTAGCGTTCGAGGATATCATCATAAAAACTTTTGACACGATCGATCACCTGGCGTCCAGTCTCCCCTATTTTTCCTGCGGCATAATCCTCCGGTGATTGCAACCAATTTTCCCAAGTCTGAGGATCCTCATCAATAAATTCGGACGCAGGCTTTCCTTCCCATAATCCAAAATCAATTTCCATCAATCTATTGTCCAGCTGTAAATCGTGTACAGCTTCCGATGCAATCTCAGCCGTCTGGCGCGCGCGCATCAGTGGAGAACAGCATACCGCGTCAAAACGATATCCTTCCAAAAGGTGCCGCATCCGCTTGGCTTGACCTATTCCCTTAGCAGTCAAGGCAATATCCGTACGCCCACAATACTGATTTCCATTTGCATTATAGGCCGTTTCGCCGTGTCTCAATAGTATAATCGTTACCATCTTAAATATAGCCTAATTGTTTAAGTTTATTTTTAAACTGCTGATATTGCCCTTCATAGGAAGCTGCTAAATCCATGTCAGGAAGCACCTGCATTTCTTTATGGGTCATTTTTGAAGCAGCCTCTTCCAAAGAACCATAATAACTGTACGATGCGGCCATAATTGCCGCTCCCAGTGCCCCTGTTGCCTCTTTACATTTGAAAATCGGAACCTTCAGCACAGCACTCCTGATCCGCAACCAGACCTTACTGTTACTTCCACCTCCGGCGGTAAATACGGCATTCACTTTTTCGCCCGAAAGTTCCTCAATGATCTCGTAAGCTAGCCGTTCAATGAATGCCACCCCTTCTAAATTGGCGGCAAATAAGCGTTCGCGGGAGACAGATTCGGGTTCAAAACCACGTGCCTGAGGTGCCATAATCGGATAACGCTCACCCTTATGTTTGAGCGGCCAGGCCAGCAGTCCCGTAGGGATCAATGCGGATACCTGCTCGTTCAATTCCTGAAAATCGGACTGAAAATCCAGGCTAATCCAGTCAGCCCCCGTATTGCTTGCCCCACCTGGCATCCAATAGCCCTCAGGATGGCGATGGCTATATAACCTTCCCAAGGGATCGATGACTTGTGACCTGGTCACCCCCTTGATGACCAAAGTCGTTCCAATTGTCGTGTTCCATTCCCCGGGATTTACTGCACCCGAAGCCATCTGAGTTGCACAGCCGTCAGTCATGCCCACAACTACATCGATACGGGGTAGCTGCCAAGCGCTTGCCAAATCCTCGCTCAATTTACCGATCACTGTGCCCGAAGGGACAACCTGCTGTAACCATTCAGGTTTCATACCCAATACATCAAAAATATAAGCAGGCCATTCCAAGCTGTTCAGGTCGTATCCGCTCTTTAGGACATTGGTATAGTCAGTTATATGATAATGCCCAGACAGCCTACCTACAATATAGTCCGAAGCATGGATCCATAAAGCGATATCCTTTACTTTCTCGGGATAATTTTCTACATACCACAGCATTTTGCTCATCCCACTCGAGGAATTGAAACCTGTATAACCATCTTGCACAAAGTCTTTTGCCGCTTGCATGCAACGCTCCCCTTGCTTTACGGACCGGCCGTCGCTATACATGATCGCCTCGTGAAGCGGAAGGTTATTCCGATCAAGAGGTATGACCGTTCCCGAAGTTGAAGTGACAGAAATCGCCCGAATCGCCTTCCTATCGATTTCTTGAGGCAAGCCTGCCAAAATTTTGGCAATAATAGCCTCACAGTCCCGCCACCATATCAAGGGGGACTGCTCCGCTCTAAAATTCTCCTCGAGATCGAATTTAACCGATTCTGATCCCACTAGATTTCCGAGCTGATCGACCAACACGGCACGTGCACCCTGAGTGCCCACATCCAATCCAAAGAAATAGGTATCCATCTATGAGGTCACTTGCTTAAATGTTCTACGTGCATTTTTCCACTCCAAATACAGTTGTTCAAACTGTTCGTGATTTTGAGGCTTAATTTCCTCCAACAGCTCGGGCTCAAAATTTTCCAGGCCAAGTGCTTCGTTACAGACAAGGACTCCCCCCAAAACTGATGCTTGCCGAAAGGTGTCTCTGATCTTGATACTTTTACCAAATAAATTAGCGATAAATTGTCGTAATTTCCGGCTTTCCATGCCACCACCACAGGCCCAGATATAACTTTCATGATGCGGCGACACATCACTCAAAAACTTGTAATTCTCATAAATGCTACACGCGATATCCCAAAGAATAGCAAACACAAAACTACCCCTGGTCAATTGATGGGAGACCGGAGCATTAAATATAAATCCACCTTTGGTAAGCGGTTTGTCCTCGTCTGCGATAAGCGAGCCCAGTGAAGCAACACATTGCGAATAAGTGGCATTTTCCAGCTCATTTTCGATGACATCATAACCTTCGTTTGGATAGAAAATCTCTTTTAAACGCTGGTAATTGAGCCCCGTCACACCGGCATTGGCTTCAAGGATAAATCTGTCGGCTTCAATGTGACGGCTGGTCCAGGTACGCTGGTCTAAATCCAGCACATATTCATCAACAATCTGAATAATAGGTGTTGTTGTGCCTGAAACGATCACAACGTCGTTGGCTGTTGGTGCAATACTTTTGATGGCCAATTGCGTATCGCCACCACCCACCACCACCTTGGCTCTAGCATGGATCTTCATGTCCTTGGCCAGGTCAGGTAGAATATCTCCCAAAATGGAGCCGGCTTCTTTTAACGATGGACGAATGCTTGTTGGCAGATTAAATTGCGTAAATAAGGTATCGCTCCAATTTTTTCTGGCGACATCGTATAATAAAGTTTCAGAAGCCTGCGAATGCTCATAACCACAGATACCGGAAAACTTATACTGAACCCAATCACTGATACTCATAAAGCAAGCCATATCATTGAAGATATCAGGGTATACCTTTCGGAGACCGATCAATTTAAATGCAGAAAAGAGCGAAGTCGGGAATCTTCCTGTCAATTGATATACCTGATCCTTGTCGGTCAGTTCACGCTCCCATGCCCTTCCCCGATGATCGATATTCGGCATACCCAAAACGGAGTTGCCGGCTTTGTCAATAATAACAATACCTTCGCGCTGGCTGGTTGCTGTGATCGCTTCAATCTGTACGGGAGCTGCTTCTTCTATTGCCTGGGCTGCTAGATGGCGGATTTCGTCCCAGAGTGTATTGGGATCGAAATAAATAGATTCTTCGTAACGATTGTCAGATTCATACTGTACATTCTCGCGTTTTATGCTCAAAAGCTCACCCGCTGGAGATGCTACAGCAACACGTGCATTTCCCGTACCGATATCTATAATCAAATATGCTTTTTTAATCACTTTTTATACATTTAAATTTTCAGTTACAGCTTTATTTACCAATTGACGGATATTCTTATTTCCATTTACAAAATACTCCCTCAGATTGTTGTTCATAATAAACGCATGATGGTCCTCCACCTCATGAGTAGCACCGGCAATATGCGGTGTGGCGATGACATTCTTGTGGTGAATCATTTTATAGTCGATCTCATCTGGAGGTTCATGATAAAATACATCCAACACAGCCCCCCGGATCTGTCCTGCTTCCAATAGCCCAAGTAAGTCTTCGCGATTGACCACGGTAGCCCGGGCCGTATTAACAAAAATAGCCTCTTTTTTCAATAAAGAAAGATATTTTGCATCAATCATACCCACCGTCTCGGGAGTTACGGGCAGGTGTATCCCGACGATATCACAAGTTGTAAAAAGTTCAGCTAATTCTACCTTTTTGTAAGCGGTATTCTCGTCTGTATAATAGGGATCGAAATAATAAATTTCACTTGGAAAACTGCTCAACATGCGTGCGATATGCTGGCCTACCGCACCAAAACCCACCATTCCCACTTTCTTTCCAGCTAGTTCATTTCCTTTAAACTGCAGGTAGGACGTATGTGCTCCCTCGCCCCAATTTTTATTTTCCAGCCAGTCGATAGCTGGAAGGGTATTGCGCATCAAGGTAATCACATTCGCTATGAACATTTCCGCTACAGCCTGCGCATTACGGGCCGGAGTATTAAACACAGGAATCCCCAACTTGGTGGCTACAGCTAAATCAATATTGGACGGTGTACCTCTACAAATCCCCACAAACTTCAACAAAGGATTTGCTTGAAGCACCTCAGCCGTTATTTCGTCATGTTCAGCGATCAAGGCTTCCGCCCCAGTATCCCGCAAGAGATCAATGAGCTCCGCTGGGTTATAGGCCCTGCCATGTGGTTTCCATGGCCGATAAATAACCTCAGCAACCAAGCTCTCCAATTCTCCAAATGCCTTCTCATTCTCATAGGGAGCCGTCAATAGTACTTTCATAGTTTTCGTCCTTCTATTTAATTATATATATTTCAGTCAATTTTAATTGAATGCTGCTCGGGCAATCTCAGTAAAGCGGTCAAGAGCGCGCTCAACAAATAGAGGACCGCCAGTAACCAAACGACCCCCTCACTGCCGAGTGTACCGATGCAGAGTCCAACCAAAACTGGACCTACGAATACAGGCAAGCCGGCCCCGAGGTTGAGAATCGCCATTGCTGCCCCTTTCTCTTCTTTAACCAGTGAAGGCACTAGTGCGGACAATGGTACATAACCTGCAAGCAAGCCCCCCCATAGTACGCCCGCCGCCAATACAGCCCAATAATTACCTCCAAACCAAGCCGGGGAATAATAAAACAGCAGTGTTGCAACCGCACAACCTACACCACCAAACCACATGATCGTGTTGCGCCAGCCAAGCTGATCACCCACAAATCCAAATAAGAGATTAAAGACTATATTGCTAGTGAAAATGGTACCCCAAATCTGCAACCAAGCTTTGGTATCAAAACCATATTCGGCCATATACATAGGCAGAAAAACCGGAAAAGCAAACTGTGCCGTTGTATTGATCACCCTGACAATTCCGCCTAGCAATACCTTGGGCTCACGCCTGACAATGGTAAGACCTTTCAGCATATCTTTTAATTTCGCCTGGCCTGCATGCGGTATCGTGAATCGATCCCGGTTCAGAACCAAGGCAAAAAAGGCCCCAATTAAAACCCAGAGCAAGGAGGACCACAGTGTATTCTGATATCCCATGTAATCTAAGGCCCAGCTCGAATAGTAAGCCCCGAGTACGTTCAATCCCCCCGTGAAAACAAACCAAAACCAGCCCACCGCACGCCCCAACATGGATTGCGTTGTACGATAAGTAATCCAGACCATAAAAGAATATGCAAACAACGGATAACCGAAACCACGAATGGCGTAAAATAATAGCATATAAGTAAAATCAAGCTTTTGCATCCCAAGCCCAACAAAACCGATTGTACCGATCATATAAAGTAGTAAGCCCATGACCATGGATCGACGCGGACCGTAATTTTCAGCCAGTACACCCGAAAACCAAGAAGAAATCGCAATTGTCACTCCATATACCGTAAATAAACTGGCGGACCGCTCTATAGTCATTCCATGCGCTATTAGATAAGGGCTCAACCAGCCCTGTTCAACACCATCACCCATCATAAAAAGGAGGATACCTAGATACCCCCATTTTAAATTTGGAGGAATTCCCCATTTCCCAAGTACGTGTTTCATAATTATAGTTTTTTAGAAGATTGGTTATTTTACACTACTAAAGTAACAAAATAAAACAAAATAAAATATTTTTAAATAAAAAAAAAGACTATTTAACACTTAGAAGCTTGAAATTTTATTATCAACACAGTATATTTGTCAATAAACTTGTAGAATTATGAAAAGTATAACAGAGCGACACGAATTCATACTCAAGAAACTTAAAGAAAAAGGAAAAATTTCCATCGATTGGTTAAGTCGAGCCATGGAAGTCTCCAGCGTAACGATCCGTAAGGATCTTAAACTGTTAGAAGATAAAAACCTTTTATTTCGTACAAAAGGTGGTGCTTCTGCCTATAACCCCTATGCGGGAGACCGCCATATCCTGGAGAAAGAATCCATCAACAGCGATGATAAAGAACGAATAGCCAAAGCTGCGATCAAACTGATCAAAAACAATGACTCGATCATGATCGGCTCAGGCACCACTGCCTATGCCCTGGCAAAAAATCTAGAAGCCACGCAGCATCTTACCGTGATCACTCCAGCGCTTAAAGTCGGACTTGAACTTAGCAACAAGAAAAACATCGAAGTTTTGCAGCTGGGCGGTCTGATCAGGCCCAATTCGTCATCTGTAGCCGGCCACTATGCATCAAGATTACTCGACGAAGTAAGCTGCAGCCTTCTTTTCCTTGGCGTAGACGGTATAGACTTAGAATTCGGCATTTCAATCAGCAATCTTTCCGAAGCAACCTTGAACCAAAAAATGCTTGAAACTTCTCAAACTGTCATTGTACTGGCAGACAGCAGCAAATTTGGAAAAAGAGGACTTGGAAAAGTGTGCAACATTGAAGATATCCATTATATCATCACCGACAATAAAGTTTCCGAAAATGATGTCAAAAATATTGAGGAAATCGGTGTCAAAGTAATTATCGCTTAACTCGAAAAAAAGGCCTTTAGGTTCCAATCACCAAAGGCCTTTCGCTTGCAATATTGATCTTAGTACCCCGGATTTTGTTTCAGATCCGAAACCATCACAATTTCACTTTCAGGTATCGGCCAAAGCTCATCCTTATTTATTTTATAAATAACATTCTGAACGCCAAAAACCTTATTCGCCAGCTCTTTATTGTAGATTCGTCTGGTCTGCATTAGCGACAGTAGATGGTTTATCAATGGCTGTCCCAATATGGACAAAAGAATCTTTTGACGAATTTGATATGCTAATGGAATAAATAGACAACTACAGCTGCGTCTGTGCGGTAATAAAATTTATGTAACACCAGGGGCATTATCTTGAATGACATTTAAAACAGAAAATGTTGATTCGTTTTTACTGCGGTACGTGATAGCCCATCACAATGCGGTCATGCAGCGCTTTTTCAGTAATAATATCAATCGCCAAGTTGACATTATCCCCTACGGGATCGAGGGATAGAAAATAGCGGAGATCCCCTTTCTTCCAAAATAAGCGTTGCGGATAGTCCAATACCTCCGAATTAAACTCATTCTTATACACTTTGGCTGTACCCGGAAATGCTTCCAAAATAGTGGTCTGCACCCTCTGATTTATCGTTTCGACCAGCACATCCTGCACCTGGATACGATCAGGCTTTCCCAGCCCCTTCGCAAAGGTTTTAAAATACGCAGCCACATTTTTTTCGGGGGCTTTTAATGAAACAAAAGCGATGCTGTTATCGTATGAGACTACTTTCGCGCCATAAGGTGCATTTATTTCCAGCCCCTCAAATCTGAGCTGATTCGCCTCTTTCTCATCAAAACTATAGTTCCTTACCACCTCGCCTTTATCCACCAGATTGAATTGGCTGTCCCCCACCTCGTAATGTCCTTTTTGATCACTCGTCCGGCTGGCAGCAGCCGCCATATTTTTTGGTTCTGGCTTACCGATGATCGCCGACAGATCTACCGCAGCATTCTTTCCGTTGGACGAACAGCCCATGGATATTGCAATGATCACTGAAAACAACACCTTTATTTTAATATGCATACTATTTTATCAAATTTCTGAACTATCGAAGTCCAAAACAAAGTAACAAATTTCAGTCGAAATGAAGTAGAAACGTCGTGTTTATGCTATCAGCCGTTGACAGCTCTTTAAGCAAGCTTACGCCAAAAATTGAGAAAACCGTCACATGCCGTATATTCCAGATCAAAATTACACGGAATCTCTTCCCAACCGCTCCAATAGGAAACTACCCGGGTACCAACAGGCAATTGCGCAAGCCGATCCCTAAGACACTCGGTATAGGAATGATAAAGTTTTGGATCAGGCTGGATCGAATAATCAATTGGACAGGATTGATCTATATGCTCATAAAACGAGTTGTAGAAATAAAACGCATCATAGTCGGAAAAGCAGATTTCGTCAATATTGGCATGAATAAAGGCTACATTCTGCACCTGATGCTTCTCTGCCAATCCATTGGAAAGCTCTACGAGTGATTCACGTTGTTCCACACCATAAAACATTCCATTGGTACAAGAAGCGCCAACAAGACAGAATTTTCCTGCCCCGGCACCAATATCCAGCACCTTGTCCATTGGAGATTCAACCAGGTACTCTGCGGCCATTTTTGCGACGTGTACAGGTGTCCAGTGGCGTTCAGCCAATTTCTTTATTTTGGGTGGGTATATTGCATTAAATAAACTGTCATCAACATCAATATTCGATCGAAGCGCTTTAAAAATCATTCGTTTTTACCTAGTTAATCATTTGTACTACATGTACAAACCATGGAAAATAAAACCCCTACATCATTGTCATTCCAGCAACAAAATTAGGGGTAAAAGAAATAAGGCATTATAATCTGCAAAGGTAAGGGTTTAAAAATAGAATAGCAATAAGCGAACCTGTCCCTCCGGCTTCCCGTTGAGATACAGGGGCTGCCGGATTTGTTTTTTGTTGAACTTTTTGTACGGAATTTTGTTCAATTCTTAAAAAGAAAGCATGAAAGCACAAATCGGACTGATTATTACTGCAGTTGCTGGGACTGCATTACTTGTATACAGACGCTGGAGACAAGGTTCTGTACAAGAATCAACAGAAAAAACAGATCGCAAACAGACAGGCAATCTAACGAAGCCACCTTCTTGGTATCGCCCGTTTAAAATGCCCGAAATCAACAGCATGGATATTGTATCATTGCAATATGCTCCCCTCATGGTATCGCTCGACAGAACTGATGCAGCGCAGGGCATCAACAAAAATATTTCGTATTACCACAAAGGTAATAGACATCAATAAGGTAGTCATACAACTACCTTATTGTTATCTTACCATCTTATTATTATCTTGACATCTTAGATAACAACAAGAGTAGCAACACATTGCTCTAATTATTTATTTCTTTTCTTAACCTGACGACCGGCAAGCGGAGCACTGTAAAAACAACGCATTATCGTTCCAATTCTTTCAGGTATTCGATCATGGCATCGAGGCTTTGCAGTAGCTTTTCACCTTCAAATCCCACCTTTCGAAAACGAATGTTTCCCTTTTTATCCAGGATTAGCGTTGTCGGAATGGACGTTATCTCCAGCTTGCTACTGAGCTTTTTATCTTGGTTGTAATAAAATGGAAAGTCAAATTGGGGATTGGCCTGTGCCCATTTGTAGGCATCGTCCCAGCTATTTCCACTGCCCGAATTGAGTACAACGAATTTCACCTGCGGGTCGTCCGCATATTTTTTGTACACCTGATGCAAATAAGGAAAAGAGGCAATGCAGGGCTTACACCAGGTGGCCCAGAAATCAATGATGACAATCTTGTCCTTGAATTCCGCTTTAAGCAACGGTTTTTTGCCCATATCGACTAGGCTGATGTCTTCTGGAAAAGGCGTATTGCCGATAATTTTCTGAAACTCCTCGTAATAGCCCTGTTTCCATTGCTTGTCAAGCTTGCTAAAATAGGCTTGCCGTTCAGTCGCATTACCCAGCCCTGTTTTAACGAGCGCGCTGTCGAGAAGCTGCCGGATCTCCGGGTCAAACGGAGCATGCCGATAGGCTGCCTCCAACAGGGGTATAGCACTGACCAGATCATTCCAACGCTGGTACTGCAGGGCCAGGGCCCTGAGCAGTGCAGCCGATTGAAGTGTAGGAATGCTTTTGGCAAACCATTTTCGGGCGGCTTCGGGCTGATTTAACTGAGCACTTATAAGACCCTGATTAGCCATTAGTTCTGCTTTTACCGCAGTAAGCTTATCGGCCTTGGCCGGATCATGGGCAACCAGATATCCCGTTTCCGGGAAATAACGTATTAGACTTACGGGATAAACCACCACACTGTCAAGCAGATATAAATTGAGCTTGGATGCATCTTGCAGCATCAGCTTATGATCCAATAGCAACTGCACATATTCATTGTATGCGCGCCATTTGTAGGGATCTTGTTCCCAACGTGTAATCAGGGGCAGATATCTCCGGGCCTGTACGCTGTCGCCGTGCCGCACGTAATAGCTAAAAAGATATTCGTAAGCACTGCCATAGGCCGCCTCATTATCGGCTGTTTTGAGGGAAAGAAGCTCCGCTATCTTCGCGACCACGGCGGTGGAATCCTGCTCGCGGAGCAAATTATTGAGCCGGTAAGCGATGCCGATCTTCTTGTTGGGAAACTCGTTGATCACGACCTGGCGAATCGAATCCACTTTTTGGTTTTGACCGAGTATCAGATAGCCCATGGTTACCTTGTTGAGGTTACCTTCATTGAGCGGATTGCTTCGGAATTTTTTCTCCACCACCGCTAAACCCTTTTTCAACAGCTGCGCTTGCTGGGCCGGACTGCTGTTTTTCATCTGTAGGACGATCAGACGGAGCTGTGCCTCATAGTTGTCGGGATAAAGACTCAACTCCTTTTTGAGGTAATATTCCTGTGTGGCAACGATATGATCCGAGTTTTTATCCTGGACCGGTATGCTGTACGATTTTCCCAGGTAATTACCGGCTATCAGCTTCCCCTGCTGATAGATGTAGATCTCATATTGACTGCTGTCGCTTGCCTGCTGTACAAATTTCTTGTCCTTGTCGGAGATCGTAAAGCAGGAAAAGTTGGCATAGGCAGGCAGTTTAAACCTTACACGCCACAGTCCACCTTCGCGCTGCATGGGCATCCGGCTCGGGAATTCATAAAAATTTGAATAGTTGAAATCCACGAAAAATGGTCCTGCTTTAGGAGCAGCAGTAGATTTACTAGGATCAAAGCTGATGGTTACCGTATCACCGGCTGCTGCTTTTTCCGGCTGTATGCTGACTTGTGCCTGCAAGAGCAGGCTTGCCTGCAGCAACATCAGCAGCAAGGCCTGTTTGAATAGCTTAATCATTCTGTTGGAGGTTGGCATTTGTCAATAAAATAGCGCTGGCGATCGGTATTTTGGTATCGCTTTCACTAAAGTCTGTTTTGATCTTTGAAAGTACAGGCAGGGCCCTGTTCGTACGGACCAGGTCAAACCAACGATGCCCCCATTCACCGAGCAGTTCCAGCTGCCTTTCTTTTTCGAGTGCCAGGGCGATGCTTGCTTTGTCCATCGTTTGTGGCAGCGCTGCAAGGCCAGCACGCTCACGGATCTGATTGATATCCTGTAGTGCAGCCTGCAACTTATTTTGGTTCAGCCGCGCTTCAGCACGGATCAGATACTGCTCGGCAAGGCGCAGCACGGTATTGTATTCGGTAACAGGTGTACCGGTGCGCACCTTGTACTTATAGGGCATATACAGCGTTTTGTTACTGACAACATAAGGCTTTAACCACATCGCTTTACGTAAGTCATTCTCTTCATAAGCCGCTACGGTGCTATCGTACACCTGATAGAAACTCCGTGCTGTAGCTGCTGCCGGAACAATGCTGAAACCTTCCCAGGTGTTGACCCCAGCAACAGAAAGATTCACGGTCTGCAGTTGCCAGATCGCCTCTTTGCTCGTTTTCAAAAAAACCGTGTTGAGATCACGCGACAGTTCGTATTGATTATCGTTGATGACTTTATCAGCCATTGCTTCGGCATTGGCCCAGTCTGCGTGATACAGATATACCCTGGCCAATAGCGCGTCAACAGCTTTTCTATTGGGGCGGGTACGCTCATTGCCCTGATAGGTATCTGAAATATCGGCAGCCGCTTTCTTCAGATCATCCACCATAAATGCATAGAGCTCCTCCCGGGAGACCGGACCTTTTTGATTGTTGCCATCCAGGTCTTTGGTATCCGTGATCAGAGGTACTTTATTGAAAAGGTTGCTCAGGTAAAAGTAATTGAACACCCGCGTAAAACGGGCTTCAGCCGAGAGCTGTGCCTTTACCGTGCTGCTGAGTGCCGAAGCTTCCACCCCCTCGATAATCTTATTGCTGTGATTGATATAGCCATAAGGTTGGGACCAGAGCCGATCGAGATAAGCGGTCCCCGGACTTAGTTTGTTGTATCTGTACTCATCATAGCTTGTAAAGGCTGAGTAGTAATCGTCGGCCAGACTGGACAGCACAATGGTCATCAGTCCACTGGCAAACAGGTTGTTGTAATTGTTCATACTGGTATAGAGTCCCCCCACGGTAGCTGTGGCCGTTTTTTCGTCACTGAAGGCCGATTCTGCCGCCACTTCTGTCTTGGGTGGGTCCACCTCCAGAAATTTATTGCAGGATAGGTTCATCAGTGGTGCTGCAAAAAGGCTGTAGATGATATATTTATTCATGGTATAAGTCTTTAGTTGTTTTATGATCATTAAAAAGTAAGCTGAACCGCAAAGGTATAGGTACGCATTGATGGCGTGGCGCTGTTCCGTACCGAACCAAAAGGATTGACATCCGAAAGATTCGCGCGGTCAAAACCTGGTATCTCGGGATCCAGCCCCCTAAAGTTTGTCCAGATAAAGAGGTTCTGCGCATTGAATTGTACCAGCGCCCGGCTGATATTGATCTTCTGTGCCCATTTGGAGATGTCATAACTGAGCGATACATTTTTTAAACGGATGAAAGACGCATCGTCCCATACGGCCGATGAATAGCGGTAGTAGTTGCGGTAAGCCAGGTTGGCTTCGTTGGCGCTATTGGCCGTGGCGCGTGGTACGTCCGTCACATCGCCCGGCTGCTGCCAGCGGCCCAATACATATTCATCCAGATTGGCCAATCCGCCAATGGTCGTCGCCTGTGGGCCATAACCAATGGATGGCCCCTCCTGTTTGACAAACTGAAACAGGAAGCCAAGGCTCAGGTTACCATAGCTCAAATTATTGCCGATACCACCGTAATACTTGGGCAGCAGTGAACCCAATGTCACATAATCATTGAAATCCGTGATTTTTCCATCACCATCCACATCCCGGAATTGAGCGATGCCCGTTTGCGGATCCACTCCCGTAAACTGAAATCCACGGACGATACGGGTTGACTCACCAATGACGTATCGCCTTGTATCGCTGCTATTTTCAAGTTCTGGATAGTCCAGCAGAGTATTTGATGGAAAAGTAATATTGAAATTGGTTTTCCAGCTGAACTTTTCTTTTTGGATATTCAGACTGCTCAGCTCCAATTCCAAGCCCTTGTTTTCGATCAGTGCCGGGGTATTACCAAAATAGGAACCATAGCCCGTCTGCGGCGCGAGCTCGATATTGATCAACTGATTATCCGATCTGTTGTTGTAATAATTGGCTGTGAGGAAAATACGATCCTTGAAAAATCCAAGGTCGAGGCCCAGTTCTTTCTTTTTAATTTCTTCCCATCCAAAATTTGGATTAAATACCCGTGTCGGATAAAGCCCGGTGATGCCCTGGTAAGCAAAGCCCGTTCCCCAGGTATCCAGGTACTGGTAATCGCCAATCTGGTCATTGCCCGTCACCCCCCAGCTCGCGCGCAGTTTTCCGAAGCTCAGGATGGACTGATCCTTTAAAAATTCCTCACTGCTGAACACCCAGGCGGCACCGATCGACCCAAAATTGCCGTACTTATTGTTGGGGCCAAAGCGGGACGAGCCATCCCTTCGGTAACTGACATTCACCAGGTACCTGTCTGCGTACGCATAATTGATACGTGCAAATGCAGACTGGTAGCGGTAATCCGCATACTGATTATTGCGGATCGCAAGGACACCTGCGGCAGCCATGTTGCCTAGCTGGGAATCACTTGGGTAACTGCTGCCATCCAAATATTTACCTTCGCTGATCCGTTGCTGCCAGGTACCGCCCAAAAGGAGCTTAAATTCGTGTTTGCCAAAGTTTTTGCTGTAATTCAATTGCGGCTCAACGATATAAGACTGATAATCCGAATTCCCGTAAGAGGCCATTGAACCTGTGCTGGTCAAAGGATTAAATCCGGCATTGGGCAGCAGGTGGGTCTGGTCCATGCTTTTGAGGTTATACCCTACATTGACTTTCGCAACCAATTCTGGCAAGATCGCGTACTCGGCTGAAAAGTTGGCCAGCAAGGATTTTGATTTAGAAACACTCGACCGCTCCATATAGGCTGCCGGGTTCTGCAAGGTCTGCTGAAACCAATAATAGTCGCCCTTTTCATCGTATAAAGGATAATTGGGCGCCAGGTTATAAAACTGGGCAATATCCGTCGGCACCGAATTATTACGGTCCAGGTTGAGGTTGAAACTGCTATTGAGTTTAAAGCGCTGATCTTTGGACTGCGTAGCCAGGTTCAATAGCGCACCCCCACGCTGATAATTTTTATTACCGGGCAAGGGATCACCCTGACGATTGAAATTGGCACTGGCCAGATATTGGGTATTTTCGTTTCCACCGGAAAATGACAGCTGATAACTTGAGAAAGGAGCGCTTGCCCCATAAAACGCCTTTTGCCAATCACTGTAAGCGGCCTGATCCCAGGTCAGTAGATCCGGCGCATTATCTGCCGTCGCTGTCCAATCATCGTTCTTGAATCCCTCCTTCCGGATTTCCAGATATTGCTCCGTATTGAGCATCTTGAGGTTTCGAATGGCCTTACCGGAGCCAATATTAGCGTTAAAGTCTATTTTTAGCCCGCTTTTATTTCCCTTTTTGGTTGTGATCAGGATCACTCCATTTCCACCCCGGGAGCCATAAATGGCTGTTGCATCGGCATCCTTAAGCACATCGATCCGTTCAATATCCCTGGGATTGATCAGGCTTAGTGGGCTTTGGTTTCCATTGGCCGAGGCAAACTGATTCATGCTTTCGTCCGAAAATGGAATACCGTCGATAATGTAAAGGGGACTACTGCCATTGCTCAGTGAATTGACACCACGCAGTTGCACCTGAAAAGAGCTACCCGGCAGCCCCGAATTGGATGCGATATTAAGTCCGGCAACACGGCCCTGCAGTGCAGCTAATGGATCCAGTACCGGCTGTGTCTCTATTTCCTTGCCGGTCACGCTGGATACGGATCCCGTATTTTTGCGTACTGAAGACGTACCGTAACCGATGACCACCACTTCATCCAGATTACCCGGATCTACCTCAAGACTTATCTCCACACTGCCGTTGCCCGCAAGCTTCACTTCCTTGCTGCGATAGCCAACATAACTCAAGAGCAGTATATCATCCGGCTGCAGCCCGTTTAAATTAAAACGGCCGCTGGCATCGGTAACCGTACTGGCTACCTTATTTTTAACACGGACACTGACCCCTTCAAGCGCTGCACCGGCCGCATTGCTGACCCGGCCACTGATGGTAGCCTGCTGGGCTTTGCCAGCTACTTTCCCCTGGATCACGATGGTATTTTTGACAATTTGGTAGCGGATGCCTTTAGCCGAGAATGCCTGTTTAAGGAGTTCCGGAATATTGGCATTGGTTAAATTGACATCAACATGCAGATCAGGACTAATTTCATTGGGATCATACACAAAGCGATAATCGCTACGCTGCTCGATGGCTTTAACGAGCTGTTTAAATTGAACATGTTCGGATGGCTTGTCTCCCTGCTGGCTAAAGGCATAGCCATTAACATGCATCAGCATAAATAGCAGTGTTTTTACGGACTGTTTCATAGGGTATTTAGATTGAAAATTCGTTTGTTTCGAGTTTGGTTAGGGAACAAGCAAGAGTCTGTCCTTGTCGATTTTATAATTGATGCCGGCGAAACGTAATATCTTCAGCACCTCCTCAAAAGATTCTTTTTTGCTGATTTTTCCGCTAAGCACTTTATTTTTATAGACAGGTGACAGGCTATAGGTAAAATTGTACCAACGCGCAAGGTCAGCCAAAATCTCCGGAAGCGGCGTCTGGTCAAATTCAAAGTAGCCGTCTTTCCAGTTGGATATATCCTGCGGTCTGTTTTCCTGCTGAAGCTGGAAGGTACCATTCAGCACATTCAGCTGGATCGACTGTCCCGGTAGTAGAGTCTCCTGCCGGCCAGCATTGCTGACACGTATTTTTCCTTCGTCAAGCTGTGTGGTCAAGAGCTGACTATCGTTTGTGTATAACTTCACGTTAAAAGCCGTTCCCAGGGCTTCAATGCTGGTGTTGCCGACATGAACAATAAAAGGTTTCGCTTTATTTTTTGCCACCTTGAAATAGGCTTCACCCGTCAAGAATACTGAGCGCTCCTGGATGTTGTATCCCGACCCGATTTCCAGCTTGCTGTCCGCATTTAACCACACCGTCGTACCATCCGAAAGCTCCATTTTGAATTCTTGCCCCCTTTTGGTCTTGATCGCTACCTTCTCTCCTTTTTGCTGCGCCATATAAGCAGGGTCAAACGGCTTCTCCTCGTCGAGGCTGACCACTTCGTTTCCGATCAGCAGATCGGCCTGGAATTGACCGACACTAAAAGGCAGTGGCTGAGGAGATCGCTCGCGTTGGGAAAAGAAGTACATCGCTGCTCCGGCCATCAAAAAGAATACGATACTGGCCGCGACCTTCCTATAGGCTCTGCGCTGGCTCTGCGCTCTTAATTCGGAACCAAAAATATGCTCCTGGAAATACCGATCTTCGGCGGCCAGATCAAGTTCCGGTATATCTCTTGTGTTATTTGTCCTGCTGAGCTGATTGTACCAACTTTCGACAAAGGCCTTTTCTTCGGCATTGCACATTCCCTGCTGATACTTCTGCAGCAATTGTTTCGATAATGATGGTTTCATAGGTACTATCCTGTTTATTGCTTAGAAGACAGGATAGCGGCCTCTTAGTGGTAGAAAAAAATGAAAATAGTTCGTATTTTTTTTCTTAGGACTGTCAACGCGTTGTAAATCTGCTTTTTGACCGTCTGCTCAGAGATAGCAAGTTCCTCGGCAATCTCCCGATAACTTCGTTGTTCAAAACGGCTTTTTTTGAAGATCAGCGCCATTTTGCGCGGCAGCTTTTCAATCGCTTTATCGATCTGCTCGGCCAATTCTTTCTCCCGCAACAATTCGTCGGGCATAATTTCAAGGCTTGGAGCTGCATGCTCCAGGTAATGTTCATATTTACGGCCCACATCCTGACTTGCGATTCGGTTGATCACCAAATTACGGGCCGAACGAAAAAGATAAGCCTGGTACGAATGCTCGATTTCCAGCCGTTCCATGCGATCCCAGAGATTGGCAAATATTTCCTGTACAATATCACGGGCCTCGTCCTGATCATTTAACATCCGGAAAACATGTACATACAGCTTCACCCAATTCTCTTCGTAAAGCTGGGTAAACAGTTGTCTGACATGTGCTACATTCATCCTGATGGTTTAGTTATTATTGATCAGTCAAAATTAGGCTTTATTTTTAGGAAAGTCAATTTATGATGGATTTCTACTAAAACCAGTAGAATAATGCAGCAACAGTATCCTTGTTTCTCCTTGCTGAAACCATTGACCTATTTTTTCACCCCTGCCAACACCTTATTGAGCAATTCGGTCAGCTTATTTAAGTCATCTTCGGTCAAGCTTTTAGCAGCTTCTTTGGCCACTGTTTCCCTGAAATTCTCCGAATTATCGATAATAAACCGGCCTTTATCCGTTACACGCAAATTGAAAATCCTGCGGTCGGCTGAGGACTGCTGCTGTTCGATGAGCTTATGTTCGATCAAAAATTTAAGCTGTTTGGAAACTGCTGGTGGACTGATATGAAATGCTTTAGCAATCTCCTTGACGATACAATGATCATGGCGGTAAATATATTCGATGATATTATAGTGGGTGGCCGTAACGCCATTGATGTCTCCCCTATTCATATTCGCCAAGATAAAGCATTGCAAATCTGTAAACACTTCATAAAAGTTTCTTTCCGTCTTGTTCATCGCCGACAAAATAGTTAACTTAGTTAATAAGTTCCAAAGTTAATAAATATGAAGCATATTAACATCATCCATGCCCGGCAAAATAATCTGAAGAATATTTCGGTACAGCTAGCGAAGCAAAAGATTACTGTATTTACGGGTGTCTCCGGATCAGGCAAATCGTCTCTGGTCTTTGAAACGATCGGCGCTGAAGCACAAAGGCAGTTCAACGAAACACAGGCGAGTTTTATCAGAAACCGCCTGCAGCACATCGGTGTTCCGGATGTAGAGAAAATAGACAACTTGAATGTCCCTATTATTATCAATCAAAAAAGATTGGGTGGAAATGCACGGTCGACCGTAGGAACTGCGACCGATATATATGCGTCTTTGCGCTTGCTTTTCTCGCGCATGGGTAGCCCCTTTGTGGGCTATTCCACTGTTTTTTCGTTCAATAACCCCTTGGGGATGTGCAAGGCATGTGAAGGACTTGGCATGGTGCAGACCGTAGCTATAGATACCCTTATCGATAAACAAAAGTCTTTGAACGCGGGAGCCATCCGATTTCCAACTTTTCAACCTGGCGGTTGGCGGTTGACGCGCTATACCTTATCCGGTTATTTTGACAATGATAAAAAATTGAAGGATTATACGCCGGAAGAATGGGACCTGTTGCTTCACGCTGCGGAACACAGACCCAAGAAGCCTGACCGGGAATGGGGGAAAACGGTAAAATACGAGGGGATCATCCCCCGCATTGAAAAAGCCTTCCTCAAGAAGCAGTCGAAGGAAATCCTTAGCCGAAAAGAGGCCTTAAACAAAACGATCATTACCAAAACTTGTCCAGTATGTAAGGGTAAAAGATTGAATGATACGATTCTGTCCTGCAAAATAGCGGGCAAAAACATTGCCGACTGCACAGCCCTTGCCATCGATGAGCTTTTGGAATTTGTTGGTTCTTTACAATCCAACGCATTTGCTGTCATTCTTACTGAACTGCAAAAGAAACTTCAACATATCGTCAACATCGGTTTGCAGTATCTGACCTTGGACCGAAGAACAGACACGCTGTCGGGCGGGGAAAGTCAGCGCATAAAAATGGTCAGAAACCTGGGGAACAGCCTCACGGATTTACTCTACATTTTTGACGAGCCGAGCATCGGACTTCATCCAAAGGATTTACAAAATATAGCTACAATCATTAAACAGCTGCGCGATAAGGGCAATACCGTCTTACTTGTCGAACACGACCCTGATTTGATTCGCATTGCTGACTGGGTCATCGATATGGGACCAGAGTCGGGCAAGAACGGCGGCGAGATTGTCTATGAAGGCACGGTTGCCGGACTGAAAAAATCAAGCGGAAAAACAGGACGATACTTTGCCAAAGCACCCGAGATGAATACCCAGCCCAGATCCGCAAGCGGATATTTGGAAATCAGGCACGCCAATCTGCATAACCTTAAAGACATCCACGTCAAGATTCCCCAAAACGTGATGACCGTGGTTACTGGAGTCGCAGGATCGGGCAAGAGTACCCTGATCAACAAAGTCCTGCCCAAATTTTATCCCGAAACCACCATTATCGACCAGTCTTTATTTTCCACAGGTATACGCTCCAATCTACTGACCTATCTCGGTTTATCCGATGCGATACGAAAACTGTTTGCAAAAGCAAATCAGGTATCCGATAAGCTTTTTAGCAGAAATAGCCTGGGTGCCTGCGAAAACTGCAAAGGTATCGGTATGCAAAAAATTGATCTGGCCTTTATGGATGATACTGAACAGCCCTGCGAAGTCTGCGGTGGCTCTGGTTTTAAACCAACCGTTTTAACCTATCATTACAACAAAAAGAATATTGTTGAGGTCATGGCCATGACCGTAGCAGAAGCCTATGATTTTTTCCCTGACAAATTATACCGGGAGTCCTTTGATATGTTACTCCAATTGGGTCTGGGCTATCTGACCTTAGGGCAACGAGCAGACAGTTTTTCGGGTGGGGAAAGACAACGGCTGAAATTGACCAAAGAATTAAAAAACTCCAATCAGATTATTGTCCTGGATGAACCAAGCACAGGCTTACATCCAAGTGATACAGAAAAGCTATTAGCCTTTATCAATGGCCTTGTTGACAACCATAATACGCTCATCGTCATCGAGCATAACCTCGATGTTATTGCGCAAGCGGACTGGATTATTGACATAGGCCCCGGAGCCGGCAAGTCTGGTGGAAATGTATTGTTTACAGGTACGGTTACCGATTTGCTGAAGGATAGGATCTCGTTAACGGCATCCTGTCTACGGCAACATCTGCGCAATGGAAATGCCAACCCGAAAAAAGAGCCCCCAAAAGCTTAGCAGCCGCCTTCAACAAGCTGGCTAGGCTTTCTGGTTCCCGGTCTTTTTATTCCCGCGTCCTAAGCGCCTGCTTGTCGCAAAGCTATGGCAGGTTACGAGAAAATGTCAACTATATGATGCACCAACGCTGTCGGGCTGCCTATAAAATTCCTAACTTTGCCTTTCTTTTTAAAACAGAAACGAATTGATGGAACGATTGCAGCTGAAACAACAGATCCAAAAAATGGAAGATGAGAAACTCTCTTTCCGGGTATTTGATCTGGATCCTACACATTTACATGCCTATACTGCGCCACATAAAAAAGACCACTTTTGCATTTTAGTGGTCGAAGAGGGCGAATTAAAATTACAGATCGAAGAGCGTCAATACCTGCTGAACAACAGCCGGGTTTCGGTAATCTTCCCCAACCAGATCCATGCTATCCAGACGAACTCTGCTCAGATAGTCGGTAAAATCATCTTATTTGAAGAAGTATTATTCTGTTCGGATATCCTCAAAAACGAGTTAAGTCCCTATAATATCAACCTTTCGACACAACTGAACAATACGGTGCTGTCCCTAGCGGAATTTGCCGAAAGTATCCACACGATCCGGCTGATCAAAAATATCTATGAGCATCCGAGCTTGGTGCGCAAAGAAGAAGCCCGCTTTTACATCAAGATCCTGTTGCTCAAACTTATTGAATCCGTCCACGGTCAGCATCCCATTCTTGGGAATAAGACCACAGACCAACCCTTGTATATCGAATTCAAAAAGTTGCTGCATGAAAACTACAAAGAGCAGCGATCGGTGCAGTATTATGCCGATCAGCTTGCGATCACGCCCAAAAAGCTCAATACCATCACCAAAAAACATTGCGGCGATACCGCAATCAATACCATCCACAACCGCATCCTGACCGAAATCAAACGGCAGCTGATGTTTGCCGATATGAGCCACAAGGAAATTGCCTTTGATCTGGGCTTCAACTCGCCGGCGGCGCTCAACAAATTTGTGAAAGCCAAACTCCAGGAAACACCCACCCAGCTGCAGAACGAATTGGCGCAAATGTATAACACGTAGTCCCGTTTGTGTAATAACTGAGGCCCATCGCCCCACTATCTTTGCCGTATCACATTTAAAGATAGAAACATGAGTAAATTATTTATTGCAGGGGAAGTATTCCACGGTGCTGGAAGTCTTGCGGAACTGAAAAATATCAAAGGTAAAAAAGCTTTCATCGTGACAGGCGGAAATTCGATGCGCAAGAGTGGAACATTGGATAGATCAATTGCATTTCTAGAAGAAGCAGGTCTTGAAATCTTTGTTTTTGACGGTGTAGAGGAAGATCCATCATCAGCGACAAGTTTCCGTGGTGCAGAAGCGATGCGTGCGTTTGAACCCGATTGGATCGTAGGCCTTGGCGGCTGCTCGGCGATTGATGCTGCCAAAATGATGTGGGTATTCTACGAATATCCGGATGCCGATTTCGATGCCCTGGTCAAGCCATTTACGGTACCTACCCTACGCAACAAAGCGAAATTTATCGCGATTCCATCCACCAGCGGTACAGGAACCGAAACAACCGGTCTGGCGGTCATCACTGACCGGGAGAAAGGTGTCAAATACCCGATTGTTTCTTACGAGCTGACACCCGATATCGCAATTGTGGACGGCGAAGTCTGTGCTTCCATGCCCGCACATATCACATCCAACACCGGCCTGGATGCCTTGACCCACTGTGTGGAAGCCTATGTATCCAACATTGATGACAATTATGCCGATGTACTGTCCAAAGGCGGTCTGGAGATTGTTTTCAACAACTTAAAAGAAGCCGTAAACAATCCGACAAATATCCAGGCGCGCCAAAATATGCACGACGCATCCTTTATGGCCGGATTGGCCTTTAACAATGCCTGGTTGGGTATCGTGCATTCGCTCTCGCACCAGGTAGGCGCTTTGTATGGCATTCCACATGGTGCTGCGAATGCAATCTTCCTGCCCAATGTCATCCGCTACAATGCCAAGGTATCCAAGCGTTTCCCGGATCTGGCAAAAGTGATCGGCAAAGAAACTGCTGAAGAATTGGCACAGGCCATTGAAACCCTACGTGGGGAGGTCAATAATATCGCATCGATCAAAGAATTTGGTATTTCCAAAGCAGATTGGGACAAAAACATCGATTACATTACAAACAACGCCTTGCTGGATCCATGTACAGGATTTAACCCACGTGTTCCAGTCTTGCAAGACCTGAAAGACATCTATAACGCTTGTTACGAAGGTGTTGTCTTTAACGGATAATCAGGACTAAATTTAGCTGGCAAACTCGTCTTTCGAGCAGATCACTTTGCAGCAGCTATCCTATTTAAGCGCACTATAGCAGTGCGCTTTATCTTCTTTATCCATTCATGCTCGTTTTGGGTTCCTATTATTCCATCTGCCCATCAGTTGGCTGGTCGCACCGCTGACCAGGGTGCCGCTATTTCCCGGATTTAAATCGCTCAAGCAGTTTCTGATCTGATTCTGTCTGGATAAGCAGATCAGAAACGCTCTTTAGCCATACGACAGGACTCGCTGTCTCCCCTGATCTTATCGATTACAGTGGTAAAAAGCCGGTTTAAAAATTACTTTTTCTGTTCATCAAATAGTCCAAAAACGCATTAACTGCATAACAGAGCAGCAGGATTCCGATCCAGATAAGGTATACCACCCCAATGGAATAACCATATTGCGTTAAAGGACCTGCCGACGTATAAGACCTTGAAGTAATCAGCATCGCTGCTGGGTCTTTTCCTGTTAACCCAAGGATGACCATTGCCATAAGATGAATTAAAAATGTGCTGAACAAGTAGATAAACAAGGGTCTTCTGCCCAACGCATAAAACGGAAAAATTTTGTTGCCCCGGCAATTTGCCGTGTAGCCCAGGAAAAGAAATATAGCGCCCAACGTGAGCGAAAGGTAAGCCAACGAAGCCGGATACTTTGTCAGGTTCAGAAAAGATAGCACTGATTTCACTGGATCCGCATACGTATTCCAGCCGATAGGATCCCCGTAAACATTTGTGAAACGCAGCATAAAAAACAAAGCAAGACTACTGTAACCCGCACGAAGTAAAAAATGCTTTCGTTTTGCCGGATCTGCATGGGGCAGAAATAGCTTTCCCATAGCGTAGCCCAGCATCAGCACGCCCAACCAAGGAATAAGCGTATAATTCACGATAAACAAACGATCCGGGAAGGGAATAAATTTTTGCTGATGCAGCAGGTACCAGCAGATTGATCCAAGGGAATTTCCTTCGAGCTGGGTTCCATCCAGCAAATGATGCCCTGATAGCAGCAGCAGACTGATCACGAACAGTGACTGACGTCCCAGATACTGCAATCCGGCCATACACAAAAAACAGAGGCCGAGCAGGCCGAGAATAAACAGACCGATGGTCCGATAGTACGGATCAAAGGTGTACAGGAAATTATTGACCACAAGTTCCAAAGCCAACAGCATTACAGCCGTATAACACAAGGTTTTTGTTAATCTTTTCGGCCCATAACGCTGACCATACTGATACATTTCTATCCCCAACAGTAAAAAAATACTGGGTGCGAAAAAATGAGAAAGGAAACGTGTTAGAAACAGCATGATGCTGGTCTCCCCGATTGCTGTCGGGTTCACGTTCCAGTAATAAAAAAACATCCGGGTATGATCCAGCATCGCAAAGGCGAGCACAATCCCCAGTAAAAGATTGCGTGGATCCTGTTTTGGATAGGCTAGTCTAATCCACATAAGCTGCGGTTATTAACGTATGGCAATCCATAAATCGCTTGTCTGAATCTTATCATTTGGCTTCCGGAAACAGGCTGTTCCCAGAAGCCAAAGAAATTTAAAACTTATAGGCTACACTGGCCATAAAATTGAATGGCTTTTGCGGACGGGCATAGTAGCCGTCGCTGACCCAGTATTTTTTATCCAGGATATTATTCGCCTTTACGCGGACACTATATTTTGGCCGGTTATAGAATACTGTTGCATCCAACAGGTTATAGGCACCTAAAGTAAAGGTATTGGCGGCATCCAGAAAGGCTTTGGAAATGTAGGAATTACCGACCCCCAGACCAAGCCCTTTGGCCCTACCATCGGTCAAGGCATAACTTGCCCAGATATTCAACACATGCTCCGGTGTTCCAATAGCTCTTTTGCCGACATTGGCTCCACTAATAAATTCGTTATCGTTATAACCATAGCTGGCCACATAATTAAAGCCTGTGAATGGCTTACCGATCAGCTCGACTTCAAAACCTTTGCTATTTTGCGTCCCTCCTTGAACTGTGAAATTTCCAGTGCTACGCGTTTCAGTATACAAACTGTTGGTGACATCAATATTGTAGTAACTTATTGTTGCATTAAATAGGTCAGACAATTCGACTTTGACCCCACCTTCGAGCTGATTGGCCCGCTGCGGTTTAAAAAAGGAATAGGTCTTGTCCACCTGTTCCCGGCCAGGTACATTTTTAAAACCATTCATATAATTCGCAAACAAGGAAACCTTATCTTTCAGCAGTTCATAGACCAGTCCAAATTTTGGGGACAGTGCTGTCTGATTATACCTATCCTTTTTTTCAATTCTAGTCAATGTATTGCTTAGCCCTTCATTTATAATTCGGTCAATCCGCAAACTGGCCATGGCCGATAAACGGTCGGTCACATTAAAGACATCCGAAACATAGGCACTGTAGCTGGCTTCTTTTGTGATATTCTGGCCCGTATTGCGTGTGGCCAGTACCGCATTGACATCTTCAATCCGGATCACCGGTGTAGCAGGAAGGTTATAGAGCTGCGCCGGTGCAAACACGTCACCCCCGTAGCCCAGTCCGTCGTAACGCGTCTTCCGATAATTTGACATATAATCCAGTCCGATGACCATTCGATTCCTAAATTGACCGATCTTAAAATCGCCAATAAAATTTTGCTGGAAATTTTTGCGGGCAGATTCCTCATCTGTAAAGGTGCGCAGAATCCTATTCACCAAACTATCTGTTTTCCAGATCATATCAAAGATGTAGAGATCATCGTAGCTTCCACCGCCCCAGGCATATTTGGTCTGTGAATGCCATTGATCCGACAGCTTGTAGTCGGCCTGAAACAAGATATTGCTCGATGACTGCCGGCTCACCAGCGAATTGTCGTTCAGTGACTGCCTATAATCGAGATGCAGCTGGTCAAAACTTGTTTTTCCAAGCTTCGGATCAATCATCCAACCTGCAGGTGTAATCCCGCGCACGGAATAGAAATCAGCGTCTAGCGAGAGTTTGAGCCTATCGTTGACCTGATAAGAAAGGCTTGGCGCAATCAGCACAGTCGCATTATTGCCCTGGTCCTGAAAGGTATTTTCTTTCTGCCGTGCGAGGTTCACGCGAAAGAGCAAACCCTCTTCGGCCGCAATCGGCGCATTGATATCCGCTGTCAGCCTATTCATGTCCCAGCTTCCCATGCTGTACCCCACCTCGCCGCCAAATGTTTCATAAGGCTTTTTTGTAATATAATTCACAATCCCACCAAAGGAAGTCATCTGCGCACCAAACAGAGTCGAAGTCGGGCCTTTTATAGTTTCCACACGCTCTACCTGCGCCAGGTCGATCCCTGTACGCAAGTACGTCGCCATACCATTTCTAAAGTTTTCGCTGGTCTGAAAGCCGCGCGAAAAGAAAGAGGGCATTCCGGCTCCCGTCTTGGATGGCGCCGCTCCCGGCACATTCCGAAACGACTCCTCCAACGTGAGCGCCATCTGCTCCTTGATCAGTTCCTTGTCCACCACACTGTATACCTGTGGATTTTCAAGGTTCTTGAGCGGCAGCCGCGCCACATAGTCACTTTCCTTCTTGGAGGTAATGGCATATTTCTGGCCAATGATCAGGATCTCATCCAGTGTCTTTCCATCTGCGGATAACACAAAATCCGCCACGGCACTTTCACCTACTGCAACGGATAAGGTCTGCGACTGCTCCGGTAAACCCACAAAGCTCACCGTGACCACATAAGTGCCTGGGGTGAGATCGCGAAAAGTATACCGCCCCTCCTTATCCACCCGCGCACTCCTTCCATTCGAAAGTTTAATGGTGCTATAGGCCGCAGGGCTCCCATCACGGGTGGTCACCTGTCCCTGGATAAGATTATTATTGTTCTTTTGTGCCTGTACATTTCCAGCACATAGGAAAGTAAGCAAACACAAAAAAAAGAAAAATGATTTACTGTTTTTCAAAGATAGATACATGGTTTTTTGTTGTTATTATTTATTGTTTTTAAATTGAGCAATGGGATTTATGAGTATACCGACATTCGTGCGGCCATTATAGGGATCTTTCCGGTCGCGCAGCTGCCTATTGTTGCGTAGCTGCATCCGGTTTAAGGCATCTGAATGAAAGGAATCCACAAAGAAATCATCGGTTTCGTAAGCCGCTTTAAACTCGGGATGTGCCTGCTGATAAGCCTGTATGCAGGCAGCGACATTTTTCCAGAAGGCTTGCTCCGGATACCCCGCCTGTTCCACCAGAATTGCGGCAACAAAGCGGAAGATCGAGTCAAAGACCTGGGTAAATATGGGCAAGGTTTTGTTTTCCTGTAGAACCGAAACCTTCAGGCGTTCAGCAACCTCCGGTACATCCAAATTACTGTTCAGCAAGGAAACCTCCTCACCGATATCTTTCATGATTGCCCGTACCGGGATATGGTTTTCCAGTACCAGAATCAGGTTTTCGCCATGCGGCATAAAGACCATATCCCATTTGTAAAAGCAATGCAGCAATGGACTCAGGTAAACCTTAAAATAAGCCCTTAACCATTCGTCAATGGATAATCCCGAAGCCTTGATCAGTGCCGGCAGAAAAGCCTTGTCCTTATCGTCCACATGCAAGAGGGCCGCCATGGTCATTAATTGCTGGCCTTCGCGCAGTACGCTGGCCGGACTTTCCCGCCAGAGGCAGGCCAGCATTTTCTTATAGGGACTATCGACCGAGAGTGCCTGTTCAAAGTAACTATGGCTATAGCTGACACTGGCCACTTCCCGCAAGATGCAAAAACCCAGCTCCTGTAGATAGGGATCATCCAGCGTGAGTTCGTAAATCCATTGGTTGATCCCCGGATTGGTCCGCATAAAGAAGGGCGACAAGCCCCGCACATAACCCATATTCAGGATAGACAATGCCGTCTTTGCATAGAATCTTGTCGGGTTACTCACATTATAAAACGTTCGGATAGACTGCTGCGGCAGGTAATGATCTGTACTATAGCCCAGGCATAGCAAATGACCAGTGGCAATGGCGGGTGAAAAAATATTGGCCAGTTTATTAAACCACTGCCAGGGATGTACGGGAAAATAATAATAGTCCTCCGGGACGAAGCCCTTCGCTTTAATTTTTTCGGAAAACTGCGCCAGCAGCTCCGGTCCCAGTTCCTGTTGCATCACCTGATCGTAATCAAGGTCCGCAATGCCGGTAAATTCACCGCCGTTTTTATGGCCTGCAAGCCACAATAAGGGAAAGGGACTGGCGGCCTCCGGTGCATAATACTGATAATCCGCAGCATCAAAGCCCACACGGCCATTGTTAGCCGCGAAACGCGGGTGCCCCGTCATGGTACCCTCGATCTCCTGATAGGAAGAGCCGACGAGTTCATCAGCCGATTTTTTGCCCCGAAAATAAGTGTATGTACTTCCGGACAAGGTGCTGCTGATCTCCTCCATATACACGGGTAACATCTCCTGCTCAATCCCCATCTCCCGATTAAACTCGACCACAAAGGCCAAGCTGTCCAGGGGCACCGTCTGGTCCGACTGCTGTTTGAAGATCGAATCCGGGTCAATGGACCAGTGGTTGAGTGCCAGTATGCTGGCGTCAAAATAATAGCTGACCTCCGGTTTGGAAGGCACCACTAGCTGGTAGCTTCCCCCGTCTGCATGATTGCGGAGGAGCCGGGGCAGAATAATACCCTCATGGGCAAATTCGGCCAGTATTTTTCGGATATGTCGTCGGTTGATAAGCGCCCAGCTGTCCACATTTAAATGCGCGACAGCCTGCTTTGGTTGTATCGGATAAGCTATTTTCATAATTTTACGAATGAGAGTCTGCATCAAATAAGCGTTGTTTTGTATACCGCAAGGGGGTTTTTGAGGTTTCCGGCAAATTGCTGATGTTTAAATGGATTGGAGCCGTCGATCATCTTTTTATTGTTTTTCAGCTGCAGTCTATTCAGGCAGGTTTTGGGAATTTCGGCCGCAAAAAGATCATATCGGTCAAAGCGTTCCTGCAGTGCTGGAAATTCCTGCTGATAAGCTAGGATACATTCGGCAACGAGTTCCCAAAATTCCTCTTCCGGGAAATCGGCATGCGCCACCAGTACCTGATTTAAGAAACGGAAGAAGCAGTCAAAGGCCTGTGTAAAGATGGACAGAATCTTGAGCTCCTCCGGAACCGGGATGCGGATACGTTCCACATCAGGCGGCAAGGAAACTTCCGGTGACAGCACCGCCACCTCCTCACCGATATCCTTCATGATCACCTTGACCGGGATATGGTTTTCCATGACCAGGATCAAGTTTTCACCATGCGGCATAAAGCGCATATCGTGGTAATAGTAACAATGTAGTAGCGGACTCAGGTAGCTGTTCAGGTAATGCCGCAACCAATCGGCGGTGCTCAAACCCGAAGAGTTAATCAGGGCCGGTAAAAATGCCTTTCCATAAACGTCAATATGCAGCAGCGCCGCCATGGTCATCAGCTGCTGCCCCTCATGAACGACGGTAAATGGGCTTTCACGCCAAAGTGTGGACAGCATTTTTTTGTACGGTGTATCTAGCTGCATCGCTTCCTCAAAATATGTATTGGTATACCCCACCGTAGCAAATTCACGCAGCAGGGTGAAGCCCCGGCGTTGCAGATAAGCATCATTGGCTACCAGATCATATACCCAGGTATTGATGGCCGGTGTTGTCCGCATAAAGTACGGAGACAGTCCGCGCATAAAGCCCATATTGAGGATCGAAAGGGCAGATTTGACATAGGATCGCTGCGGACTACTGACATTGAACAGTGTCCGTACCGATTGCTGTGGCAGATAAAGGTCATTCGAATAACCGAGACAGACCAATTTCTGACTGGCAATATCAGCAGCAAAGATGTGCGACAGCTTGTTGAACCATTGCCAGGGGTGCACCGGAAAAAAGAAATAGTCCTGCGGATCTAAGCCCTCATCTGTCAACATTTTGCCAAATGCAGCTGTATGCTCCGCTCCTAATTCTTGGCGGATGGTATGGTCATAGGATACCCCTGCTATGCTGGTAAATTCGGTACGGTCACGATGCCCCGCGAGCCATACAAGGGCCAGTGGAGATGCTGCTTCGGGCGCATAATTCTGATAATCTATGGCATCAAAACCGATCCGTGCACTATTGGCAACAAAACAGGGATGCCCGGCAGACATGGCATGTTCGATCACCTGATAATCCGATTTGATCAATTCATCCACGCCCATCCGATTTTGATCACGCATATAGGCATAGGTGAACAGGACGCTGATGATCTCCTCCAGATAAGTCCCTATATTTTCCTGCTCCAGCCCCAATTGATCGGCAAACTCCACAATAAACGCGACAGCGTCCAGATCAGCTGTCCGACCATTGTCGACCTTGCTGATGGAAAAAGCATCAATATCCCAATGATCCAGGCTGAGTACACGTGCTGAAAACCGGTAATAAACCGGCTTTTCAGTATGTTTTACCTCATAGACATCCCAGCCGCCCTGCCCGGCGATCAGTTGAGGTACGATAAGCATCTCATGGGAAAATTCACTGAGCATCTTTTGCAAGAGCTGTATATTCACGGATCGCCATACCGCCGGTGAGAGATGTGCTGCGGCGAGGTCCGGTTGATAAAGTAAGTTATTCATGTCTGTGGTTGTGGTTTTAGAATTTGGCAATCTTTCCGTAATGGTCTTCGATGATAAAATAAGGGTTGTCAGGATGGGTCATTTCGCGGATCTGCAGCAGGTTTGTTTTGCTCATCATACGTAACATCTGCCGCCTTTCACACTTGACCCATTCGCCACCGACCTGCTTCATACCCGCCTTAAAGGCCGATCGCCCATGTGCACAAAGGTGATTGTTGACAAAAACCAGATCGCCCGATTGTGGGATAAAATCATTGTAGATATATTCTTTGGCCTCTGTCCAAAACCTCGAGAGAATCTCCAATGCCTCCGGGCTCTGCCCAGCATCAGCGTTGTACAGCTGTTCGGCAGCATCAAAACGGATAAAAGGTGTTTGTCTGTTTCCATACAGGATGCTGGTCATCACATCTGCTCCGCCTAGCTGCTCATCCTTAAAATTGGCATCTTTGGGGCAGCGAAAAATAGGTCGGAACAGCTGCTCCATATTTGCGTTGATGGCCGGATGCGAGCGGATCGAATACAGCGTGGACTGCACCTGCTCCTCATTGCGCAGGTAAAGAAAACTTAAAAAATCAGCCTGATTAAACAGGAAAGCATCCTCTGTATGCACAAAAAGATCTGTTTTTGATCCCGATCCCGTCTGTGACATGCTCATCGCTTCATCTGGAATAATCGGATGCAGCAGGCCGCCCCCTTTGCGCTGTACGTAATATTGCACCGGTTTGGCCGGTACTGCGCCATGGAGCAGCGAGCAGATAAAGCCATACAACAGCAGTTTCTCCTGATCGTATGCTTTCCAGGAAGGCGGTGTCGGACCCAATTTTTCCTGATCCACTTCGACAAGTCCCCGTAAGACAAGCGCCCCATATTGGCTGGCCGAAAAATCAGATCCAAACTGTGTCAGCAGCCGGGCAATACGTTGGGGTAGCAGTTGATAAGCGTATAAATGTAAGGTTTGGATATAAGTCGGATCTTCATAATGACCAAATTCATCAGCGAGTTGCCGCGCTACTTTCATCAAAGCCATTTTTTCCTCATACTTAATATCGATCAGTTGTGGCGCGCGCGGCGCTGGAGCGGGCATTAACGGTTTTTTGTCCGCTAAATACATTTGGTTGCCCTGGAATTGCATTGGTTGCATAAGTCTTGCTTATTTTTTTTGTAAAACATGTAAATTAATTTGCACCACTCCCTTTCCAATTGTAAAATATTAAAAGACAATACATTAAAACAAAAACAAAGGATAGATAAATGACAAAATTTTATTTTTTTCTTGCATTATTCCATTCTCCTCTTATCTTTGTTTCATCCTTATATGTAATCAGTCTAAATAAAAACTACAAGACAAATGTATTTGCTAAAATTGAAAACAGCAAATTTTTTTTTGATAATCTTAAATAAAGATTAAAAAAATATCATCATGAAATCATCTTATTCACTGCATTCAGCCCCTAATCGAACGTTCCCAGAACGCGCTGCAATTGTAACAAGCGTCATCCGGCAACGTCGCAGTATCTATGCCGACGCTTACGATAAAAAAGAGATTAGTACGCAACAATTGGAGGAAATTCTAACCAACGCCACCTGGGCACCGACCCATAAAATGACCGAACCTTGGCGTTTTGTCGTTTTGTCAGCCGAACAGCAGTCGGACTACGGCCGGTATATGACCGAATATTACAAGGATCACTACCCAAACCTCTCGCCCCAAGACCGCCTGCTTAAATTCGAATACCTGGAAAACTATCCCCTTCATGCAGCAGCGATCATTGCCATTATCTTTCAGCCCAGTACGCGTATCGTTTTACCCGAATGGGAAGAGATTGCCGCCATTTCCTCGGCCGTCCAAAATATGGCGCTGACCTGTACGGCGATGGGACTTGGATCTTATTGGGCTTCTGGCGGATCTGCGATTGACTATGTCAACCGCTTTATCCACAAAGATCGGGAGCAATCCTTCGGGCTGTTCTTCATCGGCCACCCCAGCCCAGGTAAGGCTCCTGCAAAAAAACGAAGAACGCCAATCAGCGAAAAAGTCAGCGGCTTCACCCCGCATTCATCAACAATCACCCCCCAATAAAAACCCCTTACAAAAACTTAGATCATGGACAACACACTTCAATTATCCTCCGTCGAAGCTATTTCCACGCAATTACCTGAACAGTCTTTGTTTGCCGACATCTTTAGCCAGCATAGCAGTGCAGACTACGACGCGGCTATAAACCAAGCCAAAGAACTTGTTATCACTTTTTTAAACCGTCAAAAAAAGCCCTTCAGTGGTATCAGTCCGGCCCAACTGAACCTGCTCTTTGAACAGGTAGACCTCAATGTCCCCCTCAGCTCCTATCAGGAACTTTTTCATGAAGTCGACCAATTGTATGTGCAGCATGCCACTGCATTTCATTTACCCCATTACATTGCCCATCTCAACTGCCCCGTTGTCATTCCGGCCTTGGCGGCAGAGGTACTGGTCAGCGCCATCAACTCGTCCCAGGACACCTATGACCAGAGTGCAGGTGGTACGCTGATGGAACGTCGCCTGATCGACTGGACCGCACAACAGATCGGTTACGCCCCCCAGGCCGATGGGATATTTACGGCAGGTGGCTCCCAAAGCAATCTGATGGGGCTGCTTCTTGCCCGCGATCATTTTGCGCTCAACCGCTATGGGCACAACATCAAACAGGATGGCAACCCACTTGCAGCACACCGTTTCCGTATTTTCGTATCCGAAAAATCCCATTTTAGCAATCAGAAAAGTGCGGCATTGATGGGATTGGGAGAGCAGAGTATTGTTTCGGTAGCGACCGATAGCCGTTTTCGGATGCGTACGGATGCCCTGGAAGCAGCCATTGAAACTGAAATCGCCCTTGGCAATATCCCCATTGCCATTGTCGGTACCGCCGGCACCACAGATTTTGGGAATATTGATCCTCTGAGCGACATCGCCGATCTTGCCGCCCAATATGGCCTTTGGATGCATGTCGATGCGGCCTACGGATGTGGTCTGCTGCTGACCGATACCTACCGATACCTGCTCAACGGCATCGAACGCTCCCATTCGGTGACCATCGACTACCATAAATCTTTCTTTCAGCCTATTAGTGGCAGTGCCTTTATTGTGCGCGACAAAACATTGCTGCAGATTATCAAACACCATGCGGATTACCTGAATCCCGAAGATCAGGATTACGAAGAGTATCCCGCCCAGATCAACAAATCGATTACACAGAGTACCCGTCGTTTTGATGCCCTTAAACTCTGGTTCACCCTACGGCTGATGGGACGCAACAAGCTGGGTGAATACATCGAAACCTTGATCAGCCGCTGCAAGGAAGCCGCCGAGATTGTCCGGTTTGATCCTGACCTGGAGCTGCTGAGCGATTCGGATATCAGCATCCTGCTGTTCCGCTACGCCCCCGAAAGCCTGCCCGAAGAGCAACGCTGCGCCGTCAACCAGCAGATCAAAAAACAACTGTTTCACAGTGGCGAGGTGCTGCTCGCCAGCACGAAAGTCAATGGCAAGTTTTACCTCAAATTCACCATTTTCAATCCGCTGCTGACGACTGCGGACCTCCACGATATCTTTCACAAAATAAAAGTAACGGGACAGCACAATGGACAGCAATCAAATTAAACTGGAGGGGCTGCTCAATGCATACTGCCGGCAATATGCCAATTGGACCCGTTATCGGGGGATTCCGCGATACGATGCTAAACTGGCCCATTACCTGGCGCAATCGACAACAGAAATGCATATACGGATTGATTTTCCGGAAATATATACGGAGGTTTATGTTCCCTTGGTCTATGATTCAGCCCTGGGCCAGCATCAGTTTCAGTTTCCGGCTTTTGAGCGCCACAATGTCACTAAAACCATCACTGAATTGACCCTAGCCCGTTTTTGTACGCTCGCGGGTGTAGCAGCGGGCGCTTTGGCCACTACCGACATGCCCGAGGAGCAGTTAGCCCCCATACTCCAGTATATCGAGCAATACAGCGCAAGCCGGCGGCTCCACCGCCGCGATGCCCTGTTGCACTGGTTTCACCAGTACCTCCGGATTTTGGGCTACAAGCTTCCCGGCGCCATCCTGACGGTCGATGAAAACGGATTCCCAGCAGCAATCGAGGGAAAGGAAATATCCGGCGACGATCCCGCAGCCAGATCCCAGTGGATTGAGCTCGTCCTTATTGGTCATCTGTTCAGATTGATCGGCCTGATCGGCCGGCATGGCTTACAGGATGAAGAAGCCCTGATCACAGTGACTTATCAGTATTATAAGCGGCGAGCCAGCAAGCAGCAAGATCCAGTAGCTGCCTTTCTTATTGCGGCGCGTCACTTTAACATCCGCGACCGCTTTGCCAAGGATGCAGCAAAGGTCAGCTGCAGCATTGCCAATCCACTTCATGAAGTTTATTGGGATGCCGCGCTATTAAGACCCCAGGGACTTGAGCCGGTCTTTTCCAAAACGTACGTCAACGAACAGGTTACGGTCAGCATTCGGCCCTTTGACCTGGACCGCGACCTGGAAATGGTACACCGCTGGTTTCACCGGGATCATGCCAAAGCCATCTGGCAGATGAACTGGGATCTCCCCCGGCTGGAGCAATTTTACCGTAGCCTCCTTGCCGACAAAGCTGGTCATGCTTACATCGGCGAGATCAATGGCATTCCGACCTTCAATATGGAAGTCTATTGGGCTACCCGCGATGTCGTCGGCAACTATTTCGATGTGCTGCCAACAGATTATGGCACCCATCTTTTTATCGCTCCAACAGACAAGGAGAAAAAGTTCCCCTCGCTGACCATGCAGAGCATCCTGAGCTGGCTGTTCGCCCAGCCCAAAGTAGGCCGCCTGGTCGGTGAAGGCGCCATCGAATCCATGGCAGCCCTGATGAATAAAATTCATGTCGGGTTTAAGCTGCAGGGTGTTATTGAGATGCCCCATAAAAAGGCCCATCTCAATTTCTGCTACCGGGAGTGGTACTGGGAGAAATTTCCGGCCAACAAACCCCAGGAGCTGGAACCCGAACTGACTCGAACCTATCCGGAAGCAACTGAGATCTATTAAGGAAACGAACACTTAAAAAAACAAAAAATGGATAACAACACGAATTATACCTATGATTTTATTGGCATTGGCATCGGTCCTTTCAACCTGGGGCTTGCAGCATTGACACAACCCATCGCCGACTGTAAAGCCATCTTCTTTGATCGCACCGAGCAGTTTAACTGGCACCTGGGCCTGATGCTCGACGATGCCACGTTACAGGTTCCCTTTATGGCCGATCTGGTGACCATGGCCGACCCCAGCAGCCCCTATTCCTTTCTCAACTATCTGAAACAGAGTGGGCGGATCTATAAGTTTTATATCCGCGAGAACTTTTTTATTTTGCGCCGCGAGTACAACAGCTACTGTAAATGGGTTGCCGACCAGCTGGAGCAATGCAAATTCGGCCATGAGGTATTGGATATCGTCTATCTGGATCCACACTATCAAGTCACGGTGCTGAACAAAAATACCCAGGAGATCAGCCAATACAGCAGCCGAAAAATCGTATTGGGAACAGGCACATCCCCCTTTATGCCCGGTTTCATCAAAAAACGTGATTTGGCCAACGTGATCCATACTGCCTCGTACCTCTACCGCAAGGAGCAGCTGTTACAGCAGCGCTCGGTCACCATTGTCGGTTCGGGACAGAGTGCTGCCGAGATTGTCCGCGACCTCCTGCCCCATACCCGCGATGGCCTACAGCTCAACTGGGTGACCCGTTCGGACCGCTTCTTCCCCTTGGAAAATCATGCCCGGCTTACCCTGGAAATGACCTCGCCGGAGTATGTGGACTATTTCTATTCACTGCCCGACCAAAAGCGCGATCAGTTACTCAAAGAACAGAGCATCCTGTATAAGGGGATCAATTACGATCTGATCAATGAAATTTTCAATACCCTTTATACCATGGAGACTGCCGATGGGCAAGTCAATGTCAAGCTGATTGCCAACAGCGAACTGCAGGATCTGCAGACCGCTGCCGATGGCAGCTATCAGCTCCATTTTGTACAGAAAGAGCAAGAAGACAGCTATGTTATCCCAACGGATTTTGTGATTATGGCCACCGGTTACAAATACCAGGAACCCGCTTTTCTGCACAATATACAGGCGCGCATTGCAAGGACATCCAAGGGGACGTTTCAGGTGGCACGCAATTACGCCATTGACAAGCATCAGCAGGAAATCTTTGTGCAGAATGCCGAGCTCCAGACACATGGCATTGCCACACCCGACCTTGGTATGGGTGCCTACCGCAACTCCTATATCCTTCGGGAAATCCTCGGGCGCAGCGTCTATCCTGTGGAGCAGGCCATTGCCTTTCAGTCCTTCGGAACGACAGCCTTGTCATCAGCAGCGCCGCAAAAAAAAGACAGCAGGGCCGTATTTGCAGATCCACAGATTGAAAAAGTTTAATCCGACCCGGTATGCTACTCAAAATCAAAGCCTTTGTGCAGCTGTTCTGGATTGCCCTGCAGGGAACGGAGCAAAACTTCACACGGGGAAATGTCAATCGGGCAGCCTTTCTGCTGGCTATTCCAACGATGCTGGAGCTCAGCCTGGAGTCCCTTTTTGTCATTGTAGACCTGCTCTTTGTGAGCAGTCTGGGCGAAAAGGCCATTACCATCGTGGGCATCAATAATTCGGTGCTGATCTTGATGCAGTCCGTCGCCACGGGGCTGGGAATTGCCGCCACAGCCATGATCTCGCGCCGTATCGGGCAGCAAAAACAGAAAGAAGCGGGCCTTATTGCCATACAAATCCTCTATACAGGACTCTTTATTGGCCTATGCTGCAGCCTGACGGCCTATTTTTTCAGCAGCGAGATTGTGCGCTTTTCGGGCGCGAACGAGCAATTGATCGCCTACGGCTCACGCTACACCCAGGTGATGTTTGCCGGCGCATTTTTGATGATCTTACGGATTATTTTAAACGGTATCTTTCGTGGATCCGGCGATGCCGCCCGCGCCATGCGGGCGCTGTTGATCGCCAATGCGCTAAACCTGATCCTCTGTGCCACCTTGATCTATGGACTAGGCCCCTTTCCCGCTTTAGGTATCCTGGGCGCTGGGATCGCCATGGTAAGTGCCAACTTTATTGTGGTGCTCTATCAGCTCTGGCACCTGCTCTTTCGCAACCGGCGGCTGCGCATCGGCAGACAGCAGCTGCTGCTGGTCCCCGCGTTGATCAGGCGTATCCTGAAATTAGCTTCGGCGGGCACCCTGCAGTACCTGATCCCCTCCTCCAGCCGTTTTCTGATGATTATGATTGTCGCCAAACTCGGCGAGAGCACCTTGGCCGGCTATATATTGGCCAACCGCATCATTATGTTTACGGTATTGCCTGCCTGGGGCATTGCCAATGCTGCAGGCGTGCTCACCGGACAAAACCTGGGGGCCTCCCAACCCGAGCGGGCGGAGGAATCCGTCTGGAAGACGGGCAAGGCCAATCTCTGTTACCTTGGTCTGATGGCTGTACTGTTACTTTTTTACGGGGAGTCCCTGGCGGCTATTTTCACCAAAGATCCCCTGATCCTGCAGACCACGGCTACCTACCTGAAATATATGGCCATTGCCTATTTTTTCTTTGGGTATACCATGGTGATTTCACGTTCGCTGAATGCCTCAGGCGCAGTCAACACCGTATCCCTCTTAAATATCCTGATGTTTTACATTGTCCAGTTGCCCCTGGCCTATCTGCTGGCGATCAGCCTGAACTGGCAGTCTACCGGCATTTTTATCGCCATTACCCTGTCAGAAATCGTGCTGGCGACCGCCTGTGTGCTAGTTTTCAAAAAGGGAAACTGGAAGAAAATTAAAATTTAAAAAGAAATGAACAATACCGAAAAATTACATCAAGCCTTCGCGCAAGGCCTATCCATTCCGGCGAACGCCATTCATACCGATCTAGCCTATCAAGGGATTACCGCATGGGATTCCATGTCGCATCTTTTTCTGATTGCCGCGCTGGAAGAAACCTTCCAGATCCAGATCGAAACCGAAGATATCCTGGAGATGTCCAGTTATCAGCGTATCACCAGCGTCTTAAAAAAATACGATGTCAGCATCTAAATTTCCTATTGATATGACAAGCATTTCACACAACTCACACAACAATTTATACCAGTTGCTGAGCGACAACAAGTCGCTCAGCTACCTGGATACCCATGGCGATCGTTACAGTCTCAGTGATCTAGCGACTACCCTTGCGCTGCCCTGCAGCCAGGGACTCGCCTTTCTCTACCTCGACAACTCGATTGAATCCGTCAGCCTATTGCTCCATTTCTTCCGGGAAAACTGGGCCATCGCCCTGCTGCCGCCTAATATGGCCCTTCCTTTCAAAGAGCGGCTTGAGCTGCGCTATCAGCCCAATCTGATCTACGATCCACAGCGTGGCAGTCTAAAAGGATATACCAAAGCACTTTGGCGTCATAAAGCCGGGCTTTTTTATGCCGACCGGCAGCTTGAGCAGCAGCTGCATCCAGATTTAAAGCTGCTGCTCAGTACATCCGGAACCACGGGTTCGCCCAAGTTTGTGAAGCTCTCGGAGCAAAATATAATCGCCAATGCGCTATCCATACTGGATTATTTACCGATCAGGCCCACGGATGTAACCCCCTTAAACCTGCCGCTGTTTTATTCCTACGGACTATCGGTCTTTATCAGCAACTCCATCGGAGGCGGTAAACTGGTCTGTACCAATAGCGAAATCATGCAAAAAGAATTCTGGCGGGAAATGGAACGTTTCGGCTACACGAGCCTTGCCGGAGTCCCTTATGTGTATGAGCTATTTGCCCGGCTGGGATTCCTGAAGAACGAATATCCCCATTTGCGTTACCTGACCCAGGCCGGCGGCAAGCTCAACAAGGATTTACTGGCCCAATTTGCCCAGTATGCACAGGACAGACAGCTTGATTTCTTTGTGATGTACGGACAGACCGAAGCGACGGCACGTATGTCCTATCTTCCGCCCGGGCAGTTGCTAGATAAACTGGGTGCGATTGGCAAACCCATTAAAAATGGGCAGTTTACGATCGATCCGGAGAGCTCCGAGCTCCATTATACGGGACCCAATGTCTTTGGGGGCTACGCCGAGGGGCTGGCAGATCTAGCCCATTTTGATCCGCCCAAGTCCTTAGCCACGGGCGACCTGGCCCGGCAGGACCAAGACGGCTACTATTATATTACGGGACGGCTCAAGCGGATTGTCAAACTTTTTGGTATCCGGATCAATCTGGATGAAGTAGAACAATTGCTGGCGGCTCAGTTTCCTGGCAAAGATCTGGTCTGTGTAGGCAGTTCGGACAAATACATCAGCATCTGTTATGTAGACCCGAACGTTCAGCAGGAAACGATCAAAGAATTGCTGTTTAAGCGGGTACATATCCTGCCCCAGGTGATCCGTTTTCAGCAGCTGCCCGCGTTATTACGGACCAGCAATGGAAAAATAGATTATCATGCCATGACAACGCTGATCAGCAAGTCCAGCGAGCCGGTTTATTGATGATAAGTCCAGCACGCTGTTTGCCGCGTGCTGGACTATCACTAAGTTATTATTTTCTATACAGCCGTCTAGCCTGTCATTAGGTAGGTAAAGGAGATTTATTTCCCCTCCTTCTCCAGGTAAGAAAGTAGCTGATAAGCTAAATCAATGCGGACAGCATTTGGATAATTTTTATTGGCTAGGATGACGATACCGATTTTTTGGGCCGGTACGCACATGACATAACCACCAAATCCATTTGTAGATCCGGTTTTATTGATCAACACCTGCGTTTTTGCTTTCGCATGCGGTTTAATTTCCTGCACTTTATTTGGTTGGTAAATCATATCGTATGCATTCCCTTTTTGCAAACGCTCTAGGCTTACTGGGTAGTCATACTGCTCCCAGATTAAATCTTGGGTCATGCTTGCGGTGCGAAAATAACCTGTATGCGTTTTGCTGATCGCCGCGTCGATTGTCTTATCCATAGGCCCTATGCCCATATTGGCATCTACAAATTTAATCATATCTGCCGTACAGGATTTTACACCATATGCTTCATTAGCGAGCATAGCCGGATTGACACGGACAGGTTGATCCGTTTTATCGTAACCTTGCGCATACTGTTCCATGCTGGCAGCAGGCACCTCGTAAAATGTATTCGACAGCTGCAACTTATTAAACACATGCGCTGTCATGGCCGCTGGAAAAGGCTGTTGAAACGCTTTGCCTGCAATTACCCCAAGCAACCCAATACTGGGATTAGTATAAATCCGCTGGGTTCCCACCGCATAATCTGGTGTCCAGGATCTGTAGAAATCCATCAGTTGTGTCTCATTTTTAACTTCATCAGGTAGCTGTAAGTCGAATCCACCCGCGGTGTGTGTGCCTAGATGGTAGAGATTGATCTTGTCAAAAGCAGTATGCTTCAGTTGCGGCAAATATTGACTAACCGGTTTGCTGAGATCAAGTTTACCCTCCACATCAGCCAGGCAGGCTAATGTGGCAGTAAACGTTTTGCTGATCGATCCGAGCTCAAACAAGCTGTGCTCAGAGACCGCTGTACCATTCGCTTTCGAAGCCAGACCATAGTTCAAAAAGGTATGCTTTCCATTTACGCTCACAGCGATACTTAAACCCGCAATATGATTTTCTTGCATCAGTGGTTTTACCAGCGCATCAGCATAAAGTTGGAGATTATCGATCTTTCTTTCTGGCCCATTCGCGCCTGAAAACGAAGAGATACAAGTGAGTAGTATGGTGGCGATTTTAAAATTGTACATCTATCAAGAGTTTTTGTGTGCGTACATGCATCTAAAAATATTGCAGTTACATGCGTCGACAAAGATACCTTTTTCAAAATTGAACGTTCAGATAAATGCAGCTAGAAAAAACTAGCGACCTATTTTTTTGAAAATCCAGCCATGATATTTTTCGTTTTTAGACTTTGGTATTTCACGGCTTCGGGAGCGTCAGATTTGATCAATTGCTCACAAGCATCAAATATGGAAGCTCGTTGAAAGGAAAGCGGAAACCAGCTCAGAGCTTCCAATGCTGTTACACGGATTTCTTCCGTGTTGCTCTTATCCAAAGCTGTACTGATCAAAGTCGGCACCATACGGTGGTAACGGTACAGACGCATCGTCCGGATATCGTTGAGCCGTTCTTTTTCCTTTTCGGTCTTGTCGACTATTTTTTTCTGCAGTGTCTGTGTGGTTTTATCACCAGCTGCAACAATTTGATCAATCTTTTCGGCCAGCATCTTTCGATTGCTCAAATTAGGATTATGGCGAATCTGCCGATCGATTTCTGCTTTCACCAGCGTCGGATCCATAAAACTAAACGACGTACGCAAGCGATAGCCAACACGCTCCGAATGCGGATCACTCAGATAAAGCTCAATCATATCCTTTACAAAATCATTCCCGCCGAACTCTGCTAAATCGTAGACTGCCAAACGGCGAATAAATTCATAAGAATCTGATTTGGCGGCATGGAGCACCTCAAAATAATCCTGATTTTCCAATTGTCGCAATTGTATAAAAGCCTGTGTACGCACGGTTTCAAATGGCGATTGAAAATAATATTGTTTCAATAGTGCGCCAATCTCCTTTTCATTCAATAGGCGAGAAAGGTAAACCAGGGCCAGGGCCTGTAGATCTGCATCATTTTCTTTCAATACGGACTTCCAATAGCCCAGGCTTTTATCATGACTACCGATTGCCGTATTGATATGGAGGCGCTTGTCTGTGTTGCTTTCAAAATGATAGGTTGGGTCACCCAAGATATGTGTTTCCAGATAAGCCATATGTTTCATCCAGTTCCCTACCCGCACGCCGTGCTGCAATAAACCCATCAGTTCCCCGGGCCACAAATCCTGCAATACACCAACGGAATTGGCTACAGCAGCAATATTATCATTGTCAGAAAATGGATAATAACCAGCCAAATAGTTGGGCAGATGAAAAGAACCTGTCAGACAGGAGTTGAGGTAGACCAGCGGTGCTTTAATATGGGCATTCTTGACATCATGGATTTGCATATCCATATCCTCATTAAAGAGTGAATCAGCGGCAATACTCTGCGGGTCAAAAGCATCGCGCATCCACTTGTCATTCACCCCAAGAGATTCCATAAAAGATTTTTTAACCGCTTCTACATCCCGGCCATCTTCTTTTGCCGAACGTAACTTCGACCGGAGATAGCGGGCCACATTCTCCATGGACGGCTGTGGATTGGACGCCAGTGGATAACCATTGAGCAATTGCAGGGTTGCTGTACCATGCCCCGTCATATAAGCAAAGTCCAACCCGTCGCGCTTCAGTTCATTCAGCAAGTTGAATTTAATAAAGTTATCGGAACGAAAATTGATAAACTTGACGGAATTTCCCGGCAAGAACAAAGATGGCATCTGCGAGCGCAGGGCCAAAGCATCGCCAATGGTCGAATTGACCGAGTTGGAGTTGTAACCATGACCTGTAGAGACGATCATGTCATTTAATGGAACGGACTTTGTTTTGTGCTGAACAACCTTTTTCAGATAAGCCTTGATTTTTGCAACCGGATCTTCACCATTTTCTACCGGCGGTTTAATACGTGCCGAATAAATATCCATCTGTATGTATTGCGGCGAATTGGCATTTAAGGTATAGTAGAAATAATTGGAGCGCGATTTGGCGGTATCCTGCTTAATAAAATCAAACTGCAGGTCAAAATCATCATAGTATCGGTCAGAAGGTACCGACGACTTATCCCAGCGAATATTTTGGGACATCTTGAACGCAGAAGTCAAAAACTGTGCGTCGCGCAACATAGGAATTGGAATATCTCCGATTAAAACTGTCCCCTCTAAAGGCTGTTTTTTCCCATATAAACTTTTTAATATCGTACGGATCTCATCGGGTTTACTCCATTGACTTGAAATAATATAAGTCCCCAGTCCATCCTTTTCGACTGCAGCACGATAAGCATTGATCTCGGTCTTTGCCTGATCGTAGGTGCGCTGGTCAACAATGATCGCAAAGGTAGTTGCGCTCTTCACGCTGGGCTCCAATATCGTTTGTGCTTGCAGCGGCTTCACAGTCAGCAGACTCAAAGCAAAGGTTAAACCGGTAAAAGTAGAATGCTTCATATCAAGATGTATTAAAATACGCATAAAGATGCATGCAAATGTACATTAACTTTATTTAAAACTATTAAAAATAAAAAAATTATCGCAAAGAGCTCAATTAAACCCTCCATTAAGCCAAATTAACTGAAATAATATTTTAAGATTCACTTATTTATAATAAATCTAAATACATATATTTGCACCATGCTTATATTAACAGGCACAAACAATTAATCATTAACAGCAAAAAGTAATACCTATGAAACATGTTGTCATCGTCCTTGCACTCTCTTGGGCAAGCTTAGCCGTATTTGGACAAAAACAGGAACGCAGCCCGCTGGCCAAGGACCTTCAGATAAAAATCGCCTTACAGGCCGCCCCCGCAGACCAGCGTGAAGGCGCTAAAGTATTAGGTTATAATGAAAAAGGTGAGTTTGTCACACTACAGGAGGGTACAGCCAACAACAACCTGATCTGCCTCGCTCCAGATTATAAGTCTTCTGTCCTATATGCCTATGCCTATCCCAAAAGCCTGGATCCATTTATGGCCCGCGGACGCGAACTGATCGCCGAAGGCAAACGCAAACAACGTGATGAGATTCGCGAGGCTGAGCATAAAGCGGGCAAATTGCCCATTCCACAGACGCCTACGATCCTATACGGTTATTGGGGACCGTTGGCCAAACTAAACAACAGCACCGGAGAAATTGAAGGCGCAATGCGACGTTATGTTATCTATGTTCCTTATGCAAAAGCGGCTGATATCGGATTATCCACTAAACCCGGTCTGCCAGGCATACCTTGGCTAATGGACGAAGGATCCTATAAAGCTCACATCATGATTAACCCCGAAAATATGGGACATAGCCATGGAAAATAACGAAACTGCGTTGATAAGACAGCGGTCACTCCTATTCTTTGCCTTATTGACCTTATCAACAGCTTCCTATGCGGCTAGCCCCACAAGCACCCAACCATTAATGGAACGTGCTTTCCAGGATGGCGAGATCCGAGGGGTAATCACGGAAAAAGCAACAGGCAAAGCACTCAAAGGAGCCACCGTACAAATCAGAGAATTGGGCTTGTATTCCAAGACCGATGAGAAGGGAAACTTTAGTTTCAGCCAAACGCCCAACGGACAGTATACGCTTGTTGTTAGCTACTTAGGGATGTTAACGGTAGAGCAATCTGTGACCACCGGAAAACAGCCTATAGCAATCGGCATGGCAGAAAACTCAATTGCCCTGGCGGATGTTGTCGTTGTCGCCCAGGAAAACCGTAAAGAGGGCGCCACATCGACCCTGATCAATCGTAAGGCCATTGAACACATGCAGGCAACCAATCTTGGTGAAGTATTACAGCTGCTACCCGGCGCGATTACGGTCAATCCAGATTTTACAAACGTCAACAAAGCGGGTATCCGTAATGTCGAAAATAGCAATGGGACCAACCGTTCCTCCGATTATATGAGCTCTTTGGGTACTTCCCTGATCATCAATGGTGCCCCGCTCTCTAACAATGCCAACCTGCAGTCTCTGGGTTCCGCGGCCATATCAACAGGTACTTCGGGCTCGAGCGGCTCTGCCGGCAGTTTTTCTACTTCTCAAGGGCTGGGAGCAGATATGCGGCAATATACCGCAGACAACGTCGAATCCATTGAGGTGATCCGCGGCATCGCTGGCGTTGAATATGGCGACATGACCTCGGGTGCCATTCTCGTACAGACAAAAGCCGGAAAAGAAGACCTGCAGATCAAAGGCCGGATAAATCCCAAACTAACGCAATTCTGGGCAGGTCAGGGTTTTGATCTCGGCAAAAATAAGGGTACGCTATTTGTCGACCTGGACTACACCCGAGCCAATGACAAGCAGACTTCTGCTTATGCTGCCTATAACCGCGTGACCGGCTCAGCGCAGTACAGCAAAACATTTGGACAGCATACACCGCTATATACCAACACTTATTTTTCCTTTGGTAGCAACCTGGACAATGTCAAAGTTGATCCCGATGCCAATGCAGCACCGCAACTCAACAAGTCGCAGGACTATAGCTATCGCTTCTCTACCAACGGAAAATGGAAACTCAATAAAGCACTGGCCCGACAGTTAAACTATACCGTATCGTTGAATTATGCGCTTCAGAAATCATACCTGGAAAATGCCGGAACCGCCGGTATTTCAGCTGTGGGAAGCTCGTATACCGATGGCACATTTGAGGCACCCTATCTACCTGCAAGCTATATCAATAAAGCCTGGGTGGAGGGAAAACCGATCAATTTATTCGCCAAACTCTCCGATGAGTTTTACGCCAAAACCGGTCTGTTTACCCACCGTATTCTTGTCGGCGCAGACTACCGAATGGATGCGAATAGCGGAAATGGAAAAACTTTTGACCCCAACTTTCCATACCGTAGTAGAGATGTGAATGGCTACCGATCGAGAGCCTATAAAGATATCCCGGCAATAAATCAGCTTGGAGCCTATGCTGAAGACCGCATGACCGCCCGATTTGGAAAACGAGAACTCGCTATCCAAGCGGGTCTGCGGATGGATCAGGTACAACCTTTCCGCAGTGACGGTATTTCCGCCCTGTCTCCAAGGATCAATGTCAGCTACGATATCGTACCTGCCCTAACCTTGCGTGGTGGCTATGGTATCGCTACCAAAGCCCCAACATTAAATATGCTTTATCCTGAAAATGCTTATTTCGACGTTTTCAGTTTAAATTATTACAAGCAGGATCCCAATGAGGCGCTCGCACTCATGACTACACGCGTCTATGAAACAGGCAATGATCAACTCAAGCTGGCCAAATCCCACAAAAAGGAACTGGGCATCGACTGGAAAATTGGAAAACGCCAACGCATGAGCATAACGGCTTATCACGATAAAATCGACAATGCCTATGACTATTTGACGACATTAAATAGTGTGAGATACGAGCTTATCCCGACGTATACGGTACAGCAGGAAGTTGCAGGCAGCAAACCGATTTTGAGTGATGACGTGACCAATACCCCCTATGTATTTACGTTTGCGACACCGACCAATGGCAGGCAGATCATTAATAAAGGTGCAGAGTTTGAATTTGATATGGGACGCTTTGATGCGATCCGGACTTCTTTCCAGCTCACTGGTGCTTACCAATCGACCAAATCAACGACTACAATGCCCTATATTCTCGCACAGGAGGTACCAAATAACACGATGACACGCATTGCTGTATTTGCTCCGCGCGGAACAGACAGTGAACGGCTGGTCACGACATTAAGGGCCATCCATCATATCCCCGAACTACGGTTTATACTGACCTTAACGGCACAGACCATTTGGATCGATAAAGAACGTAATGTCGACTACTCCAGCCTACCTATAGGTTATATCCCCGTGGGATCGGGCAAACCCCTGGATATCATTTACTTCTCAGAGGCAGAGCGCCAGCAGATCACTTCGACCGACCGTGATATCTACCTGAGTCTCAATGAAAACGTCTTCCGCACGGAAAGCTGGAAACCCCTTTGGCTTTTCAATATGAAACTGACCAAAGAATTTGCCAAAAACATGGGTTTCTCCTTCTACGCCAACAATTTCATCAACAATAGACCCTTGGTACGAAGCACACGCAATCCCGAACAGTTCACAAAACGCAATATCGATATCTTTTTTGGAACCGAACTGTCTATTAAATTCTAGAAAAATGAAAAAAATTAACTGTTATCTCTCTCTGATAGCGTTACTGTGTGTATTTGTTAGCTGCCGCAAAGATTTTGCGCAGGTAGATACCCTTTCCTATACCCTTGCTGTACGTTATCCGAGCCTTTATCCCCAGGTTTTTGCTGCCGGAGCAACCGTGACCATCAAGAATACGTTTACAGGTGAAATCTCCAAATTGACCACGAATACCGACGGTGAGGTCAATTTACAAGACATTATTCCGGGCGTCTACACGGTAATGGTAAACCGGGAGATTACCGAAGAAGAAAGCCAGGCAATCACCGGACGGGTTGGAAAAGCATTCCTCAATGCTTCCATTGCGTCCTTACGCATCCAGGAATCCGGAAAAACTGAAATTGAGCTGCGTGGCGGTGCCATCGGCGGATTTGTAATCAAAGAATTTTACTATACCGGGAGCCGCACCCCGAATAATGCCACCTATCTGTATGATGGATTTGTCGAGATCTACAATAACTCAACAGATACATTGTTCGCTGGTGGAATTTCTTTTGGAGCAACAAAACCAGGTTCAACGATTGCCACAAAATTTCTCGAGGACCAGCAAAATGTATACTTGGCTTCCTTATGGACCATCCCCGGTACTGTTGGCGTGGACCACCCTGTAGCACCTGGCAAATCAATTGTCATTGCAGTTGATGGAATCAACCATAAAACGGATCCCAAGGGTAATCCAAATGCGCCAACGGACTTAGGGGCAGGAATCGCAGATTTCGAAACCTATTTTAACCCTCCCGGAAACAGCAATGATACCGATTCGCCCGATGTACCCAATGTTACGCTTATCTATAGCTCTTCGCTGACAGTTTTTGACTGGCTGCCCGGTGTCAATGGTTCCGGATTGGTGATTCTATCACCTGACGATTATGCAGACTATGAAACCGTGACCGAACCCGGAGCGACAGCTCCAACACGCTATGTCAAAGTTTCTACAGACAAAGTCATCGACGGTGTAGATTGTGTCGCCAACAGTACCATCACCTTAGACAAAAAACGTCTACCCAATACGATAGACTCAGGGGTAGCCTTTGTAGGTGGTGGAGTGGGTACAGCAAAATCGGTGATCCGGAAAGTAAGGGAAGAAATCAACGGTGTAAAAGTATTGATGGATACCAACAATTCATCGAGCGACTTTACCATAAACGATAGCCCAAGTCCTAAAAGTTATTCCAAATAAGCAGGAGCATCATGAATACAAAATATATCCTTTCCCTGGCATTTACAATAGCCTTAGCGCATCTAAACGCACAGGAAAATCCGAATATCACCTACTCCAAAGAAAAAGAGAGCCTGCTTACACGCAAGACCAGTGCTTTTTTGGGAGAACTTAATCTACCTGCTGTTGGAAATACCACTTTGGGTTATTTCTATGAAGCTGGGGATTATAGACATCCATTTACAGGAAAATCGAAACAGGGACTCCATTTTTCATCGGAAAAATTTCAACGGACAGGCGACTGGACTGTATACGGTCGTTTTGATTTTACAACATTGAAAGAAAAACAGCTGGCCTACGCTTCGCTTGTGAATCCATTCACCGACAATCCCTACCAGATTGTCGATTCGTTAAAGGGAGATTGGAATAAGCAGTTTTACGATATGGCGTTGAAAATAGCAAGTCCCAGTTTTGCAGGCGGTAGCATGCGGGCCGGACTTGACCTCTCCTATCAAGTAGCTACGGGTGCCCGGCAAATGGACCCGCGTTCTGTCGATACCGAGAATAAGATCCAGCTAGCCCCCAATCTGACTTACAAAATCAGCCAGCGGCATCAGCTGGGACTGGCAGCGCTCTATAACTATCATAAAAACGACTTGAAGCTTACGCGCGCCAATGAAAATCAGCAGTACAATGTGTACAAGCTATTAGGGCTCGCCGAATATGCCGGTGCATCGCCCTTTATTATGACGAGTGACATGTACCGCAATTATATTACAAACGAGTATGGAACCGAAGTGAGCTACCGCTATGCAAGCGATCAGTTCCGCTGGCTGGTATCGGGAAGCTATCTCCGTCACGGTGAAAAAGTAACCGATGGGACCACCTATCCGATGAAAGCCGGTAAGCATAGTTATGATCAGTACAGCCTGTTATCTACAATTGATTTGAAGCGCGGTCTTTACAATCATCACTTCGACTTAAATCTTTTGTATTCGGACATTTCCAATACCGAATACCAGCAATTGCAGCGTACCGATGACCGAAGCTACGAAACGATCTTTGAAGGAACCTTAAACACAGCACTGAGAAGTCAGGCAACATTGGCCTATATTTTAGCCAAAGAAACGAGCTCTTACCGTTCCGATTGGTTTGCAAAAGTTTCCTTAAACTATTCAGGCTGGGACAATCGTTATGCTTTGCCACAAAGTAAGGAAATTATCGACCGTCTAGCTATCGGTATCCGTTTCAATAAAGCAGTATCCCGATGGGTATTTGATCTGGCGTCCAATTACAATTTTGCTGTAAAAAATGAATGGAGTTATGCCGACAAAAACTATTCGAGCAATTTCATAGCAAATAACGTTGCGCTCCCCATCTATCAGTACCTCGCGTCAGATCGAATCGCCAATGCGCTGAGTATACAGTATCGGCTTGCAAATTTTGGCAGGAAAAATAACGAACTTTATCTCAAGGGAGCTGGCAGTTTGGAAACAGTAGTCTCCTCAGTAATGGGCGCTATTGAAAAGGGCCAATCACGCTATTCGGTCAACTTAAGTTTAGGCCTGTTGACCTTCTAGTAAAAAACTACCCAATCACAAAGCTGAAGCAACTATTGAAAATAAGCAGGTTATTGGGCAAAGCTATCTACGGCAAAAAGGATAGAAACTTTTGGCCGTAGATAGCTTGATCTAATTAATTCATCCAAATAGGTCTACACAGCTATTGAGCTTATGCACCTTAATCTTACGTCATTCTTCCATATGAAGTCGAAATCGCAAGATAAAGCGGCTTTCCCATATATCACTTTCCATGATTAATTTTGATTGATTTAAAACGTATTTAAAGCTCCTTCCCATTAAGGTGCAGTAATTTTTACACCGAAGGAGTTCTTTTTCGTCCAGTATAGCTTGTCCGAGTTTTTTATCTATGTTTTTTATAAAGTCACGACCACTTTCCCTACAGTTCGTCCCGTTTCTATTTGCAAATGAGCCTGAGCCATTTCATCAAAATCGAACACACGCGAAACGTGTGGTTTTAATATACCTCGTTCCAAAAAAGAAGCTATAATATCCATATCTTTTTTACTGGAATATACCGCCATAAAATAGCAGGCATGAAGTTGCTTTTCCTTTGCTTTCTGTTCATCCTCGATTGTGTATCCTGAATTTAAGGCTACAATGGTTCCGAATGGCTTTAATACTTGTACGGATTTTTGAAAGTTAGCTCCTCCAATCGATTCAACTACAAAATCAAGATCGTGTAGCACCTCTTCAAATGGCGTCATTCTGTAATCAAAATATTCATCAGCTCCTAATCCCAAAACAAAATCCCTATTTGGAGCAGATGCAGTGGCAATCACATAGGCTCCCAAATATTTGGCAATCTGTACAGCAAAGTGACCAACACCACCTGAAGCAGCGTGAATTAATACGCGATCTGCTGATCTGAGTTTTCCATAACTATCAAAAGCTTGCCATGCCGTTAAGGCAGCCATTGTACTAGCCGCTGCTTCAATATGCGTGATGTTTTTGGGTTTCAGCGCTAGGTGATCAGCTGGAGCCGCCACGTATTCGGCGTAAGCTTTTCCATGACCTACAAAATTGACCATACCAAATACTTCTTCTCCTATTGTAAATTCGGTAACATCTGCTCCTATCTCCACAACTTCTCCCGAAATATCCCAGCCTAAAATTAAAGGGTCAAAATGTGCCAAATCTTCTGCCAAAGGAGCTTGTCGATTTCTTACTTTATAATCTACCGGATTAATACTTATGGCTTTCACTTTGACCAAAACCTCATTAGCCCTAATTAAAGGCATTTCAATTTCTTTGTAAAGGAGATTTTCTGTATCTCCAAACTCTTTTAAAACTATCGCTTTCATTTATACTTACGTTGAATTACACAAAATTAGCCCTATATAGCACCGATCAACAGGTATATATCGAGTAAATTTGGGTATATTTGCATTTATGGCAAGGGAGAATATTTCTAAATCGCTGGAGGTATATTATGAAAAAGTAAATTGTTGTCCACTTCGGGATCGACAGTTTAATTTTTTTGAATTTGTATATGTACTATCAGGCAATGGCGTACATGGCATCAATGGTAATGAACTTCCGTTTGAGCCCGGTGATCTTTTTCTCATCACGCCAAATGATTACCATTCATTTAATCTTGATCGTATTTGTGAATTTATGGTTATCCGTTTCGGAGAATACTATGTGCGAGAATATCAATGGAAAAGTATTGATCATATCGAATGTCTGTTATACAATGCGTCGGATTTATCCGGATCTGTGTTGATCAACCAAGAAGATAAGAAAATGGTTAGCTCATTGATTGAACACTTACACCAAACCCTCATCCAAGAATCTGTCTATACGGAAGATCTAGTTCGGCATTTAGTCAATGCTTTGATTGTCATTGCTGCACGAAATATAGCCATTATTAAGCCCAAAAATATAAGTCCACATGCAGACAATCGTATCTTGCAGCTATTGGATTATATTCAAGAACATATTCGTTATCCAGCACGTTTGACAATCGCTGTCATAGCGGAAAGATTCGATCTTTCTCCAACTTATTTGGGAAGCTATTTTCGTAAACAATGCAATGAATCCCTTCAGCAATATATCTCCTCGTATCGAATCAGGCTTATTGAACATCGCTTACGTTTTAGCGATAAAAGAGTGCACGAAATAGCGGATGAATTTGGTTTTGCAGACGAAAGTCATGTTAATAAGTTTTTCAAGCGACACCAAGGAATGAGTTTAAAGCAATACCGTGATTCAGCTACTAAAGTTGTTGATTGATAACAATAAAGCGCACTTCAGGAGTGCGCTTTACTCAGTTAATCCCAATCTGTATCATTTTCGCCTCCTGTTGTTCCATCTGCCAATCATGCGGCTAGTCAGAAAACTGACCAGCGTACCCAGCGCAGCTGTCAATATCGTCTGCAGCACATCACCCAAGGAGAAGCTTGCCCAGATGGAGCAGATCGTACCGCCAATCGCAGAGATACGGATATCATTGATTTTCATCCACATCGCTCCTTTCTGCCACTAGCTCGGTAGCATCGACCAGAGACCCGGTGGATCCAGTAGATTCACTGCTTGCTATATGCCCAGGGCCCTCATCAGAAGACTTTTCAGGAGGTGGCTTTTCCTCCTCCATGACCGTTTGCAGGATACCCAGTCCAAGTGCAATATACTTCAGTATATTCGAAGCCTTGCCCGGCAGTTTGAGCGGCGCTGCGAGGACCACCTGCAGCACTGCTCCTATTTTGTTTAAGATTTTTTTCATACCTATTTAGTTTTTAAAGAGACTGGATGAACGGTCAAGAACTATTCACTCCTCCATCCCCCCGTTTATTCGAGCAATATAGGAGGACAAAGAATTGAAAGCATAGCATTCCACTTCCACCCCACACTATCAGCTTCGATAAATCTGAAGGGCCAAGAATAGAAAATATAGCGTTCTGACTGTCAAGCTTTGACGGGATCTGGCGTAAATATGAATCACTGTCTGAACGAAGTGAGTTTGATTCATATAGCCAGATAACTAAAAAGATGACACCAAAGAATGCAATGGTCTATTCAGGCCCTACATTTATCGAATATTCAAATACACCTCATCCCCCATATCCCACAGACTATACACCAAGGCTTTAAGTTTTGCCAGCGCTTTACCGCTATGATCACCGGTACCCTCACCTGTCAGCGTTGTTACCGGAGCGATACAACCCTGCAGTTCGCGCAATGCATTGTTAGCAGCATGGATCAGTATCGCTTCGCGGCCCAGCACCATTGGGATTCCGATCTGTTCCCCATGTTTGGGATAGCGCCGTTTTTGCAGTCTGTACTGCCCGATGGGGATACAACTGATCCGGGGGATATTGTTCCGGTCAGGCAGCTCAATCGTGTGGCAGATTTCTTCGCCCTTATAAGTAATAGTACCATTGGTTCCCTTTGCTCCATAAGTCCGCTGGAGCAATAGGATATGTTTATTTTTCATTTAGTTGAATAGCCAAAATACACTGATCGTGAACACTTTGAACCATTTCTGTTTGAAACAATCAAATAGACGTGGAAGCTATCATCTTGAAAACCTTCCGGGATCAGCACGACCACCTTTCCCTCCCGACGTTGCCAGATCTGTTCATTGACAAAGGCATAACCTTTTTCTACCTGGTAGGCACATAGGATAAGACGATCATCCGCTTCAAATAGCCCAGCATTGGTATTATCATGTGTTAACTCAATACGATCAGCATACCGCCGCAATTCGGGTATGTAGACGCCGGGCAAAGTACCATCACTTAAGCGTACCAGTGATGGATCCACCACTGGCCCCTGTGCCTCGTGCTTTATGGCCATCTGCAGCGTGTAGCCTAACGCGAGTCCGGCAGGCAGGGATCTTTTTCGCCTAGCCGTTTCGGCATATCCTTTTTTGATCAACCCATTTAAAGGTGCCAAAAAGGCCTGTCCGACTTTAAATGCAGCCCGTACACGCAGCTGTGCAGGACTAGCTGTTCTTTTAGTCATAATAACATTATTCAAAAAGGCTGAGCACAACAGCTCAGCCCCTGTTCAATTAGATAAGCTGTATCTCGCCCAGATACACACTTTTAGACACCTTGGTTTTAGACCGGTTGGACAAAAACAGCCAGGTATGTACGGCACCCGTTGCCAGGTGCTCAGGCAGCGTAAAGGTCACTGTACCCAGTGCCCGCGTACTTGGTGCCGGTGTGGAGATAAATTCATCCTTTTCGGCATGGTAGGCCAGCACATAGACCATATCATCCGCAAAGGTTTCGAAGGTTTCGCTATCCCCCGTACTCCAGGTGAAGGTAAGGTCTCCGGCATCGTAGGCGACAGCCACCGACCCGCCGCCATACAAGCTACCGTCAGCGATACTGACCCTGGCATAGTCGAGCGCATAGTCGGGATAGACACCCGTGATTGCCCTATCCAGGTTAAATTGAAACGCCGCATTGATCGGTGTCAATTTTTCTGTATTTTTACGACCGAAGCCAATTTTCAAAAAGAAGTTGATGGGCAAAAGAAAACGCATTAGCTTTTTGAATTTTTCCTGCTGCATCATCTGTGCTTCTGATGCGGGCTTTGATCTTTTTTTATAAAGCCCTTTAATGTAGTTGATACTCTTCCAACTACTTCCGATTATGGAGCCGGCTTTACCCTTAAAGCCTCCATTTGCTCCGTTTACAATAGTTCCCATGTGTTAAAATCAACCCTGTTTTGTACCGGCACAGTTGATTGACATAACAAACATAAAACACTTTAAATCAACAACAAATACCACAAACACAACAGACCGATTGCTGACCGACAAACTTCGGAAACTTGACCGATTACAGACCGACCCCAACTCAATATAGGTCCTATTTTGAAGCAAAATAGGGCAAAATCAGACGGCATTTCTAAGGTAATTTAGGGGCGGTTTGGAGGCATTCAACTCCCCGTTATTTCCCAATTAACTTCTACCTTTCATCGTATTTTCTTCGTGCTGGCTTCGGCTGGTGATGCAATTTATCCCGATGAATTCCCGAAGCCAATTCGATGCCGACTGCCGCAGAGCTGGGAGTTGGTCAGGAGAAAGTGCGAAGAAGATTGGGCAACGGAACGAAAAATCGTAGATTTGAAACCCTTAAAAATGAACAATGGAAATAAGACGATATCTCCCTTCCGATCTGGCACAGATCAGCCAATTATTTTACGATACGGTACATACAGTCAATGCAGCAGACTACAGCAAGGAGCAGCTGGATGTATGGGCTACAGGCAAACTTGACTTGGTCGCCTGGAACGAATCCTTTTTGGCCCACTATACCCTCGTTGCAGTCGTGAATAATGAGATCGTAGGATTTGGCGATATCACTAGGGATGGCTATCTCGACCGCCTTTACGTGCACAAAGACTATCAGGGACAGGGTGTCGCTAGTGTACTATGCAATGCATTGGAAAATGCCGTCGAAAGCGATCAATTCACCACCCATGCTTCGATCACGGCAAAACCATTTTTTGAGCGCCGTGGATATCAGGTGATCCGAGCGCAACAGGTCAGCCGAAGCGGTGTGGAGCTGACAAACTATATCATGGAAAAACAGCTAAATAAACCATCTCCCTGATCAGGGAGACGGTAGCATTCAGGCGCAGACGCGGTAGTTCATCGAAATGACCTTGGGACAATTACAGCCCACGATAACTATTGCGCAGGTGCTCCACATCGATATCGCGGTAATAGCGTTTGTTGCGATCACGCTTGGCTACACTGATATACCCATCCCGTTGCAGGCGATAGAGCGTTTCGGTGGAGATTCCTACATAGGATTTGACATATTCTGCATCGCGGAGCAACCCATTATCTATTTCCATCTGCGGCAGTTGCTGGCTGGCAAGTAGCTGCAAGATACGGTCAAGTTTTTGATGGTATTCATCCAGATTAGGATACACAGACGGCTTCTTTCTAAGTGAATAGTGTAAATGGAGATTCGGGGCATTGACTGTCAAGGACAAAAAGCAGTAGCGAAATCCTGTGTGTGAAGGATTACCTTGGGAGAAAATCATACTATGGAAGCTTATTTCCAGCTGCCGAAATCCAGTCCGATGGTCTTTTTACCAACCACCGATCTCAGTCTGTCAGGTTAATATTTAGGGACATCAACTAACTGAGCGGTATATAGTGGTCCCAACCTTTATGCCGCAGTTCTGCTACGTTATCCAAAAATTTAGCTAATCTTTTCTCTTTGCGGATCCATTCTGTTATCAGCAAGAGCTTTAAAATATCTGAGGCTTTTAATTTCGTTCGCAGGCCGTTAAATACTTCTTTGTGCAGCTCAAGCGCCGTCGTATTTGATTTTACGGGATAACGGATATGCATCATATTCACGCGACAGGTACTGCTGATCCGAAAATACCATTTGTCCAGTCCCCATTCCTCCAGTTCATCCATAAAACGATCCGCCTGCTTGCGTGTTCCGTCGATAAGCATTACTTCTTTTTTTCCCTTACTCGAAAAATAAAATGGTACATCAAACATCCGCACAGCCTCTTTATCCTGAAAATTGGTTTCAAATTTGCCATGATGGTAGAGGACATCATAGAGTGAACCGATAATGACTTTTTCATCCAGGACATGCGGTGGCACGATCCGCACTTCTTTTTCGATCACTGTCTCCACGGGTACGAATAAGATTCTAGACAAACTTACCTCCCCAGCACGCCGGCCACCGATCACAGTTACCATTTCAGGCCTGAGCCACCAGAGTTTCCCTTTGGTAAATATATAGCTTATATAACCAATGCATACCGTCGAAAGCCAGGGCATGTAGTGAATCATATAACTTGCAAACAGCGTAGAGGTATCGCCCTGACGTACAAATGCAATTAGAAATATAAAGAAGATATAAGGGAATTGTATGACCATGGCCGTGGACATAATCGCCCAGACACGCTCTTTGAGCGGTAACTGTGAAGTATTCAATCGATCCCCTTGGATCAAATCCAATTGCGGATACCGGCTCAACCATTCAGCCACCAAGATACCCTGCCTAATATGAATAACAATCACTGCAAAACAGATCACAAGAGCTAAGGCTACCGTCCAGAGCCAATACATGCTGGTTCCAATCCTGTCAAGCTTTATACCTTCATTTCCGATAAAATTAAATGCCATGGAAGTAAGTATGCAGTGCCCTGCTAATCTAAGTACGCTCATAAATAAATTTCAAATCTTAATAATTGGTAGCTCTCAACTAAGCGTAGAACTAAAATAATGAAAATTTTCAAGTTATAAGAAATTTTTGATAGCAGTTAGCGAGTTTAACCTCCAAAAAGCAGGAGGTTAATTCCCATCTATTTTTTCTGTAATCAGGAAAATAAATATTTACCGAAATTTTAAAATTATGAAACAAGATTTTAGTAATGCTGGTGTCGCCAGCAAGGTAGCAGAATTGCTCGCGTTACCAACTGCTTTTAGGGCAACAGAAATGCAAGCCATGACAGCAGATTTTGTCGACTGGATGGATCAGCATTTCGACCTAATGCCACATCAGCGGAATCAAATGCTCAACATGCCTAGCGACTTTCGCCAGGAGCTAGCCCGAGCCATTTGCAATTGCCTGATGATGGACCAGGTGATGCAGTTTGAAAAGGATAAAAAAGAAAATGAGGATCCCGATTTTAAGGAACTATCCGTCCATGGTATCGAAGAGTGGCAAGAGCCCGACCTGACGCAGGGGATAACACCCCTTTACATCCGGATTAGCTACAGGCCTAGTTCATTGTTCTAATCCAGCTATACGTTATTCAAAAATCCTACCCCTGTCTATTCCGAAATCCTAGACAGGGGATTTTAACAAGTGAAGAAAGATGAAAGTAAGCTCGCAGCTCGATCTCGCCAGCGTCTTTGGTTCCGCGATTTCGTCGCTTGACCCCGAGCCGCCCCCCTATATCCGCATGAAACATGCTGAAACGCATTTGCACAGCAATGAAGCCGGAAGAGCCATTTTACAGTCATTCGATGGACTGCTAGGTTACCTTAATATACTGGATCTGCAGACTACAGCTGCACAGCACATCCCCTTGACTATCAGTCGTGCCGACCTGCATATTTTTTATTTTCTACAAGGTCAATCCACACTTATGATCAGGGATCTACATGAACAGCAGACCTATACTCTTGCGGCTGCTCGTGGCCGTTATTTCTACTTACCTGCAGGTAATTATGAGATTCAAGTACAAGCAGGAGACCTTACATTGCTCAATTTCTACTTTCGCTGCAGTATCTTTCGTGATGGTAACGAGCGGCCGTTTCGATTCCTACATCCGCTGATCGAGGCCTATCGTCAGGAAAGCCCGCTATGTTGCAGTAGCATAGATTTCCGGGTAGGACCCCGCACCATCAGCCGACTGCGCTATCTCTGTCAGCAGCTAAAGAAAGCTGATTTTGACAATGACCAATTTATCTATCACGAGTTGACCGAACTGATCAAACTCTCGCGAGACAAGATCTTTGAGGAATACGAGCAGCGCTTGGGGAGCAGCGAAGAAGCCTTAGATATTTATCGTGAAATGCAGCGGCTAATCCAACTCAAAGGACAGGAATTCCGTATCGAGGAGCTTTGTGACATCTTCTCGAAGACCAAACAATACCTCGGCCGAATATTTAAGAAAAAATTCAAACAATCACTACAAGACACACGAAAACAACTACTTATAGAAAGAATAAAAGAGCAAATCGTTCTGCAACAGAGCATTACTGAGACTGCTTATACCTGCGGGTTTAATAACCTCTATCATTTCAGTACTTTCTTTAAAAATGAGCTGGGCATGTCCCCTAGCGAATACCTCAAATCCCAGGAAGAAGCTGATTAAGGTTTCTGTTTTGACAAATCACGCGTTTCCATCTAAGCAAGCTTTCGGGCTGTATCGTCGCTAACTTTGGTTGATATAGTAGGATATAAATACAAAGACCATGAGAAAGCATAATCAAATATCGGACAGTAACAGCGCTGCTGTAAGGCCAACAATGGAAAAGGTAGAAATCGTTCGCGGCTTACGAGGATATTTCGGTAAACGCTGGCAGGCAGTAAAGAAAAATCCAAAAGCATTTACACTTCAGGTATTGACCTACCTGTTTATCTGTCTATGGATGTATGTTATTTCAAAGAAGGTCTTTTTGTTTGCAGATTTTCAGCGAGCGATGATTGATCAGCCCTTCAAAGACAATTATGGGATTATACTCTCCTACCTGGTCCCTGTCCTTCAAATCGGCACAGGTATTTTCTTTCTATTTACCAAGACAAGGAGTTATGGTTTTTGGTCAACGATCGCCCTGATGTGTGTTTTTTCAATGTACATCATCCTTGTCCTGCTAAAAACCTGGGGCTTTGTTCCCTGTGCCTGTACACTGGAGTTTAAATTGGGTTGGATAGGACATCTTTGGTTGAACGGGATACTTATTACGGTCTGTACCGCAGCCTTGCTGCTTGAACAAAATATTAAGAGGTCTATTAAGGCTGTGACCGCATCAGACGGTATCACAAAAAGAAATTAGCATGTATTGCCACAATAGAAGCTGAATCCTAGGCTGGTTTGGCGGAAAGGTTTGTCGCCAAAAGACATTACGAGGAGGGGCTTCCCTCGGATCTCCTTTGGAGAGATATTAAATAGAGCCAACTTATCCAAATTTCATAGACTATGTCATGAGACAAATTAAATTTAACGCAAAAGCCGCAGTAGCTGTGGCCGTTGCACTTGTATCTTTTGTAGGTTTGAACAGCTTTAAAAAAGCTGACACAAACCTTTACAAATTAGTCAATGGAGAATACCGTATGGTAGATCCAGAAAGTGGTGAATGTGAACATATCACTCCCGAAACCTGTCTTTGGGAAATCGAGAGTGATGAATTGACAATTCCAGCAAGTCAAAATCCTTCGACACAACCTTACGATCAAGGTGAATTTACGGGTGATTTTGCTACTGCGCCCTAGATTTCTTTGAAGAGGACAATAGATATTCGTTGATAAGCATCTTAAATTTTAAAGATCCAACTGATTCTATTCCATTCTTTTCAGACAATGGACGAGGGGGATTTCTTTCTAAGATCTCCCCCTTTTTATCAATAATGATCAATGTAGGGGCACCATTGAACTTGTAATATTTTGTTATTTCATGATCAAATCCTGCCGGTGCTGTTGATACCGAAATAGATAATGAATCCGTATAGTGACGTCGCTTTTTTTTCACCATTCCGCCATTTTTCAAGCTATTTAACCAAACATCCACATTATCATCCAAATTGATATCAATAAAGACAACATCTGGATTTGACTGATAATACTTTCTAATCTGACCTAAGGGCTCACCTAATAACATACATGGGACACAGCCCTTGAACCAAAAATCCAGCACGACCACTTTTCCTCTAAAATCTTCCATCCGCACCAGTTTACCATCTTTATCCTTAAGCTCAAAAGGATATGCCATCTGACTGCTATCCAACTTTACAACAGCTCCACGCATTGCATATACATGCTGTATTGCGAAAATTCCTAAGCAGATCAATATGCTCAGCTTTAATTTAAATTTCATTGTTTTCATATTATCGTTTGTTTTGTGTTAATGAACTGAATTGTATTTCCTGTAGCGGTAATAAAAAGGCGTATTTCAAGCTGTTTGGCTCAAGAACATACTCCTTATCGCCCAACTTTCTTTTAAAAGGAATATTCCGTCCCTCGACATTCAGGCGACGGACATCCGACCAGCGCATTCCTCGGAATAAGAGTTCCTTGCGCCGCTCATCCAATACCTGCTGAACAGCATCATCTGTATTTCTGAAGCTAACGACCGGAATATCCGTTTTAGGGAAACGGTTACGAAAGAGGTTTTCAAGCAGCTGTTTAGCTTCATCGAGATTTCCTCTTCTTGCATGGCATTCTGCCAAAATCAATAGCACCTCGTCTGTTGCCAAACCATTGAAACAATTGGAAGTACTCAAACCACTCGCATATAAACTTTTTCGATTCGCTTTCCGAGCCTTATTGAAAGTAAAAAATGCTTGAAGTCGAAGATCTTTCGGGTGATATAATTCGATCAGCGCAGAATCAACAAAAGTATTTGGAGCTAACCGACCAGTGGCAGTTGAAGGATAGCCCCGCTGTGTAGACATAAATAATACCTCCACATTATTTCTATCAAATACAGCATCCTCCTCCCGTGATAATTGATTGTAATCCAATAGCACACGATAAGCCTTATCAGATGCATCAGCAAACTTTAGCGCCTGTTCATAATTAGCCATCACCAGATAAATACGAGCCAGCATCCCATTGGCGGCCGCGAGGTTGGGGCGGTTCCTAAAGCTGGAAGGCGTATTGGACTGTAATAATCCGAGTGATTGCTGTAAATCATCCAAAATAGCTGCGTAAGTCTCCTCGAGCGAAGCCCTTTGCAGCAGTTGATCGATGTTAGGCGAATATCGCAATGGAATACCCAATTCATTGGTGGCAGTCCGCTTATCATAAGGCAAACAGAAGGTCTCTGCCAGTGCAAAATTCCATATCGCACGAAAAAACAATGCCGTTCCTTTGATATCGTTATATTCGGCTTTATTGGCAACCGTTAAATCGATGCCTTTCAATACATCCAATACCACATTGCAGATATAAATGGCGTAATAACAATTGTTCCACTCTGCAATCTGCGGATTCCCCTCGTAGATATCATCCGCCCAGATATAAGCATTGCGTTCCTGCACAAATACAGTGGACTGCCAAGTCGCTTGATCATAATAATATTCATCCGAAGCTAGCTGCCCCAAAGAAGGAAAGGAAAAATTAAGCCCTATCCCTAGCCTGCCATCATTCTCCAACAGGCTTCTACAGTCTGCTAAAGTCTTTGGATTTACAATATCAGCATCAGGTTTTTCCTCCAAAAAAGACTTTGCACAACCATAACAGAGCAGTATAAGTCCGAGGTATAATAGTATCTGTAATTTCATACTAATCAGATTTTAAGATTTTAAAAAGTAGTTTTCAGCCGGAGACTGAACTGCCGGGGTACAGGGAAACTCGATTGAAAGACATTTGGATCCAGATCATATTTATTCGCCCTCCAAAGGATACCAACATTGTCCACCACAAAAGTCATATCCAGTGACTTTATCCATTTGGAGCGGTCCATTATACGCGCTCCGATCTGAATATCCTGCAATCGGATCATGTCAGACTTCTCCACCAGTACATCGCTGTAAGCATAAAGGTTATTGCGGGCAGAATTCGCTGGATAGCTTAAACTAGGCACATTTGTCCATGCTTCATCGCCTGCCTGTTGCCAACGCTTGTCGTAGTCATAGATCGCAGCCCCGGTTGTGGCCGAACTATAAAGCGCTGTATTGCTCAGTGATAACCGCCTAAAGTAACCACCAAACTGAAACATCGTATTAAAACTGGCATAAAACCGACCATAGCTAAAGTCATTTCTGAAGGAGCCAAAGTAAGGCGGTACACGAGGGCCATGATATCGCATATTCCACATGTCCTTGCTATTGAGTATGGCGCTATAGTCCTTGCTCTCCACTCCATCCAAATACCCGATTGGATTTCCCTCCTTATCCAGTCCAGCATAAGGAAAGCTGAAAAGCGCTGTCTGTGGAAAACCCTCGTAGGGATTGAGGTAATTGGTAGCCATATAGCTAAAATTGTTCGCCTGCTCGATTAAATAACGAACCACCTTATCTTTCGCCTTGGAGAAATTGAACACCGACTGCCACTGAAATCTACCCACCAGATTTTTGCTTGTCACTGACAGATCGAATCCCTCGATTCGGGTATCTGCTACATTTCCTCTAAACTGTATCAATCCAGTCTGCGGAGCAATCTCCCCATTACCGATCAGGTCATTTCCATTTTTCCAATAACGGTCAATATGCATGACAACACGCTGATCCAAGATTCCGAGATCAAATCCGATATTAGTGACCTTTGTCTTCTCCCAGCGTAGCGATGGATTAGGTGGGTTGACAATGGTCGCAAATATGTTTTGGTAGCTATTTTTAAAATTTTCATACCTTGCTGTCAGCCATGCCGACATTGTTTTATCGACATTCCCCTGTACCCCATATGAAGAGCGCAAGCGTAGTTCAGACAACCATTTAACGGTATTGAACAGCCCCCGCTTCGCATTATACGCGGCACCTGCTGACCAAAGTGGCACACCTTTTTGATTTGTCGCCACACCAAAAAGATTGGATTCGTCACGACGGACACTACCATACAGGTCATAGGTATTTTTATAGCTATAGGCAACATTCAGCAGATAAGAGCGATAACGGTCTACATGCCAACTCTGGTAATTCCCATCTTTGATCAGCTGCGTTCCACCATAATATCGCGGTAGTGCATTGATGTGATCAACCGTCACAGCTGTTCCTGTTGATGGATCATATCCTATCAAATCCTTTTTGTCCGTCTCAGTTCGAGCATCCGAAAGTTCCATGGCCATTAAAGCCGTGATATGATGTAGCTGATTGATGTTTTTATCCAGCGACAGCTGTCCCCGCCACAAATATGAATGTCCACGTAAGTGGTTGAAGGTGCGCATCTCACCTTCGGGGATCTGCCGAATGTATTTGCCTGTAGGCCCGTCATATTTCGTAAATGTATTGACCATATTGCGCACATAATAGGAATCCGCTGCATAACGCATCAGGTCATCCCCCATAGACTTGCTATATTGGTATTTTACACTGGCTGTGAGGAATGGAAAGATCTTGGCATCCAGCCCACCGTTCATTCGCAGATTAAATAAGGAATTGGTTGTCATCCCCTTGCCCAGATCAGTCCACGGATTATAATGCCAGTCGAGCAAATTTCCATTACCGACTGTATCCACGTAACTATTGCGCATGCTGCCAGTCAAGGCAGTAGGTTCACCAGTATCCGACAACAGTTCCTCATAGGGATACATGGGCAAACTATTCTGCGCCTTCTTCGCACGGTTGTCGGTCAGATTTGTCTGAAAGGAAAAGCTGATCCGATCATTCAGAAAGCGCTGATCGTACTTCATCAATAAAGTCTTGCGCTCATTGTTAGAAGATCGCTCAGACGGATCCAGTCGGTTGAGACCTCCCGAAATATAGAAGCTTCCATCTTTAAAAGGCCTCGAAATTGCCACATTGTACTGCTGCTCCAGCGGCATCTGGTAGAGATATTTCAAGCGCTGTACCCGATTATCCTTTGAGCGGTAAGCATCTATCAATTTATTTCCTTCCACATCTGACAATTGCCCTCTGCTGATCTTGTCCAGTATCTCTACTACAGGCGATACAGACTGGTAGCCAGTTTTCAGTCTTGAATTGTAAGTACCTTTTTCATAGAGGAATTTTTCGACATCTATAAAATCGCTGCTTGAGATTGATTTATTATAATAGAGATCAGGTTTGCCCGACACAGTCTGTATCATTTCGGCTGATAGCGAGAGGCGGTCTTTATTTCCCTGTTTGGTAGAGATCACAACCACTCCATTCCCCGAGCGGGCACCCCATATTGATGCCGCCGCAGCATCCTTTAAAATCGAGATTGAGGCAATATCCGCCGGATTGATCGAATTGAGGTCACCATCATAAGGAAAGCCATCTATAACAATTAAAGGCTCAGCATTCGCAAATAAGGTACTCTTACCCCGGATGGTAAATTGTGGCTGGTTGCCGCCCTCGTTGCTATTGATCTTAGGAAGTTGTAGGCCAGTAGTAAGACCATCTATTCGGGACAATATATTGGACGATACTGATCTACCGATCAGCTTCTGATCGAGAATGTCCACACTACCTACGGCACGTTCTTTTGAAATCCGTTGATAGCCCGTATTAAAAACTTCTACCTCATCCAATTGATTCTCTAACGGTATCAATTTTACAGTTAACGATACTCCGACAGAGAAATCAACTTCTAAAAGCCTGTAGCCCATATGCGAAAACTTAAGCTGTCCCTTAGGTCCTTGCACCTGTAGCTTAAAAGAACCATCTTCATGTGAGGAAGCTTTACCTTTTGCAACGCTGGACTGAATGGATACGCCCTGTATCGGCTTGCCATCCAGCGCCGATAAGACTGTGCCGGACACAAACAGCCCATCCACCCCGCTGTCCCTGCGGAGCGTCTGAGCTGATAAACTAAACATAGAACCTAGAAGGAATATCAGTATAAATAGTATAATTTGTATAATCGGAATATTAACCACCTTATCCAATAAGGCAGCTAACGATTTTGAACGTTTTGTCATCTGCTTATCCTTAAAGGTTAATCCTTGATTAGGCTAAAAAAATTATGTATCCTTTTACTTATGACAAGTTCCTCCCGACTGACCTGCGTACTCTCAGCATCGAAAATATCGATATCACTAATATTACTATGATCTGTGTGAACAATAAAATAAGCAATTAACAGGCGGTACAAATCAGCCGAAAAAACCTTTTTATGGCGGAGAACATACAGTTCGTCCATGTAATTGGAGTCAGTATGGTTTTTCAGCAGTAATTGTAAAGTATTTTGGATATCAATCAGATTATACTTTTCCCAAAAGTCAGTAATCTTTTTAATTGGATCATATTCTGGATTATGGATTTCATAGAGTGCTAGTTCTAGAGACAGCACATTTGAATATTTTTGGTTCATTTTAGAGGTTCATCTCTTATGACGCGAGTTTCTGTCCTAAACTTTAAATTGGACATAGCTCTCCCCTTTTTGCGAAAAACCGCAATTCAATAGGGTGTCATTGTAGTCGCTTGATAAAAAGCTCTACAGGTCTAACATTAAATAATTAAACGAACCGAAAAGCGCCCAGTAATTGGTTACACGTTATCTATCAGGGGATATTATGGCGCTTCCTATCGGAAAGAATAAAAACCCGACCTGATTAGTATAGATATTATATACAAAAATTCCAATTATTATTTGACGATTTAAAAAGTAAATCTTATCTTTAAGTTATCTACGCTCGCAAGAGTATTTTTTACCTTTATTTAACCAAACAAGGGATTGGTTTATTACAGATCGGGAAACCTTGACGGGGGCTTCCTAATTTGTACCGTATCGGTACATTTTATTAGTAGCATTTTACTGCTATTACCCCTGCTTTGGTTTTAATGATTGTAATAAATCATTCTGGAGAACGTATGACGTTCTTTTTCAGATTTTTTCGTAAAAACCGATGACTCACCTCTTTGAGGTAAGCACGATGGCTTTGGTCTGTGTTCGCATTTCGTTTTATCATAATCTATAATTATTAAAAACGATGCCACCTCACGAAGCAAAAAAAACTTTATGGCAAAAAATGCCAGTAAAGCGAACCTCTTTTAGCTTGACCACTTTCGGCCGCCAGGCCGCCTAGATAAAAAACCTAGGTACTCTCAAGTTTATCAAGAGGACGCCCTACTGGACTTAATTATGCGAATATACATAGAAATCCAGTTAATAGGCGAACTCAAGGTTTCACTCGCGAGTTTATTCTGGCGGAATGTGGGCGAGAAAACATCGTATAGTAGGGATTCAGCCCCCTACTCTATATCGCTATTGCCATAACAAATATAAAAACAAATAATTAGAAATACAAAATATTTAAACTTTCTAAATGAAATAAAGATATGGAGAGAGAATTTAGGAAAAAGTGCAAAAGTTTCAGGCTTAAGTTTGGGCTTTCTGAAGATGATGTTGATTTATTATTAAAGGCTCAAAATATTAAATATAAAGGCGTTGAATCAAAGGATCGTATTATAACATTGGAGATTGCAGAAGCGTATCCTCTAACCGTATATGGTATAGAATATTGCACTTTCAAAAAAGAAGAGACGACATTTCCCTCTTTTGAAGACCTTCCCATCACCACCAAGACCCTGCTTGAAAATAAATCAAATACAGGCAACAAAGTAGGTTCTCATGGAACTAAAAACAAGGCTAGCAATGTAATTTTCGCGCTTAAAGAATATAAAAAAGGACACCAATTTACCAACTCGGATATCCTTTCTCAACTCCCTCACCCACTTAATCTTGAAAAATCAATAGACTGGAATAAGGGCTTATTAGCAGGACTAACAAAAAATACTAGAACATTCAGAATATGGATTGATGAAAATAAAGAAAGTCATAGGGAAGCTATTTATGAAATGATTGAGGTAGTAACACCTGTACTTTTGGAGAAAGCAAAAAAGAAAGATATAGCAAACAAGAAAGATAAAAAATCTTAGGAAGATATTATTGTACAGTCTCTCTCGAAGAAAGAATTTAGGAGGTTAAAAGATGAGTCAATTACAAATGAACGAATTATTGATTGGGAAAATCGGAGAACTAATGTTTGAGCATTACTGCTTTCAAAACGGCTTTGCCTATATCAAACTGGAAGAAATTTACAATAGACTTACAGGACAGTGTATCTTAACATTCTGTTATAACTACATGAGAATTGACGTCAAGATTCCGGATAGTTTAGAATCCGAATTACGTGATTTTGCAAAGCCAACAAATAAAAATGTCCATCACCCAACATTTGTTTATGATTATCTTACTGTAAATCTAAGATACTCATTTGATCAGAATAACGGGATATATAGCGTAAAACCTAGTCTCTCTCAAAATGATTTTTGTTGGATCGAAGTCAAAACTGGAAATAGCCCTTTATCTGCTAACCAGATTGAATTTGCTCGAAAGGCAAAACTTAAAGTTAAACTCTTTAGAATTCGATTTAACGAGTTTATAAATAGTCCGAAGATATCACATGGCATGCTCCTAGATGAAGTAGGCCCGTCCAATATTTGTAAAGAGGAGGAAATGGAATACACAAGTAGCCCAACCATCGAGCTCTCCCCTATCGATGTCAATAAAATATCAGAACTTAAGATTAAAGAATCTAGGGAAAAGTCAGGCCTTTCACAAGTTAGTTTAGCTGTTATCTTAAAAACTAGCTTAAAAGATTATATAGAAATAGAAGAAGGACTGAGATACCCAACTTATGAACAAGCTGAGATATTAGCCAAATTCCTAAATCTAAATATCCTTCATTTTTTTGAACTCAGAGATAAGATGGACTTTTTTGGTAATCCGATTAATAATGAAAAAGAATCGTAAATGTATCATCAGACTAAAAATATCTTTAGAAAAAGGCCTGAAACGTAAAAAATAAATCTTGTTTAAATTATGGACGCAAAAAAGAATGCACTTACGGAGCCATCCATCCTGAATAACAGAACAGAAAAAATTTTCAAGTATGTGAAGGCATATAATAAGATGGACGTCGAAAATATGGTAGCGGATTTTGATGATGACATTACTTTCAAAAATGTTATGAATAGTGAGCAAACAATGTACTTACAAGGAGTTGAAACCTTTAAGAAACAGGCACTTGACGCCCTATCCTATTTCAGTGCGAGAGAGCAGGTAATCGAATCAATAACTCACTATGCTAGTTCGACAGAAATCACGATCAACTACAGAGCTATCGCGGCTGTGGATTTTCCGAACGGTCTGAAAAAAGATGATGAAATAAACTTACAAGGAAAGTCAATTTTTGAGTTTTCGGCCGATGGGAAGATAGTTAGGTTGACGGATATTTCTTAGTTCATTGCATTACCTAAGTACACTATAACCTCACTAAATTGAATATGAACTATAATAATTGAATTTGGATGAGTTGATCCTATTGCTAAAAATTAAAACTATCAATTAACCCCTTATGGCTATAACTAAAGTTGTTTGCGGCCTTATATTTTATAATGACGAAGTCTTGATTTGTCGAAGAAAACCAGAAAAATCTTTAGGTGGATATTGGGAATTTCCCGGTGGAAAAGTTGAGGATGGTGAAAACTACTTTGAGGCACTAGAGCGTGAGATCAAAGAAGAACTAGACTTTGAAATAATCGTCGATGATTATTATTCGACTGTTGTGCATGAATATGAAAAAAATAATACCATTGAGCTTATTTCCTTTCTATGCAGAGGGACTAAAAGAGAGCTCCAATCTACAGATCACGATCAAATAGAATGGGTTAAATATACTGAGTTGTTAAACTGGGGGCTCGCTCCTGCTGATATTCCCATTGCAAAAGAATTGATTGAAGAATTTGCATGCATTGGTGAGGAAATGAAAAAAGAGGAAGACGAATTTAATGCTCCTTTTGACGAAACAGAGTAAACCATATACACCAATGTATCAAAATGATATTTAAAGATTTTTCAGAAAATGAACTTTACTTGTTCATGAATGGTAAACTAATCTACAAGCGTTGGCTAGATAGTGGTGTATCGAAGGTTTTCGACGTAATGGCATATGACAAATACACTCTTGCAAGCATAAAAGACCTGCAGAATGAAAATGGATTGTTTATAGTCAAGGCTAGAATAAATCTAACAGCTACTGAACACGGTGGTCGAAAAACAGGCATCATCTCAGGTTATCGACCCAATCACGTATTTGAATATTCGCTAGAAGGTAAATTATGTCGGACCTATATAGGTGACGTAAATTTTGAGGGGGAAAATGTAATGCCTGGTGAAGAAAGAATTGCTACTGTCCGCTTTCTCTTAGTAAAAGAGCTAGAACAATACTTAACAAAAGGCCGTAGATGGTGGCTACATGAAGGCCCCAACCTTATTGGCGAAGCGGAAATTTTATAACGATAAGAGAATTCCTTTACGGAAAAATATGTCTACATTATTCCAAATCAACGATCCCAGTTTAGAATCACAATGGCGAGCAATTATTTTGTTTGGCAAAAACTCGGCTACTTATAAGTTCGCTTTTGCTAAGGCAATAATAGAGCTGTTATCACCAGGAAAGTCTTCCCTATCACTTGAAGAACTAGCGATACCCTTTGCCAAAAATATTGTTGAGCACCTAAAGAAAAGTGATAAACAGGGTAGCTCTACATCAAGTAAGTTTCTAAATACATGTCGTGATTTTGTTGCTGGTCGAATCAGTGAAGACCAGTTGATCCACGCTACAGTCAAACTCGGATTTGTCAATGTGGTCGATGCCTTTCAAAATGTCAATGGTGATATAATCAAAGATCCATTCTATCATAAGAATTACGGTGATGGAAGGAAGGAAATCATTCTAACGGACAATATCTTCAAGCTGCAAGAGACACTTCAGTTCATTAATTTGGAACAGGAAGTTGACGCCCGATGGAATCTGGTCGAAACAGCTTGGAATCTACAGATAAATCCTAATCTACTGGAAGTAAAACACGACTCCTTAAAACAAGAATTATTTATAGATTCTCTGATGCGCAGGATTAATATTACTTCTGTCAGAGATGCTTTAAATGGTTATCAAAAAGGAAAATGCTTCTACTCCAATCAAGATATCTTTGTCAAAAAGGGCTCGGAGAATATATGTGCAGTGGATCACTTCCTACCCCATCTAAATAAAAAGGCTCACATTGCTCAGGAAGCTAATATTAATGGTATCTGGAATTTGGTGTTAGCTGATCCAAAAATCAATAGTGATAAAAGTGCGAGGGTACCGCATCGTCGTTACTTGAAACGACTTTATAACCGGAATGAATTTTATATTGAAAGTAAGCATCCGCTTGCGGAAACTATCATTAATCAAACCGGAAAAACAAAAGAAAAAAGACGTATCTTTCTACAAGCGCAGTATAATCTAGCACTCTCCCACGCTATCCATGAATGGGAGCCGTGGTTTGAACTGCCAAGAAATTTTTAGCCATGAGCAGCATTAAAAACTTTTTAGAACTACCAACAGACAAACAAATCGGAGAAACCCATCATTTTTTCCTGATCCGAGACGGCTTTCCAGTTAGCCCCGGTCATACACTTATAATAAGTAAGGCACTACGTACCGATTATTTTGAGTTAACCCCTGATGAGAAAGCTGATTTGGACAACGCGATCGGTTTAGCTCGATCCTTAGTAGAATCTGAGTTCACTCCTGATGGCTACAATATTGGCATGAACTGCGGTGAACCTGCTGGACAAACGGTCTTCCATTTTCATTGTCACCTGATTCCACGCTATGCTGGCGACATGGAAAATCCTAGAGGTGGTGTACGGCACGTGATACCGAGTAAGGGGAGTTATTAATCGAAAAAATGAACTGGTCATTTACATTCAAACACTGGGGCGGTACCCTATTACTTGGCACTACGATCTTGATTTTAGTTTCAGGGTTTAAATTTTTATCTCCTTCTGAAATCTGGGACACCTTAACGTGGTTTATAATCTATTTAATTTTTAGCGTTTTATACTCTATTCCGACATTGGTAGTCTATCTTTTAGTCCTTTACTTGCTTATTGGTAGGAATATCGATTCAAAGTGGATTAAGTTTATCCTAATATTTGTAACAATTGCTGGGATTACGCTGACAACTTCATTGATTGACTCTGACCTGTTAGAGAATCTTAGCATATATTATTCGCTGTCATCGGTAGTTACGGGAATATTTTTAAAATTTGAGAAAACCTGATTTTGAATAAGAAATGGACAGATCATATATTTTTAAGCACTGGGGATGTACTATATTGTTATTTTTAATCTCACGTCCTATTCAACGTCTATTAAAGGGTGTTAGCCCAGCAATTGTTTTTGAAGAACTGCGTATGATATACGCATATATGATGATAGGTCTCATTGGGGCTTCTATTCCCACGTTGTTCGCCAATATAGTTGCGTTTAGATTATTGTACTATTACAGAGTGAATATAAAATGGGTAAAACCTATTTTGATATCTCTTACAGTTATTAGCATTTGTTTAACATCTTATCTGATTTTAAGAACAATACACCTAGAGTCTTTATTGCCTTATTCCTTTATCGCGATTGTTTGCGGTCTGATATTTAAGGTTGAAAAGAAATGATATAATTGTCATCTGTCTGTTCAAGTAGGTCCCTGAGCCCCTTTCTCTATTCAACAACATCTTCACGAAAGATATCTTCAATTAATTTATAATTATTCATTATAAAATCTTTAACTTTTTTTGGAATATCATTCTGATTATGGGGGTGATATGCATGAAAACTTCTTTCTAAAGTATTTTCATCTTTAAATTCAATAAATTCTTTATACTTATTATCGAAATAATATAATTCACGCGCCCCCTTTATACCTACGGCTCGTTTCAAAAGATTTTTTGCTTCCTCTTCAGAACATCTTAAGGGTGAAGCGATTCTATTATTAGAACGCTTGATAACCACCTGTCTATTTTCACCGTGTTTTTCATTTGAATTAAAGACTCTTCGGCTGTTATGTAGAAAATAAGTAATTAATTCGGGCTTATTTTTTAAAACCTCAAACCGAACTATTCTAATTTCATTTGGAGGATCAAACTCCCTTTTTAAAACATCAACATTTTGGCTTTTACTATCTAGACAACCAAAAATATTAATCAATATTCCGTGATCCAACTGCATTTTATATTCCGAACATTCACCAATAGACGAATTCGATACTGAGCGAGTTTTATACCCTTCATCCAATAATATTATATAATTATGATTTACAGAATGCCTTCGAGTATCTTCCCAATTAACTCCAATGCCATTCATTATATCTTGTAACCTATTTATCTCATGTACATCTACTCCAATTAGATCTCCAAGTATCTTAACATCTTCTATAAATCTTTTTATTTCTGCTCCATTATAAAAAAGCGTACAATCAGGGAAATATTCAAAAATTTCAGCGATTTCCGAACAATTTCTGGTTACTATATCGAAGTCTTTTCTATTATTCGGCGTCCAAACATCACCATTAGCTAATATGTTAAAATTTAAAAAACAATTCATAACTAGAAGCCCACTAATTCTTTCAAATCTTTCGTAAACTGATCAAAAAAACCATCAGGACCACCCTTTACTCTACCATTGGACGAAATTTCTACGGAATGTACCTCGGAAGAAATTCCGCCATAAGGTCTCTCAATAAAGTATACAGATATATCATCATTAGTCAAAAGATCCTCTTCACCTTTACTAGTTTTATAAATCGAAACTAGAATACCATTAATAATGTGATCACTATGTGTTTCAATAAAAACTTGTGTACCTAACTTCACTAATCGACAGAGCAATCTACTTAGTATCGATTGTCCCATTGGATGGATATGTGATTCAGGATTTTCTATGATTAATATATCTCCCGCTTGAGAACTTAGTATTGCGGTTAAAATTGAAACAATGTATGTTACACCGAACCCCATATTTAGAGGCTTAACATCTTGCAAAGCACCTGTAGAAGATTCTAAACCATAACGAATCATAGAAGTATTAGTTCCGGGAACGCTATTGATTGACATTTTGATCCCAGGACAGATTTCTCCGAGCCAAGCATCTAATTGAGGCTTCAAATATTCTGCTGTTTCATTTGAATGCATCAATAATGGATCTACTTTAAATGAATTTCCATAATAATCTAAAAAATGTGCAGTAAATTGTCCATTTTTTCCAAGATTTCTTCTGAATAAAACATCAAAATCTGAAGTAGGATACTCGTTGGCAACCAATCTGTCTGCATTTAGGTATCTAAAAGTTTTTTTACCAAATAGAGCTAAATCATGAAGATCTTCATATTTAGGAACTTCAGATGCATATTTTAAAAAATTAGCTAACGGAAACTTTTCATCTTCTTCCCCCTCTTTGGTAGCGTAGGTGAAACTCCAAGTATATTTCTTTTTCTCATCTTTTTTCAACACATCTAATTCGAAACGGATCTCTTCGTCATCTGCAGCGAAAAATAATGCATCCTTTCCAGTACCAATATCAACTAAATCCCCATTAAGAAACAATCCTTCTTCTCCCAAAAATCCTTTATCATAGGATTGTTTGAGTAACAACAAACTATGTATCAATGAAGATTTGCCGGCACCATTTACTCCACTAAAAATATTCAATGGCTTACAAGCCACCTCCACATTCTCAAGAGCTTTAAAATTTTTAATATTAATCTGTGAAATCATAATAACAATACCGTTTGTAAAATATTATTAATGGACTCAAAGCGTTTGTATACATTCTGCTTTTTATTAGTTCCCGAGGTTATTGATGCATTAAATTCAATATCTTCATTCATCAGATCTAGGAATAGATCATTCACCCGCTCCTTTTCCCTAATTATTAAGTCTCTGCTTCCTTTTTCTAACCTACTAAACAAAACTGTCCAAACTTCAAATAAGGCCTTATTGATTGGATATTTTTTTGATTCGTTAGAATATCTTTTTCTAAAAGCGTACTCTCCAAAGATTTGCCATGCCATTTCCATTGACTGATAAAATTCGATTTCTAATTGAATCAATAACGAATTTTCACAATCATCTAATTTTCCCAAGGCTTTATTTAAAAAAGCATCTAAATCTCCTGAATATGCATCCATTTCCAATAGACGGAAAGCTAAAAATCGAAGAACAAATTCTCTGTCAAGCATTCGCTTATCAGATACAGAAAAACTTGTGGCTTTTCTAAACGCTGGACTTTCTGCTAGTTTTTTTAAAAATTCAGAGACGCCTGGATAAAGGGCATTTCTTATTTCCTGTTGAGTGAGAATTAAACCGCCTGTATTTATTCTTTTAAAAATATTAAATTTAAGTTCTATTGGTGTTCCAGGAGATATTACATAAGCCGTTATTTCAAATTCTTCAATCCTACGTTGTAAATGTCCTGGAAGATCTGAAAATTTCATCCCCTTAAAAGCGCTTAAATACTCTAGTCCATTTAAGGAAAAAGATTCTTTATTAACAAATTCATCAAGAGTACTCAATCTTTGTAAACCGTCAACAACTAGCCAATTGTCGTCATCAGAGCCATCAAAATAAAACACTGGAAGTGGTATGCGAATTAAAATGGATTCGATTAACTGACTTTTTTTTGATATTGTCCATAGACCTGCACGTCGTTGAAAACTAGTATTCATATCTATAGACTCTCTCTTCATTCTCTTTAAAAGAAGATCTAGTGACATGCTTCTGGTTCTAATATCGACTTTATTCGGATCAAACGGAGATACTATATCCTCCTCTAAGTAATTTTCTTCAACTTCGATCTCAACGCCATCCTCTTCCTCTCCGGATCTTATGACCACATTTTCCTCCGCATCTTTAAATTCCGTTTCCGTTGCTAGACCAATAACAAAATCTTTATCAAGTATTAAGGAAGAATTGTCCAAATCTGTTAAAACCCAAATTCCTCTTTGCGGGTTGTCAATATAACCTCCCTTTTTCAAATAAAATCTAGCCCAAGCGAGCCTATACCCCAACTCAGTCCTATTTCCTTCAGAAGGGTTATGAATACGGAATAGATCAAATTCCGATATTTTTAGTTTTTCCGCAATCCACTCCTCAATCTGGTCATTCGTACCAACCCCTTCATGTTTTTGCAAAACATCAATAATTGGTTGAAATAGGTCATAAAATTTAGGTAAACTATCAAACTCAGTATCGACTTTTTTTACAGAGTTAGAAAATAAACTCTGCAAAGCTTCCTCATTATAACGTTCATTGAGCTGACTTCCTTTTTGTTTACAAAGTTCAAGATATTTTTTGAATTTACTGATTTTAAAAGCATAGGCAATTTGCCCAGTTGAAGTAATATGCTGAGCAACCCCATTTAGAATTGCTTCTTGGATTTTCTTTAAATCAATAAAACAGTTAAATGCCCGTCCAATATTTTTTCCCCAATCGTTTATATCCCAAGCACAAATAATTGCATCATTATCCGAAAAATCTTCCCATTTGTATATGCCTAGAATGAGGCTCAATTCCCCAGTATTATCTTTCCTGTCATAACCTGTTCGATCTAGCGCGGCAGAAAATTGCAGTCTCTTTTCATAAGGTCTATTATCACGCCCCCCAAAAGTAACTTTTTTCAAATAGATATTTAATATCTCTGAATTATCTCTATATCTTAGATAACCTCCTCTACCTGTAAATTCTTTGGAATAATCTAAGTTCAAATAAGCGAATATATCTTCAAGAGTCTTTACCTCATCGAAATTGTATGGCGTTAAATTATCTATCATGCCCTCTCGGGTCACTTCAAATCTTTCTTGCATATCTCAATATACTAAAAAAACATCCCTAACTAAAATACTGATTTTTAATTGAATTTGCTAGTACAAATGCCAATTGTGGAGGAACAGCATTCCCTATTTGTCGCCATTGATCTTTAAAGGATCCCAAAATCACATAATTGTCTGGAAAAGTTTGAATTCTTTTTATTTCATTTATTCTCAGGAACCTATTTCGCCAGTGAAACGGGCCCATATTATTTGATTGACTAGCCTGAATAGTCCATGAAGGTCTATCGGGAGATAATTTCAATAAAAATGACCAGTATCGTGAACGCCACTTGAAAATAGGATTAGGATACCCCCTTTCTTCTGTAAAATACAAATAATTATCGCCCGGAGGAACTTCCTTCAACAGATGTTTATGTTGAGAACCTGCTTGCATTTTCTCATCCTCCTCCAAGGGATAATCCAAATCTGATAATACATCCCCACAAGTAACCCATTTTTTGAATGGCTTATCGACTATTGTCTTTTCGGAGTGTGTTATTTCAGGAAAGACAAAATCTTCAAAATTCTTTTTTACTCCAACACAGATGAAACGTTGACGAGTTTGAGGTACACCATAGTCTGCAGCATTTAGTACTTGATGAAAGATCTTATATCCTAGCCTTTCACTTTCTGCAGCAAGATACTCCAATGCTTCCTTATGAGGTTTATATATAAATCCATGGACATTTTCAAATAGAAAAAAATTAGGATTGAGTTCCTCCAAAGCACGGAAATAATTACTTACTGTTATAAAACCATCTTCATCTTCTATACCCCTTTTTTTTTCGGTGCGATAAAAACGAGACTTAGAAAATGGAGGACATGGAGGGCCACCTACTAGCAAGTCTATATTTCCATGTCGATCCTTAATTGAACGAAAATCAATATTAACTATACTGTCGCAGACGACCTCTGCGCCAGGGAAATTTTTAGATATAGATTCGCAGGCTTGATTCCAAATATCGGAAGCAAAAACAGTTTCAAACCCTGCTTGATGAAATCCTTCATCTATACCTCCTACTCCCGAGAAAACACTTACAACTTTCATTAAATATTTTGCATTAGAAATTCTACCATCGATTTCCCCATCAATGAAGGAACCGCATTACCAATCTGTCTTTGAACTGACCTTCTCGAGCCTTTAAATATATAGTCTTCAGGAAATGTCTGTAATGCAGCGATTTCTGACACTCTCAATCTTCTCCCTGTCCAATGGAATGGCCCGACCCAAGGTCCGGGTTGGGCAGGAATAGTCCAAGAAGGAAGATCCGGATGCAATTTCAATAAAAAACTCCAAAAACGCGTCCCAGCAACAAATTTCGCGTTAGGAAAGCCTGCCCTCTCGGTCAAAGCTATATAATTCTTACCCGGAGGCACTAAATGAAGATCCTCGCTGTATGTTTTACCCAAAGTGACTTCTTCTTTTTCAAATAATTCAGGAACGTCCAAATCCCCTATCCAATCTAAGGCGCTCTCATATTGCACCAGCTTATCATTTAAAATAATGTCTTCGGGAGTACCGTGTGTTTTAGTTGGAGTTCCTACTATTTCATTTTTACTTGCGATAAAGAAGACGCGTTTCCTTTTCTGAGGCACTCCAAAGTCCAAAGCATTAGCCTTTTCTATATGAAGATGATAACCCAACCGATCTATTTCCTCTGTTAAGATCTCAACAGCAATTTTGTTTGTAGGATGCAAAATACTCTCTACGTTTTCTAATAGAAAACCATTAGGCTGAAGTTCTTCAATCATCCTAAGATAATTACCGATCATATTTCTCGGATCATCATTTGCTTTGCGGTTTTCATTTTTCACCCAATAACCAGCTTTTGAGAAAGGTTGACATGGTGGCCCCCCAACAAGAATAAGCTTTTCAGGATTATTAAGTTCAATAATTTCTTTATAATCTTTAGCTGCCATTTCTCGTATATCAGCATGAATATGAGCTGAATGTGAAAAATAGTTATTAGCTTTTAAAGTAGCAATACTATCGGCATCAAAATCCATACTCGAAATAACTTTAGCTCCCGCCAATTGAGTACCTATATCTAAACCACCTGCACCCGAAAAGAAGCCAATTGCCTGAGTGTTCTGAAAATTATCTTTAGTTAAATCGTTAACTGTATATCTTTTTGACATTAAATCTCCTTAATGAGTTATTTTTTTCGATCAAAAATAAGGTTATTATTATATTTAATAGAATTTAATCATATAAAAAAGTTATCATTTTCTCCTTGAGACGAATAGAGAAAAATCCATACAGGGGCAATTAGAAATTTTAGTTCAAAATCACCTTATGCATTTTGATATTTGAGAATTTCTATTAGATAGAATCTTAGTTTAATTTTTGCCAAATATAAAAAAACTATTTATATTATCAATAAAAACTAATTTATTTAGCATAAAAAATTGAAATTAATAACTTTACATTTAGTCATTTTTATGAAGCATACATAAGATTCCTTATTTATTGAACCAATAAAAAATCAATTATATATCTTTATCAATATAAATTACTCCGCCTTGTGCGTTGGCAAAACCATACACCCATTTTAGGCAATCATTGTGCCACGCACTTTTGTATACCATATTTTGTTGTTCAAACATCGCAAATTAAATTGATTGAAATAGGGTTTTATCGTTTTCAAAGATAGTTAGATTTATAGGACTAATATTTGTTAAGTCTGATTTGAATTTAACCTCTGAAACCCTTTCTGGAATATTAATTCTTTCAACTTTGGAAATATCTTGGTGCTTGTAAAAACGTAATGAATTTTTAGCTATATCATAATCGTATTTTATTTTTGTAGTTTGCTCAAAAGTATTTCCGAGTGTCTTTGATACAATTTTGTAAACTTTCTCTTTTAATTCATCATCTAAAACTCTACTATCTATTTTATTTAGCAAATCCAATACATTCAAACCATTTGAAACTTGTTTGGTAAATATTGAAGCAATAATTATTTGGCTTTCATCAGTTGGATTGAGTTGTTCCGCTGTAAAAATGTGAACTCTTTCTAAATTGCTATTACTCTTGACTTCTATTTTTTGACTACTTGCATTAAAATCAAATTTTTCTTCAGGAATGTTGTGCCAATAATTGATTAAGATTTCTGGACTTTTACTTTGTTCAATAAGAAATAATTCTGCCCAAAGACCTTGTACTGTTTTGGTAGGTGTTTCCGTTAATGACCTGAAAATTTCAACAAAATTTTTAAAAGTTTCAAAAACTTCCTGCTGTGTAGGCTTTTTGGAAAGTGAATTTAAAAGTGATGTTGCAATTCCAAGAAAATAGCTTTGTAAAGTATCCTCATTACTTTTAAAAACAATTATAGAATAATTGTCAAATTTAAACTTACTATTTTCTGAAACTTTACATTCAAGATTATGAGTAAGTTCAATATACTTTAGCTTAATATTTTTTTGAGATAAATGTGTTTGGTCAAATTTAGATAAAATTAAAATCACCGGAAATCCAAGATAATTTACTCCAATTTTCGCAAAAGGAAAGTCGTTCAGTGCTTTTGCATTGAACAATTTTGAATTTTCCGTTTGAGGAATATCTAATTCTAAAAAATCATCTAACATACTCATATATTGTCGGGCTGTCTGATAATGTCTTTACCAATTGTTTCGGGTATCCAAATAGCAACACTTACCAATTCATTATAGATTTCATTTCCGTTTTCATCTAAAATAACATTACCACTCACATCAGTTAAGTTTAATCTATGAATTTGAATTGTAACCTTATCTTCATTCTTAATATTCCTATCTCCTACATAAACTTTGTCTTTTCTTAATCTACCTTTTGTAGCTGGTTGCTCCCCTTGAAAGAGTTGTTGAATATTGTCGTGTTGGTCTAATCTACGTTGTCTTGTCGTTTGAATGACTGAATTATTTTCAATTCTTGCACTCATCACATAAACCAAACAAGTTTCATTCGGGTTTTCCTGTAAATACGAATTTAACAATCCTCTCAAACTTGAATAAGTTTGACTGTCGGTTTCTCTTGTAAATTTTAATCTGTTTAGAAGTTGTTTTAAACCCTCTTCAAGTGGTAACTCGGCTTCTAAATGTTTCTGTAAATCAGTTCTTTCTGCGTCCTCTTGATTTATTATGAAATTGTTGATATGATTTGTTGTAAAACTTTCAACAACTGATTTATTGTATTGGATTAAGTTTTCTGTATCGTGAGGAGCACCAACGATAAACCATTCCTGACCAAAATAATCTCTGTCAATACCATTGTATAAAACATTGGGTCTTGTAAGCCTTAACATTTGGTCTAAAACTGTTTCTCTGTCCCATTCATTCAAATGCTTGTTGTTTACATCAAACTCTACTAAACGCTGTCTTACATCTTCTTCGTGTTCGATAATAGCCCTGAAAGCTTCAATATTTGCGTTATCCAACCAAACTCTACAATACCCCAAATAAGCCCCTTTGTAACCAAAAAATCTTGCTCTCTGTAAAATGGTATCAACCTGACCTGTTGCTAATGGTCTTGGCATATACGAAACGGTTAGACCTTCAACGGTAAAACCTCTGTCCATCGCTTGACCACCAACTAAAATATGGGAATAAAAATCGCTCCAACGAATTTCGGGGGTACGACCTCTACTTGCATTTATTTCCATAATCCTTGTGTTCTTTATGGAATGTAACAATCTCTTATTGGTCAATTCTTCAAAAGTTGGCAAATCACTTACTGTTAAATGTAAGTCATCATATGCTTCTTTAAACTCCCTTAATAATTCATTTTTTTCGTCTGTGTCTGACGGAGAATTACTTTGTAAAAGGGATTTCCAACTTTCACAAATATTCCTAATCCAAGTAAAGAAAACATTTTGGGAATTGGTTAGTCTTGATGGATGAACCATCATTGAACGATTGCGTTGGTCTCTTTTTATTTCTCCCGCAACAACTCCTAACAAAAATATTTTTAAAGCAAAAAGTAAACTTTCCGGCGGTTCGTGAACAGCATTGTGATTTGAAGGAATTTCATTTTGTGGAATTCTTCTGACAAGATTTGGATTTTGGACAAAAAACATATTGCCTCCTGTATATCCATTTCCGGGCGTTAAAAGTTTAATGAAATTTGGCGAAAGCCTGTCTATAATGTTTATAAACAAATTTGCTTGTGGTGTCGCCGTATATTGCAAAAAAGTATGATGAGGAAATACATTTCTCAACTCCGTAATTCTTCTGTAAATGGTAGAAGCATCTCCCTCGTTTACATCTTCACCTGCTTGTGCATTGGCTCTTGCTCTTGTATTTAAACTTGCTTGGTCACTTTCATCATCAATTATCAATGTTGGTACTCCGTTAAGATTTAAGTCTTTCAAAAGATTGGTAAGATTTCCTAACCGACTACCGTTTTTCATTAACGTAATCAGTAAAGTTGAGCAATTTTCTCTTGTGAAAGTTTGGTCTGCCCATTGCTCCAACTTCATTTCTATTGTATCTCTGTCTTCTTGCGTTCCTGCATTTTTGATGATTGTCCATTTACGGTCAAACCTTGTTTCAATCCTCAAATCTTTTTTCATTCTCTCAAATGACTGTTCAGAAAGAGGAATTGAAGTTCCTGCAATGATAATTACAATCTGATATTGATTGTCGTTAGCTAAAGCGGCAACCGAAGTAAAAGAAAGAGTTTTTCCACTTTGGACATATCCAATAACCAAACCTGTTTCAACATTTTGTTGTTCGTTTGGATTACCACACATTTCTAAAATTTTGAAAGTTTCTTCAATAACGCGGTCTCCTGTTTCATTAATATTACCTGCATTATCTGTAAATCCTTTGTGCTTTAGTAACGCTTCAATTTCTTCGCCTTGATAGGGTTGCCATTTTGAATTATTGCGGTTTGTACTTCCTGTTATTTCAATTATTTCTGCCATAGTATTATCTTTGAGATATTTTTGTAATCAGCTGATTGAAGTTTCTACGGATTTCTCCTTGTGTTTTTGCTCCACTTTCTTTAGCAATTATTTCTGATAAACCCATTGCAGCTACCATTTTCAAAATAGGTTCAATCTTGTTGTTTTCAGTTCCCGCATATTCAACCATAAATGGATGTGTTAATGAAAGACGAATTCCGATTTGTTTTACATTGGGTTCTGTTGAGGGCTCTTTTATCAAGTGTGGCCCCACTTCAAGTAAATTATTTAATGATGTATCGTACGAGAGTTCGATTGAAATTAGCCAATTGATTTTATTGAAGTTTACTTTGAAAGATTTATAAATTCGCTTATCTGTTTTTGGCAATTCTTTTTCAACTTCATCTTCAACTTTAGGACTTTCAAAAGTTTCCTTTATTGCTTCAGGTGCTTTTTGCTCAAAATCAGAAACTGTATGACTTAATGCCTTTATCCCCGAATTTTTGTAATCGTTATCACTTCCTCTTGCTCTGAATTTTTCTGCTTGCGTAAGTAAAGGGAAATTTTCGTGAGATAATTCATCTTTAAGGCATTGTAAAAAAACATCAAGGTTTTCGTCCCATTGTATTCCTTTTTTTGTAAATGAAACATCAAAACCCTCTAAATGTAATTCGCCAAAAACTCTTTGATAGCGGTAACTATTAGGAGCACCAAAAATAAATTCGGGTCTAAAACCATCGTCAAAACTACCTTCTATAACTCTTCCTCTTCTAAATAGAGCAAATCCTGCTTCGGCTGTTGAACCTATTTCTCTTATAGCAACAAACCCCTTAACAGATAATCCTTCTTCTAAATCAAAATCTATTTCCTTTTTCCATTGTATTTTTTCTCCATTAGGGTCATCATATTTTGGTGCTTCAAGAATTTTGGGTTCATTAAATTGCAATTCGGTATTATCAACTACAATCTTCAGTATTCCTTTGCGAATATACTCTCGATAAATACTTGCTAAATGCGATTTTACTTTTCCAAGTCCTTTTCGTCTTGGCATTTTGTTCACATCAAGCAATTCAATTATTGTGTAATGATGATTTTTGTCTGACGGTTTTGATGTAAATTCTAATTCTTCGAGTTTATCCTCAAAGATTTTATTCATATCAAATTTTATGGTTTTTTCTTCGGTTTCATTCAGGGCTTTAGTTCGTACTGTCCAAAAATCGGAAAACCAACAGGAAGCGGACTTCATTCCCATTCCAAATTCAGAAAGTCCCGAAGTGTCTGCTGGAATTTCGGCAGCTCTGAACGCACGATTATAATTTGATTGTTCTATTCCTCCTGCATTATCACGAATAGTAATTTTATTTTCAGGATCGTTAATTTCGATTGTAACTTCCAATTTAAAATCTTCACCGTTTAGCTGTTTTAATGCTTTTTCGTTATTCAAATAGCTTTCAATAGCATTATCTACAAATTCAGCTAAAGCAAACCAAGTTTCATATTCTAAAAATTTCAGAACAGAAAGCATTGATACGTTTGGTCTAATATTTATTTTGTTTTCACTCATATTGATAAAGTTTGCTTTACTTTATTCCCATTCAACTTATTTGGATTTTCAACAGGAAAATTGTTTATTGGGAGTTCAATTAACTGTTTTGAACGTTGAATTCCGTTCGCTCTTTTAGTTTTCTTTCTTCTTCAAGCTCAAATATATCTTTGACTGTGTCAAAAAAGATAGCATTGGTCATGGCTGGTGAAATTATATTTGTTCGGTCCGTGTGATTTCAAAAAAACACTGTTTCAGTCTATACTAATCTGCTTACTTGCCAATGCGCAGGGATTGATTGGCAATTTCAATTAAGAGATTGTCTAACTGTCTTGGCGTAATAGGCAGGTTTTCATCCACTGTGTTATAATAATCAAACACACGTAAGCATTTCATAAAAAATGAGGCATATTCCTGATCCGCCTGCTCTGTATGGACAATCCGCTTGCCTTGGGGATCAACTTCTTTCAGTACCAAATTCAACGCTGCATAAGCCCTGCTATCATAAATAAAATAGATATCAGGCAAATGAAAATGTAGATATTTTGATGCAAAAGATCGTTTCCGTAATCCAGTCTCTTTTTCAAAAGCACCACTCAGTATTTTATGTAGGGTAAGCACCTTGGTGATCTGCTCATCGCTAAGCGACAATAAAGGCACATCTCCCCAACTTTTGATTTCATTAATATACTGATCCAGCTTAATTTTTTGAAATATGGGTACAACGTGATTGACATAAAAATCGTCGTTGATTATTTCTGCGACAGGTTGTGAGTCTTCGATGGTATTTTTTACGTTTCGTCTTTCTATGGAAGCGGCATAGGTGCGACCGATGATCAAGGTCTTTGCCAAAATGGATTGGCTATCGGTATTACTCGGATATTGCTGACACATATCGTACAAGATCTCATTGGATATATCCCAATCGCTCACAGCAAAATGTTCGATCCTATCGATAAGTTGTTTCGTCGTGTAATTCAAAATTTGATAATCTACAATCTGTGAATTAATATGGCTTTTCTTTTCTAACAAGGGTTGGCTATTATACCCTTTACTAAGATACATTATTTATTTTAAAATAATAAATCCGTACTTAATCAATATTAGCACTTAAGTGATGTAAAGATATTTTGCTTAAGTAAAAATATAGTACGGGAAACCGTAATGAGGGTCAAAAATGCTTTCTGGTAATAGCAAAGGGAAAATAGCTCTTCACTAGAAAGACTTCCATACCTCAGCAATCGCACTTTTATGATTTAAATATTCCCACCCGTTGTGGTTTGCGGTCTTAGCTTCAAAAAAAAATGTTTCTACCTGTTTAAAGTTCGGATGTTTTGCTATTATATCTCGACAGGCAAAAACCAAGTCAATATTATTATTCAGGTTATACCACTTCTTTATAGGAAGCTGAACAATACTGCCACCCAAATAGGCACGCATTATTGCATTATTACCGAGTTGGGAGCCTGCGGTAACCAGTGTAATATCTTCAAATCCAATGCTATTCTCCTGTTGTTTGAAAAAATCATAAGCCATCATTGAGCCCAAGCTATGGGCATATATAATTTGAGGTTTATGCTTCAGAATCAGCTCTCTTAGCGAAGCCCATAACTGCCTTTTTATATTATTGTGGTTTTGCAGGTATTCAATCACCATATCTGGATAATTATCTTTCAGATAAGTAATACCGCCCTCTCTGTACTTCGTAATTCCAAGAGATGCCAAAAATGCATCGGTAAAAAACCTCACGTAATCACCAGCGTTGGCTCTTGATTTACTAAAATAGCTGTCAAATTCCATAAATATGACAGCTTCGTCTTTCGTAATACGAAGGTGATCTTTCAGTGTTTTGCGCCATTGTACCGCCCATTTTTCCTTCTCCCACATGCTTTCGTCTTTTCCACCTATTCCATGAATACAAAGGATTTTTGGTCTTTCCATAATATTGGTTTTTAGGGTTAATCTATATCAGTTATTAGCTGTCAATAATTTAATAAGTTTTCAAAATAAAATCTTTGGAATTGCAAAATTAAATAGACACCTAGCTAAGCAGCACTGCTCTCGATTAACAAGAGCAGTGCTAGATTTAAAAGTTGAGTGAATAAGGCTCTAACTGCTCTATTCAATACGCAGATGATCCTCATACACCTATCGGTAATCCTAGGATGCTCATCTCTCCAAGCTGAAATTTTACTTCTTTTACTCTAGTTCCTTAAGTAAATCTCTTTTTTTCTTTTCCGCTTCGAGCCTTTTTATTTCAAGATCTAACTTTGCGTCTTGGTATTTAATCAATTCAGTCAAGGCCGTAGTACCAGCACCGACTTGATCAACGGTGATCGCTGAACTGCCCAATCCTAGTTTTCTCAATTCGCCGGTTAACGGATCGAGACTGAAGGACAGTTTATTCTTGTCAGAAATAATTCTACCAATTGTCCCAAATTGAGGGATTTTCATAAAATCATTAAATATATTTTTTTCTCCGGGAGCTGTCAACTTAACTTCTAGTTTTGCTGGGATATTATAAGCAAATCCAGTGGAATTTGGACCTGATTGTATATATTTTTCAACTCCCTCAACAGGTTTGCTAAATTTTAATGTATATGTTTGGCCAATATCAATTGAACCAAATTGCAAGTTTTTCGCCCAAAGTTGATCCGATAAGGCTTGGGACAAAGTGATAACGCCATTTGTAGAATTAAAGCTAAAAGGCTTTACTGTCAAATCGGAATTTATAGAGAGATTCGCGGGGGTATAATAAATCTTAATAACCTCGATTTTAACTTTTTCAGAATAGAAAAGTGTGCTGAAAACACTAGCATATCTCTTTTCGAGCATGGACTTGTTATCTTTATAAATATCATAATCAGAAATAACGATCCTAAGTTTATCTAGCTCTTTTAAAATATCGTCTAATTCATTATAAGTTACAAGGGAATCTTTTACCTTAGACTTTTCCGTCCCTCTAAAAGCTGCCCCCGCGACCTGCGCTAAACCGCTTAAACCCTTCACCACTATATCAAAGGTCATATCTTTAGAACTTGACTCACCATCAGTTAGAATACCATCCGTCCCATACGCAAAAGAAATAGACTTATCTTTATTCCATTTCTTTTGACCTTCGGTATAAAATATCTTATCCAAATCGGGTTTTGCAAGAATGCTAATCTTTACGGAATCATTCATAACACTATGACTTATATAAGGCGTTTGTTTCTCCACCTTGACATAGACGCTCAAATCCAATCCGTATTTCTCTTTTAAAATCTTAAGATTTTCAGGTGAAATATCCGTTGGCAAATTGGGGCTAGGAGTATATGTTTTCGTAATTACGGGAACCTCAATCAGTAAACTTGCTTTAGGCAAAATGTAATACGGATTTTGCCCGATTTGACCAGCAGTTTTTGCATGATAGTACTTTTGCCCATAAGAATAAAAGCCTGTCATTAGCATTAATAACAAAATAACTAAATTAATTCTTTTCATAATATTGAGATTTAAATGGAATTGATTTTGCAAACTCTTTTGCTCCCACACCTATTTCCAAGAATTGAAGAACTTGATTTTCAACTTTCATTAGTTCTTTCAGTTTGTAAGCTAACGTTTCATAGCTATACTGGTTCCAGTCACCCTTTTTTATTGCTTCTCGAATAATTTTGTGCAGACAACCAGTAAGTAGGCCCCCAGTTATATCTCCAATAGCAAGTTTACCATCCGGAGTAGCACCTAAATACAATAAAACATAGGGTTGCTCTATCACCGTTGTAATCTTTCCCTTAGAAATTTCCTCCTTTTGTTTTAAAGCCATATTTTCGGTCATGAATTTATTTTTTGAATTTTTATTCAATTTGAAATCTAAGAAGAAATCCATATTCTTATATGATGAACCAGAGTGACAGGCATCGACAATCATTACGTTGTTGGTCTTGGTAAAATATTTGAGCAACAATTTATCAATTTCATCATCAACTAAGTATTCATCAAATGCAACCATAACTTGATCGAACCCGCTTTTTTCGTCCCCACTTTTGTCTGGAATTTCATCTCCATGACCAGAATAATAAAGTAGAAAATGATCTCCAGGCTTAACGAGAACGCCTATTTCGGAGATAGCTTGTAGGATTGCTCCGCGTGTAGCCAACTCAGCCCTTAATTCTTTAACAATATGGCCATTTTGCATAGCAATTTGGTTCATTATATCGATATCCCTGCTCACACCTGATGTGCCACTTTGATCATAGACCTTATTATATCTTTTTAAGTAGGCGTTGTCGTTGATAACATCCATGCCTATTAACAGAGTATAAGTGTTGGCTCTAGTTAGTCCTGAACCAAATATTGAAAAAAACACAATAATTAAAATTTTTTGAATAGGTTTCATAAAGGTTCTTTATAACTTTTGATAATTGTTTTTCCTGTTATCTAGAATATAATAATCTCTTCTAATACCCACTATTTAGCCTTAATCATCAAAATTTGAATAACGATATACAGAAACAGGTACTAATTAATATTTGCACATCACTATATTCCCAAACACTGACTTATTTTCCATAGCTGTTTTAGCTATACACAGTATCGAATTCAATTATTTATTTAAGCTTTTTAAGCTAATATGGCTCTCTATAAAAAGTGAACACAAAATGTTCAATTTTGTTTTTAATGTCTTCAATATTTTTAGGCCTCCCAAAATCTGTCTAAAGAATTGTTCTATTATTAATTCCTCCGTAATTTCACAAAGGCAATCGTTGAAAACGGCTCTTTCGAATAAAATTCTATTTATCAAATTGTAATTATGCTCTCCAATCAACCCCAAGGCAAAGTAATTTAACTGGTAACAATTAATTCAAGCTATTGCAAAAAAACATGTATGACGGTATATTTCGAACTCTGATTGATATGTAGTTGCCAACAGGTTTAACAAAACTAACTGCTGAGGAAAAGAAGGCATATGTAAGCGGTATGGGAGAGATACCGAAAAGTTCCTTACAGGATTCAGTCAAAAGATGATAGAATCAGAAGAATTACTATATATAATTTAAATTTTGTACTTTATTATATAATTTAAATTATGGGGCCAAACAAACAAGATTTAATGAGATGGTTAGCTGACTTGGGCGTTGATCATAGTAAAAATACCTGGTATAATCAACCAGTGTATCATACCAACCACATTAAATATCTGCCATATTTTGATGAACTCAAACGATCAAAAAAGACGATAGAACCTAAAAATATAATAGGTATTACACATGGCCTTGCTTACAACTATGTAGATTCCTACTTAGATGCTCCAAGACTTGATTGGTCTGAGCTGCTGGTGCGCCTTAAGCGAATAAAAGGATTAATGCATAGCTTTAAAGATCGAGATGCATTAATTGAACATGTTACTAATAACAGTAATCACATACAAGTAGAAAAATATAGTAATCATTATTTTTCGTCAGACGGTCAACACCGTCTGTGTTTAGCTAAGTTTCTCGATATCCCAGTTGAGGTTGAGGTTGTAGAATTTCGTTTTAACAAGAAAAAATTCATACGGGAGATGAAACTGCAAAAATATCTAGAGGAACTTTCCTCTTATGGTTTCGATCCATTTGTTTTACCTCCGGAAATTGAACAAGATACCATCACATTAAGAATAAATAATAAATCTATTATTATAAAAAAAGCCTTTATTCCAGAGATTTTAAAAAACTATAAATCGATTGAAAATTCATCAATTAAAAGATTTTTGTTTTCTAAGCTGAATTTAAAAAGAGACGATAACATCGCTCATGTTACCAATTATGACAATATTAAAAATCTCAATTATCATTTAGCTCTTCATCTCGTAAAAAAGAGAAACCAGATTACTCCTTTCTAACACGAATAAGTAATCTAGTTTCTCATATTCCATACGAACAGGATATTGTTTATTTAATGCACGATTTCCTGTCAGTTGAAATTCCAAACTACTGTTTAGGATTTATCGGAGGGTAACCAGTGGAAACGAAAATAGGAAAATGCACTGAGCTTACACCACATGGCCCCGTCCCAGTAATTGTTAAAGTCACGTAATCACCTTGAGCAGCCTGGTCAATGACTTTATAGGTTCGAGGTACGGAAATAAGTAAGGAGTTTGCACTTGGAGAACTGGTCGTAAGTTTAGAAGTACTTAGGCTCCAACTCAAATTCGTATATCTTGAATCAGTTATAGTCCAGCTGTAGGATCTATTCGATTGTCCAACTTTTATGATACTGGGACCATTTATATCCACAAAAGAATTTAGAGTTTCACAAGCATCAAACTTTTTGATTGCAATCTCGCCACATCCTGGCAAAATAGCAGAGATAGTTCCTTTCAAAGGACTGGTATTTGACTTCTGAACTGTCAAGCTTGGACCGATAGAATCACCAACAATAGCAATATTTCCGGTAGTTCTCCATATAAATGGATGATCTAGCAAGAATGAATTAGATTTAACTTTATAAACTGAGTTAGTCGTTATATCTGACGGCCCTTCTATGGAAAAATTTTGCCCAGATCTCGTAATCTTGATATAAGAAATATGATGGTTGTTTCTATATGCTCCATCTGGTGGCATAAAGTTGACTTTAAGTATTTTATAGTCAAACAACTTAAAACTGGACATAAATATTTAACGGATCGAGGTATCAATTTTGTATCACAAGTGAGTTAAATATTTTAAAGAGAAATTTTGAAAAACACAGTCCAGTTCATCGATCCATAAATGGACAGTTCTAAATTAAGAAGTTTAAAATTTGCTATATTTCCAGCAAATCCAATATCTGGTTCAATCCCTTCGCTTATTATCATCTTATCTACGGACAAAATATTTTCTAAAATCGGGAGAATATTGTTTTACAAATACCTATTCGTTTTTGCATTACAGTAAGCTAAATCTCCTTTTGATACAAATTCATTAGCTGTCTGTAATATCGTTGTATTTTTCATTTATTCTGTAATCGTCTCCTCTTCTATACTGATTCCTACTTTGAACACCGCTTTGATAGCCTTCGAAGAATTCTTTCAATTGACATTTGATTGATAATATCTTCAAGAATTACTCTTTCTTGCGTTAATTGACAACGCATTTCTTAAAAGTAGAGCCACCTATTTCATTGTTGATAATCAAAAAAATCAAATTTTATTGTCCTTAACAAACTCTTCATACATATCCAGGTAGTCTGGCGTTTTCAAATTTTCCAACAATCTCTTTTTTACATTTTCTTTATTTATGTTATCCTTATAAACATAATGAAGTCCCTGCTCATAGTTTAAGATTGCCTGACTATGTAGCTCTGCAAATAAAACCCAGGTCATAAGTGACATCCATTCATCCAAATCGTTTGTCTTCTGTTCAACAGTATCCCATACAAATGACAAATTCTTGAAAAGTACACCATTTTCCATAAATTGGCCATCATCAATACATATATCGTTTGGCCAAAACCCTAAAGATCTACTATATAAAGTATCAAAATTCATATCTAATTTCCAATTACAATTCCATTTTGATCTAGAGTTGTCCTTTCTCCAGACCTTTTAGAATTCGACCCAAAATCGCTTGTTCCTTTTGGCCAAACTTTCCATTGAGTTCCTTCATTATTTTTATTTCCGTGTGCAGTATGACTTTTTTGATATATCTCTCCCGTTTCTTTATTTTCCCAGCCTTGATTACCTCGTTTTTTATTGAATTTTTCTTTATTTAACTCCGGCGTGGGCAACTTATCTCCTAACTGATGCTTCTTTGCCAACAGGCTTCTGTTGTTTCTATACCATTCCATCTCATCAGTATTCCTTTTGGGCTCGAAAACATTTACTGGGATTGAGACTAATACAGCTACAAAAACGGCAGGATGTGGCGGTGGAACTGGGGGTAATTTGGGTATTTCCAAAACCCTTGACCCAGTCATTGCACCGACCAATGTTCCTTTAATATTCCTCCATACATCTACGATCGGCCCCATTATTCCGCCAGTAGTATCTGCTGCCATCCCTGTTGGATCGATCATCAGGACCGGGTTGTTCATGCCATAGTTATATGGAGAGACATCCTCAAACTCATCTGCCAACGGATCCACCACATTCCACCGGCCGATCTCCGCGTCATAGAACCTAGCCCCGTAGTCATACTGTCCTTCCAGCACATAGGAACTTCCAAGGGTGTGCGTTCCTCCACCCAATTCGCTCTGTATTTCCTTGCCATTATAAAGGTACTTATTGTCAAGACTGGTTGCAACATTTTTAGTCTTGCCAAAAGGATAATAATCCTGGCGCTGCATCACTACAGCTACTGGTGCTGTAGGCGTACCATCTTTTTTAAATACCACTCGAACATTGCCCAAATGATCCGTTAGGTTGTAATAATAGCTATAAGTGCCCGAACTGTTCAATAGAAAACCGTCTTCTGTAGCAATCCGCTCAATACTTCCCAGCCCAGTTCCGTTCATGCTGTACTCGATGCCGTCCACATAATTGCGTTCGGTGCTGACAGAACCAACAGTCGACATCTTGCGGAGCTTATTGCCCATGGCATCATATAGATTACTCACGCTTGTACCTGCCTTTTCGGCTGTTTTAGGCAAATCAAGATGATTATAGCTAAAGCTCATGCCCGTGCGGTCCTTGGTTGCATTGCCATTCAGGTCATAGGCGAAGCTACCGCTGATCCCACCAGAAAGTCCCGCGAGCCTGTTGCTTTTATTGGTATTATTGTAGCTGTAGGCAACCACCGCCCCGTTATCACGGGTTAGTGTCCGAATATTGCCCATATCATCATAGGTCAGCACCTCTTTCAAACCTGTACTGACGCCGCTCTTCAGCCTGTTCAGGGCGTCATAGCTATAGGTAAACATATCGTTTACCCATGTAGACCCCGCATAGGTATGTTTCCATTGTTGGCGGGCAATATTGCCATTATATTGTGCATTGGGCAATAAGACGCTTCCACTTACATTATAGTCCAATTGATAGCTAAACAGAGGTGAAACGGCTCCAGTCTGCCATCCTCTTTCATTATAACTATAAGCAATGCTGGTAGCAAAGTTTACACCCCCATTTTCACTATGGAGGCTCTTGCTCTTAAGCTGTCCAATTTCATTATAAGCCATCCGGCTTTGGATAATTTCTGCCTGGCTGTTCACTTTCTTTCGAACCTGAACAAGGCGTCCACCATGATCATATTCATTGGTGGTCAGAACCGTTGTCAGGCTCCCGGCCGAAGTCGGACGGTGTTCGCGTCTGCTTGTCAATAGTTCGTTCGTAAAACCGTAGGTATTGGTCTCAGTATCGATCCCACCGATATGGTTCTGTGACACTGTCTGAACCATGCGCCCTTTTCCATCATAATAATGAACCGTCAGCATCGGCCCGGTACCATCGTCCCTATAAATCCGCGTGCCGGTCAACAGACCCTGGGTTTTTGTGCTTTTCGCCAAACCCTTCACAGGCATCCCGCTTGCACCCGTAAATGCATAGTCATCATAATAATTTACGGTCAGGACCATGATCGTTGATCCCGAAGATGCAACAGGGAAAACTGCTGAAGGTGATGGGTAGTCAGATGCTCCGCCTCGATTTTCCCAAAGAGGTTGTTCAAGCCCATCCACATAAGCAGTCATCTGCTCAAGGGTAAGCTGGGTTATATTGACATAAAGTCCAGTAGAGGTAACCCTTCCCAATCCGTCATAACGGGTGAAGCTCCATCGCTGCCGCTTGCGCTGGTTACCATCCTGACTCAAAATGAGCTGATCCTTGCCGTTATAGACAAACCACTGCCAGTCCTTGCCGGGAACTTTCTTGCGTATGACCCTACGACGGGCATCATAGCTGTATGCATAGACCAGTTCTGCAAAATCTCCCGTGGCGCTTTCCGAAAATGTCGTGCCCGGGAACCCGGGAGGGATCACATAGCGAAGGTTTCCCAGATCATCATATATATAATAAGTATCTAATTTTTTTGTGTCTGTCTCCCACCTCCTTTTCAATACAGTCCGCCCGGCCAAATCGGTATATTCCTCAGCTACGCCTGCCCTGCCTGAAGATACGACCCAATTTTCATCTTTGGTCCTCTTCATCCGAAGTCTGTCCTTTGTATAGAACACTTGAGTGGTACCGTTTATAGCGCTTGCCCCATTGTTCGAGCTATTTATCGTCCACAACCTAACGTCTCCAGCAAGGTTGGTCCCGTATTCCAGCACAGTACTATGCCCTGTGGAATCACTGGTTACGACAGCATTACGGGTAGAGACTGGTTGCCAGGACCATCCCGGGGCTCCTTGTTGCAGCACACGTCCCAGAGGACTGGATTCCAGGTTAGCCACCGCGACTGGAGCCCGGCTCTTGAAAATAGATGGTCCAAGCTCCATTGAGTAATAACCATACAGCTCACCTTTAGGTACTCGCGTATATCGCCCGGCATTGGCCGGACTTTTGGCATAAGGAAGGTACTTTGAACTCTCCCTGCCAAAATTGTCATATTCGACCATCTGTACAACATCGTATTTCTGTGGGCCACTCTGCCAGTTGACACGCTGGATCAGCCTGCCCAGGTCATCAAAATACTCCACGTCAATATTCACGTCCTCCACTTTCTGTATGGCGGGGATGCTAGGATCATAGCCTGCCTTACGAGGTGTTCTAGTAATGATCCGGTTCTGATCGCTACTAGGGCTGAACTGTGCTCCGGCTAACATTGGTACCAAGGCCAGCAGCAGGAAAAACGCTATCTGTCTATATCGTTTGTACATGGTGAAAATCTTTTTTTTAAAAACTTTAAAAATTATAGCTTTTTTGTTCTATAGGGGTTTCAGAAAATAATTGTACTCGATATTCCTGAGTATATTTTTTTCATTGTCCCTGATATTTTTTAACCTGAGAAAATTATCATACTCATAATAACGAGTATCACCCTTAGGGTCTATCACGCTCGAAACCCCACGTCCCTGCTCATAAGTGTAGGTTGTTGCCTCAGCCCCTTCTGGAACCAACCTGATATCGTCCACCTGGTATTCCGTTGTACCTGTATGAAACAGGTATACATAGTCCTCTACTGGCAGAGATACAAGGATCTGATGCAACGTCCAACCTCCAGATCCCGTCGAAGGTTCAACCTGCTCACTGATCTGTAATGCCTTACTCGGATTATTAGTGGGTTTGACTAGAACCGGTGAACCGCCGCGCGACCAATAGGATAACGAATATCGTCCCGCAGGCATCTTTTGCCTCGTTCTGATATCTTTCCCACCAGATAGAGATAATCCCCTTGTACCTGTATGCGCCACGCTTATAAGATTGTCATCATCATAGATCCAGTCTGCCCAGTTTTCAAAATCCTCCAATGCCATCCTGAACCGCTCTGAATTTTTCACCTCGGCGATTCGATTTCTCCTGTCATCCCAGATATAACTGTCCCTTGATGCTAACATCCTGTTGCTGGTAAGATTATCTACCGAGGAAATATTTCCTTTACTATCATAGCTGAATGCCTGACGCATCCTCATGTCTGGTCCCACATTGACAAGTCGCCCCCCGTCATAAAACTTGAGCCCAACAAAAGCTGACTTTGGCACCGGGACAGTGTTTTCAAGCACATAGCTTATCACTGGGAGAGGAATATTCCTTGTCTTTCCGTCATCTGCAATAATGCTCTTTTGTGCAAAATCGGTAATATCTGCTGATATCACATTTTCAACAGTTCCCCGTATGATCGACTGCACCGTTTCTATCGGATAAGACAGATAGTTACTATCAGTCATAAAGGTGTAGATATCTCCCGTTGACCTTGGTACATCCATCGGATAACGAAAGCTAGTCCTATAGGTCTCGCCTGAACTACCCGTTACCGATTTTTCCCTTAATAGCCTATATCCATCAACATAGCTATAGGTCACGTTAGAGGTTAGCGGTCCGGATCCGTCAGTGCTGTAGCTAGTCACTATTTCTTTTAGTGGACGAAATGGATAATAATAAATTCGGTATGGCGCAATTTCCATTGATCCAAAGGACGCCCCAGAGGGAACTGATCCTGTTGGATTGGTTTTCTCACATCGGTTATAAACTTTGATCAAGTAGCCTTTGACATATCGGTCTCTTTCCCCAATTCCATTGATGTTCCTGTTACCCCAGCTGGTTTCTACTGACTCTTGTAATTTTCCCGCAGCATCATAAACTTCTCTCAACTTCATGCGCCCACGTTCAAAAGCTCTGGAGCAAGTTGGAAAGTTTGGAAAGAATGCTGGACGCAACATTGCTGTTGCATCATCGAAATGTCCGTCATCAAAACTGGTGTATTTGCTGATGGTATATCCATTTGTTTTTAGGTCTGTAGAGGTAGTCTGCATCTCCGTAACCTCGGAATAGCCTATAGGGTTGTCAAAGATTTCGTCCACCAATGGCATCACAGGATTCGTCGTCAGTATTTTATAATCTATCCTTATAGCTGTGTTATGAGATGTATAACGCTCATCGTAGCGATACTGATACTTCGGAATGCCGGAAAGGATACCGCTCGATGGAAGTCCAGTTGGTGCTATACCAGGACGATAGCCCTTTACATAATAAAATATCCGTCGTTTCAGCGTAGAGGCAGATGTTCTCGGGCCTTTTGCCACATCAGTAATTGATTTTATCCGTGGGCTGCCTCCGTATTTCTTGCCATGTTGCAGTATCCGTGTACGGCTAGAATCCAGACTGCTTCCATATTCACCCTGTTCATATAAAAATTGGGTACTTCCACCCGTAGGATAGACAATCTCGGTCAGGAGATTTGCATGAAGGATATTTCGATCGCTACTTGGTTCCCTATTCAGATAATACGCATCCGGTGCTTCTTTCAGCGAAAGCCATGAAGATTTTTTATTGCTGTAATATCCCCAGTGATCAGTCAACTCGGAAAGATAGGCTGGAAACTTGTCGGTGAGTGTGCCATCCAATGAATATTTAAAATAAAAGGGATTCTGTGAGACACCATTAGAGGACACTTCTGTCAACGATCCCAGCATCAGCCTTTCCAGCGGGGTCATATGACTCGTACGGGAATTGTAAGCAAATCGGAATCTCTTTAAGAGGTTTCCCCCGGAATTCCACGAAATACTGTCCAACTTGCGCCAGCCTACCTTGTCTGGCTGGGTAATGTTACCAGTAAACCAGGTCAATTGGTTTTCCTTTCCCGGCACAGAGTAGATTTTCTGAAGCATCGCCAAGGGCCCGGCGGCCGCTGAATAGCCAAGATCGTCCGATGACGAACTGTGCAACTGCACGATGTCTCCCCATGAGGTTCTGATCTCTCGCAGATATAGAGGAGAAATAACCTGTCCACCTACAGGATCCGAAACATAGATGCTCCTACAGGCAGCATTTCCGTTGGTATAAGTCTGTGTATTGCTCTCGTTATAGATAACCCGCAGATCGGCAACGAACTTTCCTCTTTCATAGGAAAAGGTAGCCTGTTTCCCATCCGGCCAGAGTATTTTGGTTAGATGCCAAGAGGTAGCTACCCAATCGTCATGATTCTGGTCCAAAAAATTGATATTGTATTCAATGGCATCATTGCTGCCACCAAAATAATACTTGATGCCACGATCATCGGTAAGGATAAATCCCCTAAAAGCGCGCAGGGCCGGGATATTGGGATAAGCTATCTGAGTTTTCGGAGGAGCAATCGGAAATGGGGGATTGACAAATACCCCGTCGAACTCAACTCTGATCTCCCTATCACTTCGTACCCGCCAGTTATTGTCCTGGTCAAGAAAAAACTTGCCACTGATATCCAGGCAGCTGAAAGCAAATTCGTCCGGTTCAGTATCCAACTGTGCAGCAGTATAGCCAAATGGAGGAAGTGCTGTCTCCCAATCACTGGATTGTACATAGATTTTGGCCGCTGGATTAGAATAAAACCCTTTAGGGCCGATCGCATCACCTCCTGGAAGATATACGTTATAGAACTTTTCGTTATGCTCATCTATCTCATCCCTTATTTTTCTGGATATTACTCCAGCTACATTAAGATTCCAACCAAGTCCTGTCCAGCTGGGATGCAGGTCCGGTCTGACTGCTGTCAGATTATAGCTTAAAGTAAAAGGCACTACTGCACCATTATTCACAAGCTTCATAAGTGGCAAATTGATCTGTGGATGTCCTGTGTAAGGAGAAATGGGTATATCCCCGAAGATACCCAGTGAAGAGACATTCGGACTGAGCATGTTTGTTTCCATTCCCCTGGGTTTGCTGTAATCTGAACCACTAATGGCGCTGTAATCAGTACTTCCAGACTGAGCAAAAATATCTCCACATTGAAGAAGTGAGCTACAGAGGACAAGGAGGAACACTGCTTTTTGTCGGATGACTTCAATCCATCTATGACAGACTTTCGCGACCCCCATTTGCAATTTGGTTTTTTGAAAAATTTCATCCTTCAAAGCCCCCCTAACATCTAGTTGAACTGAAGTGAGGGCACCACCAGACCCTATCTGCGTGCTCAGCCTTAATGGTGGTGGAATGACACTGGAACAATTTCCCGATATAGATGATAATGAATATCTTTCCGTTATGACGGAGCGCTTCAGCTTCCTTCCAAATGCATAGGAAATACCCTGTACCAAGAATTCAGATTTTAGAATCTGTGATCTATTCATAATTGTGTCAAAAAAAAGTTAATATACTATCAATAAAATTAAATATATTTCAAAAAAAATACGTTAATAATTCATTATCATTATATTAAATCACTACAATCCTAAATAAAATTAGCACTGTATAAAAACGTATTTTTTGTTGTCAAAAAGTGTATTCCTCCGATTTCAATTACACTTCCCCCATCATCTGGCCCGAGGTCAGGATTCGTTGGGGTTAGATAATAAATAACAGGCGCTGGGGTATCCCCTTTTTCATAATAACCCAATAACCGAACTCCCTCATAAGTTCCGCTTTGTAAAGCAGTGATTTCAGCAGCTGATAAGCCTCGCATAGCTGCCATTGTTTCTTTAATTAAAAATTGATTTGCCATATTCTTTTGTTTTTATGTGCATAGCAAAAGTATGGTTGCTACGGAGGGTATGTGAAGAAAAGAAGGTTTGTGTATGCGGTATGTGGAAGATACCGAAAAGTACACTAGATTTGCTATAGGTTAAATAAAAAAAGCCTCCCCTTAATTGGCAGGAGAGGCTTTTGAATAGCTGGAATTGTAAGTAGTTTCTTAAATAGTTGAAGTGTGCCTGCCTTTCCCTGTGGCGTTACTTGTTTCGGAGGTGAGTAATACTGTTCGTTCGCATAACGCATTAACTAAAGAACTTTTTCAATTTGCTTTCCGTCGTCACCTTTTCTCCATAAATGCTGAGGATATCCGTCGAGAAACGCTAGTAACCGAAGTCAAATCGGTTAACCTTTTAACGATATCTATATTTTTGAATAGACTATATGACCAAGGTGTTTGAAATTATAAATACTATTGTTTTTATTAAAAACTTTTGTTTCAACTGTATTACCGTCAGAATTTGGCATAGAAATAATATAATCATTTTCGAAATGAAGTTTTACACCAAACGGTTCGCGATTACCTTCGACATTCATAAACTCGATCTCTTTAATTTCGTTTCCGACGATATTATCGAATAGTTCAGATTTAGTTACTTCATAATACTCTTTATCAATGATCAAACTATCATCGTCGGCCTTCATCCACATTTTCATTTTGGGGTAAAAATCTTCCCAAGAATATCTAATCTCGGGAAAACCTTCGAAAGAAATATGAGGTGACCATAGTTCATCCTTATCAACACTTATTATACATAATATATTTGGTTCATTTTTGAACACAAAACCAAAACTGATATCTATATCAGATTCTCTTTCTTCGCCCCAAGGTGGCCAAACAATAAGAAATAACTTGTCAACTTGTTTTTTAATTAATTCTTTAAACTCTGTCATATAAATTGCTATAATGGTTTTGCAAGCTGATACCAATTATTTGATGTTTTATTTATCATGGTGTAGAGTTCGAATAAACTATGGGCGAAATCTCCAACTGCGTATCCCCCCCTTTCCTAGAAGCTTTTTCAGCTAATCAAATTTCAAGCTTTTCAATGTTGCGACTAATTTATCCTTCACCTGTTTAGGTAGCTTATTTTCAGCACTGACTAATTCTTTCATGAAAGAATATCCATCTTCTGAAATAGCCATTCTTTTAGCAATACCTTCTATTAAATTATAAAAGTCTTGATCGATCATAATCTCGTATTCATATAATTGAGTGATTGCTGCATCAAATGCAAGACCGAATTCTCTTTCATCCAAAAAGCTTTTCGCATTGTTATAGTCTGCTTCACATAATCCTAAAAACTTTGCAGTATCAAGTAGAACTAGTATATATTTTGCTATCATATTTTATTGGGAAAGCAGCTATTATTTCACTATGAGTATTAATGACTCTAATTTTTGTTCCATTATATACCTCGACCTGTTTAAGCAGATTTTGATATGTCTCCAAGGTCATTCCAGTATTTTTTGGTACTAATTCAAAATATATCCCAGACGTAAATTTTATCTTTAGCTGATTCGATATTGTATCGTTCCAGCCCTTGCTCCAGCTCCAGTTGTTCTGGTATCCGTTTACACTGACCTCGTCAAGTTTAATATGACCTTTATCCGTATTAAATTTACCCCACTCACCATCTTTAAAATTATTGTTGTTGTTCAGTGGATCCAGCCCGAATAGGTCTATATACGTTATTTGATTGTTCAGCGCGTAGGCATACGGATTGGTGTCGTAATGGTTTTTCGCCAATGGGTCCATTACGTTCCAAGGTCCTATCCTCCCATCGTAAACAAGCAGCGATTTTTAATTGTTCATAGTAAATTTAACTTTCCTAGTTTCCATAAATGCAAAGTAGTTTTAGCTGATAATCCAGTAATAGAAGTTGACTCTGACAGTTTTAATAGTGTCTTTTCTGCCAATTCAGGAAAAACCTTTAGGGTAAAAGTAGCGGCCCAAAGCTTAACGTTTTCATCAGTTACATTAAGTAACTCACTAAATGTTACAACATTGTTTATTTTTAAAGGTTTTTTATTGCATCAAGTATTGCATTAGGTTTTACACCGCTTCTTCCAAAACTACCAATTGCTCTATCAACCTTATGGCTTGTAAATCCTGTTATTTTAAGACCGTTTGCTGCTTCTATTCCCCCCTTAGTAGCAACTCGTGCAGTACTTACACCCCTTTTTCTATAATCTACTAAACCGCTATCATTTTTACAAGTATTAGCTAAGTCGTTTCTTGAAAATACTCTTTTTAATTTAAGATTACTTTTTCCCGAATTTAAAGTATTCGAAAATGTTGTTTCTAAAATTACATCTGCAAACACAACTACTTTTGCCTCACAAATATTTGTTTGAAATATTGTAAGTACAAAAAATAATATTTTTAGAAGTAAATTCATTTTTAAGGTTTCTATTCGGGATTTAATGTTTGCAATTTTTGAATGGCTATTTTTACTTCTTTTTCCAAACGGTCATCTCCATAAAAACTTGGATTTTCTTTTCTCCATTCGTCATTGGGTTCATAAAAATCCAAATTATAAGCAATATCTGTTAGAATATCATTTAACATTTCATTTTGTATAGATGTGTCATCCCAAACTATATCCTGAAATTCTTTTATAGCCTTTATTCGGTCGTTTCCTGAAGAATTCATGGCTTCTTCCAATAGTTTCTTTAATTCGTTTAGTAGCATTGTTACTTTTATTTAATCGGAATCATCCTTGGTTTAATTAAATTTTTACTACTTCGTAATACTGTCGCAACTTCTCCTGTCAAAGGATTTGTTCCAACTAATAAACTTTTTCCACTTGCAAAACCATTAGGCAAAACATAATTTATTGATTTATTAAGCGGGTCATAGAATTTCTGCCCCTTACTTATGGCTGTTTCTGCCATTTTTTGAGTAATCCCTCGTTCGGCTAATCTTTGTAAAGAGTGCTTACTCCATTGAGTTCCTGTAGTAACTAACGCTTCCGTTCCCGTCTTAGCGGCAACTGCTAATGTTGCTGGTCGCTATGAAATGTAACACCTGATAAATTCCTTCATAAGGTTGCCCTTGCTCCAATTTACAAATAAAACACTCGCCGTCTTTCATTTTTATTTTTAATCTGGTAAACTTTTGTTTATCGATAATCCTATCATTCATTTCCTCTTGTAATGCTGGTCTTACTTCAATTATATCGGCAAGATATAAAAATTTAGATTGTCCATCGATAGACATCAAAAGTCTATTGTTGGTAAGTAGAAACCAATTCAACAAGTTTAAAAAGTAGACAAGCAATGGCTTTTCATTTTCTTCTAATCGAGTAAACAAACTATCATAATCCTTATTGTTTGCTTCTTTAATAATCTTAGTATTTAAACCTTCGCCGCCTTTTCTTTTGAAAATTGATATATATATTGACGATTTATCAGCAATGTTCATAATTAACTTATTTTAAAACTTTTTGTAGAAAAACGCCACTACCTGACTGTTCAAATGTGTAACCAAAACGTCTGGCAATATTGGGGTTAAGGAAACCTTTATTAATCACAGAAGAACCATAAATTGAAATTTTATTTGCACCCGCACCTACGGCTTCTGCTTCTAAGCCTCTCACAAACGACCTGAAACCTGAAAGGCTTTTAGTTCCCGAAGCTTCTAACAAAAAGATATTTCGATTAAATGTCTTGCCGACTAATCCTTTAGTTCCATAAACAGAATAGCCCCCTACATTTTCTGCACCTTTAGATAATGCTTGCGAAAACGTTTCTTCTGTAAGATTAACTAATGCTTGACTTCCCGTCTTAGCGGCTTCGATAATTTTGTCAAAATCCTAATATCTCATAAACTAACTCATTATTTAAGTTTACTAACAAAACAGAACATAATTTTTTATCACGATCTACCCCTAGCATGCAGTTTTTAGCAATAGGATAAATATGAAAAGGCTTTTCTCCCCAAAAAAAACACAAAGATTTATTGGAACGTAATATTTGGATAGGCTCTGAAATATCCAATTCGTCTTCATCTTCAATACAACATTCGTAAAACTCATCTCCACCAATCCAATTATCACCGTCTAATTTAACAGTATCCTCCTCTATCGCGACAATTGTTATCTCGTACAATTTTCTTGTTTCCCTATTAAATCTAAACTCTATAAAATTTTCTCCAGATAAATTTCTTGCATAAAGGGTATCCGGTAAAACCTTGCTATTTGACAACTTCAATGTTACTGGAATGGGATTTAATGAAGTGTAAGAAATAACTTCACTAAATGGTTCTGAAGTAATACTATTAAAATATAATTTCATTATTTTATCTTAAATTGTTTTATCGAAAATGGATAACTGCAGGCAGCTCACCTACCGCTCTTGGCGCACCAAACATTATCTCATTACCGCCTGAATAGAACATTTTTCGATATTGAATAGTCCCACGGGACAGCACATCGTCAATTACCGAATGTAAAGATTTTTGGTATGTTTGACCCAATAACCCTAAATAATCTGGCCCCAATTTAGCTCCATTAGTCGCCAGTTCTTCAAGATGTTTCATTGCATGTGCCGATACAAAAACACTTTTTCCATTGTTAGTATAAGTATATAATTTAGGAATACCGAAACCACCTAACATTTCACCAGCATTAGTCACGCCCTTAGCAGCAGCTCCACCAATCCCCTTAACAATCCTCATATAAGGCAGACTGGTTGCCACGACCATTCCCACTTCAGCCTTGCTCTGAGCCGTACTCAGCTGCATCACTACGCCCAAAGGTGCTGTGGCTGGGATCATGGATAAGACTGCCCCGGCATTGTTGATGTCTTTGTCTGTGGGTAAATAAGGGCCATAAGCACCACTTGACTGCCCGCTGAATGACCAGCCAAGACCAAAACCATTAAAGAAATTACTGAAACTGTTCCACCCCGATGCCCAGCTACTCATACCACCACCATAAACATCAGCAGTGGGCAGGCTCGGAATTAGCGTATAGCCGGTTATTGGTCCCGACCCCTCGAATTCGACGGCCTGGCTAGTACTCGTAGCTCCATTCGGCAGGTACCATCCAGGCTCAGCAAACATACCGTTCGGGTCGGTGAAAGCAAGGGGATTATTATAGACGTAATTATAGGGGCTAACGCCAGTAAAATCATCCGCCAACGGATCCACGACATTCCATCGTCCTATTTCTGCGTCATAAAAACGTGCCCCGTGGTCATAACTGTCTCCAAGCTCGCCCTGGATCTCCTTACCATTGTAAAGATACTTATTATTTCCTCCTAACACAACCTTGCGCTTGCCGAACGGATAATAATTGTCACGCTGTACCACATCAACAATTTTTGCACTGCTACCCCGCTTCAGGGATGCACGTACATTACCAAGATGATCCATGAGGTTATAATGGTAAACGTAACTCGTACCGTTCCACATGGCGTACCCAACGGCATTATGGATAATTTCAATCTTGCCGTTGTTATACTCGATGCCACCTATATAATCCCGTGTCACGCTGATTGGGCTGCTCGTCCCAATTTTAGAAAACTTCCGAAGTTTTGTCCCCCCTGCATCATAAAGGAAACTGACATCCGTACCTACTTTCGTCACAGTCTGCGGCAGGTTCAGGTAATTATAGGTATAAGCCATCCCCAAGCGATCTGTTTTCACATTACCATTATCATCATAGGTATAATCCCCCGACAAACCACCTGTAAGCTTAGTCAATTTATTTCCGTTGTAAGCGTATGTTGCTGCAACAAGCGCATCCCGCTTCAAGGTTTTGATATTCCCCATATCATCATAGCTCATCACCTCAGTCATACTTGCGGCACCGGCAGGCGTGCTAGTTCCACTTGTAAGTCTGTTGAGCCGGTCATAGCCATAACTAAAGTTTTTGGCTGTGCCATCGAGCTTATCATTTTCATTCCACAACTGCCCGCTGATATTGCCATTCCACTGTGGTGTGGTACCATCTCCGTATTTGAGCTGCTGGCTGAATCTAGGAGAGATACTTTTGGATAACCATCCACGCTCATTATAGGTATAATTCGTCGTATCCACATATCCCGGTTCGGCAGCTACCTTGCCCATATAGCTTGTCTTTAACTGTCCGATCTCATTGTAGCTATTGGATGCAAGTATTACCTCTGCCTGAGATCCGATCTTCTCTTTTGATGAAGCAAGACGCCCAATATGGTCGTAACTATTGGTCGTTGTTATAATTGTTGCTTTCCCACCCTTGGGTGTATGTGATCGTGTGCTGGTCAACAGTTCGCCCGGAAAACTGTATGTATTCGTAACAGCATCAATTCCGCCAAGGTGATCCGTACTCTGAATATTCACGAGACGTGCATCATCATCATAGTGATTTACGATCCACAACCAATCGTCCTTACCCAATACTCTAACCTTGCTGGCTGTCAGTAACGTCTTCAACTTTTTGCTATAGGCGGCATGGTTCGTAAAGGGGATGCCCGGTATATTGTTATAGTCGTTATAATAATATACCTGTAATACTGTCATATTGACCGTATTCTGTGGAATAGCTTTGTTGGTATACCCCTCTAATACTGTCCCGCGGTCTTCCCAGGATGCTCCCGAAAATTCTTTGAGCGCATTCTGTAATGCAGTGTGATTGTCGCCTGGATGCCCACTCTCCACACCGGTCATAACTGTTCTTCCAAAAGCATCATACTTGATAACCCCCCACTCACCACGCTTGAGCTGTTCAGCATCTCTTGTAAATACCAACTGGTCATTTTTATTATAGACGAAATACTCTGGGCCTTTGCCGGGAATTTTCTTCCATATCATGCGCTTCCGTTCATCGTACCTGTAAGCATAGATATATTTATCAAAATTTGCATCTGTTGCAAGTTCTGTAAAACTCGTTGCCTTCACTGCCGGAGGGATCACATAGCACAGGTTTCCAAAATTGCCGTATACATAATATGTATCCAAAGGATACTCTGCTTTAGTGGAAGGATTAACATTCCAGACTCTTTTCAGAACAACACGGTCATCGAAATCCTTGTATTCGTCTACCGTCCCAGCCTTCCCTGAGATCCAATTTTCATCCCGAATGGTTGTTTTACTAAGTCTGCCCGCACTGTATTTTCCTGTACCTTTGGCTCCGGTCGGAATTCCATCCGAATTATAATCTACGATCCAGAGCCTGACCAGCTCCTGCGTGCTCTCAACATTTGAGCCATATACTGTCCGAACGGTATGCCCCCCTCCGGGAACCCCCATTACACCTAGTTGCCAGCTCGCACCGGGTGCCCCTTGTTCGAGTACACGATTTAACGGACTGTTTTCAAAAAGTGTTGCCGCATAAGGGAAATTAGTTTTGACCACTGCTAGATCCCAAGACCCATTTTCAGAATAGTATGCCAACTGATCGTATCTGGCATTTGGATTAAACGCACCATCCCCAGATACATTCTTTGCATGGGGAAGGTAGTTGATACTTTCCCGCCCCTGGTTATCGTATTCCTTATGCTGTACAATATCCTTATAAGTAGGGCTCGCCATGATCTCAACTTGCTGAATATTACGCCCGAGTCCGTCAAAATACTGGATTGACTGGTTTTCTTCGCTAATACTTCGTGATTGTTTCAGATTCTGTGCATTCACTCCCGCGACACGATAGCTTCTGGTTAGGATGAAATTCCGAAAAGCAGTGGGTTTACTAACAACTGAGGGAAATGCTGCGATACCGATAGTGGCATTGCCGCCCATCGGTATGTGAAATCCATTGAGCAGCGTAACACTGTTCAACGCTTGAATGCTAAGCTGCCCCTCGTATTTATCTAATCTGAGGTCCTGTGGGATCTGGGAATATCCCATAAAATTTGCCAATACTGCCAAACATACCAACAGCGTTCTTTTCGCTATCGACAATTTTGTTCCTTCACAAAATTGGTGCAAACTAGCCTTTATTACTGACCACATATGTAAATTTATTGGAAATAACATTAATTCAATTTTTTTCTCCTAGTTTCATTATCTTGAAATCCTATAATAAGGACTTATAGAATCAAATCCGATTACATTACCATTCTATCCATCCTTCATTACATTGATGGAGACTCTCGACTTTGCCGTTGGCTCCAACGTATGCAATTGCGGGTCCCCGTGAATAATAACCGCCCGCAGCTGGACTTCCATCCAGATTATACAGGACTGTCCCCACAACGATACCCGGATTGGGATCGTTAGATGGATTCAGGATATAATACTCATCACGGTTCGTAGATTCGCAAAGCGCATTTCCTGTTCCATTTATGCTTCGTTCATATGCTAAGGGTACTATAAATGCATTGACCGGGAGTTTACGGTTGCCATTGCAATCCACCATTTGCCATCGATAATTATAACAGAATGTTTTCATAATGTTTCCTTTGTCATCCAATACCGTGGACAGCCGACCAAATAGGTCATATTCATAACTTTCTTTCACTCCTCTTGGATCAGTTTTGCTCAGAATGCCCACCAACGGCTTATGAATGTAGCTTGTAACTTCTGCCTGAGGTAAAGCTATCCTTAAGGCATCCATTTTTTGTTTGATAAAACTTTCGGTGACAGTTGGGCTGTTGAGCTGGGTGATAACTGTCGCTCCACCTATCGCTTTCAGCATATCGCTATAAACCACATTCCTGACCTCCGCAATCTGGCACAGTCCATTGTAACCCCAGATATAGCAGGTTGATGGTTCTCTGTTCCGTACTATCTCCAATGGATTGCCGTAATTATCGGTTTCGTTAATTGTCCACTCTTGCCTGTAACTGTCACCCAGTTTAAAAATGTAATTATCATCGGTATAGGTGGTTCGGATATCTGATATGTTTGCAGGTTTTGTCAAGTCAAATCGATGCACGGAACTGACTTTACCTTTTTTATACTGTAAAAATTCACTTTGTTCAAGGTTTTTGACTGTCCCCGCGGTGATAGATGAAATTTCAATAGGAAGTGAAACCATGTTGGCATTTTTGTAAGAAACGATATCTACAGCCAACCTGCCCTGATCTCCTAGCACAGGAAAATCAGAGGGATACTTATAATTTGTTTCCCTGAGGATTTTACCGGAATCATAGTTCCTTTTCTGGTGTACCAGACGGTGTTCATTGTAATAGAATTCCGTCGATTTAACAGTAGAATCACCTGCAGTACCATAACTTGTAACGGTTGTACTTTTAAGATAGGGAACAAACGTATAAATCGGGAAAGCCACTTTGTTATATCCTACCCGTCCAGACGGACTGACTTCAAATACCGAACGAACATATTTGCTGTAACGTGTGGGATCATCGTTATATTTATTTTCGGTCTTGTTTATTTTCACTTTTTTATCCGTAAAAAGTTGCTCCGAAAGCAAAAGCCCCCGTTCCAAAGCAAGACTTCCGAACAGCTGCTGGTCATAACGCGAACTTTCGACATCATAATCACGCTGAGCAAAGGGTTCTTTATCCAAATATCCATTGTCATGGTTGGTGAACTTTAACACCTTGTATCCCCCCATTGTCTTTTCAGTAACCTCACTGTAGTTGACATGATTACCATTGGAGTTATTAAGATAATTTAACGAAAGGCTATTAAAGCGCCTATAAGGCGTTCCATTATAATCTTTTCCTTCTTCATAATATATCGGATTTCCATTTAATACTCCACTGGATAAGGCCCCGTTTGTAAGATAGTCCCTGGTATAAAAATACTCGGTCACACTCGGTTTAACATTGATCCCGTCAAAATCTTCAGTTTTTCTCAAACGTAACCCGCCAGCAAAGCTGTTAACAGTATTCTTCTGTAAGCTTATTTTAGGTGATTGTAAGACAACCGTCGAATAGGTATGTGGCTCAAAGGTAAATAAAGTGTAGCCACCTGTGGGGTATTTGATCTGTTTGATCATCTCAGCCTTCATCAAGCTTGTATCTGGCTCCCTGGATTTAAGATATTTGACCATATTGGGATATGCATAATATCCGCCCTCTTCTCCGCCATCCATCCAATAATTTTTCCCATTATAATACCCCCAATGATCTGTTCTACCGGAGGCATATGTGGGTAATTTTAGATCATTGTAGGCAAAGGAATAGGTCTTTAGTCAGCGAGCTTTCAAAATCACATACAACACCCTGTGAGGTATTTATTTGGATGAGGGTGGATGTCAGCACTGAGTAATTCTGTGGTTGGTTGCGGTTAACAAGCATATAGACACCTACCGGCATATGCACAACTGCTCCTTCCGAAATCTCGGAGTACAATGGCATATAGGGAGCATATCCTCTTTTATATTTAAGTGCGGAAGTATTTCCATCTGGATAGATAATTTTGGTCAATTGCCATGCACTGGTCTGTACACTTGCTTCCCAGCTACTATTATTTGCAAATGGAGGAGTTTCCCTGCTCCATCCAGGAGGCATATATGCAGGAACGCTGGGCGAAGAAAACTCTATAGCTTCCAGATCGTAGCCAAAACTATACTTTATACCATTACCCATCGTCAGAGTAAATCCGGTATATACCCTCCCTAAAGTTGCTATTCCAAGTTTATAATCCGTTTCCGTTTTTACCTCAACCTTAATATTTGGATCATCTTTACAATTAACAATCCAATTATTTTCATGGTTTAGATAAAAACTTCCTGCGATGCCATTAAAATTAAAAACGAACTCATCTGGAGCCTGATCGATATCTTTTCCACGAAGTTGAGCCTCCGTATTCCAATCGGATTTTGCATTCTCCCGGGTTCCGCTTTCAGTATAACTAAAAACTCCCCTCGCAAATATCTTGTTATAACGCTCGTCGAAAGCGCCTTTTGCCCGTCGCTGTATGGCTCCGCCCGCTCCAAGGGACCAATTAAGTCCAAAAACAGACGGCCGTTGGTCGGGTCTACATCCGGAAGCATCATAGGCAAGATAAACTGGAATCTTTCCGCTTCCCACAGGTATCTCGAGCAATGGAACTTTAATAAGCGCAGCTCCCGTAAATGGAGAGATGGGAATACTTCCAAACTTGCCTAAAGTCGATACATCTGGACTCTGAATACTCGGTTGGGCAGCGGATGTTGAAGGGTCTTGAGCCTGAACATATTGCAGGCAAAAAATAAAAATGAATAAATGGCAGAATATGGTTACTCTATTTGACATGTGCTATCCTTATTGATTATGGTCAAAAAATTAATAGTTTTGTGATTTATGATTTCGTAAATGAGTTTATTTGCTAATGAGATTCTAGTTTATTCATACGTTTTACTAGATCTTGTAACATCTTATCTTTTTCAATCAATTGTAAAGTCAATTCTTCGATCTTTTTCAGTAGTATCTTGTCCATCTCATCAAGTGAATAACCTTCGTTTTCTACAACCTCTGCTTTTGGCACATTTGGCAAATGGCCGTTTTCGTTGATAAAACGTTCTGTCTCGGCTAAAGTGAGTAATTTGTATTTAGGTTTAAAAACATAGTCTGGCCAATTACTGGTTTCCACTTTTATTTCTTTTGCCCGGATATTACCTTTAACCGCAAGTGCTTTAGTACTAAGTCCCTCCGCAACAAGAAGACCGTTATTTTCCAAATAGACCATCCCCCACTTCCAATCCCCATTGATATAAGGAGCGATATGCAAATTTGTCCGACCGTCGTCGGGTGTATGGAAAATCCAAGAATTTGAACCGGTCAAAATAAGGTCACTAGAACCTTGCCCAACAGCTGTCAAGACCAGAATGGAGAATAGCCACCCAAGAATGGCTTTCATGAAATTACTCATATAAGGATATTTGATTAGTATAAGAAAAGAGTTTTATCTATCGGATTTAAGCAAAAGCTTTTCTATCAATTTCTGCTGATTTAGATTTTTTTTCTCCATATCGATCAGATGAAGCGTAATTTCCTCGATCTTTTTAAGTAGGATCTTGTTCATTTCGCCGAGGGAAATTCCATTTGCTTCTGCGTCTTCAGATTTAGGCACATCCGGCAAATGACCGTTCTCATTGATAAACTTCTCTGTTTCAACAAGACTTGGCAGTTTGTAATCCGCCTTGAAAACATAATCTGGCCAATTGCTTGTGGTTACCAAAACTTCCTGAGCTGCCAATTTCCCGGCCACAGACATTTTATAGCCTGGCAACAAACCAGAGCCAACCGATAGGGTATTAAAAACCCGAAGATCTCCAGATTTTGTAAGCGACATCGAATAGCTGGTATTATTCCCCCAATACATGCTACCGTTGGTATGGAAACCAAACATCAGCTGGCTAGGTTCCCCTGGGTTAAATATTATGGATGTGTGACTGGGATCAATCAATTGGATTCCGTTTCCAAAACCATTCACTCCGGCGGTCGCATTACGCCCGTTTACCGATAAACCACCCACTACCTGTAGCTTGCTTTGTGGTGAAGTTGTACCGATACCAACATTGCCTGTGGCAGGAAATGTATTTGTCTGTGCTATACTGAATTGAAAACCCAAGATACCCAAAACTATAAGAGGTAATTTTCTTCTTCTCATAAAATAAAAGATGGCTGTGTAATAAATTAAAACAAAGTATACTTTAAAGTCCTTTTATACGACGCAATGCTTATGTAGAACAAATCTAAATAACAAAAACGACATACAAAAATAAATTATCAGTGAAATCAATTTTTTTTCAAAAAAAAGACAAAACGAGCTAAAATTAAAGATTGATTTAATAAAATATTAACATTTATATCGGACTTCTTTTATCTTTTTAAGTAGGACAAGTACGTAAATACTTCCAACCAACGGTAAGAATATGATAGCTAACATATACAAGAGGAAATTTAATAGTCGCAGTTTACGCCTACATTGCGATTAAATGCAGTCGATATCTTAATACCGGATAATGTCCATCCGACCACGGGAGTGAATAGTGAATTATCATATTCGCTAGCAGAACCAATGTGATTAATTACGCGATGTCCGCTTGTATTATAAGGAGCAGTATCCAAAATGAACTTTTCCTTCCCATCAAAGTCTCCTATGATTTCAAGCCCACCTTGTGCAGCAAACCATGATCCCTTTACCTTCCCCTCGGTTGTTAAATAGGGATTAATAAATGTTAGGTTGTTACTTACAATCACACTACCACCATCGTCTGTGCCTGACGAACTGGAAAGATAATAAAATCGGTTCTGGGGTATCCCCTTTTTCGTAATAACCTAATAATTGAACTCCCTCATAAGTTCCGTTTTGTAAAGCTGTAATTTCCGCAGCCGATAAGCCTCGCATATCTGCCATTGTTTCTTTAACTAAAAATTGATTTGCCATTTTTTTGTTTTTATGTGTATAGCAAAAGTATGGTTGATAAGAGCGCGATCTGAGAAAAACAAGGTGTATATAAGCGGTATTGGAGAGATACCGAAAAGTCTCTTTTATTCTTTAGAGCCTAAGCAGATACCTCAAAGAAAAAACTTGCTCTTTTAAAAGAAGGAATCCAATTAACCAATCACCAAACAATTGGATGGCAAGTATTCCTGCACTTCGCAGTTTAGTTTTTAGATCTCTTAATTCGGCCAATATAGCTTGAACTTCGGACGGCGTATAAGTATTACTGGGGGGCTGCCGCTGTGTCCAACGAAGTGGCGGATTGCTTCCCATCGACTCAAATAGAGCCATTCCACCATACCGGTCGATTCAATGTGGTATCAAATACTCTTGCCCCACAAGCGATGTAGTAGCTTATTGACCGTTAGTACTTGCTTAAAAAGTTAACTTTCGGATTGATTATTTAATTTTAGTATTGCATTTATTATATATCATAATGTGTTTTTGACCATGCCGTTATATACTACACAAATGTGTTGTTCTTATAATTTATTAAATTTGACGAAAAAAATATTTTATATTCGTATGATTTTATTGAGTTACGTGAACACTTGGAGTTTCTATGCTAGCTGATTTTTATTTTGTTCGATTACAATATTTTATACTCTTCTGTTTTTTTACATCCTCAATTGTAGATTCTAATTTTTGAAATTTAATAAATTAACTGAATAAGGTATGAAGGTTTCAGTGAGATTTTATCTAAGTAAAAGGCTATTTTTGTTACAAATACGTTGTTGTTGATAGGAGCTGCAGGTTGTAGCAAAAGCCCTAGTCCAATTGAACCGCCGATAATTGATACCGTCGAAAAAAAAATAGACTACAAGAATTATGATTTGGCTGATATCGCTTCAATCAGCAATAGAAGAATAACAGATACATTGTGGAATGCAAAGAAAACAGAGATCGTTGGTTTCAAACTGGAGAAAGATGCCGGTTATGAATTTTCTTACAATGACGCGAAGTTGTCAGACGAACCATTTATCAATTCTTTCTTTTCCTTGCCGACATATCCTCAGCCTAACTTCGCTTCATACCAGTCGAAGCTTGAATCTTTTACGCCAGAAGTACGGATACAAACTGCTGATTTCAATCCAATTGTAACTCAGAAGATCGCGAAGGCCGGGGATCTAGACAAAATACTAAAAGACAATCTGGAAAAGAAAGGTGCAGTGACTCATTTTGAACATCGCTTTTTTTCTTATAGGTTCCATAGTTATGAAAATTTGAAACTTATATTTACCGGAAATACTGATATCAGTTTAAAATTTGAAATCCCCCTCGATCAATATAAAAAGTTAAATAATACAGGATGGTTGTATTATAGTTATAGACCTACCATTGGGCTGAAAATATTTATGTCCGATAAGAAAATAAAAGAATTATTTTCCGAAAAGGAGCTTATTGATAAAAATATAGTTTATGTCAATCGAATGGAGTTTGGCAAGAAAGCATTTATGGCCATTGATTGTTCAGAGAACGTTAGAGAGCTCTTTTCTAAATTAGCCACTTCGGGGCTAAAAAGTTTAACGACAGCAGAGGTTAAACAAATCGATAACGTTCATCCCTATTTTTGTTTCATTGGTTATAGTGCATCGGATGTGGACAAAGTACGTAAGGCAATCAGTGCGTCAGATAAAATAGATACTTTTATGGAACTAGCTTTACGTAATCCAGAAACCAAATCTTTCCAGTACCCGGATATTGGTATGCCAGCTTTTTATAATTTACAGTCTCCCGATGTAAATAAAGCCTCATTTGACCAATTTAAATTTTCTCAGCAGATAAATTTTACTAAATAATCATACTCAAAAATGAAAATGAAGCAAGTTTGTTTCTTGCTGCTAGGGGCCACCCTTGCGGCAAGTTTGTGTCGAAAATCTGATGTCAACACAAAAGATCTGCAAGAAAATAATGACTAGCAATTGGACACCTCCATAAGTTGGATTGATTCCTTGCAATACAGCGATTTCACTTGCGGATAGCATCCATCGTCTCTTTAATTAAAAATTGATTTGCCATATTCTTTTGTTTTTATGTGTATAGCAAAAGTATGGTTGATAGGAGTGCTATCTGAGGAAAACAAGGTATAGAGATACCGAAAAGTCCTTGGTTTTGCTATCCAAACAGGGGCTGATAACAAAACATGCGCTTAAATAGTGTAACACCGTAACATATTATTACAATCAAAAAAGGACTATCAAGCCAGTACAACGCTTCTCCTAAGCACGCTATTATTTTTGGAATATGGAGAGACTTTCCAAATTTGATTTGTAAATAAAAACCTGTACATTCAATAGAAATTAACCTCGTTCCATTATGCAAAGCAACAATTGGTTAAACCAGTTTAAATACATCCAGCGAAAAAGAATATTTTTGTTAATTACGCTATTAACAATTTTTCATCATACAAGCTTTGCCCAAAAAGATCCGCAGCTCAGGGAAGCTCTGTCTATCATGACAAAAGCATCTATTTCCGGAGATATCGAAGGTATTCTAAGTCAAACATCACCCCGCATAATTGAAAGCATGGGCGGAATAGATCAGGCAACAAAACTGACCAAGGAACTCTATTCTTCTCTTATAAAATACGGGATTAAAGTTGATTCGATGATCAATTATGTCGATATGGATGTCTCAAAAATTGATGGGATAGCGTATTGCTTTATTCCTCAAGTATTGGTAATGTCAATGTCTGAAAAAGGCAAAATGGCAATCACCTCAGCTTATTTATTAGCTTTAAAAGAGGACGAAACAAAAAAATGGACTTTTATTAATCTTAATAAAATGGATCAGGAAAACATCAATTTGTTCGTTCCAGAATTTAATGGCAAGATTTCTCTTCCTCCGGGTCTAGAAAAAAAACATTAGTCGTGCAGAAAGAAGAAGTAGCTAAGACTGTCGATCATCTCATGAAACTGATAGATGAATCAGTTAAAAAACATTGAAATTCTTATTAGGGAATTACATCTATAGTATACCACAATAAACGATCAAATACGATGAGTTTGCAAAAAACGTTATTTAAAGTACTAAATTCCAAAATACTTCAAGGAATTTTGATAGCCAACATTTTCGCGTTCCTAACCATTGGTATCCAGTCCTCATTGGCGCCTAAGGATATAGGTATACTTGTCTTTTCAGAATTTGTAATTATTCCAATGTTAATGGGTATTATCACGGCTTGGTTTTGGAAAGACATAGCAATAAGGGGAAAACAACTAACTGGATATTCTATCCTGAATGGTCTTATCGCCATTTTAATAAGTTTTTTCTTCTTAGGTGAGGGTTTTATTTGTCTCCTAATTGTTTCGCCCCTTATTTTTGGCTTTATTATCTCCGGAGCCTTTATTGGAAGGGCAATGTTTAAAAAGAGAAATCAAAAATTGAATATAAGCATTGTGAGCCTACTACTGGGGATTTTTATTGTTGACTCCCTGAGCGACCATTATCATGAAAATATGGTTTCTGATGAAATCTTAATTCATGCGAGTCCTGCAGAGGTATGGCAACACGTGGTCGCCTTTGATCCGATATCTCAGAAGGAAAACTATTGGCTCTTTAAAATTGGGATGCCGAGCCCTATGGCGACAACGGTAAGTGAGCATAAACTGGGTGCAAACCGAAAATGTATTTTTAGCAATGGGTATATCTTCGATGAGAAAATTGTAAAATTTGATGTCAATAAAAACCTAATTTTTGATATCGTTGATCAACCCAAAGACCCTGAAATTATGGGACACATTGATATTAAAAGAGGTCAATTTATATTAAAGGATAATGGAAATGGTACCACCACTCTTATTGGAAACAGTTGGTATAACCTTCATGTGTTCCCTACCTGGTACTATGATCTTTGGGCAGAAAGTATCACCAGAAATGTTCATTTTAGGGTCATGGAGCATATTAAATTATTAAGCGAAAGATAGCCTATGTTTTCTTTTGTAGTAAATAGAGTCGGCTTCTTAAAGGATATCCCTTTATTCCCCATTATATTTGATAGTCTCATGAGATGCTGGATGTTTTTTACCAAGCCTGAATTATTGGATTGGATCGACGATCTGGAAGAAAATGTGACACAAATGCCTGGAACTACGGTTGGGATACATAAATATGGTGGGACTGAGTTTAATTATATGGGAAAAGAGTTTGCACATGTACATAGCAATGGCTTATTGGACATCTTATTAAATAAAGAACTAAAACAATCGCTAATGACTGAAGGAAAAATTAAGGACCATCATGTATTTAAAAATTCAGGATGGATAAGTTTTTACCTTCAGAATAAACAAGACGTAGGCTACGCGTGTTACCTCCTGAACAAGGCCTACGACCACACCAAACAAAAGCAGAATGCTATACAGCTAGATACGGCATAGCGTGTTTAGCTGTAAGTTACCTTAACCTAAGTAGCCATTAATTTAAGCGTAATGGCAATTAGTAATTATATAAAGCCATTGCAGAGATCAAGTGAACTTTGCCTAAATGTTGAGACATTTAGGCATTTATTTTTTGCAAGGAACATAAAGATTTACATTTAACTCATCAAGACTACAATTTACAATACAGTATGAGAGGTCGAAAGAAAACAAAAAGACAGTTCTTTATAATTACTATATTGTAAACGAAAAGGGAATGCTTATATGGTCGAAAATACTTTATTAAAAAATATCTCGAAATATATAAATCTTACGCAGGATGAAATTTCAGCTTTCGAAGGCTTTTGGACGGAGAAAACATTGGAAAAAGGAGACTATCTCTTACGTAACGGCGATACCTGTCGTTACGATAGTTATGTCGTTTCGGGAGCACTGAAGGCATTTTACATCAACACTGACAATGGTAATGAGGAAATCTTGTTTTTTGCTATTGATGACTGGTGGGCCTCTGATTTGGATAGCTTTTCCAAGCAGAAGCCATCCATATACAACATACAAGCCATAGAAAGAACGACCGTTTTACAGATTAGCCATTATTCTTTTCAGCAACTACTGGCTGAAATTCCCCGTTTGGAGCGTTACTTCCGGTTAATATTGGAAAGTTATCTGGGCGTATTGCAAAAGAGAATTATCTATAACAATGTATACGATGCCGAAAGCAGGTATTTTGCCTTCTTGGAAAACTACCATAACATCGCGTCCAAAGTACCCCAATATTTAATTGCATCGTATTTGGGGGTATCAGCTGAATTTATAAGCCGTATTAAGAAAAAAAATAAGCCGTCTTGACCTAGGTCAATTTTTTATCGAACATTTACCGTCAACTTTGCTTCATAACATTTAGAAGCAAATGAAACATCATCTTATTTTTCAGAACGCCGTTGTTTGGCAAAGAAAATTGATTAACCGGACGGTAGTTGCCCCTATGTCACGTGTAAGTGCTACCGCGGACGGCTTGGCTACGGATGACATGAAAGACTATTATTCAGAATTTGCAGTTGGAGGATTTGGAGTTATCATTACCGAAGGCATCTACACCGACGTATACGGTAGCAAGAGCTATAACAACCAACCCGCACTTGTAAACGAAGCGCAATGCGCTTCATGGGAAAAGGTAACCCGCGCAGTCCATGAGTCGCCTACTCTTATATTCGCTCAGTTGATGCACGCAGGTGCTTTATCCCAATTTAGTGAGGACACCTTAGCCCCATCTGCCTTAAAACCTGTTGGCGTCAAAATGCCTTCCTACGGTGGTGAGGGACCATTTTCAATCCCTAAAGAAATGGATTTGACGGATATTGAAAGAATGAAACAGGGCTTTGCCTGCGGAGCTGTAAACGCTTATAAGGCAGGATTTGACGGCGTAGAAATTCATGCAGCGAATGGATACCTATTAGACCAGTTTCTCACACCGGAACTGAACCAGCGTAACGACCTTTACGGTGGTAATATGCAGAACTGTTTCCGTGTAATTGCTGAAATTATTGCTAGTATAAAAGCTTCCGTTCCAAAGGATTTTATTGTTGGTCTACGGATTTCAGAAGGAAAAGTAAATGACCTCACCTACCGGTGGCCACAGGGTATTAAAACTGCCAAAGAACTGGCAGAGGAAATAAAGACGAGCAAACCCGATTTTGTTCACGTAGCGGTGCAGACCGGCGAATGGGAACGGGATAGCTTTTTTGCAGACGGAATATCATTGGCATCGGTTGTCCGGCAGGTAACGGGCATTCCTGTAATTGCCAACGGTGGATTCCATAATCTTGATAAAGCGGAAGTTGCCTTACAAGACAATCACGCCACACTAATCGCTATCGGAAAAGCAGCCTTAGCAGATCCCCATTGGGTGATAAAAACGATGAAGGGACTACCCTCGATTCCTTTTCACCGTAAAATGTTATGGCCAGAGGCAAACCTTAGCCATACTCGGAAAATCATCAAAGAATTACATCTTGAAAATAGTTAGAAAGGGAACAATGAAAATAAACAAACCACTGATAATCGGCACCGTACCTTCAGTACTGGTCAATACATGAAAAACGTTTGCACAAAGGAACACATCTATAAATCAAATAAATTAAGAATGAAAATTTCACAAATTAAAATTACGCCAGACGCTTACGAGCCATTCCGTCTGGCACAAGGACATCGTGTAGGCGATTTATTGTTCATTTCGGGACAGACCGCTATTGGCAAGGATGGCAACCTAATAGGCATTGGCGACTTTGATACACAGGCAGAAATGGCCTTTGAAAATCTGGACAATGTATTGAAAGTGGGAGGTTCAAGTTTAAAGAACGTGATTAAAGTGACTATCATGCTCCGGGATATGAAGAACTTTGAGAAGATTGTCGAATTGAGAGGCAAATACTTTACTCACCCTTATCCGGCAGATACCATCTTTGAAGTATCATCACTGTTTTCTCCCGATGCATTGATTGAGATTGAAGCCATTGCTGTGGCTGATGCGGCTGCAGATTGGGAGAAGTAATACGAAATAAAATCCATTACAATAAGGAGTGGATAAGTAGTATCTATTCCTTATTGTAATGGATATTTATATACAATGATATATAAATAATCATACGTTTTCAAGTAATCAATAATTACGTATTTTAGTATTCCTCATAGACTAAGTAGACATGAGAAAAAACTTTACATTTCATAATTATCATTTTTCAATTTGGACAGAGAAGCATTCCCAGAACTATATTAATTTTTAAACATCTTCTTTATGAAACAAAAACATTCAGACAACTTTGATTTGCTCAGATATCTAAGATCTCAAAAAAAAGATGGCAATATAGCACCTTATTATCTGGCATCAAAAGCGTGTCTTGAACACTTGAAAATCACCAGCCCCTTTAAAAACTACTTTTATACGATCGGTTTGTATTATGGTGAAGGAGCTCGTATTAGGATAGGTACTACCGATTATGATTTAACACGGGGAAGCCTGTTGACGATCGGCCCAGGAATGACCTGCCAATGGCTCAATAATAGCTTCCCCTTAAATGACACGTTATTTTTTTATGATGACATTTTTGTAAATAATTTCAGCAGGTCATTTTTCTATTCCCTCGAATTTTTTTGCCCCGATGAAAAGAGTGTAATGCAACTCAACGATAGGCAATTTGAGGAAATGCGACAGCTTTTCAGCACACTTCGGACAATCGCTGATAAACCCGAAGCAGTTTCGGGAATACTATATTCAATCCTGATTATTTCACAGAAATATTTCTGGAACCTCTATCGAGGCAATAAAAAGGAACTCAACGGTAAAGAACATACCGTTGTAAAATTTAGAGAATTAGTTTCAAAGAATTTCTCGCAGTATAAAGATGTTGCTTTTTATGCGGAACAGTTGCATATATCACCAAAATACCTGAGCGAAATATTAGTTGAATACACCGGGCTTTCGGCGAAAAAATGGATTGAGTTTCATATCATGCAGGAGGCAAAGTACCTGTTAAGTTTTTGGAATATGTCTGTCAAGGAGGTGTCCTATCAACTTGGCTACACAGACTCTTCTCATTTTTCCCGTGCATTCAGAACCTACGAAGGTCAGCTCCCCACTGAATTCAAAAATACGGTTGAAAACCCTATTTAATCGCGGGTTCTACATCAAAAACAGAAAAAACTACATTTTTTACCGTCATACTTACGGTATTGACGACCAGGCTCCTTCCTATCTTCGTATGGTGTTACAAAAAACGTACGACGAAGTTTAGCTACGTTGTTCTATCGGGATGATAAATGTTATCACAAATGCCCGTTTAGCAGCATATCAGTATTTCTTTCGTTACAAAAAGACGGGACAAATCACCTACGGAAGAAAATATCCTAAATAGGTTGTCACGTTCTCAGCACCTCATGTGTCAATATTTAAACAGTGATTGGCTACAACCATTTCTCGGCACAGCTTGGAAAAAAAATGAAATCTGAAGGGAACGATGAAAGAAACAACGACAATAAAGCACTTGTGGACCTGCCTGTTTTTCAGCATATGGTACTCGCATAGCCGGGCGCAAATACCTGTTGAAATCAGTGCGGGACATGCTGGATACTATTATCAGCATTCGTTTGCTACAAGGTTCAATCCGCGAAAATCCCTCGGGTTCTTTCACACCTCTTCTGTTCTGATACCTTATCATAAAAACCGTGGAAATGAAATTATGAGCCAGTCTTATCTTTCATATGCGATGAGCAAACGATGGACAACAGGAGTTGGTACTATCTTCACTCCCGTCAACCGAGTAAGACCATCTGTATTTTTCCAGTATTTCCAGAAAGGGAAAACAACCTCTATACTGATTTACCCAAGGATGGATATATGGTCTGACCCCAATCTCGAACTTATGGGTTTTATTGAATATCAGGGAACCGTAAACAGGCCTGTAAACTTATATGCCCGATTTCAATACATGACCACATGGAATCGGAACGGACATAGCCGGAGCTATCAATATGCAAGAGCTGGGATAAGTACCGGAGGTATACAGTTTGGACTGGCCGCAAATTTTGACCAATACGGACATTCTGCCACAAACTACAGCAACTTTGGTCTTTTCATAAGAAAAGTATTTTGAACAATTGTATCATCAAATAATGAAGAAATCATGAAACAGAAATTTTTTAGTACACACAATGATTATACAGGTCTGATCATCCGTCTGACAATAGGCATCGTTATGTTTGCACATGGAGCGCGGGGTATGCTGGGCTGGTTTGGGGGCTTTGGGTTTACCCAAACTTTGGAGGGTTTGCAACAGATGGGACACCCATGGCTTGTGGGGCTATTAGTTATATTAATAGAGTTTTTTGCACCTATATTTATAATTATAGGCTTAGCCTCCCGCCTTTGGGCAATTGCAATGGGAGGTCTTTTTATAGGGATAATTTTATTGGCAGGACATCTGGAACATGGCTTTTTTATGAACTGGTTTGGCGATAAAGAAGGCGAGGGATTCGAATATCATTTGCTGATGCTTGGCCTATGCCTTGCACTGTTCATTCAGGGCAGCGGAAAATATTCACTGGACAATTTGATATCCAAAAAACTCACAGCTTCAATTTAAACAACGATGATTCCGATTCATGAACTTTTATGGTTGCTTTAGCATCTTTTCTGATGGTGATCAGTCCGGGGCCAAATATGGTTCCATATTCGGTCAGAGCATGGCATTCGGTATTATACAGATTATCATTAGATTCACTATCAATTTTGTTATTGTAATGGCCGCTGCAAAAATAGCTTCTTCCCTTACAAAAAATCCACTTTGGGTAAAGGCGCAAAAATAGTTCATGCCCAGTATATTGATTTTTTGGACAATAAAAATGGGACTTTCAAAAGCTAAATAACGAATAAATTAAATATGGAAAAGAGAATTGATATACAACAGCTGGAGCCAGATGCATTCAAAGCAATGTTCGCTCTGGAACATTACCTGCAAAATTCGGGGCTTTATAAAACGTATTTCTATCTGATTAAAATTCGTGCATCACAAATCAACGGTTGTGCTTTTTGTATCAATATGCACGCTTCGGATGCATTAAAACAGGGCGAAACCGCTCAGCGAATTTTCCTGCTCAACGCCTGGAAAGAAAGCGGATTATTTACTAAAGAAGAGAAAACAATTTTAGCTATGACTGAGGAAGTAACCTTAATCAGCCAAAACGGGTTAAGCGAAGAAACGTACAGACTGGCCGAACAACTTTTTGATGTAAACCAAATTGCACAGATCATTATGGCAGTTGTTACCATAAATGCGTGGAACAGAATTGTAATCAGTACCAGGAAAACAGTATATTAACAGAATAATGAACTAAAAAATGGGACTAAATTATGCAAACAATTTCAAAACCGCTTAAAATATTATTATCCGCTCTTATACTTTCCAATATTGTTTTTATGGCGTGTATAGTGTACTTATACTTGGACAACAGACAAAATTTTAATGTAGAAAGAATAAATATTAATGATTCTTCGGGAAAAAATCGTGTTGTTATTGCAAACACAGACCATATTCCGCAACCTATTATTGCTGGAAAAATGTATAAACGAGCTTACGCACCAGCAGGCCTTATATTTTATGACAAGAACGGCGACGAAAGAGGAGGTCTTGCCATAACCGATAATGAGGAGACCAACCTGAACGCACTCGCATTTGACTATCAGAATGCCGATGCTATCGGTATACTGGCGCAGGACAATAAACACGACAACTATTTCAGAGCCGGGCTATTGATTAACGACAAAGACCTGTCCGGTAAACCTGGCCATAACATCAATCGTATCAACCTGCTTACGGAAAATGGGAATGCGGCCTTGGTGATGAAGGATAACAACGAAATACCGAGGATTATTTTAAAAGTTGATAGTCTAGGCAACCCGTCTATCGAAATGTTTGACAAAAACGGCAAACTGAACTGGAAACAATAAATACAAGTCCTATGAGACAAACATTAAAAACCATCGTCCTTATCATAACTATCCTTTCGGCGATGAAAACCTTTGGTCAACATAAAAATCAATTCAAAATGGAACAGAATAACAGAGAAGAGCGCACTGTTAGGGAACAGGTGGCCGTCATTGATAAAATCAGCATTCCTAAAAAAGCTATCGCAGCGTATTCCGAAAAATCGATTTTCATCAGGAATACACTAAGGCAGCAGCCTGGCTTTGTAAAGTATGAAATCTTTCAACAGACAGGCGATCGTGGCGACCTTCTGGTCATTACGGTTGCCACCTGGTCAGACCGGCAGCACATAGATAATGCCAGATTGGTCATACGGGAGGAGATGCAAAAGGTAGGGATTAATATGCCCGCCTTTTTAGAACAAAATGGCATTACGATGGAAAGGGATATTTATCAGGTCGTCGTGGAGTAGATGTAACGACTGGATTACGCAAGAAACGGATTTTAATAAATGTCGGATATGGTTAATTTTAAAAATAAGATAAAAACTCAGTAAAATCTTAAAAGGTACTACACATGCATATTAAAAGTTATCCCTCCATTTTATACTTCGGCACACCGGTAGTACTTATCAGTACTAAAAACCCCGATGGTACAGCTAATCTTGCGCCTATATCTTCGATTTTCTGGTTAGGTTGGAGGTGCATGATTGGGCTTGGGGCTTCGTCTCAAACGGCCCAAAACCTTTTAGCAACCAAAGAGGCCGTCTTAAACCTGCCCTCGGTAAACGAGGCAAAAGCAGTGAACCTACTGGCCAGAACAACGGGGTCTAATCCTGTTCCTCAGTCTAAAATATTAAAGGGGTATCGTTTCGAAAAAAATAAATTTGAAATAGCCGGATTGACGGGAACCCCGGCCGAAACCATCAATGTCTGCCGGGTTAACGAGTGCCCTGTACAAATGGAAGCTGTTGTTATGTACATCCATAAATTGGCTGAAGACGAACCTTTACAGCAGGGGAAGATTATCACATTTGAACTAAAGATAAACAGGGTATTTTTGGATAAATCAATTACTGTGGATAATCATCCAAATCGGGTTGATCCCGATAAATGGAAACCTCTTATTATGAGTTTTCAGGAGTTTTATACACTTGGCGATAAAGTACATGAATCGAACCTCGCAGAAATTCCTGAAAATTTATACAACACCTACGATAGGAAATCAACACAAGCAGAAGTTTAATGAATACTAATTAATGACTAAGAAATGATAACAAAGGATGAAATTTTAAATCTCGAGAACACACTTTACGGAGCTATCAAAAATAATGATGTGGAAATACTCGACAATCTATTGCATGCTGATTTACTTTTTATAATCCCTAGTGGTCAGACAATAACTAAGGAAATAGATTTGCAATCTTATCGCGAGGGAAATTTAAAAGTAAAAGAGCTCATTCCCAAAGTAGAAGAACTGAATATTATAGCGGATTTGGCTGTCATTGTTTTGCAGATGGATTTAAAAGGAGATTATAATAATGAGCCTTTTGAAGCTAAATATAGATATATACGTTTTTGGAAAAAGTTTCCCGAAGGTATAAAAGTAGTTGGTGGAAGCGGAATGGCTATTTAATCAAAAGCCGATAAAATAGACGGAGCTTGGAATCGGTAAAACAGTAAATATTTAATAAAGATATGTTTCTATTTGCACTTTAGATGAATAAAATAAAAGGAAAGTTCTTCATAGTTTTGATAATGATCTCAATAGGCTGGCAGTTTTGCACAGCCCAGATTAATTCTATCAAGGAATACAACCGTATCGAATTAAATGGTGTCGAACACGGCGTATTTATAAAAAGTAAAAATGCCTTAAATCCTGTTTTGCTCATATTGCACGGTGGGCCTGGCTTTTCCGATTTCTATTTTTGGCAAACACACAATAAAGAATTGGAACAGCGCTTCACGGTGGTTACTTACGACCAAAGAGGAACAGGCTTATCCTATAACGATACTCTACAGCCTGCAAGCATTACAATTAAACAACTTGAAGATGATGCGCTAAGTTTAATACAGATCCTTAAAGAGCGTTTTAAGAAAGATAAAATATATCTGGTTGGTTATTCTTTTGGTTCTATTATGGGCATGCATCTAATTCAAAAATATCCATCGCTATTTCAGGCTTATATCGGTGTGGGACAGGTCACCAATATGTATTTGAATGAAAAGGTTTCACTTGATTATTCAATTCAACAGGCCAGATTAAAAAAAGACAGCGTAGCAATGGTTCAATTGCAAAAACTTCGCAAGCACTACCCGTCTCGCTCCAAAAATGAATTATCAGACCTGTATTTATCAAGAAAATGGCTCAGACACTTTCATGGTGATTTTTGCGAAGGTAGCAATGTTGGTCATCTCTATAAAAATATGGATTCTTTTGCCAAGCAATATTATCAAGATAGCCTGATAGCCAAGGGGCAAGCCTTTACAATGAATGCGATGTGGGATGAAGTAATGCAGGTAGATTTATTTAAAACGGTTCAGGCAGTAAAAGTCCCCGTTTACTTTATCGCCGGTCGGTGTGACTATAATGCCCCCTCTACACTTGCATATAAATTTTTCAGGAAATTAAAAGCGCCTCAAAAACAATTCATCTGGTTTGAAAACTCAGGACATTATTCGGCATTTGTAGAACCAGAAAAATTTAATAGAATCATGTTGCAGGATGTGTTGGCAGATAAAGGAATATAAAGATTGAAATTTGCTAATATCAAATTATTGAATAAAAAGATGGATAAACATTATAATAAGTTGTTGATCTATGCCTATAACATCGTCGGTTCTTACGAAGATGCCAGAGATTTGGTACAGGATGTACTTGAAAAATACATCATATTGGATAAATCTAGCATCCGCCACGAATCCAATTTTTTGATTAAAAGTACGATTAATCATGCCATAAACTTTAAAAAACGCCAAAATAAAAAAGAAGTTTTCGGAGAATGGCTCCCCGAACCTGTTTCTTTTGAAAATGCCGATACAAAACTCATAAAAGAAGAAACTGCCACTTATACCATGCTCGTCCTGCTTGAGTACCTGACCCCAAAAGAAAGAGCGGCTTTCTGCTCTCATTTTTAAATAATCAGCAAGTAGAGTATATAGATCGGAATATGCATTTTAAAAACCCGGTGACTTCACTTAGGCTTAAAATGGACAGGTATTAAACCTGGGCATATATGGAAACAACCGAAACGAAACTTCCTAAATTCAATCGATTGTCAATAAATAGGCAAATACTTTAAGAGATTGGTTTGATAAAAATGAAAAAAGCCTTGAGCGGAAAACCCAAGACTTTAGCTATTATTAACCTTCTTTGGGCGCTACTTCATTTCACAAATATTTTTTAGTCGAAACAGCATGGGCTTTGACATTGTTATCTCTTAAAGATTTATAAAATGTGGAAAGTTTGACATTCGAAGCTAATCAATAGCACGAATTACAAATACTAAAAAAATATTACTATGTCATTATTTTCAAACGATTTGAGCAAAGAACCTGTATTTGACGGCATTGGCTACGAACCTTCTTTTTTTTCAAGGAAGGCGATGGTTACGACCAAGACAAATTACAGCAAAAAAAAGTACAGTGATGTCAACAAGGACACCCGAAAAAAGATCCTCGTGCTTTGTACAGAAGAGCGCTATATGACCATGAAAAATGGAAAGAAGTTTTCGACGGGTAATCATCCGGTCGAAACACTGGTTCCCATTCTTCATTTGGAACAGGCTGGATTTGAGGTTGACTTCTACACCCCCACTGGTGATCCTGTAAAATTTGAAATGTGGGCTATGCCCTATGAAGATGAAAACATCGGTAAAATCCTCGACAAGTATAATACGCAATTTTCAAATCCGCATAACCTCAGGGATTTTATAGCCGACACGAATAAAGGATATGTTGACTACGTGGCCGTTTTTATCCCAGGCGGGCATGGCGCAATGCTCGGATTACCTGAAAATAATGATGTAAAAGAACTTATCAAATGGGCGGTAGCTGAAGATAAATATCTATTGGCAATCTGCCATGGTCCGGCAGCGCTCTTAAGCGCAGCAAATTGTGGAGACACTGAGTTTCCCTTTAAGGGGTATAAGATCAATTCGTTTCCCGATGAAATGGATAAGACTTTACCAGAAAGTGGATACCAGCCGGGCGAGATGCCTTGGTTTTATGGCGAAAAACTCAAACAACTTGGGGTTGAAATTTTGAATAAAAAAATTGCCGGCGATTGTCAAGTTGACAGAAAATTGATCACTGCTGATAGCCCATTAGCAGCTGATAAATTCGGCAAACTCTGCGCAGATGAACTTCTCGCCTCTGAAAAATCAAGAGTGGAAAAAGGATAGGCTATTTCTTTCAACTAAAAGGCTCCCTTATTAACCGATAAGGGAGCCTTTTTGGCTCACATCCAAGCGGCCGTAAAACCTTATATCGTTATATGCTTTATTTTCCTTTAGCTATCTCCGCCTGGACCTCATTTACAAACTCTACAGTGACGTTCGATAGTTTGGCAATCTCCGAATTCGAAAACTTATCCAAAGACAAAAGGTTTTTTATTACCTCAGCTTTTCCTTCCGCTTTTCCTTCCGCTTTTCCTTCGGCCATTGCTTTTTCGCGCGCCCGTTTCAATTGCTCTTCCTGGCTACTGCGGATGCTCTCCGCATCCCATTTATTCCTTAAACTTACATTGTACATCTCTCGTTCCTCCGGTTTTAGTTTGCTATACTCTGCTAACTGAAACAACTTTTCAAATATCGGCTTCCGCAGGTATGTTGAAAGTCCCTTTAGCGAGGACATGTTTTTGAGTATATAAAGCCAACGATCCAAATCATTAACTAACTCTGCCTCAGCTTTAACAAAGTTAACCAATTCAAGGTATATAAAGCCAAGATCGTCGTAAAATATTTTACCTTGATCCCGATAACATAGACAGATATCGTGTAAAAAATACTTCTCATCGCCCGCATCAGGCATCGTAAATCCATCCATCAATACAATGATATAGACTTCACTAATTGCATAATTCCAAGCCCTTCGGTTACCTTTGGGTGCCTGATCCGCTATTAATTTACTACTGTAGTAAAGCATACGCTTTTTCAAATTATCCTGCTCCGTGCGCTGAACTCCCATAATAAATCGTTCGCCCTTCTCAGCCGTACAAAAAAGAACAAAAATAACGGTACCGATATCCTCTGTATCTCCGACATGCTCATTTTTGTTATAATATAAATCAGCAATGACCTTGCGTCCTCTAAAGAGTTCGTTTAAGAAAGCGATGAGAAGATCTTTATTGGTATCTGATCCAAAAACTTTTTTAAAGCCATAATCTGTCGTTATATCGATATATTTCGACTGTTTCAATTCACTCATAATATACTGTCTTTAAATTGGTTAAAAACACAAATATAAATAAAAAAAAACAATAATACTAATATTTTTAGTAAAAAAATATTATTCTGTATATCAATTAAACAACGCTCCGATAAAGACGGTCATATTGTTTTTCGATATGGTAATGCCGGAGGGAAAAATAGAATTGTTGGCGTAAAATTTAAACACACTATTCTAACTAACCTTTGTAAAAGAATAAAGCAATAGCTTGTGTTCAGCTGACAAGTGAAGCTTTAATGGGTAAAATTCACTAAATTTAAAATATTATTTCCATCGGCTATGCAAATGCCTTAATATTATTCCATACTCAATGAACAAAATAATAAACGTTATTAAAGGAGATATCACTAAGATCGAAGCCGATGCAATCGTAAACGCAGCAAATAGCTCCTTGCTTGGTGGCGGCGGTGTAGATGGTGCCATTCACCGAGCAGGTGGAGCAGCTATTCTGGAAGAATGCCGAATGATAGTAGCTAGACAAGGGGGCTGCAAAACGGGTGAAGCAGTGATCACCACGGCTGGCAATCTACACGCTAAATATGTCATCCACACCGTCGGTCCTGTTTGGAATGGCGGCCAAAAGAATGAAGAGAACCTCCTAGCAAATTGTTACTTCAACTCTCTTCGACTGGCTGTGGATAATAGCTGTACAACAATTGCTTTTCCGAATATCAGCACAGGTATATACAGGTTCCCTAAGGAATTGGCTGCCCAAATATCGGTGAACTCAATAAATAAGTTTCTTGAATCAGATACGACAATTAAACTAGTTACAATAGTTTGTTTTGATGATGAAAATTGCCAGTTATTAAACGATTACCTTGCCGATAAACCTACGGCGGGCACCGAAAGCGTACAAGGTGATTAGATCGTACTGGTAAAGCAGAAAAGGGGAAATAAAAAGCCTCCCTTGTTAATCGTTAAGGGAGGCTTTTTGGCTAGACGTTCACTATAGTTAAATGATATTAAGTTCCAGCTTCTTTATCGGTAAAAATCTGGACTCCTGCTTTCCTTTCAATTAACTGTAGCGGATATAGTTCAGGATTATAGACACCATTAAGAACTTCATTCAAAGCGTTTTTCTTGGATTTACCAAATGTAACAATCAGAATATTTTCAGCTTTATTGATAATAGGTTCAGTCAAAGTAATTCTGAACATTGCCTGTGGCTTTAGATAGTAGGCATCAACCCATTTTTCTTTTTCTTGTAAAATCTTTTCACCTGGAAACAGAGAAGCTGTGTGGCCATCATCTCCCATTCCTAAAAGGATGAAATCAAAAATACCGTCAGCTCCCAAAACATTTCTGATTTGAGTTTCGTATTCTTTAGCGTAATTTT
>JAITLV010000240.1 GCA_031277685.1 Sphingobacterium sp. | reverse complement strand
AAGAACAAGCCTGTATGTGTATCCGCGGGAATAAAGTCCTTTGCCCATGGGATAACAGCAAAACCTGTAAATACAGCAACGAAAATAACGATAGGTGCAAGCCTAAAGAGAATTTTATCGGCTGATGAAGGGGTGATTAATTCTTTTTGGAGCAGTTTGAGAATGTCGGCGATTGTTTGGAGACTACCATACTTTCCTGTTTCCATCGGACCCAGTCGATCCTGGACAAATCCCGCAATCTTTCGTTCAGCATATACTGCAAACAAGGTGAAAGCTGCTATAAAGGTGAAAATAGCAATGGGAACCAAGATATGTAGTATTGTTTCTAACAAGTCTTATTTATAATGATTTTTAATAAGAGACCAATGAATACGCAAACTTAACGAAAAACAGGGAATTTAGATAAGGAAAAATTAAAATATACTTAACAAGTAGATTATCGTGACATAATAGTGCTATTAGCTAGATAGGAGTAGTTCGCAATGCGTATTGAAATTGTGGCTATGTATGCCTTCGGCTTATGGTTTTGTCATCGGGAGTACAACTTCTTCGTCTTCATACTGTCTTTAAAAAGACAGGGTGCTTTTACATGAAAGTTGTATATTATCTTCATAAAAAAAGCATCCCTAAGGATGCTTTTTTTATGAAGATAAATCGAATTAACGATTTGAGAACTCAACGTAATTACGCTCTGTATGTCCAACATATACTTGTCTTGGACGACCAATAGGCTCTTTGTTTTCACGCATTTCTTTCCATTGCGCGATCCATCCTGGAAGACGACCCAAAGCAAATAAGACAGTAAACATATCTGCTTTGAAACCCAATGCACGGTAGATAATACCTGAATAGAAATCGACATTTGGATAAAGTTTTCTGTCGATAAAGTATTGGTCATTCAATGCGGCTTCTTCTAATTTCTTGGCAATATCTAATACTGGATCTTGAACGCCTAATTTTTCTAAAATATCGTCACATGCTTTTTTGATGATTTTAGCACGAGGGTCGAAGTTTTTGTAGACACGGTGACCAAATCCCATTAGACGGAATGGGTCATTTTTGTCTTTTGCTTTTGCAAGATATTTCTCTGCATCACCACCGTCATTTTTGATTGCTTCCAACATTTCGATTACCGCTTGGTTGGCACCACCATGCAATGGTCCCCATAATGCATTGATCCCCGAAGCGACAGATGCATATAGGTTGGCGTTAGATGAACCTACGATACGAACTGTTGATGTAGAACAGTTTTGTTCGTGATCAGCATGTAAAATAAGTAACTTATGCATGGCATCAATAACAACTGGGTCGAATGTTTTCTCGTCGTTAACCTCGCCGAATAACATGTTCAAGAAGTTGTCAATGTAACCTAAGTTGTTTTTAGGATAAACGACTGGATGACCTAACGATTTCTTTTGAATCCAAGAAACGATCGTCGGCATTTTAGCCAATAGGTTGATGATGGTTTGATCTTCCTCTTCGTCAGTTAAGTTTGGATTTAAAGATTCTGGGTAAAATGCAGATAAGGCGCCTACTAAACAAGAAAGTTGGCCCATTGGGTGAGATTTGGATGGAAAACCAGCGAAGAAATTTTTCATGTCTTCGTGGATCATCATTTGCTTTTTGATGTCAGCTCTGAATTTTTCCAATACCTCTTTTTTAGGAAGCTCTCCGTAGATCAATAAGTAAGCAACTTCCAAGAAAGTTGATTTCTCCGCCAATTGCTCAATTGGATATCCTCTATATCTCAATATGCCTTTTTCACCGTCAAGGAAAGTAATCGCACTTTTTGTTGCACCCGTATTTTTGTATCCTGGGTCTAACGTAATAAATCCGCTTAGATCTCTTAATTTGGAAATATCAACTGCTTTTTCATTTTCAGTACCGACAATGACCGGAAGGTCATAAGAAGTGCCGTCTAAATTTATAGATGCTTTATCTGACATGTTTATATATTATCTTATATCTGATTTTGTATGCTAATCTCACAAATTTAACTATTTGATATTTAAAACTGAAAGTTCTTTTGGAATTTAAATGACATGGTTGCGTCATTTTGGATAATATTGAATAACTATTTACTTAAATAAGCAAATAGTTTATTCAAATTTAACACTATCTTATTATGCCCGAAATATTAATCGATTTTTCGTTGGGCGACTTTTCCTTTATCTTCATATTTCCCATTTTTGCCAGCGCCAAAAAAGGGCAAGATGACAAAACAGACCAAAATTATAGCTGTAATTGTCAGGATACCTGTAGTCCATAAGATTTTGCTGAAATTTTCAGCATCCAAAAAATGGATACCCCAAAGCCCCAATAAAAAGTAGGTAGCTACAAATAGGATAACCAAGGTGAATAATATACCAAAGATGTATTTCATAACGGGTTATATTTTATTGAGAATCTGTTTTTTGAGCGTATCGAACTCTTCTTGTGTGATGATGTTTTCGCGTAGTAACAATTGTAGTTTTTGCAATTTCTCAACAAAATCGCCGTCTTGCTGCATATTGTCTTTGATCTCCTCTTTTTGAAGATCAAATTGCTTGCCCAGTTCCATGCCGACACCGAGCTGTGCTCCAATCCCGGCGAGTCCACCTTCATTTTTCGCAGCGTCCCGGAGCGCACGCAATTTTTCCAGTTCGACATAACTCAAGCCAGCCTGCTGTGCAGCTTGATTTTGCGTCGTTAGATCTGCAATTTCACCAATTCTGCGTTGGGTATTGGTGTCAAATTGGGTTCCTAGAATCTTAAAATCTGTAATATCCAATCCGAGATCACTAAAATCAGGTTCAACAGCAGCCTTTATATCAGTAGACAACATCGGGAGTTGGCTATCTATCTCGTTATATCCTAGTTTTTTTTGGGCGATCTGCGCGACAATCTGTTGTGGAATACGGTTGTTGAGGATATCCTGAATTACCGCTGTGTTGACTGTATGTTGATTGGCGACTATATTTCTGTAGAAATGTACCGGATCTTTGATCACATAGGAAAAGGTACCGTTCAAACCGATTTCCACAGGAAGGTTATATTGTGGATCCATGTACTTTATCGGATTTCCTGTTCCCCAAGACTGATTGACAACTGCTGTGGTGCGAAAGAAGTAGATATAGAGTTTGTGCTCGGACTCAAAATTCTGTCTTAAGCGAGCTAATGTCGTAAAGAACGGATGATTGTCCGTTTTGAGGTTATAGGTGCCGGCTTCAGTGAGTAGACTTTCACCTTTACCTTCATAGACAAGGATACAACCCTGTCCGGGAGCCAAGATAAGTTTGCTCGAATTTTTAATTTCATTCCTTTCGGATGGAAATTTATACCATAATATACGAGGATCCTGATTTTTCCACTCAATGATCTCGGATAGCTGGTTGTTAAAAAGATTGAATAGTCCCATGATATTTAATTTAATGTGTCGAATTTGGGATTATACCCTTCGAATTTATTGATTTGTTTTCCGCTATTATCAAAATAGTAGTAGTCGCTTGAACCTTTGACAATAAAGCCATCGTTTAACAAGTAGCCATTTTTATAGATGGACTTCAGGTCTGTCGTGATGGTCTTCTGTATGGCACCTGTCGAGATATCCAGCAATTGAATCTGTAAGGGATCATCCTCAGCTGGCGTTGGTTTATAGGCAATCAATAATGTTTTATCGTTTTGCGCGACCACTTCTGGCTGAAAGTATAGTCTTCCAGGTGTAAAGTCTTTGAATCCGGTCACGCGTGAACGATCGAGCTGCCACCTATTGATGAGAACTTTTTTGTAAGGGTCACGATCTGTAAATATACCGGAGCCACCAAAGTCTTTTGACCATGAGAAACGCGGATCGTCTTTGGGGTAGCCATACTGGTATTGGTAGGTATACTGTATCAATTGAATCTTCTCCTCTGGATAATCCGTGGACTTGCCCGAAAAGACAAATCCCGTTTTTAGCTGAGGGCTTGGGAGTTTCTTTTTGGTCTCGTCGTAGAGTTGTTTGTCCGGAATGGATTTGTTGATAAATGGATAGAATACTAAGTTCTGGCCTTCGTTATTGACAATTTGATAGGCCGAACCGTAATTCTCGTATTTGAATTCAACTTTCGCAATGCCGGAACTCAGTGAAGGGGCCTCCTTAACATAGTCTTCCAATACGCTTTTAAAGGTTAGTACGCTTTTGTCCAATTGATAAATATATTTGGATTTTACAATAATATAGAGATTCTGATCTTCCAGTACTCTTAATTTTACATCACTGCTAGACAGTTCAACAGGCGTATCCATCAATGGTTTTACCCATTCTTTTTTACCTGTTTTTGGATCGAATAGACCTATGTAGACTTTGTTGTCCTTATTGTCATCAAATCTTGCTTTTGAATTCCGTACATTACCGACCAAAACAATATGCGGTGTATTATTTTTATCCAGAAATAACTCGTTGGATGCGTAGTTCCATTCAAAAGTAACAGCTTCTTCTGGTTCGGAGGCTGCGTTTGAAGAACTATAAGTGGAATAAGTGTTTGTCGGTTTTTTAGAAAATATAGAACTTAATACACTGATAATAAACATGAGTGCGATAAATCCAACAACAGCAAATAATACAATACGTATTGCTTTATATTGCTCCGGATTGTTGCGGGGATAATTGTAATTGTGATTGATGTTGATGTCATCGCTGTCTAAAAAAAACTCAGTTCCACAACTGTCACACTTATAGTAGTCAGGTCGGATTGTCGAGACTTTGATACTGCCGCAATGAGGACATTTGATCGCTTTGATGTTTTTGGCCATTTAATTATAGTGTTGTATTTGTTTTGAATCAACTGGTATAAAATCTCGTTTTACCATGGATAGACCTTATGCTCTTAATGCTGGTATTGCCCATCTAGCTGGTGAGAGAAAATAATATACAGATGAAAGTTAAAATAAAAAACAAGGTATAACAAATTTTCGGCCAGTCAACTCATATTCGGCGCTGTAGATTTTAAATACGTCAAAAATATTTTCTTTTTGTCATGTTACAGGAATAGAAACTAATGGTCAGAATGGACTGTCCATAAATAAAGATTAAAATATTTTTGGTATTTACGAATTATTCGTAGATTAGTGAAAGATTAGTAAAGAAAGATTAAGATATGGAAAAATTAACAGCCCAAGAGGAGCAGGCAATGCAGTCTATCTGGAACCTAAATGGAGGTTTTATCAAAGAAATCTTGGATAATATTAGAGGAGAGAAAATGCCGTATACGACACTGGCATCAACTGTAAAGAATTTGGAGCGTAAAGACTTTGTGAAAGCTGTACGTTATGCCAATGCAAAACGTTACGAACCGATGGTAAGCGAGCAGGATTATAAAGCCAAGTTTATGAACTCCTTTGTCGGTGATTATTTCAAGAATTCTTATAAAGAGATGGTTTCGTTTTTCGTGAAAGAGGAGAAGCTGACTGCGGACGAGCTTAAGGAGATCATGGATATGATTGAAAATAACAAATCTTAATACGATGGAAAATCTGCTGACCTATATCATACAAGTCAATCTACTATTAAGTATAATCTACTTGGGCTATGTGGGGCTATTGAAAGGCCTGACGTTTTATTCACTGAATAGAGTCTACTTTTTAATAGGTGGATTATTTGCTTTTGTATATCCGTTTTTGGATTTAAAATCATTGTTTGTTCAGCGCGGATTGGATATGGGTGTGGTTGGTGAGCAGATTGCCTTTTATATTGAGGAACAGGAAGTGCAGGAGAAGCTGACCTTAGCAGGATTGGTGGAGCTAGTATTTATGTTAGGTGCGGCATTGTTATTATTGAGGTTTCTATTTCAGCTGTTGAGTTTGTTACGGGTTCACCTAAATTCGAAAGCGGATCAGTGGCGATCCTATCTATTTCGGAATGTTATCATTCCTATTGTTCCATTCTCATTTTTGAATAAAATTTATGTCAATAAGGAACAGCATGTGGATGCTGAGCTGAAAGATATTTTTAAGCATGAGGATATTCATGTGAAAGGCCTTCACAGTCTGGATATTTTATTGTTTGAAATGATATTGGTATGTTGTTGGTACAATCCTTTCGTCTGGTTCATGCGCAGAGCCATTCGCCAAAATTTGGAGTTCCTGACTGATCAACAGGTGCTCAATAAAGGAATTGACAAACAGACGTACCAATATAGCCTGTTGAATGTGTCCAAAAAGGGCACTTCAATAGGGTT
>JAITLV010000235.1 GCA_031277685.1 Sphingobacterium sp. | reverse complement strand
TTCCCTTCATGTTTGAGAAATTCGCCCATTCCCGGAGCGATCTCCGCAATGATATTACCGTATTCCTTTACATCAAAATTCTCCGATTCGGCAATAAGTGCGCCATGCAGAAAACCCGCTGCAGCACCATAGATGTACGAGAGCGTAGCGGTGTCCATGGCCGCAGCACATCGCCGTCATCGACCGATGGGGTATTGAGAACAATCATCTGATCGAAAATCTAGGCGAAGTAACCATTGGCTGATACCTCAAACAAACGCCATACTATTCAATCAGGTTTCTATATAAATTATTCGGGAACTTTATTTAGAAGGCCCCTTCGATGATAAGCATTATTTAGATTATTCTATTTTATGTAAGTGGCATTTTATGGACGTCCAAAATTAACTCATTCGGTTTTACCCATCGTAAAACAGTATATATTTCCTGCAAAATCAGCTACATAAACCTTATTTCCCTGAATTGTAACTTCGGCCAATATCGGCGTGCCCAAGTTTATTTTTTGGACGAGCGTTCCTTCCAAATTCAATACATATAGATAACCATCCGATCCACCAAAAAACAGTTTTCCGGCCGCATAGCGAATACCAGATTCAACAGTACCCACTTTTTTGTGTAGATCCGGTGTTGAGTAGGCAGAAGTATAGATCAGTGCTTCTCCCGTCTGGAAATTCCATTTTTCCGTTAAGCTGCTGCGATCAAAAGCCTTTACGCCGTTGGTCGCTGTCGGCATAATCAGTAGCTGCTCGGCCAACAGTGGCGAAGCCATCACTTTAAAATCGTCTTCGCTCTGCGTCTTCTTGATTACTGTTCCTGTCTTCTGATCTAACTGAAAAACATTGTTCAGTCCAGCGATATAAAAAGAACTGCTATCGGCACTGGCTCCACCCGTTCTAAAACGCAAACCATCTTCATTTCTTTTCCATAGTAGTTTTCCGCTTCTGCGATCATGTACAAATAAGCTATTCCAGTTTGCGCCAGTAATTAAATAATCGTTTGTGCTGAGCAGCTCTCCGGGCATGCCCTCACCTCCATTCCAATCCCGGTTTTTCCAGATGATCGTACCATCATCAGCTTTTAATGCCGACAGATAATTTCCTGCACCGGTATAATAAATACCATCATCAACAACGCCAGCGCTTACATATCCCGGGAGCCTTCCGCCACTCAAATCTTTTTTCCAGACAAGTTTACCGTCCTTTTCGCTAATCCCATAAACTGTGCCGCCCATGTCTGTCGCCAGTATCAAGCCATTGCTATAGGCCAACTTCTGCTTAACGGAGTTCTGGGTATGGAAAGTCCAGATGGTTTCACCGGATTGGGCTTTTAAGGCCTGAATTTTACTTTTACCACCAATGGCATCATCGATACTGGCCACATATACCCGCTGTCCCTGTACCAGAGGTGAGCTCTTCCATACATTAGACCCCAAGTTTTTTGACCAGGTCAACTGGAGCAAATTTGGTGAAGCAGGTTCGTTATTCCATCCAAATTTCTTCAAGGCTTGCGTGCCATCCCCATAATTCACTTCCAGCAGGATCGTCTGCTTTTGATTCATCGACGCAGTGCCCATAAGCGTTCCACGCCAGTTCCAGTCACTCGCTTTATTCAACTTGGCCGTTTTTAGGACACAGCCCTGTTCATTTAATAACTTGGCATATACAGAAAGAACAGATTTTTCGGTATGGTATACGCTGGCGCCAATCTCCAGCTTTTGTCCGTTTGAAATCTGCATCAGCCTGCTCTGCGGATAAATCAAAGCGATATGGTCCGACAGATAGGGATATTTGGGGGTGATGTTCCTTACCCCATTTTTATCCATATCAATAACCATAAATTGCGCAACAGAATTGTCTATTCCACCTTTGTTGGGTGCATTTGTTGATATCACCGCTACCCCATCCCTACTGCCAAAACTATAATTGTTGTGCCAATGCCCATACAGGAAAGCTTTCAGATTATATTGTTTTAAATCAATAGAATCTGTTTTTCCTTTCATCACGAAATCCTTTCCTACAATCAGGTCATGGTTAATAAAAACCAGCGGTTTATCTTTCGCTTTCAGGGCCAGATCCTTTTTAAGCCAGGCGATGACCTGATCCTGATTATAACTCGGTGCATAGTCGCCTCCAGGCATCGGAGTTACGACAAAGTATGCCGGTCCGGCCTCAAAGGAATAATAAACTGGCCCAAACAGATCTTCAAATAACTTCTCGCCATACTCCCCTTTGACCAGGTCGTGGTTGCCTACCGTGTAGTAAGTAGGAACGCCCATGAGTGCTGTATTGACCTGTCGGGCATGGAACTGCATACCCGGTTCGTAGCAGATATCGCCTGTATGCATAATGAGTGCGGCCTCTTGTTGTTGAGAAAACTTACGGATGTTGTCTATCCATTCGCCATACAAAGGTGTTTCGGTATCCGTAATCTGGATAAATCGAAGCTTATCCCCTGTCTGCTTTTCATCTGGAGTTAAACCAAAGTCATAACGTTCTAATTTAGGGTCAATCTTGATGTAATGCGTACCGCTCGCTTTATATCCAGCGGGGATACGTACAAAAAGAAATTTTGCCTTTTCATTCTTGTTCAGGCTAAAGCTACCATCGGCAGCTGTTGGGAAAACTTCATACCCATCCGATATGACAATGCCCTGCATTCCTTTTTCATTGCCATCCATCTTTTTGTTCTTATTGCCGTCTAAAAAGACATGCCCCTGATATTGTGCATACATCGCGTTACTGCATAGCAGTAAGAGCAGAAGTAGCATTTTTTGTACTGGTCGTCTCATGTTAAAAAATTAGCTATTCAAAACTTATTCGCACTATATAAGGAAAGATAGGCTCCTTCCCACCAATCGGAAGGTACCTATCTTTACCTAAACGCTCTAAAAAATAATACATTCAACTACCAGAAATTTGTCTGTACCAATTTGCTGCCATCCAGCACCATTTGGCTATTGGCTACCGGATAATAGTAATATTTGGGTTTTTCAAATGTTTTCTTTTTATCCCGTCCTACCGTAAACATAATATGTCCACTGTTGCCATTTTCAAGATAGATAGACGTATTATTGCCATTGGCATCCTTTAAATAGTAAAGGGAAATACTCTTTTTTTCATCTTCCGTCAGATCTTTGATCGGACCGGTATCTTTTGCAGATTCGAGTATCGCAATATCCACTTTTCCGTCGCCGGTTACGTCCATTGCTCCCAAACCCTTTACATACATACCCTGTTGCTGATCGGCCAGTCTTTCGCCCACTTCCCAGCGAAAGACATCTCTGTAGCGTTGGCCTTCACAAGCCAATTCAATACGTCTTTCTCTACGGATTTCCAGAATAAGCCCGACATTCCCGCCTTTCACATTTGAGTAATAAGCTTGTAATATGGGATCTACATTGGCATTTGCTTCCTCCAGCTGCATGGCCGGCATACCCACACGTGCACGCAGCAGGTTGACAGATTTGTCAAGATCAGCCTGGCTCGTGAGTATACCCAGTTCGGCCTTCGCTTCTGCAAAGATTAAAAGAATTTCAGCGTACCGAAACACAAAAGCATCTGTATAAGCAGCTTCCCAGCTAATCATATCAGCTATTTCAGGGTAAAACTTGATCTGATTATAGCCCCCTAGGGTTGGCTTGAGACGCTGTGGTGTTGATGCATTGACAGCCTGGAAACCCGGTTTCATAAATGTTTGCTCAAAACGCGGATCACGGTTAACGAATACCTGATCAATATTCTTCGTTTTATAGTCGGCCTGTTGCGTAAAACGTTTGCCGTCTTTCATCAGATAACTCTCCATCAGCGTTTGGCTCAATGCCCATTCGTAGTCCAATACGGTATGTGCATTACGTCTTCTTCCCAGATCCTTATCATAATCGATAAATAAGATGGTTTCGGGATTTGCCTGTAGATTTAGGCTGATAAATAGATCCCGATAAGCCCGGTTGACACCCCCTGCATTGCTGATCGAAAATTTAGCCGATTTCATAATCTCTTCTGCCGCGGAAACAGCCCGCTGCAGAAAGGTATTGGCCGATCCACTCAGATTCAAATAGCTGTGGTATTTGCGGAAAGTCCCTTCCTGTAAGGCAAACTGTGCCAATTGTGCCAAGGCTCCCCACTTGGTGACTGTAGATTTGTGCCCGTCCGGTTTAATATTGGCAGCCGCAAATTCCAGATCCGCCATGATCGAATCTACGACAAGAGACCGGCTATCCTGCTTCTTGTTCAAGAGTTCAAGATCTGAGGTTCCCATGGTCTTACCATACCAGGGCACATCACTATACTGATTGACCTTATCGATGTAAAAACGTGCACGAAAGAACCTTGCGATACCGATATAATGGTTTACATCGGTGGCGCTAGCTCCCTTTACACGACCTGCATTTTCCAGGAAGAAATTGATATTTCGCAGGGCAGACCAGCTCCATACCGCCGCATTCTGAGCACTTACCCCACCGCGCATGATTTCATCAATGGTACTTCCAGAATTGTGATGCGCCAGGTTATCTGTCCCAAGGTCCGCTATCGGCGAACTCAAACTGCCATAAAAACCATCGGTATATGTTTTCAGATCGTTTACATTGCTAAAAAACACCTCCGGAGTAACCGATGTGGTGGGATACCGATCCATAAAATCATCGTTACAGCTCATGATGAGGAACAAAACCCCCAGCAGCGCTCCAATCTTGATTAGTTGTCTTTTTATATTTTGCATGATAATAGTCATTTTAGAAATTAAAGTTTAAGCCAAACGAGTAAGTCCTTTGGAAAGGATATGCCGTCCGATCACCAACAATTTCAGGATCGAGATAATCCATTAGTTTTGTAAACTCAAAGAGGTTTTCACCACTGACGAATAGACGTAAACGGTCTATGCCCCATCTATCTGTGATAAGCTTAGGAAGCGTATACCCGAGGGTCACGTTCTTCACCCTTAAATAGCCTGCATTCTGCAAATATTTGGTCTGTGTGGCAGCGAGTTCAATACCGCTTTGCTCGGCCACATAAGATTTTGGTCTTGGTAAGTATGCATTTGGATTTTCAGGTGTCCAATGGTCCAAATTAAATTTGGTCAAACTCGCCCAAGGTTGCGCATAAATACCCCAAAAGTAATGGTCACCACCCGGAGGGTAATAATTTCTTTTTCCAACTCCCTGTAAGAAGACACGCAGATCAATACCGTTCCAGCTTGAATTCAGATCTATTCCATAACTATAACGTTGTCTCGAATTTCCGATAACCTTATAATCGCCATGATTGTCCAAAGTCCAGTCGCCCCGGTTTATTTTACCGTCACCGTTGATATCGGCAAACTTAAGATCGCCCGGTTCTAAGCTTCTGGTGCCGGGATACGATGTGACATCATTTTGGTTGGCATGGGCCTTGATCTCTTCTTGTGACTGAAAGAAGCCCAATGTCGTCAGTCCCCACATTTCACCCAATTCCTGTCCGACGTAATAATCGTTTAAGTTATTTTTAGGATTGTTATATTTTGTAATATAAGCCCTGCTATCTGCGAGGTTAAGTCTTGCCGAGAATGAAAATGGTTTACTGGCCACCATAAATTCTTTATTGTAGCCAAGTGTCAGCTCCCATCCGTTTGTTTTTAGGTTGGCTGCATTTTCAAGCGGCACGCCAGTACCCAACACGATCGGCAAGGTACGGCCAGCTGTCAACATATCTTTTGTATCGCGACGATAGATATCAAATGAACCAAAAAACTGATTCTTAAACAGGCCGACATCTACCCCAAAATTGGACTGCGTAATGGTTTCCCAAGTTAAGGTCGACGACACTAAACCCGGACTACCGACGATAGGTACAATCTTGCCATCCAGAATGGCTCCACTTCCTTTGGACATATTCGCAATATAAGGGTAGTAGTTATCCCTTAAATCCTGATTTGCCAATGAGCCATACGATCCCCGCAGTTTAAAATTAGATACGGTCCCTTTAATTGGCTGAAAGAAATTTTCTTGCGAAACTACCCACGCAGCGGATACGGAAGGGTTGAATGCGAATCGGTCCTTTTTAGGAAATCTGGAAGAACCATCGTAGCGTAAATTAGACTCGAGGATATACTTGTCTTTGTAGGTATAGTTCAATCTGGCAAAAGCCCCGCGAACTGACCAAGCATAATCTGAAGCACCAACAGAAGGCGTTTGACCGGTAGCAAGTCCGATCGTTGGCAGCGAATTGGAAATCAACTGATCCCGGGATGCGGAAAATGACTCATAGATCCGTTCCTCCTGGTTGAAACCCAACATCACCGAAAAATAGTGATCTTGGAGTGTGCGTTGGTATTGCGAATAAATGTTGTATACATTATAACGTGTTTCAGAGCTTCCATTGGATGCATAACTGTTAAAGTTTTGCTTATTCATTACATTAGGCCCAGTACTGTAAGTCAGCGGCAACTGAAAGAAATGCGATTTTCCTGAAATCCGTCTAAAGGTTGCGTCCCCATTTAAAGTCCATACATTTTTAATGAAGTCGATTTTAGCACCAAAACTGGTCTGAAAATCATTATTGCGGCTTATGCTACGGCCCCCTTCGGCAACAGCACCGATCATGTTCACTCCTGCTTCGGTATAGGTACCATCCGGATTGTAAACGGTATTTAATGATGGTTGGCGGTTGACATTATGCCAATAAAGATAGCCCTGATCAATGGCCGAAGGCTGATCATATTTGTCGTTTGTAAAAGTGGTATTATTGGACAAAGTAAACCAATCCGTAATTTTATAATCGCCTTTTGCCCTGAAATTATAGCGGTCATAGGTATCCGGGCTAATGCGGAGCATACCATTTTGTCTATAATATTCACCTGAGAGATAAAACGAAGAACGTTCATTCTTTTGCGCAATGCTGATGTTGTTGGTATAAGAAGGTTGGATATCTTTATAAACTTCCTTAAACCAATCTGTAGAACCCAAGTAGATATAAGCATTTGGATTTTGCGGATCTACAATTACACGCGGTAAAGATGGGTTTTCGCTTAACTGTTTTCCATATTCGAGCATTTTCTCATCGTAAAGATTATACCAGGGCGCAGACATAATATTTCGATATTTCATTACCTGGTAAGGATCGTCCTCAATCTTTACCGTACGTGTAATCGCTTTGGCACCAAAAATCGAGTTGGCAGTCACCTTGATATCTTTCGTTGTACCCGATTTGGTGGTCACCAGTACCACACCAAACGCCGCTCGGCTACCATAGATTGCTGCCGATGCAGCATCTTTTAACACCGTGACGCTTGCAATATCCATGGGGTTCATGCGGTTGAGCTCATCGTTGGTTGCCGGCACCCCATCAATCACAATCAGCGGTCCACCACCCGACAGCGATGTATAGCCACGCACATTGATACCCGGCGAGCTATTTGCACGCCCCGATGTTGGTGTAATGTTCAGGTTGGCCATGGCCCCCTGTAGGGCAGAACCGACATTGGTAATCGGCCTGCTTTCCAGAAACTTTTCGCCGATCTGATCCACAGCGCCAGACAGATTGATCTTTTTCTGTGTACCGTAGCCGACCACAATCACCTCGTCGAGGTGAGACTCTGCTGTTTCCATCAATACATCAGCACTGTTCTTGTCAGAGACATTTACTTCGGCATCTTTATAGCCCATAAAACGAAATAAAAGGATTGCCTTTTCGGGAACGCGTATGCTATAGCGTCCATCTCTATCGGTCCGTGCAGATAATCCCGTTACCCCCAATACAGTGACGTTTACGCCAGCCATTGGTCCGGAAGCATCCCTTACAACACCTGAGATCTCACGGTCCGTCTGCTTTTTTTCTTTGATGACAATGGTACTGCCCATGATATCAAAGATCAGATTACGTCCACGCAATGCCTTCGCCAGGGCAGCCCTCACGTCAGATCCGGCCACGGAAATATCCACGCGCGAGGCATTTTCAAATAGCCGTTCATCATAAAAAAGACGTAACCTGGTCTGCGTGGAAATCTCTTTCAGAACAGTTTCAATCGTAGCATTTTTCAAGGATAGATTTACTTCTTGCGCATATCCTGATGCTCTAGCACCAAACGTAAATGCCAGCAGCAGTACACAAATCAACTTCATAGTCAATATGACTTTAATGCTTAGGGTATAAGAATGACTTCTCCGGTCCCCCCATGCTATTAATGGAGAAAAAAATTTCATAACTTTGAATTGTTAAGGGTTTAATAATCTATAGAATTCGTACTTCAATAAATTTGGCTCTTTACAACAGGGGATGCGTCAACATCCCCTTTTCTATTGTATTGGACCTTTTGGTTAATTCGTCTGGTTATATCATATTTTATAAATTTTAATTGTTAAAAACTGAATTGTATTAACGAATGAATATCTGTCGTCCCTCGATCTCAAACTTTCGATTTGTGGTATAAGCCAGAATTTTCAATACTTCTGAAAGTCTAGCGTCACGACTGAGTGTTCCACTGAAACGATTGTCGAGTGCAATAATCTCTTCTGCATTGACGAAATCCACATTGTACCAACGCGAAACCTGACTGATAATCTCCTCCAAGCTATTGCCATCAAGCAGAAATTCACCACGTTGCCAAGCTGTGTTTTTCTGTATGTCTGCCGGTTGTATACGTATATTATCGGCACTAACGATTGCTTCATTGCCCGGAGAAAGATAAGCTTCGTGCCCTTGGCTTATAATTTTGACTTTCCCTTCGACCAGCGAGGTACTAATTTCTCTGTGGTAGGCATTTACGTTAAAGCTGGTGCCGAGTACTTCAATGACGGAGTTTTCGACTTCGATACGGAAGGGTTTGCTGGCATCTTTGGCAACCTTAAAAAAGGCTTCACCGACCAATTTCACCCTGCGTTCATTGCCAGCGAATTGATCTGGGTACTCTAATTTAGAAGCCGCATTTAACCAGACTGTTGTTCCGTCGCTCAATACAAGGCTATAGGTACCCGCCATCGGCACTTCCAACGTAAGGTTTCCTTTAAACTCAGCCGGACTGCTATTTTCATCCTGATTTTCATTTCCCAATAGCTGGGTCTGTCCACTTGCATTGGAAAGCTTCGCAAACCGTCCACCCGGAAGAATATCATTTTTGAACATGCCCGAGGTATCCGCAGTGATTGCGGCAAGCTGTTTCACAGTGGTTGTCGGTTTCTGTTTTAGCAGTATTACAGTTGTCGTTAATGCAAAGAGAATTGAAGCCGCGATAGCCATCCGTTTCCAGGTAAATAGCTTCCGGGTAGATTTTGCCGTATTAACTTCGCTTTCAAATTTGTGCAGCAGTGCCTTTTTGGAGCGTCCCAATACGGCCTCTTTTTCTTCCATTGGCAGTATCGGTTCCTCCTCAAATGAAAAGAACCATTCGATCACCATCCGTTCTTCTTCCGGATTGCATTCTCCTTTGAGATATTTCTTTAGCAATTTTTGAGCCTGCTCTCTCTGATTATCTTCTGTCATATATTAATATAACCTCAGATAACTTGGCGTGGTACCGAAAAAAAATGACTTTTATTTTGCCTTAAGCTTTAATCGACTCAAAGCCAGCGAGATATTATTCTTTACCGTCTGTTCAGATATGGATAATCGGAAAGCGATTTCTTTGATGCTCAGACCTTCCACACGACTGAGATTAAATGCCGACTGCATGGTTGTAGGCATTTTGGAAATTTCATTATCCAGCATAAAGGATAGTTCTTTCACCATCAATTTCTCATCGCTGTTACTTGTACCGACAGGTTCATTTTCTAATGGAAGCACAAGACGTTCAAAATACATAATCCGCTTTTGATCGCGCGTCATCCAGTCAATTACCTCATATTTGGCCGCTTTGAAGAGATAGGGATAGATCGAATCCTCAATTTGAATTTTATGACGCCGGTTCCAGAGAGATGCAAAAACATCCTGAAGGATATCTTCGGCATCTGTAATCGAACCGATACGCTTCATGATAAAGCTTAATAAAGTATGGCCATAGCGATCAAACAACACGGAAAATGCCTGTGTATTGTTTTCTTTCACAAGATCAAACAGTTCCTTATCAGACAGTTCTTTCATGACGCATTGATTATATTTACGCTTTATGGGATTTCTAGAAGATTTATACAAAGGTATAATTGTGATGTTAATATAACATTAAATTGCACATCGTGCAAGATCTTGTACAAATTTGACAGACTATCTATCAAAATTGTAACCACTACATCCCCCAAGGAACTTATGGGTAAATGGTTACTCATCAAGCACAAAAAACGAAAAGAAAAACCGATGGCGGAGCTGCTTAAAATCCAAACAAGATTAACTGCGGGCATAATGAAGTCCCACATTAAATACGTGTCCGTATAATGAATACATGTTGGATCACGAGACCGTTAAAGGCATATCGATTACATTGAGTTCATAAATAGAGGGCAGCCCTTTAGCCTTCAATACTTTTAACCGCATCTTTGTGGATTTATAATATCGAGGAAACCTGATTACCTTACAATCTTCCATTGAAGTGGTGCTTAGGTAGATGGTTTTCCACCGGCCCCCTTCCCAAATTTGAATACAATATTCCTCAATCCGGTTGTTACGGATATTAGAAAAGCCATCGTTTAACTCTTTGGTATCTTGATATTCAAAAATCGATATTTTATTAAAACGTTTCGTCGGGTCAAGACTTATTTCGAGAGTCGCTAGGGTGTCTGCAGCAGACCAGCGACTATTTAATTTACCGTCAGTAACAGCCGAAGCTTCATAGCGTAGCCCTTTCTCTTCCAGCGTTGAGCTCGCAGATGCAGGTCTGAGCGCCGAAATAAATTCTCCATTTTTGGGGAGAGATTTATTCTTTTGGATACCTAATCTTTTGCCTAATTCGATCACTGTATTGGCCTCATATTCTCTAATCTGTCCAGTCTGGTCCGGTGGCACATTGATCACCAAACTATTATCATTGTATGTCGACCAATAGAACAGCTCCTCCAATTCGTCGATGTTTCTGACGGGAAGTTCTTTTGATTTTTGAAACCAGTTCCATCTGCTGCTTAAGCAGATTGTATGCTCAAAAGGCAGGTAATAAGACTTATCATTATGCAGGTATTGCTTTTTGTCGTATCTCGTAATCAGTTGAGGATCCCACAACCTGAAGTCCGAGGGAAAATAGTGAAAATAATATTTATTGTCTTCCGTCATTGCAGATGGCAGCGTGAATTTCCTTTTCCCCTCTTCATTAACAATGGTATGATTAACACTGAAAGCGCAATTCGGATTATAACTTTTTACAAGTTTATAGAGCTGGTCAATCCCCCAGTCTTTTGGTTCCCGATCCCATCCACCATCCAACCACAATTCACAGATCTGACCATAATTTGTAAAAAGCTCAGTGAGCTGATTCTTCATATAGTCTATATATTTCTGAGGATCCTTGTCTTTGTACACTGGTGCATGTCGGTCCCACAAGGAATAATAGATTGCAAATTCGAGTCCGTACTTTTTGCAGGCATCAGCAACAGCTTTGACAACATCGGTTTTTACTGCAGTGGAAGCTACATCGTAATCGGTATATTTACTATCCCAGAGACAGAAGCCATCATGATGTTTGGTGATAAGCAGCACATACCTAAAACCTGCATCACGAGCCACCCGCACCCATTGGTCGGGATCAAGATTTGTGGGATTGTATTTTTCTACGGGAATACTGCCATCTGACCATTCCATATCCGTAAATGTATTGACACCAAAATGCACAAACATACCATAGCCACGTTTGATCATCAATTGTTGGGCTTTTGAAGGTTTGGTGGCCGGTAACAGTTCTTGGGCTGTACTTGAGAAACAGCCCATAACAAATAAAAGTGCCCATAGGGTATATGCTTTCATGATGCTAGATTAATTTTATAATGAATGATCAATTCGCTAAAAATAAAAGCTTCCACACACTTTCAATACCTCATTTACCGCATTTATTGAATGTATATTTGCATTTACCAAACAGACGTTGACTAATACCTCAAACAAACGCCATACTATTCAATCAGGTTTCTATATAAATTATTCGGAAACTTGACATAGAACGTGTCGCCATTGTTGAGTATTATTCTTGTCATTCCATTTTT
>JAITLV010000233.1 GCA_031277685.1 Sphingobacterium sp. | reverse complement strand
TTTATTTTTATTTAAAAGTACTAAATCGGAATAAGCTGCATAGTCCCCTTTCACACTCTCCGGCGCTTTGGCAACTACCTGATTAAAATACCATGTTTTACCCTGATCTTTACTTAATCTAACGGTTAGATTGTCTCTTCTATTGGTTGATGCAGCATTACACACGGCCAATACATATTTTCCTTTCTTTCGCCAGGAAAGCACTGAACCCTGGTTGACCGGATCGGGTAAGTTTTTATCATAATAGGTTGTATCCCAAGTAACCCCACCATCATTTGAATAAGACACAATCCTCGATTTGACATTACCTTGCTGATTACGGGAATTCATATACAGCCCTGTATGCGATATCTGCGCGGCCATTGTCTCATTTGACCCTTCAAATTTCACACTTTCCCCTATCTTGAATGTCTTTCCATGATCGTCCGAGTAGTATGAATGTGCAAAATAATCTTTGCCATTTTCTTTCGGATTTCCTTCAGAATGGTTAGCAGGAATATAAATACGTCCTTTAAACTTACCAGAATCAAATTGTAAAGCATGTCCGGGCGTATTAGCGTAAGTCCGCCAGTCTTCCTTAAAAATATATTGTGCATTTACGGATGGTTGATTGGGACGATGCGTCTCAAGCGTTATATTTTCTGGATTAGACCAGGTCTTACCACCGTCGGTCGAACTAATTGACCAACATTCTCGCAAACCATTTCCTTTGCGGACTTCTCCCTCATGATTATTACCCGTATTATAAAAAAGAAACAGGCGTCCTTTCGGATATGCCGGATCCAATAGATCCACTACCGGAGCTGGATTTCCGACCTGCAGATTATCATTGTCAACAGCAACTTGCAATGGCCCCCATGTTTTTCCATTATCCTGACTGGTTTTATAAACAATATCCACATTACCAAAATCGCCAGCATGATCCACCCTACCTTCTGCAAAAGCAATTAACTGTCCGCTTTTATCCTTTACAATAGCAGGTATGCGGTAGCTTTTATAGCCATCTTCTCCTGAAACAAATACATTCACTTCCTGAGCGTGACAAATTCCTGCCAACAGTGCAAATACCAACATTGTCCCTAATTTCTTCATATCTATATAAGTTTTATTGTTACTTCTATTTAAAAAATTCATCTGTGTTAATACAATGCGATCGGTTATTTATTACTCCCTTTCAATCGGTAGGCAGGTAAACATCCATTTTAGTGGATTTTGCCAATCTTTCCCATTTAATTTTCCCACAGGAAGTTTCACCACAACTGTATTCCAGCCTTTCTCTAACAGAACAATGCTTGGACTTCGGTAGCTGTAACCTTCATCAACCAATGGGAGCTCCAAATTTCCTTTTTGGCCAGCATGTTGCCATTTCGGTGGAAGCACTTCACGCCCGTTCACCCAAATTTTGCTCATTCTATCGTCCCAGGTTCCCAGATCAGGCGAATCACTGGCATATGAACGGGAGAGGTCGTTAAAACCGATCCAAAAACTTTGGTCTCCCCCTTTTTCACTCCATACTTTGCTCACAGCATATACGGTGCTATTTTCAAGCGGCCGATCAATAGCTCCTTTTACCACATCAGCCCACCAATGGCGTAATACGATAGTTCCACCATAAAACTCACCGATCTTCTTTAAAGCGGTAAATTTTCCTGTCGCTTCATTTTTTAAGACCATGCTCAGATCACCTTTATTTTCCACAGGCCCATACAATATCCATTTTTGCCCACTTTGCGCATAATACGGAAAAATAAGATCTTTAAAATACAATCTTTTATGTTGGAGCAAACGCTTTTCAAATTCAGCAAATTGCGTTAATCCCTTTATATCCGTTTTGATATTACTCCGCCATTCAAAATCTCCTCCTCCTCGCCAGCTTCGTTCCGCAAAAGTTAGCAAAGCCGGGTAAACTGCGTTCTGATGGAATACATCGCGCTCAAGATGGACTGCACGATCGGGCCAGGAACATAAGGTCGCACCCATTAACTTTTCATTTTCTGAAGACTGTCCTCCCAACTGTCTATAAAACAAGGTAGTCACGGTCTCCAAAGGATCCATATGATTGATATACAAATGCTTTGAGTCGATCACTTCAAAAGGAGAGTCATTGGTAATGACCTGTGCTCCCCCCATCCAAAGCTGACGGATTGTGTGTGGCTGCAAATTCCCCCCAGGCTCCCAACCGATGGTTTTTAGACCCAAGTTCTCCGTCCATTTTGTCATCATCGGCAAAAATGCTTGATTGTAAATTTTCACCTCATCCCCCCCAATATGCAGGTAAGGTAGTCCGGGATAGGTGGTCGCAAATTCCTTCACCAGTTCCTTGATGAGCGCTACACCGCTATCGCTCTGCATATCCGTTTTAAAATAACGGCGAAATGCAGCAGAATGCCCCGGCATATCAATTTCGGGTACGAGCTGAATATGGCGATCACGACAATACCGGATCAGCTGCTGCATATCGTCGACTGTATAATACTTTCCCTTCCAACGCTCCATATTTGCCGAGTCGGT
>JAITLV010000208.1 GCA_031277685.1 Sphingobacterium sp. | reverse complement strand
CCTTGAAATTGAGAAATAAACACGTGTGACATATCAATATCGAAATGATTACGGGTACTTGACCCCTCTCCACCAAAGAACATAAATGGCAACCATTGCAATACCTTACCGCCTGTGACATCGTTATAAATAACATCGTGTTTCAATTCAGGGCGTATTTTGAGTAGATTGAACAAAAATAACCGTAACTCTGTCGGTTCCCTTGTGATCAGATCCAAATATTCTGCAAATGTCATATGGCCAACAGGAGCACTGGCAGCGCGGTCCATCGATTCCTCCTCTTTACCGTAGACATCTATTTTTATATCCCCTGCAATTTCTTTAAAGTAATCATAACTCCATTTCTTCCACGCTGGACTATCTGCACTTATAAAATCTGATATGATTACAGGAAAACCTGGTTTCAGATAATTTTTTAAGAAGTCCTCTGATCGAATGCCCGAAATTTTATCAACTTGCTTTAACTTCACGATTGACTAATTTTGCTTAATTACAAACATAAAAAAAATATTTCTATCAAATTTTAAAAATACTGCCTATGCTTTATTTTTAATTGGAATAAATTATTCCAAGCAATTTAATAGAAATATACTTAAAATCTCAATGACCTGCGTCACTTTTATTACATTTTAACACCATCGATTCGGTCCACCATCATATTGATATCCTAGCAAACAACTGTAATACCCCTTCTATTTACCTATTCTTTCCACAATAGCAATAGAGTCATATCATCCCAATAGATCTTGTCTCCAACACACACAAAAATGAAATTATGCGGATGTAGGCAGATATAAATCAGCGCGGATGTAAATCCTTATGGATCTTTATGGGCGCTCAAACTAAATAAATAACAAAAAAAGGGTCTTAAAAACCCTTTTTCTGTTATTTACCTTGTTACAAGGCTATTATTTATTTACCCTCTTGATATATTCTTCAACAGCCATGGTCATACTAGGTGCTTTTGGTGTTGGAGCAGGGATATCTAAAATCAATCCGTGATCCAAAAGCGCCTGTTGAGTAGAAGCACCAAATGCTGCAATCCTTGTATTATTTTGTTTAAAATCAGGAAAGTTATCGTATAACGATTGTACACTAGAAGGACTAAAGAACACGATAACATCGTAGAAAACATCTTTCAGATCCGTCAAATCACTTACAACGGTTCTAAAAAGCACAGCTGGTGTAAACTTATAGCCGTTTTGTTGTAACCAATTACTTGTTTCCTCATTGGCGACATCCGAACACGGGAATAAGAAATTCTCTCCTTTGTGTTTCTTCAACACTTCTTCAAGGTCTTTGGCCGTTTGTTTGCCAAAGAAAATCTTACGTTTCCGATATTGAATATACTTTTGAAGATAGAGGGCAATCGTCTCTGAAATACAAAAATATTTCATTTCTGCAGACACTTCAAATCGCATCTCTTCGCAAATTCTAAAATAATGATCTACAGCATTTCTGCTTGTAAATATCACTGCAGAATAATCCGCTAAATTAACCTTATCCCTACGCACATCTTTGGCGGGAACTCCTTCTACGTGTATAAAACCTCGAAAATCTAATTTTAACCCGTATTTCTTTGCTAAATCATAATAAGGGGACTTATCGTTTTCAGGTTTTGGTAAAGTCACCAGTACACTTTTTACCTTCTTTGCTCTTTCTACGTCTGAAGTTTGCATATTAACCAGTTTTAGCTCAATAATCTTAACAGTATTAATATTGGTGCTATTTCTAGGCAACAAAGGTACAAAATTAAATAGGAAATTGAAAATTTATACATCGACATAATATGAGCTGCCGTCTTGAGAAACCGATATAAGAAAAGCAAGATGGCTCCAGTAATAGTGAGATGTAATACGACACCAACCGCGGTTATAGGGACAAGACTCAATATTAATAGCGCTGGAAGCATCAGAAAAAGTGTGTTAAAATAAATGAGATATAACACCGTCACATATTCTTTAACAAGCTTCCTAATTTCAAATACAAAGGATAAAAAGCGGATAAAACCAATTTTGAAAGCAAATAACCCACCAACCATACCCACTGTTTTAATATAATTGGGAAAGGTAATAAAATCAAAGCGGTTCAATTCATAAGCATAAAACAAACTAACGAATAACGCCACGGCACCAGAGAACAATATAAACAGAAAAATAAATGGCCAGGAGGTCAGAATTGTATCTTCTTTACTAACGGATAATAATACACGGTCATCAAAATACCCCTGAAAGACCAGTTTTATATCCGATGGAAAAAATACACGAATTAGCCCAACTCCAAATATTAAAAAAAGTGCTGTAAATAATATCCAGTTCTCCCGATGCGGTTTCGGCGTCCCATATTGTCTTTCCAAGGCATTATTACGGTGGTTGCCTTTAAAATACTGTTTCACATCATAATCATAGCTGTTGTGAATAACCAGCCCCTCTGCTTCTACTGTGACGATTTTATATTGTTTTTGAAGCGCCGGATTCAAAGACGCTAGCACCTGTTGATTTGGTGACAGAATCGAATCCTTTAAAGCAGCTGTACTATCAACTACAGCCAGAGTATCTTGGCTCACCTGTCGCAATGTCCGTCGTTGTGCACTCAACTGTACAGCCGAACACACAAAAAGGATAACAAATACAATATAATATCTAAAGATGTTAACTTTCATTGAAATAAATTGTCTCTTATCGGCCATTCAGAAATCAATAGCCGTGTAAATTCGAAACTCTTTTATGGTCGTAAAGTTAGGATAAAAAGTTATATTGCATTCAAAAAATCTTTATAGAACATGCCAAAAGAAATAATACGTTGTCAATGGTGCGGATCTGATGAACAATATGTCAACTACCACGATAAAGAATGGGGACGACAAGTGAAGGATGACAAAACCTTATTCGAATTTCTAGTACTGGAATCAGCACAGGCAGGCTTGAGCTGGATTACGATTCTCCGCCGAAGATCAGCTTATCAGGAAGCATTTGCTCATTTCGACGTCAAAAAAGTAGCTGCTTATACAGCAGATCATGTCAATAGGCTCCTGAAAGAATCTGGTATAATCAAACATCGAAATAAAATCGAATCGACTATTACAAATGCACAGTTGTTCACTAAAGTTCAAACAGAATACGGTAGCTTTTACAACTACCTATATACGTTTTTACCCGAACAGCAGCCGATAACTAATCATTGGCCCAGTTTACAGCAGGTTCCAGCAACCACTCCGATTTCTGATAAAATAGCAAAAGACATGAAAAAAAGAGGATTTAAGTTTTTTGGTTCCACCATCTGTTACGCCTATATGCAGGCAGTCGGCATGGTCAATGATCATATTGAAACTTGTTCTTTTAAATATTAACGACAATCAAAACGTCGGGCCTGTATCTTTAAGGATACAGGCCCGACTGCTATCGAATTTAATCACTTCAATCTAAACAGGGACATTCTTATAGATATCGGGAAGATTGCGGCACAGTCCATTAAAGTCCATACCATACCCCACCACAAATTCCTTGCTGATCTCAAAACCAATATAAGTCAGTTCTTCAAAATGATATTGGAGCGCTTCCGGCTTGACCAGCAGTGCACAAGCAATCACACTAGCTGGATTCAACCGCTTCACCGCATCCAATGTATGTTTCAACGAATGACCAGAGTCGACAATATCTTCTACAATAATTACATCCCTTCCTTCCAAATCAATCCCTAGTCCCAAAAGCTCATTTAATTCGGATTGACCGGTACCTATGTAGGAAGCCAATTTAATAAAAGACATCTCACAGGGAACTTCTATCTGTTTTAGCAGGTCCGCCATAAACATAAAACAGCCGTTCAAAACACCTATAAAAACAGGTTGCTTATGCTCATAGCGCAGACTAATATCTATACCCATCAGACGAACCCGTTTTTGAATCTGTTCTTCCTCAAAAAGTGGCTCAAAAAGTAATCCGTCAATTTCTATTTTTTTCATTTATTTAAATTTGTCTTTCTGTTGTGATGAAGCGACCAATCTATTTATTCCTTTGTATAATTGAATAAATCATGATAATTTCATTCCACTATTTATTCGAGCTATTTCTGCGTCTTTTTTTGCTCCTTAGGCATCTCTTCTTCGGTTTTTTCTTTCTCTTCCTTATTTCTGCCCAAGATTTTATCAAATAAAGATCTTTTATGTTTTTCTGGCTCAGTGGCCTCTTCCCCTTGTTTTTCCGGATGAGACATCTTTTTAATGGTTTTGGGAAGAGAAACACCTTCTAAATTATCTCCCTGAGCTCCATTTCCCAGATCGTCAAACAGCAAGGGATCATCCCCCATGTCCAAGGTATCTATGGAATCTACGATAGCAGGCCTGGCAGCACGCAGATGCGGTTGCAGTACAACTTCGTAAAACCCATAAGCCGACCTGGTCGAATCAACACCTATTTGACCTGTTTTGGTCATAATATGCCCATAGATATTAAAATATCGCAGCATATTTCCTTTCAGATGTCCCGTCCAATCAAAGAAGTTCAACCCTTTTTTCGGACGCGGAACAATGCTCGACAAAAATATACTTTCTCCAAGTCCTAACTGTGCTGGAGTTTTTCCAAAGTAATAACGGGCAGCTTCGGTGATCCCATACACATTATTTCCCCACTCGATCACATTGAGATAAACCTCGTACATCCGTTTTTTACTTACCTGTTGTGAACGCTCCATCAGCCAGACCAATAGGATCTCCTCCAATTTTCGAACAACGGTTTTATTCCGATTCAAAAACACGTTTTTAACCAATTGCATGGATATGGTGCTTGCACCACGCTTAAAGCCTTTTTCTTTGATATTGGTAACGATAGAGAGTTTGAAAGCTTTTTCTTCAAAGCCCTTGTGTTTAAAGAAAAATGGATCTTCCGTGTTGATCAGACTGATCTGCATATAACGGGAAATCTGATCCAATGGGGTAAAATTCGGATTTTGCGGACCGACCACAATCTCACGCATTGGTTTACCATCCTCATATGCGGTATAGGTAAACGGTGTATTTAACATGCCTATATTAGCTTCTCCCCATTTCACCACCTGTAGATCCTTGTCGTCCATTTTGGAGGAAAAGAGAAGCTTATCCGGTCTTTTTATTTCCAAAGCAAAATTTAGATCGTATTGAATATGCCCCTCAACCTGAATCCCATCCAAACCTGGAAATAGCCCAACCGGCATCGCATCAAAAAAGTCCTGTGCTTTGATTTTATCGGTGTGAATAGCCAGGAAAAGCTCCTTTTCGGGTTTATGCACATATTTCAGATACGGAGAAAAAACAAAATCTTTTACCTGTACAGTACTTTCCTTACTGACCTCAATAGAAGAAGCGCCAATATTCAGTGCACCTTGCATAGTCGCTTCAGGGAAAATAACATCTTTGTTAGAGATGCGCCAATGATTTACTTTTAGGTTTTTAAATCCCCATTTACCATGTAATTCCAGTAGTTCCTTGTTGCGTCGGTTGGCTTTATCCAATCGAAAGGATATCTCATCGAAACTAACAGCCAAACCAAATTTACGCTGTAACAAAGGTAGATTCACCTCCTTCTTATCCGAAAAAAGACGCAAATCACACTCTTGATTGTCAGAATCTATTGTACCTGTTAGATTCCAGGCAGCTTCATGGTCGTTTAATAAAAACTTGGATTCCATATCACCGCCATCAATGACTGCTGAAGGAATAACAATGCGTTGCGAAGTACTGTCATCTTTATAAGAAAGCTCAAGATTTTTAAGATCGAGGTCATTCGGGATCTTAAAGAATACATTTTTCAGTAAACGATCAGCCAATGCAGCTAAATTCTGCTTTGGATTATCATTCGCTATTGTATCCTTTTTTTGCTTCTTAAACAGGAAATCATAATTGCTGATCGAATCTTTCTTTACCAAAGACACGGTTGCGTTATCCAGAATAACCTCTCCCAACTTTACATCACCAAACAAAAGTGGCCATAGTTTAACCGATACCGTCAGATCATTGATTTGAGCCAATGGTTCCCGATTTCGAGGTAACAGCTGTATATTTTTAAACTGAACGGCATTAATCCCCTGAAAAGCATAATATTGAATTTTTAGATCCATATCGTACTTTTCCAGTAGTTTAGCTTTTGCTTTATTGATTGCGCCCATGAGCATTCCATCTCTCTTTTGGTACGCATAAGTGCCCACCGCAATGACCAAGATCAAAAAAACAGCGAAAGTAATATAAAGCCATCGCCACTTGCGGGACTTCAGAGATGTAATAAATCGATTGGACATAATTAAACTTTCATGCAAATCCATGCATATCAATAGTCAAACTTAGATAAATTTGCCTTTATATACAATTATAATTATACGGAAACCATCGCAAGCACAACGCATTCCGAAAGCGGCTAAATGGAACTCAGGCTTACTAGGCAAGTTCCAAGATACATCCAAAAACACCACTGCTCCAAAGCTAAGCTACAAACCTCTTAATCAATAGGATTGCCCAATCAGTAATTTTCTACACCACTTTACGGATACTGCTAGTCATTCATGCACATAAATGCATTGATCGCAATTCCATTAAAAACAAACAAATGACATGAAATTGGTCGGCAATGAGTAGTTTTGTATTCCATGATTTCAAATGAATAATAAATGGTTACCAAAGAACAAATATTAAACGCATTATCCTATGTTGAAGAGCCTGATCTAAAAAAGGATCTTGTAACATTGAATATGATTCAAAATATTCAGATCGAAGACCAAAAGATTGCTTTCGATGTTATATTGACGACTCCGGCCTGTCCTCTAAAAGACCATATTGAGCACGCTTGCCGTAATGCCATAGCACATTTTATTGATAAGAATCTTGACGTGCAGATAAACATGACTTCTAATGTGATTGGAAAACAAGGTGCGCAGGTGTCAGGTATTAAAAACATTATCCTTGTATCATCAGGTAAAGGTGGTGTCGGAAAGTCTACAGTTGCGGCAAACTTAGCTTTGGCGCTCCATGCAAAAGGGGCAAAAACAGGTCTGTTGGATGCGGATATCTATGGCCCATCGCTACCAATTATGTTTGGATTAGAGGGCGCTAAACCTGGATCTGTGGAAATGCCAGACGGTCAAGTTAAGATTGAACCACTTGAAAAATTTGGGCTGAAATTACTTTCAATCGGCTTCTTTACCGACCCCAATCAGCCCATTCCATGGCGAGGTCCGATGACTACTTCAGCCATCAAACAACTATTTAACGACGCTAATTGGGGCGAACTGGACTACCTAGTTGTTGATATGCCTCCCGGAACCGGTGATATCCATATTACTGTCTCGCAAACTTTCCCGATTGCCGGAGCGGTTATCGTCACGACGCCACAACATGTCGCGCTAGCTGACGCAGTCAAAGGAATCGGTATGTTTTTAATGGACAGTATTAATATCCCACTCTTGGGTGTTGTTGAAAATATGGCTTATTTTACACCGGCAGAACTGCCGGACAACAAATATTACATCTTTGGTAAAGATGGCGGAAAACGCTTGGCAGAAGAATATAAAGTACCTTTCCTTGGCGAAATCCCCTTGCTTAAAGGTATTTCTGATGCTGGAGATAACGGTTTCCCTGTCGCAATAGATCAGGAAGACCCTGTAACAAAATCATTTCTGACAATTGCGGAGAAAGTTGCGCAACAACTCTCCATCATCCATAGTCAGGTTTAAGTTTACTCCTATAAAAACGGGGCTATCCAAAAAGTTGGATAGCCCCGTTTTTTATGTAATTTTATACGTATCACCCCACAATATCATTTCAAATAGCTGGTTCTAAAAGGAGTTCACTCGACTTTTTAGATAGCTCCCTATTATATAGATAAGCCCGATTTACACATCCAATTCCAACAAAACTGGACAGTGGTCTGAATGAACCGCATTCGCTAAAATCTGTGAAGATTTAATGTGCTCCGCCAATGATTTCGATACCATATTATAATCGATACGCCAGCCCAGATTTCGTGAACGGGCACCAGCACGATAGCTCCACCAAGTATAATTATGTGGCTCAGGATTTAAATGACGAAAAGAGTCGATATATCCTGAATTAATGAAATTTTCCATCCATTCACGTTCTTCAGGCAAAAAACCAGAAGAGTTCGCGTTTGATTTAGGGTTATGAATATCAATCGCGCGATGACAGATATTATAATCCCCACATACAACTAAATTAGGTTTTTCAACCAATAGCTTATCACTATATAGTTGAAAATCGTCCAAAAAACGATATTTAAAATCCTGTCTTACATCTCCTGTTGTCCCAGATGGAAAATAGGTACTCATCACGGAGACTTTATCAAAATCGGCTCTAATAATACGTCCTTCAAAATCATAGTCTTCATGACCGCAGCCATATTCAACATGTGTTGGCGGAATTTTTGTAAAGAGCGCAACACCGCTATAGCCTTTCTTTTGGGCCGGATACCAGTAATGTTCATACCCCATCTCTTCCAACAAGGTTACTTCTGGGATTTGATCTGGCGTGGCTTTAATCTCTTGCAGGCAGATAACATCTGCATCCACATTTTTCAGCCAGCCTAACCAATCTTTCTTTAAAGCTGCCCGTAAACCGTTTACATTATAGGTTACTATTTTCATTGTTTAGCTATGATTATTGAGATATTAGATCGGAGACTTCACTCCAGAAACTGGCCGAAGTGAAGTTCTCCTATTTTTTATTTTTACGTTCTGATAGCACATTCGAATGATTAACACAACCCTTCTCAGGCTGCAAGAATCATCCGTCATAATTTAATAATCTTTAGAAGAAAATAGGTCGGCTATTTTGGTAAAGAAACCTGTTTGCGGTTTCAAACCTTTCAATTCCCGTTCCAGATTAAGCGCCTCACGTCTCGTCAACACATGCATGGTCATTTTCTCGTCCACTTCCGGCCGGTCATTTTTATCTGTCTTCACTGCAGCTATCTGATCGATTACCTCCACTCCTTTGACCAATTCACCAAATACAGTGTAATTCCAGTCTAGATGTGGTGCACCTCCAATGGTGGTATACGCTTGACGCTGTGCGTCAGAAAATTTCTTTCCATTCATCCGTGTTTGCTCCAGACGGCTCAAATCCTCAGCGCTAAATACCTTACCTTGGACAAGATAGAATTGAGATCCAGAAGATGCCTTCGCTGGATTATTGTCACGAGCAGCACCTATTGTACCTTTCTTATGAAATAGTCCATCCTGAATTTCTGCCGGGATAGTATATCCTGGTCCACCATTCCCCAGTTCGGCCCCACCCACAGCATTTCTTGAGTCCGGGTCACCACCCTGGATCATAAAATTCTGAATGACCCGGTGGAACAATGTACCATCATAATAGTTACTTTTCGCCAATTTCACAAAGTTGTCCCGATGTTTTGGCGTTTCATTATACAAACGCAACACACAGATCCCTTTGTCCGTAACAATCTGGACATATTTATACTCCGGTTTAGCCGCAAATGCCATGACTTGCAAAAAGCAAAATATAGCGACTAAACAAACTTTTAAAAATTTCATGTTTTTAGATGACGTTTAACTCTTCAAAATAATCTATAATCAAGGACTTCATAATAAGTTCCTGTTCCAATAATGTATAATTGGGAATAGGTTTCACCAGCTCCCAATGTGGCCAGCCTTCTTCATCCAGCCCCTTGAGATTATAGAAACCCATTGCACTGAACAAACGACATGTTGCAATGTGCATCAATTCTTCCTTTTGTCGTTTTGAAAAACTTTGGGGACCTTTTCCCAATTCCTGCACACCGATAAGGAATAAACATACCTTGATGTCGGGTTTCTCCATATCAAATAAAGAAGCTATCTCACCCTGCAGGATGCTCCACTTTTTGTTCACTTCTGCTGCTTTCATTTTTTTCTTTTACCAAACAAAGACAAACTTGCCAACGAATAGACAAGCTTCACCACTTAGTTATAAAACTATGATCCATCAATCTGTTAATTATCGAATCATCTAAGACGGCATTCCGATTACTATTTCTTTTCCTTAGAAATTTTTTGGATTCCGAAAATTAGGAATTAATTCCTGATATCCAGATAATATCAATGTCAATTACGAAGATAAAGAGACCTTTTCGATCACTTCCGAACAACGTTTGTCAATCATCTGAAAAACAGGATCAAACAAATTATCATCAAAGTACGGATCCGGAACAACATCATCCTCCAAAAACAATTGTACCTTATCCAAGTCAGCTGTATTTTGCACCTTTGCACAAACATCCGCAAAATTCTGACGATCCATGACAAAAATATAATCATATTCATCAAAAAATCTAGGTTGAAAATGCCTCGCCCGCTGGTCTGAGATATCCACACCGTATTTCTTCGCAATTGCTATTGCCCTCCGATCGGGTGCTTCACCAATATGCCAATCACCGGTGCCCGCTGACTCGACAACCCAGTTCAACTGTCTATCTTTTACTTTTTGCTTCAATATCCCATGCGCCAGCGGCGAACGACAGATATTTCCCAAACAAACCATTAAAATTTTCATTGAAATATATTTTTAAGCCATGAAATTTGAAGAGCAGTAAAAAACCTCTTCACTTTCATTAGCGGTTACTATGTAGCAGCAGCTTTATAACTGTGCACGCCCATGGGCATGATCTGTGTACTGCACTTTATTGCACAAAATAACTAAACTTAAATTATTAAAGAAACAATCCTGATGAAATTGCACCTGACCTGTACAATTCTGATTCCACCGAACTATGGGATCCAACAAAAAAGGTGGCCCAACCTGACGATTAGAACCACCTAAACTATATTAATCAACCAATTCTTAATTCAATTTTTAATATTCCACTGGGAAACTCAATTGGACAGCACCACCTTGTGGAGATACACCTTTCAAGCGCACGATATTACGTTGTGTTGTACCTAATGCAGACTCTACATCGTCAACACTATTAACTGCCTTTCCATTCACCTCTGTGATTACCAAACCTCTTTCGACACCAAAGTAATCAAATATACCCCCACGGTTTACTTGTGTTACCACAACACCGGAGTTTACACCCAGCTCTTTTTTCTTCGCAGCAGAAGCAGGGATAAAGCTTGCACCTAATTTGTTATAGATTTCAGTAGCACTTTTTGAGGCTTTTCCACTCGCACCAGAGGCCGATTTTAATGAATCCTCACCTTTCAACGTCAAGGAAACTTGTTTTTCTTTACCGTCACGTTTGTAGGTAATATTTACTTTGTCACCTGGACGCAGGCGACCAATCGTTTCACTTAATACAGGAGAACCTGTAATCACCTTGCCATTGACCTTCGTTAAGATATCTCCTTTTTTAATACCTGCAGCTTCCGCAGCTCCACCGGCAACCGCATCCTCTACATATAAGCCATTAATGTCTGTTATACCTTTTTCTTTAGCCAATTCTGAGGTTATAGGCACATAACTAACACCAATATAACCACGTTTTACATTTCCGAATTCAACAAAATCATCTGCAATTTTCTTCACCAGATTAACAGGAATGGCAAAACCATAACCTGCATATACACCTGTTGGGGAGGCTATCGCAGAGTTGATACCGATCAATTCCCCTGCCGCATTAGTTAATGCTCCACCGCTGTTCCCTTTATTGATAACAGCATCTGTTTGGATAAAAGATTCAATCGCTGAGCTGGCTAGCGGCTGATCCGGATTACCTCCAAAAGGATTACCACGTTGTTGTTGTCCCTCTCTTAAGATACCAATATCGCGACCTGTTGCACTGACAATACCAGCGGTTACCGTAGACTGCAAACCAAGTGGATAACCGAAAGCTAATACCCATTCGCCCACATTGACATTATCTGAATTACCTAATTTGACAACAGGGAGTCCCTTTCCTGCAACTTTCAATAATGCAATATCCGTATTTGGGTCACGACCGATCAATTTAGCTTCAAACGTACGTTTGTCCGTTAGCACCACTTCAATCTTATCGGCATCTTCTACCACGTGGTTATTGGTAACAATATAACCATCATCCGAAATAATGACACCTGATCCAGATGCCTGTACAGGCTGTGCCTGCATCTGGCGACGTCCTCCACCCTGTGGCATACCGAAAAACTCTTCAAACATATCGAAAGGAGAACCTTGTGATTGCTGCGAACCTTTCCGACTATACGTTGTCTTGATATGTACTACACCAGGAGATACTGCAGCAGCAGCCTGTGTAAAATCAGGATTGCCTGCAGAAGACATCGCTCCAGCTGCTGTGGGATTATTGGCAAAATAAACTTTCTGTTTCTCTTCGAAAGACAGTCCATCAATTTTCTTATTCTCAATAAGCTTGTAACCACCTAATGCTACTGCTCCACCGAAAACAGCTGTTAATAGCGTTAAACCGACCTTATTCATAAACTTATCTATATTATTTTAAAGTGTCTTAATATAAGCTGATAATTTTTGCTCTTAAAATTACCGATTTTATTCGGATATGTTCAAATGTAATACCATTTCAAGGCCTTCTGAAAATCCGACACGTTAAAAAATGTTAATTACTAGACAAATGCAATGATTTTAACAAATCTTAACTTTTGGCCATTTTTTTGTAACAAAAAAACGTATTTTTGTTACTACAAATCAACATAATGGCATCGAAAGTAAGATTTTCAAAATATCAGGGAGCTGGCAATGATTTCGTTTTAGTGGACAATCGCGACAATTCGTTCGACCGCGCCAATGAAACGCTTGTAAAAAAGCTTTGTGACCGTAGATTCGGCATAGGCGCAGACGGTCTGATGCTTCTCCAAAACAAAGAAAACTACGATTTCGAGATGATCTATTATAATGCGGATGGTCGGGAAGGGAGTATGTGCGGCAATGGTGGACGCTGTATTGTCGCTTTTGCGCATGATTTAGGCATCGTTACTGACAATACTGTCTTTTTGGCAGTAGATGGCATACATCATGCCTCCATATCACCTGAACTTGTCAATCTACAAATGATTGATGTCAACGAGTTCGGGCGTGATGGTGATGCTTATATACTACAGACCGGCTCGCCCCATTACGTTAGCTTTGTCACAAACCTGAAAGAAAAAAATGTTTTTCAGGATGGCTACGCAATCCGCAACAATGCGCTCTATACCACAGAAGGCATTAATGTCAATTTCATCGAAAAAGAGGGCAACGGCTATTTCTTACGCACATTTGAACGTGGTGTAGAAGACGAAACTTTTGCTTGCGGCACAGGTGCTACGGCAGCGGCAATGGCAGTGGCACTGCAAACCGAATTAGAAGGGGATATTACGATCCCGGTTCGCGTATTAGGTGGCCAACTGTATATCTCTTTCCATAAAGACGGACATCGCTTTACAAATGTCTATCTCAAGGGCCCCGCAAAATTTGTCTTTGAGGGTATTTTTTAAGAACAAAATTGTGTTTTAAGCCTTTGGTTACAGAACTGTAGTTATTGCTAATTGCAGTCCTCGCCCCTAACTCGTTTTATCCACTTTTTTAAATTTCATCGGGCAATTTGCAATTAATGGTATATTTTATTGTATATTAGATACCTTTATTTACAAGGTCCGCTAATTTTAATGCAACAGTCAAAGTCATTTCCAGTATATAAAATCGTTTATTCTATTTGTGAGCACCCCTATCTTGGCTATCTCATTGAGCCACATATGGTCAAACTTAATCCCAATGGGACTTACTCACTACGATACCAACGTATATTTAGTAATACCGTAGATGCCTATGCTGCAGACTTGGACGAGATAGATTACAAACTGATTCGACTGCTCGACGATATCGAACAGACCAATCTCATCAAAAAATACTATAAAAAAGCAATCCGGCCAGTTGACTTCTTCTCGAAAGTCTTCGACAAAAAACTCTATGACTTATTGCGGCCGAAGATTGATGAAAAAATGATTCAGTTTTTTGAGTCCATTGGTGATAAGCCGCTTTTTATGATGAGCAAAGACGGCTATCCGGCGGATCAGGAGATTAAATTAGCTACATCAGCCGCCTCTATTTTATTCCACTTTCGTCGAAACGAGGAAGAAACGCGTTACTTCCCAACTATAAAATATGAAAACCAACGTTTGGAGTTTATGTTTAAAAATGCCATTGTACTGACCAATACACAGGCGTGGCTACTTTTAAATAATACCTTATACTATTTTGATCAGGCTTTGGAAGGGAAAAAATTAACCCCCTTTCTTAACAAACGATACATTTCTGTCGGAAGGAGTACGGAAAAAAAATATTTTGAAACTTTCGTCTGCGGATTGATCGAACGTTATCATGTCTATGCGGAAGGATTTGAAATACAGACACATCAGCACCAAGCAATTCCATTATTGCATTTGATCTATGTGGAAGACGGTGCTTCACAATTACAGTTGCAATTCCAATATGGCCCCCACACATTTACTGCAGGAGCGGAAAATAAAGTGACGGTACGAATGGAATATAATCAGGAAAAAGACTTGTATATTTTTCATCGGGTCAAACGTTCTCTGCAATGGGAAGAGCAACAACAGGAAAATCTCAAAGCTTTAGGGCTATCCGATTTAGACCGCCAACTTGGATTGTTTGCCCCTTCCATTCAATCCGGAAAACGGATTTCGGTATTTGACTGGATGAATAATCATCAGGAGCAAATAAAAGCCTTAGGCTTTCAAATCATACAAAACAGCGAGCAGAAACGCTTTTTTATCGGTCATACCTCATTGGACATCGCTATCGATGAAGATAATGACTGGTTCGATATCAGTGCTATCGCTAAATTCGGCCCCTACGAAATTCCCTTTATTCAGTTAAGAAATCATATTCTAAACAATATCAAAGAATTTACTCTCCCAAATGGTGAAATCGCCATGATCCCTGAAGAATGGTTTGCACAATACAATCATCTCTTTCAGTTCTCTGCCGATAGACATGAGCTTAAACTAAACAAAGTGCACATTGGTTTACTTTTTGAGATCAGTGAACACACCAAATTGGTTTTCAACCGCAAACTGCAAAATCTTGCTACGTTTGAGGAAATTACAGATATTCCAGAACCAAAATATTTCAAAGGAAACCTACGCCCTTATCAGAAGGCAGGCTACAACTGGTTTAATTTTCTAAAACAATATAAATTTGGAGGCTGTCTTGCAGATGACATGGGACTTGGTAAAACCATACAGACCTTAGCCTTACTACAGCAGCAAAAAGAGCAAATTGTCGATCAGCAGGAAATACATACATCACTTCTGGTGTTGCCAACATCGCTTGTATACAACTGGCAAAAAGAAGCTCATCAGTTTGCACCACAACTTAACATCCATTTGCATACGGGAAACAATCGGATCAAAGATGCTACCCTATTCTCCAAATATGACCTCATTATCACAACTTACGGTATTGCGCGTATCGACGAGGATATTTTGAGTGGCTTTTATTTCAATTACATCATATTAGATGAAAGCCAAAACATTAAAAACCCGACATCAAAATCCTTTAAAGCGATAAAAAGTCTCAAAAGCAAAAATAAATTGGCTTTAAGTGGGACACCCGTTGAGAACTCTGTTTCTGATCTTTGGGCACAAATGCATTTTACCAATCCTGGTTTATTGGGAAGTTACACCTATTTTCAAAAAGAATTTGTACAGCCGATTGAAAAGAAAAAGGATGAAGAAAAAGCACAACGTCTTCAAGCAATTGTCAAACCTTTCATTTTGAGACGTACAAAAGATCAGGTCGCCACGGAACTACCGCCCAAAACCGAGCAGGTGCTTTATTGCGAAATGACCGATAAACAATCGGAACTTTATGAGAAAGTCAAATCCGAGTATCGGAATGCCATTCTTGATGGACAATTGGACAACAAACCAAAGTCGACACAGATCGCTTTGCTACAGGGACTGACCAAACTTCGCCAATTGGCCAATCATCCTAAAATGGTCGATGAAGACTTTTTAGGTGATTCGGGAAAATTTGATGCTGTCATTGAAACCCTTGAAATGGTGATGCAGCGAGGAAATAAAGTCCTTATTTTCTCCCAGTTTGTCAAACAGCTTAATATCTTCAGACAATATTTTGATCAGAAGGGAACAAACTATGCCTATCTTGACGGCGGGACGAAAAACCGGGACGAAGCCGTCAGTCAGTTCCGTAAGAACAACAACACCAAACTGTTTTTAATATCAATCAAAGCTGGTGGTGTTGGCCTCAACCTGATTGAAGCCGATTATGTCTTTATATTAGATCCATGGTGGAACCCTGCAGTAGAACAACAAGCTGTAGACCGTTCACACCGAATTGGACAAACACGGAATGTATTTATCTACAAATTCATCAGTAAAGACACCGTGGAAGAGAAAATATTGGCACTACAGAATAGAAAGAAGTCTATTGCCCAAAGCCTCATTACAACCGAGGAAAGTTTTATAAAATCACTTTCTCAGGAAGACCTACAAGAACTTTTAGCATAACGTCATACCCTCAATTCTTGTATTCGTTGATTTTCGACATATAGACAGAAGGCCGAATGCCAGTCACACGTGTAAAGATGTTACTGAAGGAAGACAATTCATTGTAGCCCACCCGCATTGCGATCTCTAGAATAGAATAACTATTCTCAGACATTAGTTCCAGCGCTTTGGACATACGGATAGCTCTTAAAAACCGGATATAGCTAATCCCCATATCTTCCTTAAAAAGTCGCGAAAGAGACCGACTACTCATTCCAAATCGTGCTGCTACCTGCTCAATTGTAAAAGCTTGATCTATATTCATATTCAAGTACCTGGCGATATTCCGCAGCTTTTCACTTTTGGGATAAGGGTGCTGCATAGGGAAGGCATCTATCGGTGTACTCATCTCGGGAATAATAGCCATCATTGCCCGTAATAAACAATATTTTGCGTAGTGTTTCTTTTTACTGATCTCTCCCTTCCAATCCTGTGCAAATAAGAACATTTCCCGCATCAAATCATTGCTCAAAAATATATTGGGAGTTAAAAGACTGGGGTGGACTTCTTTTTCTTCTTTAAAGTAAAAACTATATAAGTGAATACGGGAACTGGAACTTTCCAGATGATAAGCAGTACCCGCAGGAATCCACATATAAAATCGTCCTGGTAAGTACCAGTGCTTCGTCGCTGTAAATACATGTACAATACCACCGTCAGCATAAAGTAATCGTGCTTTCCGATGGATATATTCGCGGGGATCAATCCGATCTACATGGGTATGACACACATAAAAGTCGTTTTGATCATCATCAATAGCAGCTAGTTGTGCTGGTTCCATGATACAAAATTATGCTTTTTTTTCTATATGGCGCAAATGAACAGATATCCGTCCGACTATACAAAACTAAACTCCCCCTACAACGGTATCTTTGTGCAAAGTTTTATTCCTTGCTCCCCAGTTGAATAATATACAGGTATCCGAGCGATCACGATTCAATAAAAATTTGTATGCAATCGCGGAATTTGATGTTTAACATCAATGTAAGTACAGATATTCCATACAATTACAGACAGAACAATAGGAGACTACATGGAAAAGCAATAAAATATTCATATACAAAAACAATGAATAAACAAGACAATAAAGAGAAAACAAAAGGATTTAATAAAGTTTTAGTTGCCTTTGCAATGGCCTTGCTCATGGTCGGATTTGGAATCTTAATCAAACATTTATTATTTACCAGCCAGCATGTAACGACAAACGATGCCCAGGTTGATCAGTATGTTACACCGGTAGCAAGTCGGATATCAGGTTTTGTGAAGGCAGTTCGATTTGAAGAAAATAAATATGTACATCAGGGCGACACCCTGTTGATTATAGACGCCAGCGAATATCAGACCAAAGTAGATATGGCGGATGCTGAACTTCGAAGCAGTCAACGGAACGCAGAAGTCATTAACCAAAATGCTCGTGTCATCGCCAATAGCATTGCTGTCCAAAAGGCAAGATTAGAAGCAGCGAAAGTAAGCGTATGGCAAACCGAGCAAGACTACAGACGATTCACGAATTTGTTCGAAGCCGACGCCGCAACCAAACAGCAATACGATAATGCCAAGGCGGCATATGAAATCTCTCTGGCACAGCTCGATGCCATACAGGAAGAATACAACTCCGCACAATTAAATACAAGCAAAGAAAAAGCAAATGAGCTTCCTGCCAGAGCTAATATAGCTGTCAAGAAAGCAGCAAAAAACAATGCCGAGGTATTCCTTTCGTATACCGTTGTGACTGCACCTTACGACGGCTTTGTCGGGAAAAGAACGATCCAACCAGGACAATTTGTTAAAGAAGGTCAAACGTTAGTCAATGTTGTCAGTGAAGAAAAATGGATCAATGCCAATTTTAGAGAGACCCAACTAACGGATCTCGCAGAAGGTACCGAAGTAAACATACAGGTAGATGCCTTTCCAAATTTACATCTCAAAGGTATCATTCATTCGTTTTCTCCAGCCTCTGGTTCTAAATTTTCGGTTATACCCCAGGATAATGCGACCGGGAATTTCGTTAAAATAGAACAGCGCATCCCAATCAAAATTATATTTTCTCCACAGCAGGATTTAACAAAATTACGTGCCGGAATGAATGTTGTTGTTCATGCTGTCCACCAATCTTAATTATTCATGAGTTCAAATACATCTTTATATTATAAGTGGGTTCCCGAATGGATTAAACTACCCCTAATGATTTTGGCGATGTTTCCACACCTCATGTTAATGTCCCTTTTTCATTCCAATACAGCTTTTACCGCCTCCGCATTAGCGGTCGAAATGGAAGATATACAGTATTTTCTTTCGTTGATGTATGGCGCTATCGTTGTAGCACTATTGCTATTTCAACGGCTGTTTGCCTTCTTTAGGGTGAGGACATACATTCTATTGAGCTGTACAATATCCATCCTCATTCTCCTGGCTATCTCTTTAACCAGAGATCCACTACTCATCGCTGTACTAAGAGTACTGGAAGGTATTTTTTGTGTGCTGGAAGGAGCCTGTTTTCTGCCCTTGTTGATGATGCAGATCAAACATTCCAAAAGCCGAACAATAGCATATTTTTTCCTATACACCTTTATGTTGACTGGAGGAACACTTACAACATCCCTTCTAAAAGAAAGTATCATGGACTATGGTTGGGAAGATATGATCCACATTGTACTCTACTGGCATTTGATGGTGATCGCTATAGCCCTCTTATTATTGAATAATAAAAGATTAAGCAAAAAATTCCCGCTTTATCAATTAGACCTGGCCAGCTGTCTCTTCCTGTTGTTGTCATTAAGCTGTGGTGCATATGTGCTGATTTACGGGCGTAAATATTATTGGTTTGAACAGACTACCATTACCCTTAATTTGGCACTTTCCCTTATTTTCGGAGCACTCTTTGTCATCAAACAACAGCTTGTAAAACGTCCTCTATTTCATTTTGAAATTTTGCGGTATCAAAATGTTATTATTGGTGTCACCCTATTTTTTCTGTTTTATATCATCCGGAGCAGTCTCAACAATGTCTATACCGTCATGGCTAATGTTTGGCAATGGCCTTGGCATTACATTATCGACATCCAGTACATTAATGTATTGGGTACAATGGTGGGAATCGGAAGCTCGGGTCTGCTATTATTGCGGAATGTATCATCAAAATACATTTTCGGTTCAGGTTTTTTGCTATTGACAGCATCCTGTTTTTTATTTGTTCCTACGTTCTATCCGGATACGACCATTTGGACAATAGGGATTCCGTTATTTATACAGGGAATCGGACAGGGTTGGCTTTTCACTCCCCTTGTGATCTATATCATTACAGGGGTTGCCTCCCATCATGCCAATAACGCAGGTTTAATGGGGACAACTGTTCGGTTCTGGAGCACCAATATTGGTTTTGCATTACTTCAGAACCTCAGTTACACGCTCAATCAGAAACATTTTACACAACTTGAACAGCAATTAAACACCGGGAGTCCGATCACGACTTCTTATTGGAACGCATTGGTAGAAAAACACATTGGTACATATGGTGATCAGCTGGCTAATAGCCTTGCTGGTAAAAGCCTTCAAACAACACTGAGCCAACAAGCCTCCCTGGTCAGCAATATGGAAATCTTTACCTATCTCGGGATCTTGGGAACGGTAATTACCTCGATCATCTTCCTATTTGGCCCTGTGCGAGCATTGTTCATCCGGCTAAAAATTCCATATCTATAGCTAGCCCCCCGCACTTCAATTTGATCCCAGATTACTCCAAATAGTCATTGGTGTACTTAACTCCTATAGGAGCCGTCCAGCCCTGGTATATCTTTCCACTGCTCACCTTTCATCGGGTCGGGAGAAAAATTTAAAAATGGATGTTTACTATAATCTCCATTTCTGCTTTTAAGCTCTTTGCCACGACCTTTTCTTGAAGCTATTGTTCAATGAAAGTAAATATTCATAGTTATATTACAAAATACATTTTTAAGAGCGTCCTTATCAAGGAAACCTACGCAATATCTTCATTTGGGATCTGCTTCCTGCCTGGACGCAATCAACCGGATCCGGACCGTAAAAGAGTCCAACGGTGCTGAACCTTTATGGGTAAACGTAGAAAACGCATCGCAACCTGACACATTATCTTGAGCATCCTCTTTAAATCATTGGATAGCGGTATCGCGATCAATCAAAGCGATTACGTCAAATCAGCGGCTGTGTAATTTACCCTTTCTGTAAACTAAAAATCTTGCTGAACGTAAGAAAACGATTACGTGCACTCAAACGTTGTTCCAACCCCTGAAACAAAACAGTTTATGACGTGTACGATTGCACCGACCACTTATCGTATTGCATCCGCAAAGCAAGAAAATATATGGAGCACCGAAGCAATTATTTGCGCGGCAAACAGATCCAAGAGAAAACAGAAAGCAATTCTACTAGGCGGGGACTAAGAACAATGAAACATAAAGGTAGCTAAATGATGTCTATTTAATTTGCCTTAGCAAGCCCGGATACATTATCAGTGCTTCATGAAATCACTTGGCAGCATCATATAGCATCATCGCACGAACAGGAAATGTCCAATCCACTGGACTGAATACCACCCCCTCTCGATCAGACCTTATAACGGCAGAAATCAGGTTTCAATATTGTAAGGACATGGTCGAAACATTTCCATGTCTAAAATCCGTATATCATATCCTTACCCAGCACAAGCTAAACCATGCTTTGCGTCACCAGCATACCATTCATGCGCTGCGGACAGAAGAGCGGCTCCATGACTTAAACTTCTATCGTCCACAATTGATCAAGCTATTGACCGTAGATCAGAAAAAAGCATTTCTTGGCATTACAAATAATAGAGAATATTACAAGGCCAAGCGCTATATGGAAAAAAATCTAAAAAAAAGTGAATAGTTGTATCAATGGCACAAGTTTAGAAAAAAGGCCTAATCTAAATTTGTAATAGCAATATAGATAACAGCAATCACCCGCCTGACTGGCTTCCAGGAAGCTGGCCGGTCATTATACAGGATCCCTCAGATGCATACATGAGGTAAAACAGGATGCAAATAAAAACATAGAAAAAAATAACATTTTAAAACAAAAATCATGAAAACATTAAAATCAAAAATCATTGCTGGTGTATCAGCATTGACATTATTATTAGGGAGTTTCTTCATTGTAAACGCCATTGAAAAAAAAGATGGAGCAGCTAAAGCGCCGAAACAAATGGAATACCGATGGTTCAGGATTACCAGCAATTACTCGCCCGGTAATCCCGTTTCATCGAGTGATGCGGTTTATATAAGGACTTCTGCTACTCCACCCTCGGATGATTGTCCGACAGGCAGCAACAATCAGTGCGTTTCAGGTTTCCTGCCGGGGCAGACAACAGCAAGCGGCAGCAGCTACGTCCTTTCCGGTACTTCACAGACGCCTAATCCTTCTGCGCCCCATATAACCAAAAATTAAGCGCAGGTGTTGAAGCATCGAAGCAACGGCAATTTTCGATCTGAAAATTGCCGTTGTGTTTTTAGACCTGTCACTCCCTTATCAATCTAGTAGCCTTTATTCTGGGTCAAAAAAGCATTCCGTTCGATCTGTGTGCGGGGTATCGGGTATAAAGCAGCATCCGAACTCCAGCCGGGCTTTTGGGCAGCTATAACAGCGTCAATCCTCCCTGTGCGTTTCAGGTCAAACCAGCGGTGTCCCCATTCGCAAAAAAACTCGAGCCGCTTCTGTTTCTCGATTTCCAAAAACAGTTCTTCTTCGCTCATCTCCCGTTTCAGGATACTGAGCCCAGCGCGCTTTCTGACTACATCCAGATCATTAAAAACCGCTTCCGTATTCCCCAGCCTCAAGTTGGCTTCGGCCCTGATCAGGTACTGCTCCGCAAGCCGCAGCACTGCATAGTGCTCTGCACGGGCATTGCCGATCACATCCCTGGTCTGGTATTTATAGGGATAGGCATACCTTGTGCCATTAATTTCACGCATACGGATCCACTGCTGCCCACGCAGGTCGTTTTCTTCGAATGCAGCCAAAAGTGGCGGATTAATCATGTAGGCCGGTATACTCGAGACCGAAGAGGGAATGAAGGTAAAACCTTCCCATGTCGCCCTGCCCGGATATACGGTTGATAACACGGAAATAAGCTCCCTGCTCCCACCGTCAAAAACTTTTTCAGGTGTTTCTGCCAATTTAAACGGCCCTTTTTCGATGATTTCTGCCGCTTCATCGGCAGCCTCCCTGTACCTTTTGGTAAAAAGAAATACCCGGGCAAGCAAGGCCGAAGCAAAAAACCGATCAGTGCGCAGGTTTGAAGCGGAGACACCTGGTAATCTTGTCTTTGCCCACTGGAGGTCTTGGATAATCCTTTCGTAAATATCAGCTTCTGAACTCCGCGGAAGAACTCTGTTTGCCCCATAATCCGTGGCCAGCACCAGAGGAACTGGCCCATAGAGATTGATCAGATAAAAATAGAGCAGCGATCGCAGGCACAATGCCTCGGCCGTCAACCCGGACCGTAGCGACGCGCTCAGGCTGTTACTCTTTTCCAATCCCTCAATACTGGCATTCAGGCTATAGATATGTGCGTAGGCTGATGTCCACAGCACATCTATCGTACCGTTTTCAGCCATCAGCGTATTTTGCCGGAACTGCGTATTTTCATTATTGGCCTGCTGCATGAGTTCATCCGCAGACATGCCGGGATAGATCGTCATCGACCCCGACAGGAAGCCAAGCCCGCCCTGGATCTTGTCATATATTCCGACCAGCGCGGCATTTGCCGAGATACTGTCGCTAAATACTTTTTCTTCCGTCAGTTCATTCCTGGGGAGTCCGATTTCGATCATCTTCTCACAGGAGCAAAGTAGCATCAGCTGTGCGTAGAACAAAATTATTATTAAAAACTTTTTCATCATTACAAATTATTTATTGCGTCTATAAGCTATCTTAAAGGGACAATTGTAACCCCAGCACAAAGGTCTTTAATACAGGAACCGTATATAAGCCCTGGGTCTCAGGATCATTCCCCAGATAGTTCGTTATTGTAAATAGATTCTGGGCGGAGCCATAGATCCGCAGTACGCTGAGCCGGAGCGCTTCTGCCATTTTCTTATCAAAAGTGTATGACACATTAAGCGTTTTAAAACGGATGTACGATGCATCCGAATACACCGCATCCGAAAGCGCGTAATTCTGTCCCGCCTTGAATACATCACTGCCAAAAGTTGTTGTATAACGCTGGAATTCCGCTAGGTCTCCGGGCTTCTGCCAACGGTCCAGCATGGCTGCCGGCAGATTGTACTCCTGGCCTACAGCCCCATTATAGACCTGCTTAAGATAATTGGAGCCCGTCTGCTTTTTGAATTCCACAAAGAGGTCCAGCTGAAAATTTTTATAGCTCAGCGTATTCTGGAGCCCACCGAAATAAACCGGATCGGTGGTGCCGATATAACCAAAATCCTTAAAACTTGTTCCCGAAGGCCGCAGTGGATTACTGGTCAGCTCTCCCCCTGCACTGTTGAACTCGAATATTCCTGTTTCCGGATTGATACCATTATACCGGAAGGCGTAAATGGCATTCAGTGGCTTTCCGATCATATACCTAGTTGCATAGCTGGAGGTCTCCAATCCAGGAAAGGCCAGTAGTCTGTTCCTTGGCAGGCTCAGGTTGAAAGAGGTGTTCCAAGAGAATTTTCCTCCTGTGATATTCTTGCTCTGAACCGTGAACTCAAGTCCCGAATTTTGAACTGTAGCGTCCCAGTTTTCTGCCACGCTGGAAAATCCGGTCTGCGAGGGTAGGTAGTAGCTGAGCAACTGATTGCTTGAGCGGTTCCGATAATAGGATGAACTGACAAGCAATCTATCATCCATAAATCCCAGTTCCAGTCCGAGTTCAAGTTTTTTTGTCGAGGCCCAGCTCAGATCGGCATTAAACAGGTTTAGCGGCTGCAAACCTACCACCCCCTCGTAGGGGTAACTTGAAGTTCCCCATCGGGAAATATACTGATAATCACCCGTGGCATCACTTCCCGCCACACCGTAGCTCGCCCTGAGCTTTCCGTAGCTCAAAAAGCCCAGCCTATTTTTCACAACATCCTCTTCCGAAAATATCCAGCCCAGACCGACAGACCCGAAGTTGCCAAAACGTTTACCAGGGCCGAACCTGCTGGAGCCATCCCTGCGAACGCTCATGTTAGCGATATACCTGTTGTGATATTTATAGTTGAGTCTACCAAATGCCCCTACGTATTTATATTCGCTATAGGCATCCGTCGCATAACGGTTTCGGGCGCCATTGATGGAGCTGATCAGTCCATCATGGGTATACCCACGACCGGTGATCTGTTCGCGTTCATTTGTGTTGTGTTGGTAGGAACCGCCCAGGAGAAACTCAAAGGCATTTTTGCCGGCTGTCTTTTTAAATTCCAGCTGTGGTTCGGCGATCAGCGTCCCATAGCTGTTTTTCCCAAAGGAGGATGTCGCCTCGGGGCTCAGATAGGGGTTCTGCGCCATAAAGGGGTTGCCCGCATATTCATCCCCATTAAACGCATTATAACCAAAACTAGACCGCAGGGTCAGCCCGTCCGTAAGCTTGTAAGCCAATAACAGGTTGCTGTTCAGCAGGGTGTTTTTCATCTGGTAAGTATTGCGCAGGTACGAAATCGGGTTGTCGGGGATTCCCATTCCCAGTTGTATACCGTTATAGTCCCACCTGAGGTTTCCGTCTGCATCGGTCAGGTCCGGGAAATTCGGGTCCAGCCTATAAGCCGTGAGCAGGTTGGCATTGCCCGCAGAATTGTTCTTTCCATAAGAATAAGTTGTCGACAGGTCCAGGCTGAACTTCTTATTTTCGGAATTGTGGTGCAGGTTTGAGGAAAATGACATCCTTTTATCCGCAAAGTCGCCCGGAAAGATGTAAGATGTCCTATTGAGCCCAAGCCCCAGCCTAAAATTTGTATTTTGCGAGCCACCGCTCAGCGCACCGGTGAAAGCCGTATTACTGGCCGATTTTCCAAGGAAATAATCCTTCCAGTCTGTATACTTATCAGGATCAAAGGCTAGCAGATCAGGCGCAAAGGCGTTATCCCACAGCATAAGGTTTGGCGAGAGCCCATCATTGCTGATAGCTTCCCTGCGCATCGTCAGATATTCCCCGGTATTCATCATCCGCATAGTCTTTCCCATAAAGGAAACACCCTGACGGACATCCATATCAAACCACGTCCTGCCGCCCGTCCCCTTTTTGGTCGTGATCAGGATCACGCCGTTTCCGCCCCTGGAGCCATAGATAGCAGTGGCATCCGCATCTTTGAGCACCTCGATACTTTCGATATCGGATGGATTCAGGCTATTGAGCGGACTGAATCCACCCAGCTGGTTATTGAGCAGCGTGATATTGCCTGGAGAAGCCAGGGATCCGAACTGATTTATATTTTCATTCTGCGGGGCAAAGGGAATGCCGTCAATTACGATCAGCGGATTGTCCATTGGTACCGGAGAGCCGAATGCGGCGGGTGCTTTTGGCAGGGTGTTCTGTCCCCTGACCTGGATTTTAAAGGAGGATCCCGGCAGTCCGCTCGTTGCACTTATGGTCAGCCCCGCCACCCTTCCCTGCAGGGCCTCCAACGGATTTGATATCGGCTGCCTTGCGATATCTTCGGCCTTTAATTTGGCGACCGACCCCACATTGAATCGCTGCGAGGTAGTTCCGTAGGCGATCACCTGTACTTCATCCAGTAGGCTTGTACTTGCTACCAGTACAATGGATAAATTGATACGATCATTTACAGATACCATCTGCGGCTGAAAGCCCATGGCAGTGATGCGCAATTTTGCATCCTTCAGCGCCGCATCGATGGTGATCGAAAATCGTCCACGACTGTCGGTGCTGGTCATAGTACGCGTTCCGGCCAATGCGACAGATGCCGCCGCTATCGGCTGTTTCTGTCCGTCTGTCACCAGTCCGGTGACTACTTGTCCCCATACAAGATTAGGGACCAGGCTTAAAATCAATAGGCATAAAAAATGTTTCATTAGTTGGTTGTTTTAGGATCAGTGATAATGGCCACTTCAATTTTTCTGATTTCCTTGACCAGCCGCAGTCCCTGCTTTTCAAAGGACCTTTTCAGCTGTGCTATATCCCTTAGATCAGTAGGTAGGTTCATCGATACGGGCTTACTGATCCGGGTTTCGTCGATAAAGGGCTCCTCGTACATCCGCTCTAGCTGGCCTACAAGGGAACTAAAGGGATAGTTTTGTACAAAGCCAGGCAGACCGGTATCATCCGATAGATTGGTTTCCCGGGGCAGATCTGCAGGAAATTCCGTAATTTTCCTTGGATCGTTGGTGGTGATGATCCAGCAGCTGATTTCTCTTTCTGTAAACTCCAACCGATAGCCAAAATAACGGTCTATATCGGCTTTGAAGAGTTTAATCGCCTCCTGATTTGAGCGGGCTGGAAAAGTCGCCAGATAGTTAAGTGTATGCTGTTCCATCCATCCCTTGGCGACTGTCAGATCTTCAGGCACATGGAGCCGATCAGGATCTTTAACATGTAATAGTGTTCGCGCAGGACCATAGGATGCAAGTGTGGGATAATAGGCCAGCTTATAGAAGTCCAGAATAGGGCAATTGGTAAAGACAATCCGGTTAACATTCCCGCTGCTATCCTGTATAACAATGGACTTGCGGGTCGGCTGTCCATTATAGCCGCGCAGAAGTGAGCGATAGATATAGCTGGAATCATCTTCGGATAGCGCCGAAGCAAATTGATTCTTTTCTGCAAGAGCAGCGGCACCAGGATTTTGAGAAATGCTATCGGAGATGCCTGCTATTGCATCGGAAAGGCTATTTTTGGTTATTTTATCACTCAGTGTCAGGCCAAATACTTTGCCATCCCTGATCCACACCGAGTATGTCAACGATTGGGGAGGAAATAATTTTGTTAATACTGTATCATTGATAATAGAGGGCATCTGAATCGGATTGACCCTTTTGCTCAGTACATTTTTTATCCGCTGTGGGGTATCCCTTGATCCTTTGCCATTGACCAGCAGAATAGCCAGATCATCTTTAAAGTCTGCCTGCAAAGAATCCAGTTTTGGAAAGCTTTTTAAACATGGTCCGCACCATGTCGCCCAGAAGTCCAGGATGATCAGCTTTTTACTCCGATAATCATTTAGGGTGATCTGCTGCTTTCCTGACGGATGGTTCACCACCTGTAGCGGTCTGTGCCAGAGCGACTCAGGAATGGTATCCCCTATCTTTAAGGCGGCGATTTCCTGTAGCCTTTCCGCCCCGCTGTCCTGGCGGGGCGTCTGGGCCGATAAACTAAACATAGAAAAACATAGGACAGATAGTAGGGCACTATATATGAATTGTATTCTGAAATTGGGCAAGAGCTCTCCCGCCCTAAAAAAAACGTTCATTTTTTAGGTGTTTAAAGGAGTGACCTCAGCACAATATCTTCCCTGTCCGACCGTGATCGGACTATACCTTTCCTAAGCCTGGCTCAGGTCACGTAAATAATAAATTGATTCATTGGGGAGCCAGACGAACGTTTGGATGGTATTTCACAAGGTTATATAATTGACGACACGTTGTCCATGGCTAAAGGGCCAAATTCATAGTTGGCTAGTCCAGCGGAGCTACTCCGCTGGTCTTTTAACGTTTGTAAACTGTTGTTTCACTGTTCTGCAAATATTCATGATTATATTAATAATTCATATCAAATCGCAGTGAGAAAGGAGTAAAAAGCGGGCCTCTTCTCACTATACACCTCCCTAGCATGTTTGGCCATAGCAAGTGAGCGCCCGCTCAAATTTATATTAAAATAAATACAAATCCAAAAGCGGGCTTCACTCGATTACTTGGCCATAAGCTTGCTAGGGAGGTCCAAGTAAATATTGTAAAGCTTTTGATGCAACAAGCATCATTTATTTCAAGATGTATATTATAAATACACATCAAACATTCAAATATACATAAATAAATCTAAAAACAAACATTAATGTATATTTTATATACATATTAGTTATTTCTTTGGTTATCAAAAAATGCCTTATTTACCTATGGCTAAACAAAACATTGATAGAGGAAAGATATTACAGGAAGCAGTAACTCGGTCTGGATTATCTGTAAAGATCGTTGCAAATAGAGCAGGTTATCAAAGAATCACCTATTATTCTCATATTATTAAACCTGATCTAAGTTTTGAAATCTTAGAAAAGTATGGAAGAGCTCTAAATCAGGACTTCAAAAATGAAATTCCCGAGATGAAAGAATACTTTAATGAACGTCTCCCAAATCAATTGGATGATAGCCAAACGTTAGAATATTGGAAACAAAAATATTACGATCTACTTGAGAAATATAATGCACTTTTAGAGAGATCAAAATAGAAACCACCTTTCTATTGAAAACTTTTTAGGTATTACAGGCTATGGAAACAGGCAAAATCATCATAACATCGAGAAAGGGAAAAGACTGGTCACAGTCTCAGCTGGTCACAAACAGCGGCGTATCCCGCGAGATGGACGGCAAGTACGAACGTGGGGAAGCTGTGCCCTCACTCGATGCAGCAAAGAAGATTGCCAAGGCTTTTGGTGTCACACTGGATTATCTCGCCGGGGAGACCAGCGATATGGCCTTTGACCGTAGAACAGTGGAAAGGTTTCAGGATATTGAAAAGCTCAGCGAGAGTGAAAAGGAGCACGTATTTGCCTTACTAGATGCATTCCTCGCCAAAAGCAAGATGCAGGCAATACTCAAATAAAACAACAACGCCCAATCTTATCGGATTGGGCGTTGTTGTTTTATATTACATATCACAAGCCAATTAAGGAACGAGACTATAACCATCTTCTTTTTTACCAGCCTTATTAAGTAAACGCATATATTCCTTATTATCTAATGGATAGTAAGCTAATTTTATAGATTGTAAACTATCCGAAACTTTAACTTCCTTCCATTTAAGATAAAAAAAAGACAGCGTATCTCGATGAAACCTATATACAAATGGGGAGAGTCCCTTCATCGTGTTCAACGTATCGGATCTTGTTTTAAGTCTATTTTTATCCTTTGCGATGACTGTATATTGATTGTCATCCGTAACACCCCAATTAAGTGTATTTATATAAACTTTTTCACCAGTGCTTGACACAAGTTCTTTAGTATGAAGAGTATCATCAACACCATCACAACTACCGAATAATAGCATCAATATAGTAATCAAGCTAAACAATGTTTTATTATTTCTTTGTTCCATAATTAATACCTTGTAAGATTCGACGACCAGAATAAGATTCTTCACCATAGTATGGGGCTGGACCAAAGGATTTTCCAAACATCATTATCAAACCAATATTTTTCATCGACAGTTGTCCTTGCTGATAAGCTCCCGCCAGCTTCATATAGGTCAATCCACTAATTTTAAAGCCCTGCAAAGTTCCTGTCACACCATTTAGTCCTGCTAAAAAATTACCAGCAGAACGAGCTGTTGCATACTTACCGTTTAATAAACGTCCGGTCATTGGACCATAGGGTGCATAATTGATATTATGCTTGATATCCAGAGGCTGATTTAATTTAGATTGCGCCATAGTTACCGTAAGGTCTTGATTATTGGCCGCCTTATTACGATCAGCTATAACTTCATCCCAATTCTTTACGCTAATAAGAGCATTTTTATTAGAAGCATCATTTAGCGGGTCGAATATAATACGTCCGGAGCCCTCTGTATCACCTGGCGCTATAAACTCATCCCAAAACTCGGTTTCTCCCATTTTTTCACCACCAGCAGAAGTGTCTTTTTTATGCCTTTTATCAAGTTGAGCTCTCGTTACGGATTTTCCGTCGGCATTCTTTTCATGCTTATAGACCCCTAAATCTCCGTCGTCATATACAGCAATTACATTACCCTCTTCATCGGTGTGAGTACTTTCCAACATACCCGTTGGATCTGTAAACTTAATTGGATTATTGTAACCATAACGATAAGGAGATAGATCAAATGCAGCTTCCGCCAGCGGATCCACCACATTCCACCTACCGATTTCAGCATCGTAAAAACGTGCGCCGTAATCATAGCTGTCTCCAAGCTCGCCCTGGATCTCCTTGCCATTATAAAGATACTTATTATTTCCACCAGCCACAACCTTGCGCTTGCCAAACGGATAATAATTATCCCGCTGCACGACATCAACAGCTGTAGCACTCGTTCCGCGTTTCAACGTTGTCCGAACATTGCCCAAGTGATCCGTCAGGTTATAATGATAAACATAGTTTGTACCACTTTTTAGTGCATAGCCCACTGGATTATGGATAATATCAATAACGCCATTATTGTACTCAATACCATCAATATAATCCCGAGTAGTAGTCACTATGGTTGTTGTACCTATCTTGGATACTTTCTGTAATTTCTGGCCTGTGGCATCATATAAGAATGCTACATTCGTACCGGTTTTCACGGCTGTCTGTGGAAGGTTCAGATAATTGTACGTGAAAGCCATACCCATTCGGTCGGTCTTTGCGTTACCATTGGCATCGTAGGTATAACTACCTGTCAATCCACCGCTCAGACCGGTAAGTTTATTGCCTGTATAGGTATAAGTGGTCGCAGTTAGGGCGTCCCGTTTGAGCGTTTTGATATTGCCCATACCAAGATCATCATACGTAATCACCTCGGACATACTTGCTGCTCCCGCTGGTGTGCTGATACCGCTCGTCAGCCGGTTCAGCTTATCATAGCCATATTCAAAGGTACTTGTGGTGCCACCAGGGGTAAAACGCCATACCGACTGTGCGATATTACCATTGTACTGCCTTACCGTACCGCCATCCTGATACATCAATGACTGCGTGTAGTTTTTTGAAGCAATCCTCTTGGTCCAGCCCCGTTCATTATAAGTATAACTTGTTGTATCCACATAGCCGGCTTCGGTTACCAGCTTACCCATATATTTTGTCTTCAGCTGGCCGATCTCATTGTAGCTATTGGAGGCCAATGTGACCTCGGCCTGCGCGCCGATCTTCTCCTTAGTAGCAATCAGCCTCCCCACATGGTCATAATCATTCGTAGTAACGATAGTCGTTGCTGTACCCGTTTTGGGTGTGTGAACACGTGTGCTGGTCAGCAGCTCGCCCGGAAAATTATAGGTATTGGTTACATAGTCCTTGCCCTCAAGATGGTTCTGGGAAGCCGTCTGGATAACGCGCCCGTAGTCATCGTAGTACATCACTGTCAGCAGGGGCTGGGTGCCGTCGGTCTTATAGATTCTAGTCCCCGTCTGTAGTGACTTGATCTTTGTACTTTTTGTAATATTACTGGCTGGAAGCGTAGTAGCCCCTACAAACGTATAGTCATCGTAGTAATTGACGATATGTGGCATAATGGTAATGCCTGTCCCTACCAGTGGAAATGTCGTAGCCGGGGCAGGATAGTCCGCCCCCGTGCGTGTTTCCCACAGTGGACCCGTTGCAGCATCAACAAGCCCGCTCACATCTGTACGCGTCACTTTTACATTGTTTGTATAAAGGCCGGAGGAAGTGACTCGGCCAAAAGCGTCATAACGGCTATACGTCCATTCCTTGCGGACACGTTGATTTGCATCCTGGCTTAGGACTACCTGGTCATTCTTGTTGTACACGAGGTATTCCCAGCCCTTACCCGGGATCTTCTTCTCTACCAATCGGCGCCGCCCGTCGTATTTATAGCTATAGATATAATTGTCAAAATTGGGATCTGTAGCGAGTTCGGTAAAGCTTGTTGCGCTGACTGCAGGTGGAATCACATAGCGCAGGTCGCCAAAGTCATCGTACACATAGTAAGTATTCAGCGCCTTGGTCTCGTTCTCCCAGACACGTTTTAATACCACACGGTCTTCAAAATCTTTATATTCGTCAATAGAGCCTGCACGGGCCGTAGTATTTATCGTATTCTCATCCCTTACGGTCGTCCGGTAGAGTTTGCCAGCAGCATAATTTGTGGTACCAGTGGCCCCACTGGTGGTCGCTGTCCACAGCTTCACTACATCAAGTCCTGTAGCCGTATTCGTGCCATAGTCGGTTTTTACCGTATGCCCCGTACCGGCAGCCGGTAGTGGCTGCCAGGCTGCCCCGGGTGCTCCCTGTTCTTTCACACGGTTCAGCGGACTGTTCTCAAAAACGGTCACAGCATAAGGGTTTGGCGTTTTTACTACCGCAGCATCCCAGGTATTGGTCGACGCATAGTAAGCCAACTGATCATTCTTGGCTGTAGTCTTGAATGATCCGTCACCAACCAAATTTTTTACGTGTGGTAAAAATTTCGTACTTTCCCGCCCATAGCCATCGTATTCGACATGCTGTACAATATCTTTATAGGTAGGGCTGGCCATCAGCTGGATTGACTGACTCGGCCTCCCCAATCCGTCAAAATATTGGATCACCTGGTTTTCATCGCCGATACTACGCTGGGTATTCAATGTCGCCATTGTCACACCGGGGCTGCGAAAAGTCCTGGTCAGAATATAGTTCTGACCGGCTGTAGGCTTACTGACAAGATTTGGAAAAGCTGCAATACCGATGGTAACATTGCTGCCTGCTGGGATAGAAAAACCGTTCTTCAACGTGATACTATTTAGTGCACGTATACTCGACTGTCCCGTATATGCACTGAGCACTGTATCTTTGGGAAGAACCTGCCCTTGTAAAATTCCCGTAATGGCTATGGATAATAACGTTAAAATATGTTTTTTCATAATTTTGCGCGCTTAGTTGGAACGGTAATGATAGTCAAAGGACCTGTTCACATAATTCAGATGATCAAGAATAGCCTGCAGGCGTTGCATACCATCGTATGTATAGGTCTCTTTTATTCCCCTCGGATCTGTTTTACTTGTCATACCCACCAGTGGTTTGTAGGTATAACTTGTGATCATAGATTTTGGCAGGCTGTTTCGCAGTTTTGCCATAGTAGATACAATTGAGTTTTCTGAGACATTTGGCAGGTTCAAATTATCCATAACAGCCTGTGTAAGGGCACCAGTCACCTCCGCAAACGTCGCATTTTTGATCTCGGCAATTGGATATTGCCCATTATAACCCCAGAGATAGATTATCGGAATGGAGCTAGTCTTCTCTATCCGTTGAACCCGACCATTTTTTAAGCTGTAATCAAACGTAAACTGCTGGGAAACATTACTACCTTTTGAGTAGTGTATTTCAGTACTCGGCATTAAGTATTTATTATGAAATAAGCCGTAGGTAAAATTAACCCTTGATACTTCCTGACCAGCATTCAATATGGTTGTAACTAACGGTTGCCTGACCATATTTTTCTCAAGCAATGAATTTACATAACCCATGCCATCTGATTCTGGATCTCCGGGATATATATATTTGACCGTACGGTCTTTACTATCCGACCCTTTTACAATATAACTTTCAAGATTATAGCTTGGTGTTCTATATTTCCAGATTTCTTCTTTCTGAATATTAGTCGAACTGTAATCAATCGTTGTTTGCTTCAACAAGGGATTGGTCATATCGTAAATTACATAGGGTTGATATGTGGTCAGCTTAGACCTAACAACCACAGGGACAGGATCGCATGTATATTGTTCAAAATTTGAAGCCCGTAATCTCCCCCCGTTTACAACGACTTTCGATAAATTATAATTCTCGCTCTCATAATTATAGTTAACCTGCCCCAGCCTTTTATTCTTGTCATCAAATGTGGTTGCGGATTTAAGTTTTCCATTGATATGAAAATAGCTCTTTAAAGGGAAATAATTATACCACAACTGAAAAGGATCTTCAGGGACACCGTTGAATTTATGATTATAACTGCCATCAGTCTTTCTCTGATATTCATTTCTGAGATTATGGAAAACATAATTAGTATAACCATTGGCCATACCATTATTATCCAGAATCGTTTCCCGTACATTTGAATACCCAACAATAGGTTGCTCATTTGGAACGTATATGGTCGGATCTGAACTAAAAACTACGTTCTTTATCACTGAACTGACTGGTGTACAGCCACCACGCTCGCCAATTTCTACTCTTTCAGTTATTTCGTCTTTAAAATTAACATATGGATGGGAAAGTTTTCCCGAGGATTGTCCGTTGTCGAAGAAATTGTAACTATATATCTTTTGCAATTGCTTAACTGTCTGATCATAATATGACAACGACCTGACTCGTAGACCTCCTATCTCAGCGTTGATCCATCCATCTTTTATATCAAAATCTCTTTCCTTGATTTTGATTCTGGCAGCAAAATAATAGATTTTGTTGTCGTTCGGAAACCCCGGATTGTAAATTACATTCCAGGGATCATGTAACGATGTGAACCGGATGAAATACTTACCCTTTGGAAGATTGTAAATAGAGGAAAGCAAAGTATCATAATGATATATTTTGCTAACAACTGCTCCTGTTGAAGCATTTACAACTTCCATAGCCACTTTTTGAAGATCTTCATAACTGATATCGCAATAATAGTGTGATTCTCCCTGGGGTTTGTCAAAATTGGCTCCGCAGATCCGTTCATAGGAAATAAGAGGATTACTGGACGAAGCGGGATCTATGGAAAACACCTCCGTTTGGGCAGGTTTATATTCATAAAGTGCGACGTATTCTTTAACCTCTTTGATATTAAAATTATAACCGCTGTTGATCGAATCACTGTTATTATATAGAATATTGTTCAGCTCGTAATCGACTTCCGTGCGTTGTCCCTTATTATTCGTAATGTCAACTAGCGTACCTATTTTTCCCGCGTCAAGGCTGGGACGTCGGTTTCCGTAGATAGTTTTATCATTTGAAACATCAAAAGCTATATCTTTTGAGCAGCTACCGCAATGGACGTCGGAGGAACAGAAATATTTAACCGTGTTAGCCGGAATCCGCCCGTTATTGCTTCTTCCGTTATTAAATCCATAGTAGTCAATTGAATGCGACAACTTACTCGGTAGCGAATCGGGCTTATAATAGGTAAATGCAAATGCCTCTTCATCAACTACAATTTTGTCTAATTTCAATCTCAAAAATTCAGTTTTGTCAGTAGCAGAAATTTTACTTTTGTTAAAATAACTGTAAGTAAACGCAGCCTGATGAATTATTTTATCAGAAAGATCTTTCAATAATATCTTTTCCAATTTCTGCTCATGGAGTGTTGCTGTTTTATAATGATAAAACTGCCACAAATTTGTGATATATGGCGCTTCCCCTTTTCCTAGCGGCAGGTCTATTCTGTCAGAATATTGAAATTTTATTGTCCCTAACGGAAATTCGATTTCATCGAGCTGATGGATCTCACGCTCGGTAAGAAATGTCCCATAACTTTTGGAAGAAACGGTAAAATATTGATTGGTAGCCCCCACGAAACAGGCATTTTTTGAATAGCTTTCAGTGACATAAGGTGTCTCACTTGCATTTACCAACTGATACCGATATTTGATTTCTTCCTTATTAACTTTTCTAATAATACTGGCATGCCAAGTTGTTAGAACAGGGTTCTCATATCCAGTAGTTACCCGAAAACTATTTTGGTCATGCATTGGCCCATAACCGGAGTGTGCCGCGACACTGAGTGCATAATCTTTTATATCAAAAATATATTCATTTCCAAGGTCATCCAACACATTAAAGCTCTTGTTTGTCCAATCAAAAACAATTTTGGTCTTATCTTCTTTATTAATTAGCTTTGCCTCAAAAATATTCCGCCCCCATCGTTGAGGAAGAACAAATTTTATCGTTTTTTCTCCTAAATTTAGTGTAAAAATATCAGGCTCAGTATCCCAATTTGAAATACCCAGGTTGCGTAAATCAGTGAATAGCTCAAAACGATTGGACTGGAAAGCCTGTTGTAGCGAGTCGGAGAAAAAAGAGCTATAGGTGGGCACGGAAATATTCGTATTGGTATAACCATTATAGGTAGACCCGACTAGCGCATCTATATCACTCAGTCCCCGGATTTCGCGAGAAATTGTCGGATGGTTATATAAATTCCATCCCAGCCCCACTCGACTGGCCTCCTCCAGCACTCTTACCCCGCCGCCATTATAGGAAAGGAATACTTTCAGCAACGGGTCACTACCAAAAGAACTAAGAAGGTTATAAGAAAGCTTGAGACGTCCAGAATAGTGATCTACCCCGTCCTGCTGAAGTATAGGGAAATTGGTATATTTAGTATTGACCGTAGTATATTCATTTAGGGTGTTAACAGTATACTGGCCTATAGCCTGCATCAGAGAGCAAAAAAACACTAAAATAAATAAATTTATCCTTTTCATATAATCTTTGGTTATTGACAAATTAAAACTCCTTTCCAATTGTAATTTCATAAATCTAGTTATATCAGCCAAGAATTAGCTATCATAAAACAACATAATATTGTTAAATGAAAAACTCTACTAAAGCGTCATTGACAAACATATCCATAACGACTTATTATTTCCTTAATAGTTTTTCTTTGATCTCACTGATCTGATCCCGTTGCGAGGTAAGCTGCTTTTCTTGTTCAATGAGAAGCAATGTAAGCTCCTCGATTTTTTTCAACAAAATCTTATTCATCTCCCCTAGTGAAATTCCATTAACCTCAACCTCCGAAGCTTTAGGTACTTCCGGCAAATGTCCATGTTGATTTATAAACTGTTCTGTTTCGGAAAGACTTGGGAGTTTATAGTCTGGTTTGAATACATAATCAGGCCAATTACTTGTGGTCACGAGCACTTCCTGGGCCGCTAACTTACCGGATACAGACATTTTGTAGCCTGCTCTTAGATCAGAACCGACTGCTAAGGTATTAAACACCCGAAGATCGCCAGCCTTTGAAAGCGACATCGTATAAGCAGTATTGTTGCTCCAGTACATATTGCCGTTGGTGTGGAAACCAAACATCAGTTGAGTCGTCTGCCCAGGATTAAAAATGATAGATGTATGACTGGGATCAATCAACTGGATGCCATTCCCAAAATTGTTTACACCATTCGTTGCGTTACGACCATTTACCGATAGTCCACCCGCTATTTGTAGTTTGCTCTGTGGTGTAGTTGTACCTATCCCTACATTTCCTGTCGCTGGAAATGTGTTTGTCTGGGCGGTACACAATTGACCCCCTAGGGTACCAAAAAACAAAGAAAGCAGTTCTTTCCTTTTCATACAATAAAATCTTGGCTAAGTCAAAAATAAAGCAACCACTCATTTCACAATGTAAAGCACTGTATCACAAATGTTATCCCAAAAATAAATAATGAAAATGAAATTACAAAAATATATTTTCAATAAGATCAAAAATATTTACTTTTAAAGCTTAAAAGGCGTTAAAGGCACCGTATAAAGATGATTTATAAACACTAATGAAATTTAATTAAACCAAACATCCGTTTTTCTAAGAAATTGTGGGATTATACCTATCTCGGGATCTTGGGAACGGTAATTACCTCGATCATCTTCCTATTTGGCCCTGTGCGAGCATTGTTCATCCGGCTAAAAATTCCATATCTATAAAAAAAGCTGTTGACAATTCATGCAACAGCTTTTTCATATAATATTTCTATCAGTATTTAAGCATCGAATTCTTGAAGTGCTTTTTTTACACGTTCAATGACCTCAGCTTGACCGAGTAATTCCACGATCTGAAATACATCAGGTCCGAATTTACCACCCACTAGCATAATCCGGAATGGCATCATCAGTTCTCCCATCTTCATACCTGAATTTTGAATAGCTTCTTTAAAAAACGATTCGAGTTCTGTCGCTTTCCATGCGGTAAAGCTTGCAAATGACGCGATGATATTTTCAAAAAATACGGTTTTCTCCGCAGACCATTTTGGCTTCACGGCATTCAGGTCATATTCAACGGGCTGCACAAAAAAGAAAGAAGCCTGAGCCCAAAAGTCTTCGACAAAGGTTAAACGCTCTTTTACTGCTGCCAGTACACGGTTTACATAATCTTCCTCAACTACTATTTGATGATGAGTCAACACCTCCTTAATCTGAGGCAATAACGCGTCCTCCGAAGAACGTTTAATCCATTCATGATTGAACCATTTTGCTTTCTCAAAATCAAATTTTGCACCTGCTTTACTAATGCGATCTACACTGAATTTTTGGATTAATTCCTCCAATGAGAAGAGTTCTTGTTCTGTACCATCATTCCAGCCCAATACACCAAGCATATTGACAAAGGCTTCTGGCAAGAAGCCCATTTCACGGAAGCCTTTGGTTGTATCACCAGATTTAGCATCCGTCCAATTCATGGCATACACCGGGAATCCTAAACGGTCACCATCGCGTTTACTTAATTTTCCATTACCATCAGGTTTAAGGATAAGTGGCAAATGTGCCCATTGTGGCATACTATCAGCCCATCCAAGGTATTCCCATAATAGAATATGAATAGGTGCGGAAGGTAACCATTCTTCACCACGGAAGACATGTGATATCTCCATCGCTTTATCATCCACAACGACAGCCAAGTGATACGTTGGCATTCCGTCAGCTTTAAGCAGCACTTTATCATCCACAATATTGGTATCGAAGGCGACTTTCCCACGGATCATATCGGTGAATGACACCGTTTGGTCTGTCGGAATTTTTATCCGGATAGTATGCGGTGTTGCTTCATCCAGTAATTGTTGCGTTTCAGTTTCACTTAAGCTCAAAGAATTGCGCAATTGTAACCGATTTTCATGGCTATAACGGAAGTTAGGTTGCAGCTTACGTTGTTCTTCCAGCTCTTCTGCAGTATCGAATGCATAATAAGCGTAGCCATTCTTGATTAACTGTTCGGCATATTGGCGGTAAGAAGCTTTTCGTTCACTTTGACGGTAAGGGCCATATGGGCCACCTTTTAACGGACTTTCATCTGGAGTCAGGCCACACCAGGCCAAACATTCATTGATGTATTCCTCGGCGCCCGGGACAAAACGAGTTTGATCCGTATCCTCGACACGTAAAATAAAATCCCCCTGATGCTGACGTGCATAGAGAAAATTAAACAAAGCTGTACGTACGCCCCCAAGGTGCAGACCACCTGTAGGACTCGGTGCAAATCGCACTCTTACTCTTCTTTCTGAACTCATGCCGCAAAATTACCACAAAATTTTTGATTTGGATAACAGGATGAGTTTTAAGCTGAAATAAAAGTGCAGAAAACAGACATTTATTCATTAATTTGCGCTAGAGTACAAAATACAGAATCATGAAACCCTCTCAGATAAGCCAACAACGCTGGAAATTTATTTTGCTCATCTTTGCGGCAATTATCGCCATCGCCTCATTGGTTTATACCAATTACCTTGTCCGCAACCTTGCACATGCCGAACGTTCCAAAGCCGAAGTATGGGCAATGAGTACCAAAAACATTATGACGATGCCCGATGTGGACGACGAATTTATTACATTCATCTACGCGGTCAGGGATAGCTTAAATTTACCTGCGATTATTACCGACGATAAAGAGGATATTATTTTTTGGCGCAATCTGGATTCCACCAAGACGAATATTAAACCAATACATAACGACAGTGTTACAAAAGCCTTGGACTATGACCCAGTTTATTTCCAAAAACAACTTGCCTTTATGAAGAAGAGTCATCCGCCCATTACGCTGGAATTGGAAAATGGTCAGAAATGGCATGTTTACTATAAAGACTCCTGGTTTTTACAACAATTGCGTGTATTCCCTTATGTTCAACTATCGTTGATAGCCCTCTTCCTGATCATTGCTTATACGGTTTTTAATTCCATACGAAAATCCGAGCAAAACCTTGTCTGGGTGGGGCTCACAAAGGAGGCTGCCCACCAATTGGGGACCCCAATATCTTCATTAATGGGTTGGCTGGAGCTGATTCGGATTAAATTTGACGCTGAAGAGGACGATACGCTCAATGAAATGGAAAACGATATTAAAAGACTAGAGATCGTCGCTGATCGTTTTTCAAAGATAGGTTCAACACCTGTACTGACCAACCACAACCTCTATGATGTAATCAAAAATTATGTCGATTATTTCCGGATACGCACCAGTAATAAAATTACGTTCGAATTAAATGGAGATACCCATGTGGAGGCCAAACTTAATATTCCGCTCTTTGATTGGATCATCGAAAATTTATTGAAAAACGGAGTAAATGCTATTGGCACAGAGGGAAAGATAACTGTTAATATTTCAGAAAATATTGCGAAAGAAGAAATTTTTATAGACATTAGTGATACGGGCAAAGGAATTCCAAGGTCAAATTTTGAATCGGTCTTCCAGCCAGGTTTTACAACGCGGAAAAGAGGTTGGGGACTTGGCCTTAGCTTAACCAAACGAATGGTGCGGTATCATCAAGGACAAATCTTTGTTAAAGAATCTGAAATAGGTAAAGGAACAACATTTCGAATAATCTTAAAAAGCAACTTAAAATATGAAGCCACTCAAATCTGACGAATATCCGGCAGTCTACGCTCCCTATATTGAGACTGTAGTTGATAACGTATTAGATGCATTGGAAGAACAGACACTCTCCTTTCCAGCATTTTTGGATACCATTCCGGAAGAAAGAGGTAATTTTAGATATGCCGAAGACAAATGGACAATCAAAGAAGTCGTCGGGCATGTCATTGACAATGAGCGTATCATGGCTTACCGTGCATTACGTTTTTCACGCAATGACCTCAAAGAACTGGCTGGATACGATCAAGACTACCTTATTCAATATTCCCGTTACAATGATCGCACGTTGGAAAGTCTGAGCAAGGAGTTTACTTATCTTCGTAAGGCAAACCTGATGCTATTTAATAGTTTTAACGACGCAGAATTAGAACGTAAAGGAATGGCCTCAGAACGACTGACGAGTGTAAAAGCAATATTATATGTAATCGCAGGTCATCTCAACCATCACCGCATTATTATTCAGGAACGCTATTTAAATTCAGACGATGTCAAAAATTTGGTTTCAGCCTTACAACATTGAGGAAATAAATGTTTTTTTTAACAAATACCTCTCTGGCTTATTGGAAATCAAGGCAACGGAGATTACCGACGACAGCATTATGGCAACTATGCCCGTCACCGATAATGTGAAACAACCTCATGGTATTCTGCACGGTGGTGCCTCGGTAGTGCTTGCAGAATCTTTAGGAAGTATCGCGTCCAATTTGGTCGTCGACCCAGATAAATACCGCGGTGTAGGGCTCGAAGTTAATGCAAATCATATTAGACCGGTAAGCAGTGGAATTATCACTGCAAAATGCAGCCCAATTCATATTGGGAGATCAACTCATATCTGGGAGATCAAAATGTATGACCGCTTCAATAAATTGAATTGTATCTCAAGACTTACAGTAGCCATTGTACCAAAATAAGACAAAGTTTGCTAACTCGATTTATCAACCCCATGTAATTCGAAATCAACAATATTTGCAGCTAAAGAAGAATAATTTTCACAATTTATTCTTCTTTTTTTTGCCAAATAATTATTAAAATACCCCTTTATTTATTTCCAATATTCAAGAAAATTAAGTAGTCTTGTAAGATGGATATTTAAGAAATCAATAAAAATAGCATGCAATCGTTTGTTTAAAGCTGTTTTTTTGATTGGTTTCCAATCTTTGAACGATAACTTAACTAAATATAATTAAAAAAATGACCACTAATCCTAATTCGGGTAAAACGGCAATAGTTCCTATGCTTATTTGCTGTGCATTATTTTTTATTCTGGGGTATATTACCTGGGCTAATGGGGCTCTGATTCCATTTGTACGCTTGGCATTCAATTTGGAAACAGATACCCAGGCATTTTTAATCCTTTTTGCATCGTATATCGCCTATTTCTTTCTGGCGCTGCCGAGTTCTTGGATTTTAGGTAAAATAGGATTTAAAAATGGTCTTGTCGCTAGTTTGGTGTTAATTATTATTGGTGCACTTATCATTATTCCGGCTGCATCCAGCCTGAGCTATCAGCTCTTCCTTGTTGCTATCTTTGTTCAGGCCTCAGGTATGGCGTTATTGCAAACAGCTATTAATCCTTATCTCAGTATCATCGGCCCCATAGAAAGTGCTGCCCAACGGATCTCTATTGTGGGTATTTTCAATAAAACAGCTGGTATGATTGTTCCTGTGGTTTTGGGAAGCATATTACTAAAAGATTACGACAGTATTTCTAGCAAAATCAAAGCGCTCAAAGCGGGTGCGGAGCACGATGCACTATTAGCTGAATTATCTGAAAGACTTCATGGTCCGTACATTGGTGTAGCCATTGGCGTCGCGATTCTTGCAATCGTGGTCTTTGCGGTAAAAATGCCCGAAGTTGATGTCAATAAGGAAGAAGAAACAACAGATGAAACCGCTGTCGCAGGTACAAAAAAGACAAGCATCTTCCAGTTCCCACATCTATTTTTAGGATTTCTCGCTATTTTCTTCTGTGTCGCTGTTGAAGTGATGGCCGGAGATATCATCGGAACTTATGGCAGATTACTATCTTTGCCACCATTTTTTGTCAAATATGGTACAACGTTCACCCTTGTATGTATGTTAGTTGGTTATTTTATTGGTATTATTTCTATTCCAAGATTTGTATCACAACAGACAGCTTTACGTATCTGTACAATTGTTGGAATCACCTTCACCGCGATCTCCGCATTTTCTACGGGCTTAACTTCCTATATTTTTGTTGCATTATTAGGTGTTGCAAACTCATTGATGTGGCCGGCAATTTTCCCATTGGGTATCAAAGGCTTGGGACGATTTACAAAAACAGGATCTGGTATTATGATTATGGGTATAGCCGGAGGTGCAATCTGGCCTTTGATCTATGGTTATTTAAAAGACACCTTGCATGTTGATTTCCAACACGCATTTCTCTTTGCGATGGTTCCAGCATATCTATATATCCTGTTCTTTGCGGCCAAAGGTCACAAAATCGGAAAAGAAAACTAAAAGCAAAACGAATTATTATCGTAATAAGGAAAGGGCATCTAAAAAAGATGCCCTTTTTCTGTGAAATTCTTCCTATTTTTAAGAGATGAATCCGGATCCAGTTACACTACGATTCATCTAATTACAAAGCATACGGAAGTGCTACAGATAAAATAAGAGCATTGCCCATTAATTCACAAAATGCTATTAGTCATAAATAATCGAGCTGATAAGCTCAAAAAGTAATTATCGAACAAATGAAAAAGAAATTCTTTGCCATTGCCTTTGCAGCAGCTTTAATGTTTACTGCAAACGAATCCTTTGCTCAGTTAAAACTACCGGCAGCAAGTAGCGCCCAAACAATCACTCAGGGCTTAGGGATTGAAAATGTAATTCTTAATTACAGCCGTCCGAGTATGAATGGCCGCAAGATCTTTGGTGACCTAGTACCTTATAATGAAGTGTGGCGCACAGGTGCCAATACCAATACAACATTAACCTTCGAAGGTGATGTCACATTAAATGGACATACACTAACTGCAGGAACATATGCATTGTTCACGATCCCTAATAAGACTGAATGGACTGTTATTATTAGCAAGAACACCAAACAATGGGGTGCTTACACCTATAATCAATCCGAAGACGCACTTCGTTTCAAGGTTAAACCACAGAATTTAAGCAGCCCGATCGAAACATTTACGATCTCTTTCGATAATGTGACACCGACGGATGCTGTATTAAGTCTCGCCTGGGAAAAAACGGCGATAAAAGTTGACCTTAAAGTCAATCAAAGGGTAAAAATAATCGCATCCATTGAAGAAGCAATGAAAAGCGATAAAAAACCTTATTTCGCTGCTGCCCAATACTATTTCAACAATAATATAGATGATAAGCAAGCATTAACCTGGTTTGATGAAGCGGCCAAAGCTCAGCCAAAAGCAGCTCATGTATTGTATTGGAAAGCCAAAGCACAATTAAAGGCCGGTGATAAAAAAGGTGCTATAGAAACTGCTACGAAAGGAGTTGAGGTAGCTACTGAAGGTAAAAATAGCGAATACATCAAATTGAATACACAAATTATCAATGCGGCAAAAAAATAACGCAGTGCTAATCGGATAAGAAAATGGGGTAGCCAAAAGATTGGCTACCCCATTTTTCGTTAATTTTATTCGTGTCGACCCAGCTATTCATTTCAAATCCTCCATATACAAGGAGTGAGTCCTTAACCTTGGCCGACTTTATTTTATAACTCATCTTTTAGCAGTTGTTCCAGTTCTTCCGGTGAAACATTCATGTTCACATTCCCGTCCTTTGCAAAAGAGATCTCCCCAGTTTCTTCGGAAACAATGACCGCTATGGCATCAGAGATTTCCGTTACACCAATTGCAGCACGGTGCCGCAAACCAAATTGCAGCGGTAAATCCTCACTATCCGATAGGGGCAAGACACAGGAAGCCGTCATGATCTTAAAATCGACAATCACGACCGCCCCATCATGGAGGGGACTATTTTTATGGAATATACTCTCGATTAGGCGTTTTGAAATATGGGCATCAATATACTCACCACTGCTCTGATAATATTCCTCGTCAAAATATTTTGAAAAGACCAATAGCGCTCCTGTACGTGTACGGGACATACTTCTACAGGCCTCGACAACAGGTCTTAAATCATCAGTCAGATCTTTCTGTATTGCTTTCTTGTTCCCCAGAAAAGACCAGAACACTTTCTTTCGCTTCATCGATATATTTTTACCCACATGAAGCAAAAAGCGCCGAATTTCCTGCTGGAATACAACAATAAGTGCAATAGATCCTACAGATATAAATCCACCAAATATTTCAGTCAACAGACGCATATGCATCTGTTTGACAACAATATATACACCGTAGAATAAGGCAACCCCAATCAGAATATTGACCGCAATTGTACCCCGAATCAAACTATAGATATAGTAGATAATAATTGCTACCAATATAATATCGATAACGTCCAATAGGCGAAAGCCACTAAACAAGCTATAATCGATTCCATCCATATATGCAAGTTAAAAAAAAATAGATATTATTTGTATTTTTACAGTATAACATACAGGAAAATGACTAGACTTTCAGTAAATATCAATAAAATCGCAACGCTCAGAAATTCCAGGGGCGGCAACAACCCCAATCTTGTAGCTGCGGCATTGGCCTGTGAACGTTTTGGCGCTCAAGGTATCACTGTCCATCCACGACCCGATGAAAGACATATCAGGTACCAGGATGTATTTGACCTAAAAGCAGAAATTCAGACCGAGCTCAATATCGAAGGTAATTGCCAGGAACAGAAATTCATTGATCTCGTATTAGCCAACAAGCCCGCCCAGGTAACATTGGTTCCTGATACGGAAGGGCAATTGACATCCAATCACGGCTGGGATACAATCAAAAATAAAGCCTATCTAAAGGATATGTGCCAACTGTTCAAAGATGCCGGCATACGTGTCTCTATCTTTGTAGATCCCATTGAGGACATGGTTGAGGCTGCAGCCGAAACCGGAACTGATCGGATTGAGTTGTATACGGAAGGTTTTGCCAGCGAATATGGTTTTAATAAAGAAACAGCAATCAAACCCTATTTCAAAGCTGCATTAAAAGCACGCGAAGTTGGATTAGGCCTGAATGCTGGTCATGATCTGGACTTAAATAATCTCCAGTATTTCAATCAGCATATCCCTGAATTATTGGAAGTAAGCATTGGCCATGCCTTAATTTCAGATGCGTTGTACTTAGGTCTCGAAGAGACAATCAAACGTTATCTCGCCTGTTTAAAATAGTTAGACCTGAGGAAGTACCAAAAGAACGATAAAAAAAGAGGCTTTCTGTAGAAAGCCTCTTTTTTTATCAAAGTCCCATATCCAAATAAATGGGGCATTGCTGTCTTAATGAATTCCTTTAAATATACGGTTCCAACGGATTTTGGAAAGCCCTGACCCAATATCATCCCAACTCATCCAAGTGAATAATGCTTTACCCACGATATGATCCTCAGGAACAAATCCCCAACCTCTCGAATCCAAAGAATTGTGACGGTTATCTCCCATCATCCAGAAATAATCCATTTTGAACGTATAGTTATCCGCTTTCACATCGTTAATATAGATACCATCGCTGCGTTTTTCGAGTTTGTTATTTTCATAAACGCGGATAGCACGTTCATAGATTGGCAAAGTCTGCGCATTCAAAGCAACTGTCCAACCCTTTTTCGGAATTAAGATCGGTCCGAAGTTGTCAAAATCCCACTTATATTGTGGATCGTATGGATAAGCACCCTCCCCGATTGGATTTCTTCTGATTTCTTTTACATTTGACCACGATTTCACCAGTGCCAGTTCATCCTTGGTCATAAACAATTGATAAACGCCCGGCTGTTGGTCCGATCCTACGGCTTCGATACGTAGCTCCCGCAGACGATCCATGCTCAACGGAGTTCCGTCAGTCAATACAATATAATCCAATTGGCTTTCCGGTGGATCAAATCCGGGCTGGTCATTGACAAACAATTTCGCATCCTTCATTGAAATTTTATCACCTGGCAAGCCTACACAGCGCTTGATATAATTTTCACGTTTATCTATCGGCCGAGCTTGGATGGTAAATTGTGAGTTCACCGTTTGCCAACCATATGCTCTTACAAGATCATAGTAACTTGCATTCTGATTTTCTAGCGCTACAGTGTCACCTGCCGGGAAATTAAAGACAACAACATCATTTCGTTCGATCTTTTGAAATCCAGGCAAACGTTTGTAAGGTAACTCAATCAGCTCAGAGTAAGCTTTTCCACCCGTTATTGGCATGGTATGATGCGCAAAAGGAAAAGCAATCGGCGTATTAGGGACGCGGGGACCGTAATTCAATTTGCTGACAAATAGAAAATCTCCGATCAATAAGGTTCGTTCCATTGATCCCGTAGGGATCATATAGGCTTCAATTAAAAATCCACGGATAAGTGACGCCGCTACTGTCGCAAAAACAATTGCATCGGCCCATTCACGTACCATAGATTTTTTATACGGATATTTAATCTTGTATTCTTTGTAAGACTCTTGTTCAATTTCAGCACGCTTCTCTTCAGTCAATTCCACACCCTCTTGTGCAGCAGTCTTGAGATTTTTAGCATACAAGCCGTTCAGAAAACGGACGTTATTATCCTTTGCCCACATCGGCAAAACAATAAAAGGTACTAAAACAGCAGCAGCGTTTTCCCAAAAACGACGTTTACCAAAACAATGGATAAAGTCAAGATAGAGATTATAGAAAACAAAAATATTAACGATAGGAATTAACAATAATACCACCCACCATGTCGGTCTTCCAGTTAATTTTGCCTGTATATATTGACTATAAAAAGGTACGATCGCTTCCCAGCCTTTTCTGCCAGCTTTAACAAACAATTGCCACAATCCATATCCCGCTATTGCTGTTAAAACCGCAAAGATAATTAACCACATAATCTATTAATTAGTACTATTTATTAAAATCAAAAATTTCTGTCACCTGATAGAATCCTTTCTTACCATTTAACCATTCAGCAGCGACAACCGCACCCAAAGCAAAGCCATCACGACTATGCGCAGTATGTTTAAATTCTATCTGATCCACTTCAGAGCTATAGAGTACGGTATGCGTACCTGGAACTTCTTCAATGCGATGACTCTCTATAAGTAGCTCCTGTGGTTTAGGAATAATTTCATCCTGTTCACCCACAACCGTATTGACCCAATTTGTTTTTACATCGCTATTGTCCAAGATACCCTCAGCGATAGTAATTGCGGTACCACTTGGTGCATCCAATTTATGGATATGGTGGATTTCTTCCACTTGGACATCATATTGTTTATAAGGTTGTAAGGCTTTTGCCAACATACGATTGATATGGAAAAACACATTCACTCCAATCGAAAAGTTCGAACCATATAAAATAGTCCCATTTAGGTCCAAACATTTTTCCCTGACACTTTCTAATTGGTCATACCAACCCGTTGTCCCCACAACAATAGGTACACCGGCTTCCAAACAAAGGTTCATATTATCCATAGCAGCAGAAGGCACGCTAAAATCGATAGCCACATCAGCTCCCTTAATATCATCAACTGTCAAGCCCGGACGATTATTTTCATCCACGACTAAAAAAATTTGATGGCCTCTTTTCAGTGCATACCTTTCGATAATCTGCCCCATTTTGCCATATCCCAAGAGAATGATATTCATATATCTAGAAAATAAAGTATAGTTTATTTTTAAAATTAAAAAATTCCAATGAAAAACAGGCACAAAACCGTGATTGACAACGATTTTTTATTGGAAGCCCCATATTTAAAGATTGATAAAGCCATAATTCTTCGCTATTGTACGCGATCCGAACTCCGACAGGAAGTCTTTAATTGAATTTCATGGATAATTTTAATCCAACTGTAGGTTTAAAAGTATACGATCCAGATGCCAGACTTGCATCCATCAATGTAGGTCCAATAGAGAAAGCTGTCTTTTTGGGTTTCTCATCACCAATAGTCCAGCGATATTTTAACATGGAATCAATATATGCCTCAGCAACGTTCAATCCATACACACCAAGTGTCAGCAGGACCATCAGATCGCGGTTTCGCCGTGCATTATCCTTTGCCCGAATAATCGCTTCCTGAGAACGGCCTTGATAAAAAGGATCTTCTGCCCTTCCATCCTCCCTCGCTTTTAACACATCCAAAAGTTCTTTGTAATACTTATTGTTGAAATCAAATACGAGTACAGTCGACAATAATCCACCATATATTGCAGGGACTTTAATCCACCACACTCCACCGTTGGTATACTGTCCCCAGCCCGGTAATACCAAGGAACGCTTCCAGGCCTGTCTATTCTTTGCTTCAATAGCCAAGCGTGTCGAATCTTTGAACACGACTTTCTCCTTGGCCTTGGCTTCCTCCTTCTCACGTTTCTTCCGTTCTTTTCGGGACTCCTTCTTAACAGTATCTTGTGCAGATTTTTGTTTCAAACTATCGGTTTTGACAGTTTGAATCTGCTTTTTGGGGATTGTATCGATAGTCTGGCCTTGTACCATTAGTACAGCAAATAAGGCAAAGAACAGACTCATTAACTTGGTCATATTACCAGTCTAAAAGTTCAAGAATACGGCTTAAATCATCCTCCGATTCAAAAGGGATCTCAATCGCCCCTTTACCTTTGGTACTCTTCAAATTCAATTTGACCCTTGACGAAAATTTCGACGCTAGATCATCTTCAATTTTCTGCAATTGGAAGGACATCGGAGCTTTATCCTTACCTGCTTTTTTCTTACCTCCTTTTTGGAGCTCACGTACAAGCTCTTCAGCCTTTCTAACGGAAAGCCCTTGGTCGATAATCAATTTAAAGATATATAACTGCTTATCTACTTCTGCGATATTGATCAATGCACGAGCGTGCCCCATAGTCAAAGCGCCATCACGTATTGCAGCCTGAATAACCGGTGGAAGTTTCAACAAACGTAAATAGTTCGTCACCGTTGAGCGGTTTTTACTCACACGTTCACCCAGTTCCTCCTGTTTTAAATTACATTCTTCAATCATGCGCTGAAAACTTAGTGCCACCTCAATGGCGTTCAAGTTTTCGCGTTGAATATTTTCGATCAATGCCATTTCTAGCATTTGCTGATCATTGGCGGTACGGATATACGCCGGAATTTCGGTGATACCCGCTAATCTTGAGGCCCGAAGACGTCGCTCCCCAGAGATCAATTGATAGTTTCCATCCGAAATCTTACGCACGGTAATCGGTTGGATTAATCCCTGTAAAATAATGGATTCGGATAATTCCTGTAACGCAACTGGATCAAATTCTGTACGGGGTTGAAATGGATTCACAGCTATTTCTTCTACCCGGACGTGGCTGATATTGCCATTTTCTTTCGTTGCTTTTACTGTAGCAGGAGTTACAAGTGGTGCCTCCTCAACTTGCTGATTGTTACTTTTAGCAGGAACTTCTACACTATCGTTTAATAGCGCACCTAAACCTCTTCCCAGCCCTGTTTTACGCTGATGTGCTGCCATATTATGCGGTTACTGTTGTATTCATTTCATTAAGATGCCCGTTTTTCTGCAATATTTCACGCGCCAGATTCAAATAATTGATCGCCCCTTTACAGGAAGCATCGTGCATGATAACAGAAATACCAAAGCTAGGAGCTTCACTTAAACGGGTATTACGTTGAATGATGGTTTCAAAAACTAAATCCGTAAAATGCGTTTTCACTTCTTCGACAACCTGATTGGAGAGTCTTAAACGAACATCATACATCGTCAACAAAATACCCTCAATCTCCAAACTAGTATTTAAACGGTTTTGAACGATTTTAATTGTGTTCAGCAATTTACCTAGTCCCTCCAATGCAAAATATTCACACTGAACCGGTATAATGACTGAATCAGATGCCGAAAGTGCATTAATTGTGATTAGCCCCAAGGAAGGAGAGCAGTCGATAATAATAAAATCATAATCGTCTTTCACCTGATCCAAGATCTTTTTCATCTTGTACTCCCTTTCATGCATATTGATCATTTCAATCTCTGCACCAACCAAATCGATATGAGCAGGCAAAAGATCCAAATTAGGTGTTTCAGTAGACTGAATTGCATCTCTTGGGCTCAAATCGTTTACCAGGCACTCATATATACTTTCATTGATTGTACGAGGGTCAAAACCAATCCCGGAGGTAGAGTTTGCTTGAGGATCCGCATCCACCAACAATGTTTTATATTCTAAAACCGCCAAACTAGCCGCCAAGTTAATTGACGTTGTGGTTTTTCCGACCCCTCCTTTTTGGTTTGCGATTGCGATTACTTTTCCCATCTTGAATGAAAACCTTTCTTAATTAAAATGTCATTTTACACTACATTTCACTTTCCTGAAGATCAATTTGTCCAAATATTTACGCTAAATTTAAATTAGCCTAACAAATTCAGCATATTTCGTACTTTTGATTGATCAAAAGCACATATCCTCAGGATGCTAAGATACAAAAAATCAAGATATGTATCCACTTTGAAATAGTGCTTTTTATAAGTATCAACAACACAATGATTTTAATAATATCCGGAACAAACCGTCCTAATAGTAAGACGTTAAAAATAGCAAAATGCTACCAACAACTCCTTAATAGAAAATCTATTGAGAACGAGATCTTTTCGTTGTCAGATCTCCCCGCAACCATATTAGAAACAGATCTTTACGGAAAAAGAAGTGCCGCTTTTGAACCTATTCAGCAAAAGGTTAGTGCCGCTGATATGTTTATTTTTGTGGCTCCCGAATACAATGGGAGCATCCCCGGTGCACTCAAACTTTTTATTGACTGCTGCACCTTTCCAATCAGCTTTTACCACAAAAAAGTTGCGTTGGTAGGATTATCTTCCGGCAGATACGGCAACCTGCGTGGGATAGATCACCTCACCGGAATATGTCACTATCTCAGAATGCACGTATTGCCCCTCAAGATATTTCTTCCCAATGTACAACAAGAACTGAATGAGAACGGCGAATTATTTAAAGAAGATACCCTGCAGTTTATCAGCGAGCAAATCGAGGAGATTGCAAGGTTTTAATAAGTCCTTAAGCATATCATCCGACCAAAGAAAACCCACACGACATACATCATCGGTTTTTATATTCTTTGATATGGCAGACAGGCTTATCCGGAATGATAAAAACCGAAGTATAATCAAGCAAATAGGCCTTCGATCTCATCGAAGGCCTATTTTTCATCAAGTATCACCAAGAAAGAGGCGACAGCGTATCAGCCACGGGCTTAAAACACTGACACCTGAGGCTTGGCATACCTTAGCAAAAACACTAATAACCAAACAATTCCTGTAAGTCAAGTTTTTTCACTTCACCCAGCTTCGCAAGATCCTCTGGTTTGAGGCTATCTTCCTTCGCTACGATACAATATACATAAGGTTTTTGGCTCATTTCTTTCTTATGGAACATATTTAAGTCAGCATAAGTCAATTTAGGTGCTTGTTCATAAACAGCCTTACGGATATCGGTTGTGTTACCCAAACGCTGCGCCGCTAGATAGCTGCTTAAAATAGATGCATTCAACACACGTTCACTAGCGATAGATTTTTGCAAACTTACTTTTGCAATATCCAAACCTTTCGCACTTTCCGGCAACACATCCAACAGCTCATTCATACCTTTGATCGCTTCATTGAATTTATCGGCTTGTGTTCCGACATAAGCTCCCACGGTATAATGATTTTCTTTCTTATAAGGTTGTCCATAGAATGCGTAAGTCGAATAAGCCAGGGCCTTTGATTCACGAATAGTTTGAAAGACAATACTGCCCATACCACCACCAAAATAATTATTGAACAAGGAAACTGTTGGTGTTAACGGATTTGAGTAAGCTTCTGATCTTCTATACCAAAATACCTCTGCTTGCTTCATGTCAAAATCGGCAAACAAAACCTGGTTCTTATTCGTTGGGGCCTCTGTAAAGACCAAACCTTTTGTAGCTTGTACATAATCCCCCGAACCCTGTTTCAATGGTTTTGCCTTCGCCACAAATTCACTGGCGTTCAACGGCCCAAAATAAAGCAAAGTATGTTTCATATTAGCCAGGTCATGTAAAGCTTTCACCAAATCTTCCGCTTTCAGCGCATCCAGTTCTGCGTCCGTAAACACATTATTGAATGGGTTCTTAGCGCCATATTTCGCATAGGATTTCAACCCCTCCATAATAGCTCCCTTGTTTTCTTTTGCGTTAGCTCTGGATTTCTTAAGGCGTGCGATGTACATTTTGAAAGCTTCCGGATCAGCAACACAATTACGCAACAAATCCTGAATTAAAGATTGCGTAGCGATAAAATTTGTATTCAGACCTGAAATGGAAACCAGTGTTTCTTCATTCCCTGCGGATACCGAAAAATCAGACGCTAATTGATAGAAATCTTTACTAAATTGCTCGCTAGATTTATCTTTTGTACCCAAAAACTCAAGATAACCAGCTGCCAATGAGAGCAATTTATTATTCCACTTTCCTATATCAAAACGATAGGACAGTGAAAACAGCTCATTATCACTGTTCTTTACAGCAAGTACTGGCAAACCATTCGCTGTAGCTTTCTGAACATCCTTACTATAGTCTACCCACACCGGCTGTATCTTGTCCTCAGGCATTGCCTCTACTTTTTTCAAGAAATCAGATTGATCATCACGGTTTACGGTAACAGGTGTAATTTCCGGCTTTACAACCTTGACAACATTATTGTCTACGCCTTTGCGTTTGTAAACGACGACAAAATTATTATCATTTAGATATTTATTGGCAAAATCAACAATATCCTGTTTTGTGATTTTATTCAATCCATCTGCGTAGCTTACCACTGAAGCCCAGTCCTGGCCAGATGTAAAAGCATCCATCAAAGACTCCGCCCGGTCACCATAACTTTCGTTTTGTTTAATCTCATCTTTCTTGGCATTATTAACAATTGCGCCAAGCAAATCATCAGAAAATTCACCTTTGCGCAGTTTATCCAGCTCTTTGAGCAATAGCTGCTGCACTTCCTCGAGAGTCTGTCCTTGACTTGGATTTCCCTGTAAAACCAACAATGAATAATCTTTCAAGACATACGGAAAGGCTCCTGCCCCCAACAATTTCTGGTTTTTAACCAAATCCAGATCGATCAGACCTGCGGAACCATTTGTCAAAATCTGACTCATCAGATTTAACAGCTGCGCATCCTTTGTTGCCGCTCCCGGAAAACGAAATCCCATAAACATAAATTCAGCATCCGGCCCTTTTACCTCACGTACAATTGGACTTAAAATAGGCTTTTCTGGGTCAAATGTATACGGCGGTATTTCTTTTGGCTGCATAAAAGCAAAGCTCTTATCAACCTTCTTTACAACCTCAGTCGGATCAAAATCCCCGGACATAATGACCCCCATATTATTCGGGACATAATAGGTGTTAAAATATTCGCGAATGGCCTTTAATGAAGGATTCTTAAGATGCTCTACTGTACCTATAGTGGTCTGTTTCCCATAATTGTTATTTGGAAAAGCAGCTTCAAACATCGCCTCAACAGCCTTACGGCTATCTTTATCCAGTCCGATATTTTTCTCTTCGTACACAGCCTCAAGCTCTGTATGGAATAAACGAAGTATAGGATTTCTAAAGCGTTCTGCTTGTACAGCAAGATACTTATCCATTACATTGCTTGGAATCTGCTCTTGGTATACCGTCTGTTCAAACGAAGTAAACGCATTTGTACCTTCTGCCCCCATAGAGGCCATCAGTTTATCATATTCATTTGCGATAGCATACTTCGCAGCTTCACCAGACACTCGGTCAATCTCCTTGTATATCGATTTCCGCTGTGCTTCATCAGTCGTGCTATTATACTTTTCGTACAGCGCGTCGATCTGATCCAACAAAGGCTTTTCCTTGGCCCAGTCTTTGGAGCCAAATTTATCCGTTCCCTTGAAGAGCATGTGTTCCAGATAATGTGCCAAACCAGTATGGTCCTTTGGATCGGTTTTACTTCCCGCTTTTGTCGCGATGTACGTCTGGATACGCGGCTCTTTTTTGGTTGGACTTAGAATAACGGTTAGGCCATTTTTAAGCTTATAAAACCTCGAATGGGTCGGGTCATTGGTCACATACTTATATGTGTACCCGCCTTCAGAAGATTCCTTCCAGTCAAATTTGGCATTTTGGGCAAACAAAGTACCCCCTGCTGTTGTTAGAGCAAACGTAACAGCAGTAATTTTAAATAGATTTTTAATCATATTTCCTTTTTCTTTTCAATTCAAACTTAGATAAATTGCTGTGGATATGCAATATAATTGCGAACATATCAAACAATTTACTGCATCGTCACTACTGTTTCACGTTTTTCGTTGTAGCTGAAACACGATAATTTGTCATTCGTGTTTCCTAAGTGTTTAACGAATATTGTTACAATGGTTAATCATTCTTACTTTTGCAAAAAAATTAAAAAACGCTAACGTTTTATTTCATGAGATCAAGCATACTTGTTTTTGTGATCTTTGCGCTTCTTTCTCTTCATACAAATGCGCAGGTCACCCCCAGAATAGAAAATCAGAAAGATACATTAAATGGCCTTACACCGGCAAAAACAAGATTAATATTTCAACTTGAACATGAAAGTGGTGGCGAGCTTAAATTTAATGAACGCTCAAAAGAAACTCTTGCCGACTCTTACTATAGCGGACTTAATTTTCGCGTTGGTTTCCAGACACAGTTCCAGGACTCTTTAAAGAGCATTTACAATGAGATATACAATTACCCGATCTATGGCGTGGGAATTTATAGCAGCACTTTTGGCCAGGAACATCTGGGACGGCCATTCGCATTCTATGGCTTTGTAGCGATACCGATCAAACCCAAAGTAAATTCGAGGTGGAATTTCAATTACCGAATTGCACTTGGTCTCTCAGGCAGATTCAACCCGTATAACGAAGAGGATAATCCTTTTAATCTCCTGATAGGAAGTAAAAACAATGTATTTATTGACCTTGGACTTCAGGCCAATTACCGGCTAAGTCAAAAATTCCAAGTTGGCGCAGGTGTCGCATTCCATCATTTCAGCAATGGTGCATTGGCATTGCCAAATACAGGGATAAACCTACTTCCACTAAGTCTATCAGTTTCTTACACACCAACAAGCAAACCATTTGATTTTAGAAAACGAACCATTCCAAAAATGGAAGAAACAGAAGAGCTGCACTTCAATTATGCTTTTGGATTTAAACAGATCGACCGGGAACACGATGGCCAATATTTCAAATCCACATTAGGAGCCTACTACAGCAAGCATTTGGGATACAAATGGCGTCTAGGCGCAGGAATGGATGCATTTTATTCAGCAAGCGGCAATGATGAGAAAATAGCCGGTGACAAAGCGGGTAAATTTTCCGCGTTATTTTCCTATGGCCCTGCGTTCTACATTGACCATGTATTAAATTCCAGACTATACATCAATGGAAATGTTGGTGTATATCTACACCGAAACAAATTCAATGGAGAAAGCACCCCAGTGTATCTCAGAGCAGGGGTACGCTACAAAGTGTACAAAGATTTCTTTGCCGGAGTCTCCATTAAGGCACATGGTGGTAAAGCAGACTTTATTGAATGGACGACAGGCTATGGCTTTAAATTAGGCAAGAAACGCACAAATCCAGCCTTTAATAACTAACAATCACTAGAAAAAAGGGGCCGATAATAGAAAAAATAACAGTCATTCAAGTGGCTGTTATTCCAAATAAAAAAAGCGTTCATATGAACGCTTTTTTTATTGTGGGGATTACTGGGTTCGAACCAGTGACCCCTACCTTGTCGAGGTAGTGCTCTAAACCAGCTGAGCTAAACCCCCTAACGAAAAAAAAGCACCAATTGATGATGCTTCTGTGGAGGCTACAGGATTCGAACCTGTGACCCTCTGCTTGTAAGGCAGATGCTCTGAACCAGCTGAGCTAAGCCTCCGTTTTGGATTGGTGGAGAATACTGGATTCGAACCAGTGACCC
>JAITLV010000203.1 GCA_031277685.1 Sphingobacterium sp. | reverse complement strand
GCAGATGACCCGCAGGTGAAGTTCGTTGTACTCAATTCGGGCAGTGGAAACAGCTGGGACGATGCCTACAAATGGGCAAAGGCCAATCCTGAATTTGACTTTCCATTTTATTACAACCAAGATAAAAAGCTCAGTAGTAAACTGGATATCACATCCATTCCGACAACATTGATCCTGGACAAAAAGGGGAACATCCGTTTTCGAAAGGTGGGATTTGAAGGTGAAAAGCTACTGCAGAGCCTCGATGCCATGATCGAATACCTGAAAGAACTGGAGCACTAATTTGTTGGATACGTCCATGTAGCTGTTCACAAATGTGCTGTTTCATTGAGATAGTATTACGACAACATCAATGAAACAGCAATTGCTTATATCATATCGATCACAACCCCATAAATTTAAAAGGTTGTACTTTTTTTAGGTGTTCATTACTCAATCCAGTATAGGTTTTGTTCTGTTCCACATCAAGTTTAAGGACCTGTCCTTTTTCGCTCAGATCCAGATCTTTTAGATTGATCCAAAAGGTACCCGGTGTGGTTACTGTTTCAAAATAGTAAACCAAATCTTTATGATCTGCTACTGAACGCCAGCGTGTCGTCGAGATATTGGGTTCTTCCTTGGAGGAAATTCCATAAGGAACAGAACAGTTGCGAATTACGCTAAACACACTTGCAACGGATTTCCTCACGTCATCGGTCTGTGGAATTGCATCAATATAAAAGGAAGCACGCACAAATCGGTCTGCCGCACGGTTGGTACCAGGCAACATGATGGTACCTGGAATTCCCCGCCAATAATTATTGAGTGCCAGCTGCTCTTCAAAGATCGGCGAGTTTGTCATCACGACGTATTTCGGGTCGTGATGTATCACAAGTTTTCCGTTAATGTATTCAAATATGGCATTGTCACCAGATTTATCGGATAATGATAAATGGAGTGTCGTAAACCGTTCTGTACCCGGGATGTAGTCACTTACTAAGACGAATGGTTCGCCTTTAAGAGCATCTACGGCCTCTGCTACCGAAGCATAGTTGTCTAATATATACTGTGCCCAAGCGGCAATGGTCAATCCGGGCTTCTGTCCTTTTGGATCGAACTTAGGATATTGGGACTCGGCTAGCCAAAGGACATTGGCTACAAGGCCAGCCTCATTCAAACCATCCGTAGTGGCCATGTCCCAGGCACTCGCAATGACACTGCCATATTTTGAAGTCCATTTGACGGAAAGGGGGCCCACTTCTCCATTTCTTTTCATCCCTTTTGGAAACACCCACAAATTAACGGGTATTTCATCCCGCCAATCCATACTTCGGGCGGTAAGAACAGTTTGATTAGGCCCTTTATATACAACGCGTGTGCAAGCATCGGTTTTGCGATAGACAAAACAAAAAACCAGCACTAAAACAATTAAGATTCTTTTCATTTTTTATAAATTTACTTTTAAAAACTGTTATGTTTAAAATCTAGTCCTCTTGTGTTCTACCAATTTATTGCTTCACACAACGTATTTGATAAGCTGTATTTGCTTCAGCTTGACCAATATTAATCCCATAGCCAACGTCGCCCGCGACTCCTGTGAGATGTAGCTCGCGATAGCCTCCACTTGTTCCGCTCAACAAATAATTACCTTCGTTTCCTATTGTAGGTCCAGGTGTGTTTTCATTGTGATATGCACCGGCATATACACAGAACAGGTAGTCGTGTCTTGTGGCTCCTGGGTTGCCCTGAATGCCAAAAAACATGCCCAAATTTGTAGCTGAAGTGCCGCCATCAAAAGTATCCACATAGCGTGCCGGATCATAGGCATTAATATTGTGCGGATTGTCAGATCCGTTAGGTCCAGTGCGATCGATTAACTGTGTTGCTTCAGCTTCGGTCGGCAATCGCCATGTTCCAGCGGGGGCGACTAATGCACATGGATCACCGGCTGCCCCATTGATTGCCGAACTGGGGCCCTGGTTGGTTCCGTCCAAGAGCTTCGGCAGGGTGTATCCTGCAAACCAATAATTCCCATAATCATTGTCAGAGGCAGTAAACCCATATCTATTGTCTACAGGATCATATACCAAATTTCCACCCGACCATATTTCATTGCCGATATTGATCCCTGCAGCCTGTATCACAAATTCCAGCTTATATTTGACACCATCCAGGAGAGGTAGATTACTTAGCGTTAATGGCTTGGTGATATCGCCTATCTGTAGATTTGCTATTGTTATGGAACCTGTGCTTGTGCTATTGGGAAAAATGAAAACTGGGTTGGATACAAGTATCTCGCCTGTGCTATTGGCAAAAACAAGGTTTTTGGAACTGGCTGTCGACGTGGGCGGATAACTTAAACTTCCGTCGCTGAGAGAAACGCTTACGACAGAATAATTTGGCGTTATGGTAGCCTGACCAATAGATCCGACTGCACCTATAGCCTCTGTGTTTAAAGTTAGGATAACCTGTGTGAAAAGGTGTTTCAAAACCACATTTAACTCATTTGTCTGGCCCGATTGAACGGTCATGGTTTGTTTAAAATACATAAAGTCCATGTCGGCATTCAGTAAGTCAAAATTAATACTGGACAGCGCCTGATTGAAATTGATCGTGGGAAGGGTATTGCTGCCTGAAGCAACGACTATAAACTGATAGTCACCTGGTGAAAGACTGAGTTCGGGAGTCTGTCCGGCCGAATAGGTGTAATTTTGATGTGTTACATAGGCTCCAGCGCTGTTATATGCAGCGATGCTGTATTTTGTTCCTATCGGGAGAGGAGTAAGTACGGAAGTGGCTGCTATAAGACCATCTTTTCGGCCAGCGACGGTGCCATCGGCAAGTGGCGTATTTTCAGGTGTCCATGTGGCCACCATATTAAATTTATCTGTAATTGGAATGATAAATTGTTTTGATCGGCTGCCTGATGCTCGGGTATCTCCCTTTTTGACGACATCTGTTCCAAAATTGGATCCACCCATATTGATTTTTACGAGCGTCTTGCCACTTTCAATTGGCGCATCTGTTTCCTTAGAACAAGAAGAAAATGTAGCTAATAGTATGACAAAAATTATCCACATTCCCGTTTGAGTTTTCTTTTTAGTAAGATATAGTTTCATATTAAATTAGCTACCATTCAACATTTTGTGATCGACTTTCTTCGGTATGCTCTTGTTGCAGATTACCCTGTACTGTAGAACCCGCTGCAATACTATTTTCACTTACCACGGTCACTATTTCTACTTTGGGTGTCAGATAATGTTTTAAAGCTTCTCGTTTTTTAGTTTGGTTTTTCTTTGTTTCCATGATGTTGTTTTTAAATATTCGGTGATTATTCTTTTTAAGAACGTTAATTGAACGCAGGTTAAACGTTATGTTTAGCTTTGTGATGTATTTCATTTGTCAATATGCAATAAATTGAACTATATAAATCCTTGTTTATTAATTACTAAAATTAACATCTTTGTAATAAACTAATTTTTAGTTGTTTTGTTTTGTTGTTAAATCGAGTTTGATGTATTTAATATTAAATTAATACATCGAGGTGATAGCTGCGGCATAACTTTGTTGGCCATTTTAGCGCTAATGTTATTGAATACGTATGTACTGTACGCATTACAGACCATGACATTTATTACAGCATTGCCATTTTGAATTATCATGTTGCTTTTTTGCGTCAGTTTGGTAAAAGCATTGCCCATTGACCGAAGTTATTCTAAGCGTGATTTTTCGGTGAGTACCGTGCCTTGGCCAGGCGAATTTTGGAAAGATTTTCCGAAATCATATTGCTTAATATGCGGGACTGCTTGTGCTTAACTTCCGAGATTACGCCTAGCTGGCGCTGTCATGGGATCTGATGGATTGAATCCATTATCGGTGCGTTCTTTTTCGGACTTGCGCTTAACAGGCTGATAACGAAAAACTCTTTGTTGATGAATCATATAGAATTTGTTTAGAATAGTATTTTTATTACGCATTATGCTATCCATTACAGGGGTAGGAATTTTGTGAAAGAGCTCGAAAAGTGGGGGCGGTAGTAGATATACAGTTCGTTTTTACTCAGGTTTTAAAGTGAAAGTTGCAAGTTTCGATAGGTCAAAATATTTTTTTAACTTAGTAACCATATGATAGCGTTGATGGAGAATATCACTGTTGATTTTACCATATTTTTATTTAATATATCAGTAGCTTTATGCGTGAAATCAATTGTCATGAGGAAAAAATTCATCTATGTGGAAATATACAGTCTTTTGGGTATTTATTTATCTTTGAAGACGATAAGTGTATCGGGGTAAGTGAAAACTGCGCAGCTATTGCAGGTGAAGAATATTCGGCGATGCTCGGCATGACAGTAGACGATGTTCTTCATCGCATTGTTCCGTCATTTGAACTTCGAGGACAGAACATTGAAAAGGCTGTTTCAGACAACATGTTTGCCAGGTATTCCGACCGTGTAACTATTCATCAAGACGATTATTTTTTAAGTCTCTATAGATATGATGGCAAAATTTATCTTGAAATAGAGGCCTGCAATCCTCTCGCTGTCAAAACGACCAAATTATATTATTATGCAAAGCATTTAGATGACCGGAGTGGCGGAAAGTCTTGCTGGCAGGCATTGACTGAATTGATTAAGGACATTATTCACTATGATCGGGTGATGGTGTATCGCTTTTTGGAAGATAATAGTGGACAGGTTATTGCAGAGAGCAAGACTGCTGATCTGGAATCGTTGATGAATTATCGTTATCCGGAATTCGATATTCCCGCACAGGCGCGCGAGCTTTACCGTATTTTTCATGCACGCCATACGGCGGATGTCAATGAGGAAGCGATTCCGCTGATGGGGCGGAGTGCCGATGCTCTTGATCTTACACGCTGCAGCCTTCGGGCGCTTTCCCCTATGCATTTACAATACCTTAAAAATGCCGGTGTAAAGGCGAGTGCAAGTTTTAGCATTATCGTGGACGATGAGCTCTGGGGGCTTGTAGCCTGTCAGAATCGGGAGCCAATGCATGTAGATCTTTCACAGCGTCATCTATGTACTTTTCTTACACAATACGCTGTAAACAATTATCTGGCAGATTTTCAGAAGAAACAGGTGAAAGTTCAGAAAAATATATCGCAGCTGAAGCATGATCTAAAAAGTGATTTGCTAGTCAAGCGCGACTTGTATGACGTATTGGAAAAGTATGCCGCGCGTATTATGGAGGTAATGAATGGGCAGGGGCTACTCATTAAACGTGATCGCGCGATCATGATGGTAGGTGAGGTGCCTGATAAAAAAATGCTCCGAGAAATTGATAAACAAATAGCCGATGCAGAGTTCTTTGCGACAGATAGATTTAAGTGCGATGGTCCTTCCAAAGATGTTGAAATGCATCCTGGTGTACTTCGCATCAGTATTCTGCCCGCAAATAACTGGTACTTATATGTCTTTAGGAAAGAACGCCTGATCGAAGAAACTTGGGCAGGTAGGCCCGAAAAAGTGATGCAGATAGACGAAGATAGAAAGATCGCCTTTCCCTCTCCACGTTCGTCATTCGAGGCATGGAAAAAAATTACAAAGGGAAAAGCCGAAAAATGGCAATCTTCTGAACTTACTTTTATTGAAGATATTACACATATTATTCAGCAAGCGGTAGCACAGCGTGGGGGAGAGATTGATGAATTGAACAAGAAACTGGTGCGCTCTAATAATGCGCTTGATACTTTTGGCTACACGTTGACCCATGACCTTAAAAATCCGCTGACGACGATACAGCTCACTGCACAAATGTTGCTCCATAAAAAAGACATCTCTGAGGAACTGCTTGCAAAGTCAATGAAAAATATCTTGGAGGGGACGCAGCTGATGCGGGATATGATGGATAGAGTCTACCAAATGTCAAAGGTAAATCATGTAGACTTTGTGTTCGAACCAATTAATCCACAGTCCAAGATTGTCAATATCGTTGAAAATTGCAAACAGCAATACAAGGTCCCGCATTTGGAATTTATAATGGGCGAAACACTGCCTGTATTGGGGGAGAGAACACTGATCTATCAATTATTTCTGAATCTTGTTGGTAATGCCATAAAATACAGCAGCAAAAGGCAAAACCCGCAGGTATCCGTTAAAAGCATGCGGCAGGGAAATAAGGTCCGGTATGATATCAAGGATAACGGTATCGGAATCGATTTGAAGGAGGGCGACAAAATTTTTGAAATCTTTAGCCGAATGTCCAATACAGAAGGCTTTGAGGGTTCGGGGGTTGGCCTTTCCATAGTTAAACAAATTGCGAATAAGCTCAATGCAGCTATTCACGTGGAAAGCAAATTAGATGTCGGTACTACATTTTCAGTCGTCTTCAAAGATGTACCTGAAGCAGATCGTATGCATTTAGTATCTTAATCAAAGGAACGTAGACTTTTATCCAATAAATTGTCTATCTTGTAAAATCTCAAAGAAAGATTATATAAACGGTTTGGTAACCAATTATCTGCCCAGCTTAGGTCTATATTTTTAATCCCCCCCCCCACAAGACCATATTTTTCAATCATTGCGGTGTTTTTAAACAATCAAAAAATGAAAAAGAAAATTATTGTTTGTGATGATGATGCCACCATCCTTAACGTTTTGGAGCTGGCTCTAAAGAATGAATTTAGAGACGTTTATTTAGTGTCGAAAAGCATAGAACTTATTGCTTCTGTCGAAGAAATTGACCCTGATATTTTACTATTGGATATTGAAATGCCGTGGTTGTCAGGTGGCGATATCCTTCGGGAACTCCGAAGTTCGGAAAAACATCAAAATATTCCGGTGATTATGATGTCTGCGAGTTCCCGTGGGAAGCAGATAGCTTCTGCATGTGGAGCTGACGCTTTTTTGGCCAAACCATTTGAACTGGACGATCTATTACTTCTCGTGGACAAATTGGGCCAAGCGTAAGCGATTGTCTTGAGATGATCACATCAGCTGCATAAAAGCACTTTCCATTAAAAAGTGCTTTTATTTGTGCTTGGCCAGCGTGTACTTGGGGACTAGATTTTCAGTATGCTATTAATTTTATCCGTAATATCGGTTAAATCAAAGGGTTTAGCGATAAAGCCATTTGCGCCTAAGTTTCCTGCGATTTCAGGTCCATCGACGCTTGCCGATAGCACAATGATAGGAGTTTCTTTGATTTCGGGCGTACTGCGGATAATTCTGATCAGCTGGTCACCTGAAATTATTGGCATCCAGAGGTCCAGCAGCAAGAGGTCTGGCTTATGGGAAATTAATTGCTTTGTCAGGTGCGTGCTATTTATTTCGCATATGACATTAAATCCTTCTAGTTCTAAAAAAAGCTCCAGCATCTCGAGTATTCCTCGGTCGTCATCACAGATCATTATCTTTTTAGGCTGCATATTCTTTATTTGTTGATTACAATGGGTAATGTAAAATTAAATGTGGATCCTTCTCCCGGCTCGCTTTCGACCCACAGTGTTCCTTTGTGGTGTAAAACAATCTCATGCGAAACATAGAGCCCAATACCTAAACCCGGGAACTTTTTCTGTATATGGCTGACGCGAAAAAATCGCTCGAAAATTTTTAGTCTATCTGGATAGCTTATGCCCATGCCATAATCACGTACGGAGATTTTAACGAAGTTGGCTACCCTGTGGATACTAACTTCAACTTTTTTCGACTCGGGTGAATATTTAATTGCATTGGAGAGCAGGTTGTTCAGCACTTGGATAATCTGTAGCTCGTCGCCCTCGACGATACTACCCGTATTTCCTGTAAGGTGGATGTCAGAATCAGGTACTGCCAATCGCATGCTTTCAACGGCATCCTGGATGGTCTTATCGATCTCAAAAGGCTCCATGTGCAACTCAAGATTGCCAGATTGAATTTTAGACGTATCTAAGAGTTTTGCTATCAGTAAGTTCAAGCGATCGATATAAGCTGTGATTTTATCTAAAGTTGAGACATATTTCGGATCGGTATTTTCGGCACTCAATCGCTGCAAGATCTGGAAGAGACCTTTAATTGTAGTGAGCGGAGTCTTCAGTTCGTGGCTCGCGATGGACAGGAAATCATCTTTACGCCGATCCTGCTCCTTCTTTTCTGTAATATCTTCGATGGCGATTAGGATCCGGTCTTTGTACTGGCCCTCGAATTCAATACGATAAGCATTAAGCAGCATAACTTTTCGACCAATATGAGGAAAGATATGGTCTACCTCATAATCGATAACCGGGTTATTGGTGGGCAATATCTGAGTGAGCATCTCTTTTAACGAAGAAATATCCCACTGCTGATTACCAAGGTCAAATAATAGTTTTCCTACCGTTTCTTCTGTGGTGACTTTAAACGAGTTTAGAAAATGTCTATTGGCGCTCAGGACGATGTAATTGGCATCGAGAACCAAGAGACTTTCTCGTACAGTTTCAATTATACTGGACAGAAAGCTTTCTTTATCTTGCAGTTCTTTGGTTCTTTGCTGTATTTTGAGCTCCACATGGGACTTCTCTTCCCGAAGATCATGCTCCGCTTTTTTTCGATCACTGATATCATTTTGAACACCAATAAAATGAGTTACCTGACCTTCTTCATTCTTCACTGGTGAAATAAAAAGTTCGTTCCA
>JAITLV010000195.1 GCA_031277685.1 Sphingobacterium sp. | reverse complement strand
TTTATTTTTCCCAAACCAATGCACTTGCGCCAAGAATAGCAGCATCAGCTTCTTCCAATTCACTAAAGACAAGTTTCACTTTATTCCTAAACAAAGGAAAAAGATTTCTTTCCATATGCAGCTTCGCAGGTTTTAAGATAAAATCACCGGCTTTAATTACGCCACCAAATAAGAGAATTGCTTCAGGAGATGAAAACATCACAAAATTGGCCAAGGCCTCCCCCAGCTTCTGTCCCGTATATCTAAATACTTCGATGGCAATTGCATCGCCTTTCAAAGCACATTCATGAACAGTCTTCGAATTTATAGCATCTTCTGGATACTGATTTAGCATCGACTCAGGAAACTCAGCTCTCATTTTCTTTGCCGTGATCGTTATTCCTGTCGCTGACGCATAGGCTTCTAAACTTCCTTCAGAACCTGTGCTCCAATGCTTCCTTCCTCCAGGTTTAACAATGGTATGACCTAATTCTCCAGCAAATCCGTCATGACCATAGATAAGCTTTCCGCCGGCGACGATACCGCTGCCGACACCTGTCCCTAGGGTAATCATAATAAAATCTTTCATTCCCCGCGCTGCACCAAAAAGCATTTCACCATAGGCAGCAGCATTGGCATCGTTGGTTATGGTACAGGGAATGTTAAACTTAGCAGTCATTAAGTCACTGAATCGAATGACACCCTTCCAAGGAAGATTGGGCGCATGGTCTATGGTTCCAGTATAATAATTCGCATCCGGAGCACCAACGCCAATTCCATCAAAGCTATCTTTACCTCCAAAATTTTCAATTAAAGGTGATGCTTTTTCATACAACGCATCGATAAACTCCTCTACTGTCTCATAATCATCTGTTTTTATGCTTCCCTTTTCAAGTACTTCACCGCGATGATTGACCACGCCAAATTTCGTATTGGTCCCTCCGATATCTATTCCCAACGCTACACGTCTTGATAAATCTATTAACGACATTTCTATTTCTTGTTTCTTAGTTCTAAAATTACTAAAAGATAATATTTTATGAGCAGTCGACAAAATCTTCTTGCCATTTTATATCTGTAGGGAACGCTATTTATGATCACAAGCAATCCGATCAAAGTTGGATCCATCCGGCATCGCCACTTTATTTTATCGCCTAGGCAAACCAAATTACCAAAGGCGGCATAGTTTTAGCGCGTTAAGAATAACTTAGGCCCTATATTTATATTTTTTAGTACAACAATAAATTTATGAATAAAATATTACGATTTTTTGATCTTCACCAAGGTGAAGAAAAAAAGGAAGCTGTTCTGGAAAATGTTGTCAGTAATATTTCTTTTCGCGGAGCTAATGCCTGGATTCTTGCCTGCGCGATTGTAGTGGCGTCTGTTGGATTGAACGTAAATTCTACTGCCGTCATTATAGGAGCCATGCTGATATCTCCGTTAATGGGGCCAATAGTAGGAGCTGGATTTGCCTTAGGGACTTTTGACTTTCCGTTATTAAAAAAATCGCTAAAAAATCTACTGATCGCCACATTGATCAGCTTAGTCGTGTCGTTTATCTATTTTCTTTTAAGCCCCTTCAAAGAGGCACAATCTGAGTTACTAGCACGCACATCACCCAATATTTACGATGTCATGATTGCAATCTTCGGTGGTCTGGTCGGTGTCATTGCTATTACAAGAGTGGATAAAGGCAATCCAATTCCTGGGGTAGCAATTGCAACAGCCCTGATGCCTCCGCTCTGTACCGCGGGCTATGGACTCGCAATAGGCAATTTCAGCTTTTTCGCCGGCGCATTATTCCTCTATATAATAAACTGTGTTTTTATCTGCATTTCGACCTTTGTGATTGTCAAATATTTACGGTACCCCAAAACACATTATGTCGATCAACAACGGGAAAAAAGAATTACGCAAAGTATTACCATCATCACAATTATACTTGTATTGCCGAGCGTATATTTTGCCTACAATCTACTGCAAGAAAAAAAATACACAAACAAAGTAAATCAGTTCGTTCAACAGGAATTGAGCAATAAAGGTTATACGGTTATTTATGAAAAACTGGAGATGAATGGTAATCCAAAGAAATTAGAACTGGCTTTCTTATCAAAAAAATTCAGCAAAAAAGAAGTTGAGTCTCTACAACACAGCATGGAAACATTTGGGATTACCAATACCGCGCTGGTTATTCATCAGGACAGTTTAGACCTAAAATCGAGTATTCTTAGCGAAATCGATAAGCGTACCGCTGCTGTAAGTGAAAAAGACCTTACCATAAGAGCGCTCAATAATGAACTTACCAAATACCAATTAGCCAATCCACAGCTCGATCGGGATATCTTGGTATTGTTTCCCGAGCTAAGCTCCTATAGCATTGGTATACAACAACATTACAGCAAAAAGGATAGCTTAGCCAACCTTGTCGCATTTATTTATTCTACCAAAACTCCGCTACCTCAAACACAACAGGAAAAGCTACAACAATGGCTACAGAATCATTTCCCTAAAGATAGTGTGGAAATTATACGTAAATAGACCTAAGTCAGCTCGTTCTATGCCGACGATCTGACGGCTTAAACAAGCGTAACAGCTATGTTCAATCAGCAAAGAACGAATAGCTACGCCATGTTTTCACACGGTCTTTCTATAATTGTAGATGGCTAAACCATTCAACAAAAAAGCAAATCCAATAAGATAAACAAGCTCTTTCTTCACTTCCTGAAATCCACTACCTTTTAAAACAATCAACCGCACAACACTGATAAAATGGGTAACGGGTGTGCATTGGGAAATCGCTCTTGCCCAAGCCGGCATACTATCTGTGCTGGTAAAAAAGCCACTCATCAGCATAAAAACCATCATAAAGAAATATGCGATGAACATGGCCTGCAATTGCGTGTCTGCAAGGGTAGAAATAAACAACCCCAACCCCAATAGTGCAATAAGGTAAACTGCAGCAAAGAGATATAAAAGCAGTAAACTTCCCTGCGGAAAAATACCATAAACAATATACATTACAATCATACCAACGGTAAAAACAATCATGCCCACAATCCAAAATGGAATTAGTTTCCCTAGGATAAACTGCCATTTTTTGATGGGCGTCACATTGATCTGCTCGATTGTTCCGATTTCCTTCTCTTTGACAATATTGAGCGCTGTAATAAATCCGCCAATCATCGTAAGCAACAAAACCAAAATACCCGGCACCATATAGTATTTATATTCAGCCCTGGGATTATACCAATTGGAATTCGCTATTTTGACGGTTGCGACCTGCTCTGAAATACCTGTTTTAGCGGCTTTGATATTTACATCCAAACCGCCGTTAAAATCAGTAATTACACTGGTTAAATAAGCTCCACCCAAGGACGATTTTGTACCATTGATGGCATCCACAGCAATATTGACTTGCTGCGTACCTTCCCGCACCAGGTTGCGTTCAAAACCTACCGGTATCTCCAATACAAGATCAGCGTCTCCTTTTTCGATCATCTCCAATCCGACTTTATAAGATAGTGGACTACTTACGATTTTAAAGTATCCTGAAGATGCAATTTTATTGATTAAGGTTCTTGAATAAGAACTGTGGTCGTTGTCAACATAAGCAATATTGATATTTTTCACCTCAAAATTGGCCGCAAATGGCATGATGATCAGTTGAACTGTCGGCATGACAAACATCATGGCCAAGATAATCTTGTCTCTGAATATCTGCCGAAACTCTTTCTGTAATATGAACCTTAATACTTCCATTACAACCTGATTTTAAATCTTTTCAATGCAATTGACAACAACACAACTGACATCCCGGCGAGAACCAACGTTTCTTTCCAAACATAACTAAAACCCATTCCTTTAAGCATGACAGCTTTAATAATTGCATAGTAATACCGGGATGGTACGATATGCGAAATAACCTGAAATATCCAGGGCATATTTTCCAACGGAAACATAAAGCCAGTCAATAATAAGGTCGGCAGCATCATGCCCATCATTGCTATTAACATGGCAGTTTGCTGGGAATCGGTGATATTAGAAATCAACAAGCCTAAAGAAAGACAGGTGATAATAAATAAAATACTCTCCGCGAAAATCAACAACAGACTCCCCCTGATCTCCACATCAAGTACAAACACCGAAAGTAGAAGAATAATGATAAAATTGACCAGCGAAAGCACAAGGTATGGAATCGCTTTGGCGATGAGAACCATAATGGGTTTAAAAGGCGATACCAATAGAATTTCCATAGTCCCCAGTTCTTTTTCGCGCACAACCGCCACTGATGTTAGGGCTGTGCTCACGATCATAAAAATCAATGCGATCACTCCAGGTATAAAATTAAGGGAACCGTTCTGCTCTTCATTATACAATTGTCGCAGTTGCGGCACTATCTGATAGGATAGCGCTGTCCCGGGATTTAGGTCCTGCTGGTATGCCTTGATTATAGCCGTAAGATAATTGGTGACTATTGTGGCAGTATTCGGGTCGGAAGCATCAGCTAATAGCTGAATTTGAGCACCATCCTTTCGATATAGATCCTCCCCGAAATTGGCAGGAAAGATTATTGCACATTTGATGCTTCCATCTTTAAATCGGCTTTCTACATCTTTATAATTTACAATTTCATCTTTCACCTGAAAATATGAACTCGTTTTAATACGGTTTACGATTTCACTGGAGTTGACATCACGCGCATTATCCTGGATCGCAATTCCAATATTTTTAACTTCGCTACTCAATGCATAGCCAAAAAGGAGAATCTGAACGACGGGAAACCCAAAAAGGATAAGCAACGTTCTACGATCCCTAAAAACATGATAAAACTCCTTGCGAATAAAAGCGAATAGTTGTTTCATATCAATCTCCCGATCTTTTGGCCCCACGTGCCAGTTGATAAAATACGTCGTCCATGGAATGGGTTTCGAACCGCTGTTTCAGATTTGTAGGACTGTCCATCGCTTCGACTTTCCCATCTACCATGATACTGATACGGTTGCAGTATTCGGCTTCATCCATATAGTGTGTTGTCACAAACACCGTGATGTTATTGGCAGCAGCCTCGTAAATCATATCCCAAAACTGCCGTCGGGTAATCGGATCAACACCCCCTGTTGGTTCGTCCAAAAAAACAATCTTAGGTCGATGGAAAATCGCTACAGAGAATGCCAACTTCTGTTTCCAGCCCAAAGGTAATTCGCCTACGAGTTTTTTTGCTTCTTTCTCCAAACCTAAGGTGTGGACCAGATCACTGCTTCGAGACTTTATGTCTGCCCTTGAAACACCATAGACACCACCATAAAACTCGATATTTTCCAAAATAGTTAGGTTATCGTACAACGAGAACTTCTGACTCATATAACCGATATTCTTTTTGATCTGCTCCTGTTCTTTATACACATTGAAGCCAGCAACAGTTGCTTCACCCGATGTCGGGTAGGACAAACCACAAAGAATACGCATGGCCGTGGTCTTCCCCGCACCATTGGCACCAAGAAAGCCGAAAATTTCGCCTTGGTCAACATCGAACGTAATTTTATCTACGGCCTTAAAATCTCCAAATTGCTTGGTCAGATCCTTACAGACTATTGCCTTATTCTCCATCTGTAACGTGTTTGAATTCATCCATAACATTTTGATCCTGCATCAGGCGGATAAAACTATCTTCGATCGTTGCTGTTATTTTTTCAACCACGAGATGTTGTGGGTTATACTTATTTGCCAGGGCAATAATGCCTTCCCTACCATCCACTTCTGATTTTGGGGTGAGGTGCAAATATTCGCCAAATGCATAACAGCTTTCTACCGCCTGATCCGAACGGAGATCCTGGAGCAGTTTATATATATTATCCGCTTTAACCGCATATAGTGGCTTTGGAAAACTTTTTATAATACCTGACGGTCCATCTATCGACATAATCCTCCCGCCCTGTATTAATGCAATACGATCACACTGTCGAGCTTCATCCATATAGGGTGTGGATACCACGATCGTGATCTGCTGTTCCTTGAGTTTGGTCAACATTTCCCAAAATTCCTTTCTGGATACAACATCGACACCTGTTGTCGGTTCATCCAGAAAAAGCACGTCGGGCTTATGGATCAGCGCACAGCATAAGGCCAGTTTTTGCTTCATTCCGCCAGACAATTTCCCTGCTCTACGATCGTTGAAGGGTTGTATCTGATCATAGATATCTTTGATAAGTGGATAATTTTCCTGAATGGTTGTACCAAAAACTGTCGCAAAGAAAGTGAGATTCTCCTTTACTGTCAGGTCCTGGTATAATGAAAAACGTCCTGGCATATACCCTACCCGATTGCGTATCTGTTGATATTCTCTGACAACATCAAATCCCTCTACAGCAGCAGTACCGCTATCCGCAAGCAGTAAAGTGGTTAGTATTCGGAAAATTGATGTTTTACCGGCGCCATCAGGCCCTATAAGCCCAAACAACTCACCTTTCTTTACCTCAAAAGAAACGTCATCTACGGCTCTAACATTACCGTAGGTTTTGACCATATTTTTTACACTGACAGCGATCATAACAACTTACTTTGACCAAAGGACCTCACCATACATCCCTATTTTTAAATAACCATCGTTTTTCACACTTACTTTGATCGCATAAACAAGATTAGCGCGCTCATCTTTAGTCTGAATTGTCTTTGGTGAAAACTCAGATTTATCTGAAATCCATGTAATTGTTGCGGGATATTCCTTGTAATGCTCCTTGCCATCATCAATGCGCACAGTCACCGCCTGTCCGACTTTTATCTGTGGCAACTGAATTCCGGTAATATAAGCCCTCAAATAAAGCTTCGTCGTGTTGGCAATTTTATATAAAGGTTTACCGACGACCTGCAACTCACCCTGTAGTGCATAGTTTACCAAAACTGTCCCATTAATAGGATTGATCACCTGCCCCTTATTGATCTGTTCCTGAATCTGTGCAGCAGATTTCTCTAAGGGATTTTTCTCACTCAGGATACTCCGATTTTGAGTATTTGTATTGTATGTATTGAGGGTGAGTTGTTGCTTGGTCACGGCTATTTGTTTCCGCAATTGATCGATTGCCGCATTGATATCATCGAGCTGTTTACGTGTTGCGGCATCTGATTTTACCAGATTTTCCGTCCGGGTCCTTTCGTACAGCTGTTGTTTTAATTGCGCTTCCTGAACGACCAGTTGGCGCCGTACCAGTTCAACCTGATCCCTGGGATTCACCGTCTTTTGAGCTAAAGCTTCGATACTTGCCTGCACTTGTTCTTTTTGCAATTCAGCAGTACGGACATCTATTTTTCCGACAGTATCTCCAGGTTTCAATTGTTTTCCTTCTTCAACAGCATATTGCATCAATATTCCGCTTTGCTGCGCAGAGACAATTACTTCGTCAGCCTCAAAATTCCCTGAAGCGTCATATTCATTATGTTGCTTACAACCATTAAGCAAAGAGAGCGCAGTAATAAATAGGATTAATCTTTTCATTTTTTGATGTTTACAGTTAATTCCCGGCTATAAATTTTAAATTATAGATCGCTTGTAACAATTGGATCTCGTGCAATATTTTGAGCTGCTTGGCCAAGTGTTCTGCATTTAATTTTTGAATATACTCGTGGGTCGTGATCACTCCATTACTCAACTGCGCCTCAGCAGATTGAGTTACCGAGGTCCGCAAGGCAATCGCAGCATCATCCTGTCGGATCAAGATGGTATATTTATTAACCTGCTCATCCTGTTGGCTCAGGTCAACTTTGGCATTCAACAAAAATGTCTCCTTATCGGCATCAATAGACTGGCGATTCAGCTGAAAGATATTTTTTTTGTTGGACAGCGAATAAAAGCTACTTAGCGACCAAGAAAAACGCAGCCCTGTAACGTACCAGGGACCAAATTTATTTTCAATGATATTGAGGGTTGGCCTTCCATATGCCCCTTGAAAAAAGCCACTTACCTGTGGAAGATAATCGGATTTCAATTGTTTTTCCTGCTGGTCAACGATGTTTTTTTGTAAATCAAAAGCTTTTAATTCAGGTCTGTTAATGGCGGAAAGCGTATACTGAGCAGTAGGCAATTCCAATTGCATGGATTCGGGCAGCTTCTTTCCTATAAAGAGCGAAAGCATATTTAAATATGCTGTACGATTAGATGTATATTCTGTGGTCTGCATTTCTATATTCAATACTTCAGCTTTCAGCTCTTCCACATTACTCCGAAATGCTACCCCATTGTCAAAAGCAGCCTCAGCTTTTTGTGCCTGAGTCTGTAAGTTAGCCTTGTTTAACTCGTTCTGCTTCAATTGGGCATCGATTAATAAAATAGCAAAATAAAGACTATTGATACGTTGATTGATCCCATAGAGACTGGATACTAAGGTCTGCTCCTCCAATGCCGTATTTGCAGCGATTAAATCCTTCTGCATTTTTGTATTGCCGGCATCGTAAATGAGCTGGCTAATTTCACCTTGTATTTTATACTGATCTTTACTGATAGAAGGTAGGGAAATACCCGGCAATGAACCGACTGCATCTGCAAAACTTACCGTTTGGGATTGATAGGTCGCCTGCCCCGAAAAGCTGATCTGGGGCAGAAACCTTTTATTGGCATTTTGAATTGTATACTCACCTGTTTTGGTGATCAGATCCATTTTTTTTATTGCTGGATAATTTGCTTTCGCAAGCGTATAACAACGCTCCAAAGTGAGTACCTCTACTTGTGCAGCGGCCCTATTTGCAAAATGCAACAGGATCAATAAAAGAATAACATGCGTTAAATAACAATACTTCATAACTACGTTGTTCATATATTGTGGCATTATTTTTAATCTTTAGATTTAATCATTTGATTAAGTTTGGGACAAAAAAATTATTTTGCTTTCATCATCGCTCCTATCCATATCGGTATAAGCTTCTTACGCTCAATCATAAGTGCATTAAACTGTTCGATTTCGAGATCTTGTACCCCCATAATCAAAGGTTTTGCGATAAAAGGAAACACAACCAAGCCCAATAAATTCATTAAAAAATGTAAAGGATGTGGCTCCATAATAAAGCCCTGTGTTACGGCTTCATGATGCTGTTTAAAAAAAACAGAATTGTTTAGCAATTGTTTGATTGGCAACTTTTCGAGGAGTTCCTGAGGATTGTTTCTGATTTCCGAAATCAAAAAAGTAGGCACCTCCGGTTCTCTGATGATAAAATCGATATATCTATTGGCTATCAATTCAACTTTACTTTCAAGATTGGTTGTATCATCATTAAGGATAACAGCCATACTCTGTACGAAAGCCGAAAAGGTTTCAAACATAATAATTTCAAAAAGCTTCTCTTTGCTCCGAAAATAATAATTGAGCAAAGCAAGATTGATCCCTGCTTCTTCGGCAATATCCCTTGTCCTGGTTGCTGAGAAACCTTTTTTATAGAATACCACTCTCGCCGCTTCCTTAATTTTCGTTTCCGTCGACAGATCTATTTTCTTCTCTTTCATCCCGATTAAACTTCCTTGTATTATGCAAAGATAGAAAAAAGAATTAAAAACAAACAATTGTTTTAATCAAATGATTAAAACAAAACAACAAACGTATTTATATGATAATCAATGTAAATAAATCACAAAAAAGGAACCGTTCCGCAATATGCAAGTAATAAAGCGAGCAAATGATAGGTACTAGCAGGCTGTCAGGACAAATTATCTGCAGCTTTTAGTTGCTTAAGAAAAATGCAGCACAACAGCGGAAAACCGATATAATAACTAACGAGAACGAGCAAAGGCAAAATCCCCTCGGGTTTGACAGGATCTACTGCATACGTTTCTATCAGGAGCTGCAGACCGATATTTTTTTCTTTCGAAAATAGAATCATCGTTGCAAAATTATAACCAAAATGTAAAACAATCGGATACACTATTTTACCTGTTTTAATACAAATTCGTGCAAATAAATACCCCACTATACCGGTCGATACAAGAACTTCCAGCATCTTAAAAATCTGCCCCACGATACCGTACGAAAACCAGTGATAAATGCCAAAAGCCAGCGCCGTGATCAATGCAGCTTTCCCCTGACCACAGCGTCTCATAAGAATATATAATACGGCTCCCCTAAAGATCAATTCCTCAAATACCACTGCTTTTGATACATAATAAAGACTGCCCAAAAAATCAGATACCGTATAATTCGGATTTAGTTGATACGGATTTCCGACTAAATAAGCAATACTCAAATAGAGAGCAGTAACGTATATTATGGGACCAAACAGACAAAAGAGGAAAGACCCGACCTTTGAGGAAAACCCCAGAACCTGGAGGTTCCGCTTGCAAAAATAACCCAGCAAAAACTGGGAGACGACCAATTCAAGAGCAATAGCGATCATGATTTTTTTTACACAAAGCTATAGCCTTAAATCATTTAATTTCACGACATTTGAATACGCCGCAAAATGTCATAAAATGACCAATAAATCCAGCAAAGAGAAAATAGCGCTTTTGATCAAAAATGCCCGTATCAGTAAAGGATATTCCCAACAGCAACTTGCTGATCTTGTCAAACTGAATCTTCGGTCTGTGCAACGCATCGAAAAAGCTGAAGTTCTACCAAGGGCTTATACCCTCAATTTAATGGCAGTGCAGCTTGATCTCGATATTGCACTATTGAAGGAAACCGAACCTGTACATGAGATCC
>JAITLV010000190.1 GCA_031277685.1 Sphingobacterium sp. | reverse complement strand
TCTTCATAAATCTTTTCACCTGGACGTAATCCAACAATTTTGATATCGATATCTTCTGGGTAACGATAACCTTTCAGCTTGATCATCCGTTTTGCTAAATCAATTATTTTAACAGACTTACCCATATCGAACACAAAAATCTCGCCCCCTTTTCCCATCACACCAGCCTCCTGTACCAATTGACATGCTTCGGGGATCGTCATAAAGAAACGGGTGATTTCAGGATGGGTCAACGTCAGCGGCCCTCCCTCTGCCATTTGCTTCTCAAAAAGCGGAATGACAGAACCGTTTGAACCAAGTACATTTCCAAATCGGGTAATGATAAAACTGGTATTGGATTTACCGCTGCAGCTGCTCACGTAAATCTCGGCCATACGTTTGGTCGCCCCCATCACATTGGTTGGGTTAACAGCCTTATCCGTAGACACCATAACCATCTTTTTAGCCCCATATTGCATACAGAGATCGGCCACATTTTTACTTCCTAAAACATTCGTCTGAATTGACTCGTAGGGGTTTGCCTCCATTAAAGGCACGTGCTTATAGGCCGCTGCATGAAATACCAAATCAGGTTTATAGTGTGCAAATATATTCTGCATGAATGCATAATTACGCACATCACCGACTACACAATGCATATCTTCAGGCAATGTAGCCTTAATAGACTGCTGTATATCATACAATGCTGATTCAGCTTGATCCAGCAAGACTAATTTTTTATAATGACGTCTGGCGATCTGACGGGCTAGTTCCGAACCGATGGATCCAGCGGCACCGGTAACCAGAATCACTTTACCTTGCATCTCTTCTTCGATTTCTGGGTGATCCAATTTGATCGGCTTGCGCCCCAATAAATCTTCAATCTTCAATGGCCTGATTTCACGTTTAGCACCTGAATTAAGTAAAATTCGTGCTGGTGGCATAATCTTCAGTTCAAGTCCAATATTTTGAAACCAATCCGAAACATATTCCAAACGTTCGGGATCGTTGTTCTCAACCGCAATAATAACCTGCGAAATCTGATTTTTCTCAACAAATTCTTTTGATATTTCTGTAATATCACGAATTTTCAATCCTGCCAGTCGCTTACCGATACGCGAGATCTTATCTTCCACAAAAGCAACGACCTGATATTTGATACGCTGATCCTCTTTTAACAAGGAATAAGAAACCAAACCTGGGCGTGAGGCGCCGAAAATTAATACGTTTTCACCTTTTCTCGCGGGCAAAAAGAGATACTCATAAATGGTACGGTAAACCACACGCGCACCCACCATAATAACAAGCAGAATACAAGCCTGCATGGTCAACACACCATAGGATAGGCGAAGATAATCTCCTGCCACGGTACCTTTTTCAAAAACAGCTTTGATCAAAAATGTGAGTACCATTAAAATCACATAAGATGAAGCCACTGTTTTAAAGATTTTGATTGTATCACGAATCCCCGTTTGTCTTACAATCCCCCTAAAAGTATTGTAACAAAGAAAAGCAATAAGATAAATAGGAAGTACCAAGACCACCTTTTTCAACATCAAAGCTACGTCAAATACTCCCCTGAAGTTGTTAACAACATAATTTGAAAACACATAACTCGCAAACACAAACCACATATCGATCAGTAAAATAACCCATCGTGGATTGTCCTTTCGAAGCCGTCGTCTTAAATCTCCCAGAGAACCCATCATAAATTTCCCTTTTTTATTTCTATTTTTTATAATACTTTATTAGGCAGTTATCTTAAACCCAGTATATATGGCTTTTGCAATAATTGTAAGAGAATGCCAAGATACTTAAAATTTAACAAGCAATTAAACAATCTCCTAAAATATCAATAACAAAAACCTATTCTTTGTTATTTGTCCACTATGGGGGGACAAGCAAGTATTATACCGAAACTGTTACAAAAACAAATTAAATTGTAAAAAACATAAACAAAAGGAAGTACAAGACTGTTAGATCTATCCAAGTCTTTCTTCTCACTCTGCTTCCTTGATAATCAACAGAAAAACTGGCATATTGTTTGTAAAGTTCTTTTCGGGATATGAATTTAAAAACTAAATGCCAACACCATCATATATTAAACACCAACAAAAGCACATGTCCCTTTTAACTTAGCATTTTAAAATCAACATTATGGGCTTCTTTAGCAATTTGTTCGGTACCAATAAAAAATCATCTATCAGGCCTTTGGCACAACTTGAGTTCTTGGAAGTGGACATGCACAATCACTTACTACCCGGTATTGACGATGGCAGCACTTCTGTACAAAACTCGCTTAGTTACATTGATGGGTTACAACGATTGGGGTTGAAGAAGTTTATCTGCACGCCACATATTATGGCAGGAGTCCACCCCAATAGCAAATCGAGTATTGAAGAAGCACACAGCAATCTCGAAAATGGCCTGAAGAATATTGGCAGTAAGGTTGAAATTTTTGCAGCAGCTGAACACATGATTGATGATGGTCTTTCGGATCTTGTTCGGGATAATGAACTTTGTATTATACCAGGAGGCTATGTGCTTATTGAGATGTCCTATTTATCGGAGGCGAAGGCTCTTTTCCATACCATTAGAGACATTCAAAAACTAGGTTATAAACCCGTTCTAGCACATCCGGAGCGATACAATTATTATCATAGCAATTTTAATATCTATAAGCAAATTAAAGATGCCGGTTGCCTGCTCCAGTTGAACCTGCTATCCATCAGCCGTTACTATGGAGTCGATGTTAAAGCAATTGCCATGACTTTACTGAAATCTGGGATGTATGATTTTGTGGGCACCGACCTCCATCATGAAAAACACCTCAAAGCCCTTACGGATATTGCCGAAAAATATCCTGTACGGGAAATGCTAAAAACGTCCCCTATTTTGAACCCATCACTTTTAGATCACATGAGTGATGTGAAATCCCAGCATATCGCCGGATAGGAAGACTATTGTCCAAAACGCTTGACATTGACCTTTTTTGACTTCACTTTTAACATAAAAGGCTCGAGCTCCAAGTCGCCATCAAGTTTTACCGTTCCAGATTGAGCTTCTTGATCTGTAAATACGTTTGCCGGGAAACTTGCATTATCCAAATAGAAGCTATAGGTTCCCTCTGGCAGGCCAAACTCAAAATGCCCTTCCTTATCGGTGTTTATCTCGATAACCTTCCCGTGTATATCTTTTGCCAAAACTTTATAGATATCTAGATTCAGATCTGTCTCCAAACTAAGTCCTTGTGTATATGCAACATTGACAGCTCCCCGCACCAATCCACCACGCTGGAGCGGAATTTGGATTTCTAGATTTGATCGCTGTATCACGATCTCTTTCGAAACTGCCATATACTGTCCCTGCTTTGGTGAGAAAAACAGGTACGAGCCATACGGTAACTTCTTAAAGGAAGCATATCCAGATTTATCGGTTACAAACAATACCCCTTTTACCGTAAAACTATGATCAACCATCGGAATATCCCCTTTATCATATATTCCATTAAAATTTTTATCATAAAAACAGAAGACACGTATATTCCCTGTCTTGACGGCCGGCCGATCAAGATTTGATCCTTTTAAGTTTTGCCGAACACCAATGCGTAAATTATTGAAATCATAATCATATCCAGTTTTCATGACACTATAATTATACTGAAAAAGCCCTGTAAGGAGGGTGTTTTTGAGCACGCGATAATTTACACTCGCGTTTCCGCCAAAACTATTTCCGTAACTGGTACTTAAATTTGCCCGGGCATTGGCCGTCCACTGCAATCTCTCCTGTAAGAGCGTGCCGCCTATACGCGGGCCCATAGAAAAACGATTCCCAATGGACCGTCCTATCAGTAGTGCACTCACTAGATCCGAAATCTGAAAAGCACCCTGCTGGTAAGAAGCTGAAAGACCTAAACTTTTATAATTGTAATTTACATCTGCCCGTACCGCAAAAAGTCCGCTAGCTTGATCCGTCATGGAGACAAGTCCAGCTTCAGTGGTCACATTCAGGTTGTGCTGCAGGTTACGTGACCTAAGATTCACTGTTGACAACATCCGCCAAGAAGTAGATTTCAGTTCACGGGTACCCGCTGCGAACATATAGGTTCCAATCTCGCGGTTATAGTTTGGCAATACGGATAGCGTCACAAATGAACTCAAGGGCATATACATACTTAAATCCCAACGGGAAGATTGGCTTGCGTAATTGAGAAAATTTGTATTCAGATAACTTGGGTTATAGCGGTAAAACGTATAGCTTAGTGCAGCCGATAACTTACCCCAGTTTCTATTTAAGCGTTCGACGAACTGCAAAGAACCACGACGATTTCCTGTGTAATACGGAGAACTATAAAAATTGTCTGAGCTAAAACTCCATTTGGCAAAACGCTGATCCATCCGCAGACCCAGAGCCCATGAGGGCATCGATGAATCGCGCCCCGCTTGTCGGCCATCCTGCGTCTGAAGTCCTGCAGCGACAAAACCGCGTAACGATGTATTGCCCGCATATTTTTGTTTCAGAAAGTCAAAAGAATTCGCCCAAAGCAGGCTAGTGGTACTATCTAAACCATTGTGATCGTAGAAAAGCTGCCCTTCATAGCGACGGTGCTCAGCCTTACCTTCTCCCAGCACGACTTTGCCAAAAGCGGTATAGCCCGGTTCGCCGGTAGAGCTGTAATCCAACAGGTCCACAGCACGCTGTAATACACCGACGGTAAAATTGGTTGCTCGGGCAGTATCAATATGGTCAAATTTGAAACCTCTCCCAAAAGCAGATGCCTCCATGCTTTCCTGCAAATTTCCCACCGTATAGGTATTTTGCCCTTTCTGAAAGGCAGCATAGGTATTGCTTAATGTAGGCCGGTCCATTCCACCTGTTTTGGTCAAATAAGCACTATATCTAATCTGCCCATTCGCCAAACGATACTCCCCCTCCGACCGAAAATAAAAGGCCTGCTGCTCACCAAGTAAGTTATCCAGCTGTAAATCAAAAAAATTACGGGAGTAGGCCGCCAGATTACCGCGATTGTCAAATAATTGCTGGTAATTCCGATCTGCTGCAATATTGGACAATAACACCGATAGATTTCCAAACACATCGCCATTATCGTATAGGCCCGTGATGTTGACCCTGTATTGCTCCCTGTTTAACATATATTTTTCCACCGCAAGCCGGAGCATGAGGACTGTATCGCGACCAGCAGGAAGGAAAAGATTTTGTTCTTTAAATGTGGTATTTCCGATTCTATCCGGCGAGGAAAACAGAATCTTCATCTCCTCGTCTGTTGTTCCGCTATTGATAACACGTGTTTTAATAAAGATCGAATCCCCTACATGCTTTAAATACTGCTGTTCCGAAACGTCCTGTAAGATCAGCACTTTTTTAGGTGGCACATCGATAGCCATCGTCTTATTATCAACCATCTGGCCAAAAGGATCCAATAGCTGAACAACTACAGCTTGTCCTCTTAACTGAGCTGGTGCCTGAACCTGTAGACGTTGAATAATAAATCGTTTTTTTCCTGCTGGCACTGTAAATGTTAAACGGTCCGAACCAAGGGCACGCAGTCCCTGTGGCAACAACAACTTGAGCTCGCCATTGAAATCCTTTTCGCTATTGTTGATCAGTTGCAGGTCAATACTGTTGAGACCGCTTTCCAGACGGAGCTGATCAGGCAAAAGCAAGTGCACAGGCTTTTCCTGCTGGGCCCAAACAAACTGGGCCAGCAATAGCAATAGCGCAGCAGCGAAATATTTGATCTTATGATGAGAGTATTTAAACACGCAGTAGAAATCGGACTATTGTGGAATCAGTAAATACAGGAGTGACACACTATAGCTTCCAGATTTAGAAGCCGACACCTGATCAGCCGTCAGATTCGCTTTATACTCCACATTAAAAGTTTGCGCTTGCTTTTTATCTATCGAAGCGGCAGATACCGCCACCTGTTCTTGAGTCGTTAAAACTACTTTGGGGTTAGATTTTATCCTATTTAATCCGGTTCCAGCAGTCAATTGAAGTGACAGCACGGACAGCGGAAGTGTGCCGCCGCCATTGCGCAAAAGCTCACTATCAACCGATTTAACACGAAGTTCAAAGTCCGTTATGGAGTTCACACGGATCGCATTTGCGACCATCGCGCTTACTCCCTGCATATAATCCTTTTGTGTCGAGAACTGCAATCTCGCATTGGCAGCATCGGCAGCAACCTCCAGACTATAGTCAGGTTCCATGTCAACCATCCCGCCGTCGGTCAAACGCGGCGGCAATTGCATTTCATAATTAATTTCCTGGGTTCCCAGGACCTTACCACTTTCGCTGTAAAGGGTAAACAATAGAGGAATACGATATTTCAGGTAAGTATACTGATCCGGACTCAGATAATCATCCAAATATTTACCTTGGGCAATGGTCAGTGCACTATAAAGCTGATATTGCAGATAATAATTCCCGTTGGAGCTAATGGGTTGTTTGGCCCGATTAATCAACAACACATCGTTGCTATTTTGCAGAATAATGGGATTACGGCTGGCACCGATCCCATCTAGGCGAAAATTCGCGTCATTGTTGTCGCCAATCCAACGTAGACTTATTTTATCTACCGGAAATGTATTTCCGCTACGGTTTTTTCCACCGGCAATGGTACGTATGGGTGCCAGTAAGCGTACCGCGAGAGACCAGTTTTTTTCGTTCACATTGAGTCCATTCAGGTCAAATTGAAATACATTGAAGCGATCCGGCGTTGTTTTACCCAAATAAGACGTTACTTCAAAATAATTGTCCGACCATACTGAAAACCGCAATTGCGCAACAAGGGGCACGGCTGAAAACAGGCCCCAAATCAAGAGTACTATTATTTTAGTTTTTTGCCACATGTTTAAACTCCAATTCTGCGATCTTCACCACATCTTGATCGCCATAAAATGCCAACACCGAAACGAGGTAACTCCCAGATTTCAACGATTTGGGAATCGCAATATATTGTTTACGCTTATCTCCAGGCAGACAGTAAAAATTAAGATTATCGACAACTGCTTTTTCTCCCGTTTCTTGATTTAAAAATTCAGCGCGCAGGCGTCCCTCTAGCCAGATATTTCCTGTCACGTCGTAACTAACCTCTAGAAATTGTCCAGCAGAGTCTACATCTTTATAAACCAAATTCGTGATTTCAAGATCCGGCGTTTCCCGTCCATTGAAACGATGATAAACCTTCACTCCTGAGCGTACCGCCAAACGAATATTAGCCCCTTCCTGTTTTTCTCTCGCTCTCGGGTTCAATTGTGTCACAAAGAGCATTGCAGTATGAACCGGTACCTCGGCAGTGAATTTTGCATCTTTAGGCACCTGCATATTCAGTTGCAACCGCTTTGATTCACCAGGTTTAAGTGAGAAGTACGATTCAGACACCGACAACCAGCTTGCACAGCTCGTTGGTAATGTCCCTTTTGGACTCAGCTCATTATCACCAACGGCTGAATAAGACCAGTCTTCAAAAGAAACACCCAATTCGAGTGTATAATCTTTACTCGGATTTGTTACGTCAACATACTGCGTTTGCGCCTGTCCGGCATCACCCACAAAATATAATCTAGGTGGACCGACTGTCAATCCAGTTTGAGAAAAAGCTATTGTTGTGGTAAACAGCAAAAAAAATGAGGCGATCAGGTTTTTCATAAAAATACAATTTGGCATAAAAATACATAAAAAAGCAGGTATCTTCCGATACCTGCCTCTATATGATTTTCATAGCGTAGTATAGGACCTACTAGTTTGCGGCGATCGTGTAAACCACATCAATGGTATATTTTGCTTTTGCATCTTTACCACCGTTACCTAATAATTTTTTTACAGCAGCCTCATCAAGTGGTTTACCGATATATTTTACATCCAATTCTTTGTTCAATACAGAAGATTCCGCTGTACTTGTGTTTCCAAACGGACCGAACTCCATGTTTACATCTGTAGTAGCAGACATTCCACCCACTTGTATCTCAATTAGATCCTTTGCATCATATGCGCCTACACCATTACCCGACTCTTTTTTAAATTGACCATTTGCCAATAAGTTCGCTTTTATTTTATAGCCAGAACCTACCGAAGACACTTTCAATTGTTTCGCGATCGTTTTATCTACCCCTTTGGTATAATCGGCGGCCTTTTCATACTTTAAAGTTACTTCGTCATCATATCCTGATGTTACAGGGCCATCATGACCAGCACCGCTACCGATTTCAATAGACTGAAAAGGATTCAATTCCACATTCACTTTTACTTTTGCTTGTGATTGAGATTGAGCGTTAACTGCAGTAACTGAACCGATGATTGCTGCTGCGAAGAAAATAATTTTTTTCATTTTGTAGTTTTTATAATTTAATATGACTTATTCGTTATTATTTATCCTCTTTGGACAAAACAAAAGTACAGCAGGAAATGAGGCAAAAAGTATGAATTTGTACCCAAAAAGTATAAAAAAGGGAGTGTGTAAAATGTTGTAGCTATACAGCTACAAAAATATGTAGCGGAAAAACTACAAAGCGCCGTACCTAAGATAAAAGAATGGGTTTGTGGGGAATATTAGCGCGTTTCGATGCTATAAAGGACATCGTTTGTGAAGGTAACGGTATTGTTTTTCTCTACGTATTGCATTAAGCCGTCAGCTCCAGGCCCAGAGTAGGTTACATCAAACAATCCATTGAAGATGGGGGAATCTGAGGAAATGATGGTTTCCTTATTTGTAGAAAGGACGCCACGAGCTGTATTTATTGCTTGTCCTATATGAGTGGCAGTTGCTTTAACACGGATCAATGGCGCGGGGATTTTTTCTGTCTGTGCCTGGCCGAGTTTTATAAAGTCTTGGTTGGCCAATTTGACCTTCACTTCATAGCCCGACGTGCTAAATACCGAAAGATGTGCTTTCTGAATTGACTCTACGCCATTTTTATAATCTGCTAAGGTGTGGTAAGCCAAGGTTACCGTCGATTGATCTGGATTAATAACAAGGTGCTGCACATCATAGAGTTCAATGTTCAATCGCACACCTGTCTGTGCAGAGGCTGTACCACCCCAAAAAGCCAATCCCAAAAACAATACTACCTTTTCCATATCCTAATAAACTGTTTTCTTAATGGTCCTATGAATCATCCATACTATTCAATGCTCATCTCGATCATCTATGGATCTTTAGCAATTTTGACGCCAGAAGAACATGAATTTTCACAATGTTGATATTTCATACACTTTCGTTGTTCTACTATAAATATACCTTTTATCTCAAAAACGAAAGAATAAGAACAATTGTTTTTATTAGGAAAATATGTATTATTTTCAATACATGAAGGTTATTGTTGCCAACGCTTGCGGTATTCTGTTGGCGTCAGGTTTGTTTCTTTCAAAAAGAAGGTACTAAAATTATTCACGTCTGTATAACCTAAATCCCAAGCGACTTGTTTGATACTAAGTGACGACTCCACGAGAAGCTTTTTACTCACACGGAGCAATTCGCTGGTGATGACTTCTTTAGGTGTGGTACCCAAGGTCTCTTTGGTGAGACTGGTCAATTTTTTACTCCCAATATTCAGCTGATCAGCGTAAAAAGCCACTTGTTTTTCTGTTTTCACATGCTTTTCGACCAGATCCTGAAAACGCCTTACCAAGGAAACTTCTGTACGCTTACCTAGTAACTCTCCCGATTGCTTGTCTTCCGCATAAATCGCCGCGAGGAGTACAATCTGTTTCACGATATTATGTGCCAAGTCCCGGTAAATTGCCTGATTATAATTCTGTTTGGAAAGCTTCAGCTGCATGCCGACAAATTCATAATAAGTCGCATACTCTTTGGGCACACTGAGTACTCTATAGGTATATTCATTTTTGTTAAATGACTTGAAGTTGCGAAGGAAGGCGGTGTCGACTTCTGTGCGTGCAAAAAAGCTTTCCGAGAAATAGATAATCAAAAAGGCGCGTTGTTCATTTGGGTTGGCATCAACCGTTATTCCGCGGGGTATCAAAACCAGGCTATATTCCTCAATCTCCGTCGGCTGTTTATTAATGAGCATGTTGCATCCACCAGATGACACAAAAAGAACGATAAAGTTCTCTTTCGCTGTTGCATCCCTAATTTCCGAAGACTCCTGCGTTACACCAATGACCCGATGAACTCCAAATTCCATAATAATTATTTACCGCAATAATACCCAAATAACATTTTATAATGCTTAGACAGGGAGCAATTTAGTAAATAAATCCCGAACACAAAAAAACGCATTCTCCAAGGAGGAGAATGCGTTTCCATTAAATCTATTATCCAAATAAATTATTTTTTTTTCTTAGTTTTTCACACAACGGATTTGGACAGCCTCCGTGAGATCAGCTCTTCTAAATTGAGCATCCCCGTCACCTCTCACGCCTTTGTTCCCTGTAAGGAAAAACGATATATAACCATTGTCAGCTTTCAGGTTAGATGTAGCCATATAAGCGCCCTGATTCCCTATTGAAGCACCTGTATTATCATTCGGATAATAACCTTGATAAGGGAAAAATATGTATTTGCTTCTTTGCGCTTCAGACATCACCACAGGTATGTTATCTGTATTCACGCCAAAAAACATTCCCAAGACCGTACTATTTGTGCCATCATACGTATCGACATATCTAGAAGAATACCATGGATTAGTTACATTTGGGTTATCCTGCCCTTGTGTCGTACCTTGTTTTGGACTTGTTCTTGTTATCAACGTCTGATATTGATCTCTTGTGGGCAATTTCCAACTTCCCGCAGGAGCAACTTTAGAACAAGGGTCGCCGTTCCCACCGTTCGTACCATCAGCGGCTTGATTTGTTCCATCCAAACGCTTAGGCAACAAACGCCCTGGAAACCAATAGTTTCCCGGAGAGTTCTTGGCCCCAAAACTATATACACCTGTCGATGAATCATAATCTAAATTTCCATCAGACCATACACCTCCACCAATTTCAAAGCCTTGTTTAGCACCTAAATCCAACTCCAATACATATTGTACGCCCTTCCTCAAAGTCAATCCTGTCAATGACACATTTCCAGGTTTACTATTGATCGTTACATTAGCCAGCTTTACTTCGCCAGTACCATTTGAATTATCAACAGCGATCATTACTGGACTGCTTGTCCACGTCTGTGCTGCTGCCTGTGTTGGGAAAGAAAAGCCTTTTGCTGCGAGTTCAGTTCCAAATGTTACTAATCCAGTCGCCTCGTCGAATGAATAATTATAGTTTGGTTTAACTGTACTGTTACTAATTGCGCTAATTGTACGGCCGCTACCTGCATCAAATTTTACGGTAACTTCAGTCAATTTATGCTTAAGCACAACGTCAAGATTGTTGTTACCAGCGGTTACAGTTTGTAAAATCTCCACTGATAATGGATCCTTATCAGCTCCAGTTCCAGCAGGACTTCCGTAAGCAGACACTACGAATCTATATTTACCGGGCGCTAGCTCAAATTTATTAGCCACTGCACCTTTGCCATCAACTGTTTTTTCTAAGGCCGAACTTCCTTCTTTATAAATATAGATTTTATAATCACCATTAAAAGCTACGATCTGACCAGGTCCTGTTGAGGTTGTGGCCGCTTTGTTGGTCGCAGCGCGGAGACTCGTTCCTTCGGAAGCTTTAACCTCCGTCAATGTAGCCCTTACAACAAGATCTTCACCAAATGGCACTGTTACCTGTTGCACCGCAGCAATCGACGCTGCTTTACCACTAGTGGCAGCACGAGCTAAAGGCTTTGCATCATCTTCAGCTCCGATACCGCTAACTTTAACTGTAACCGTTGCTTTGCCTGTAGACAGATCATCTCCCTCCTTCTCTTTCTGACAAGAAGAAAAAAATAAAGCTGTCACCGCCAAGAAAGCTAATAATGTTTTAGTATTATATTGTTTCATAATCAACTATTTCGTTTATATATATATTTAGTCCCAATAATCGTTCGTTACACCATGTGTTTGTGTTTCTGTCTCACCCCATTGTTGTTTCGCCGAAGGGTCAACAGAACCTGCTGCGATACCTTGTTCCAATTCTACTGTTTGCACACTCACACGTGGAGCTTCATAAGACAATCGGCCATTTAATTTAGCCAAGTTTCCTTTGTTCGTTTTCATTTTTATAATTTTAAAATGTTCTAAGCGCTTTTGCGATTCACTAGAAGAAATCATTCTCCATACCGGCACAAAACCCTTATAAAGAAATGATTAACATTAAGTAATATGACACCTCATTTTCAGAAGTTGCACGAAAGTAGATAATTAATTATTTGACAAGGTAAGTTTTAGGTAGATGTTTCTTTTCCTGTAGCGAAGTCTCTACAAAAGGAATCGGAACAAGCATCTTGGATGACATTTCGATGAAAAATCAATCAGAATTCTCACTAACAGAACATCGTAAGTAAGAAACCAATGCCTTCGGTTTGCTAATGCTGTACGGGAACAATAATTAGATTATTTAGGCAATTATGGAGAGAGATAACTCGCTACAGTATCTCAAAAAGAACAATAAGCAGTATGGCAATTAATGCGCTGTAATCAAATCAACTATTATTCATTTACAGATGAAAGTACGAATTCACCTGTCCGTAACGTAAAAACGAACTATTTTATAAAAAATCAGACAGATTTCTAGACACCCAAAATTATAAGTACTAGAAAATAGTTGCATACGAAACTTTCTTAATAAGAAACAAAAGGAATATTAAAACAACTTGCACTATTTTTTAAAATCAAAACAACGGAATCAATAAAAACAAATCAAAAGAATATATAATAACTTAAAATAAAAAAAACAAACATTAAAACAGAAATAAACATGATTTTGTATAAAAAGAAAAGAAAAGTCGATGTTGAAAACAAAACAACACTTTCAACAGAATAGCAATGTACTGTATAATCAAAAAGACAAAATCTACGAAATAGAGATAACTGTTCAAACATATTAATTATAAAATAATAAATACCCTCAAAATATTTTAAAACATCTAAAACAAAATTTAAACAAACTTGTTAAAGCTATGTTAAACAACGCATATAGAAACCAAAAAAATTAAGAAAAGAGCGGCTTGTATATACAATCAGCTGTGAATAAACCAACAAAAAGGGATAATATTTCACAAATGAGAAATTACTTTTATTAAAGAACTAATACAGTTGAAAAAAAAGTTTACAATTTTTTTTTGCACAAGTTGATATTAAGTCGTAATATTACAATTCAATTCGGAAAAGTATTGCTAGCCGACAACATTATATAGTATTAACAATTAAATTAGAAACACACAAACAGACATAAAAATCTAAAATTACGTTCGTAAGTACAGCGTTACTTGTCTATACGCAAAGGCAAAGCTGTTAATTGCAACGTATTTTTAAACATGAAAACGGGTTAAAATTGTCCATTAAATTTAAACCCCGCGCTGGCAACGGCGTGGATTATCCAAATAATATTATCATGAATAAGAACGCAAAAAAAATGTACGTTGCTCCGTCCATCAAGGAGCACGTAGTAGAGCTGGAGCAAGGCATTGCTGCAGGCTCAGGAACAACAAATTCTTCTAGTCCTTCAGCGACAAACGTTGAAGATGCCGACGGTGGCCAAGGTTGGGACAATAGTAGCTTTTAACATTATGAAAAAGATCAACAATAATTTAGCAAATAAATTTGCTTTAGCTGCATTTTTGGCTTTAGGAACATTGGCTGTTACAACGAGCTGTAGCAAAAATAACAATCCCACCGAGGAAATTGCTCCAGATGGCAAAAATCAAGTAATTGTGCGCATTGCAGGACTCAACGAAAATACAGAGAACATTTCAACTAAAGCGAGCAATACAAACAGTACCAAGGCCAGTGAAAATTTACTTAAATTGGTAGAAGGGGACGAATTTGACGCTATCGTTGGGGTTACAAATAGCTCCTCTGCTTCATCCGGCTTGAAAGCTTCATCTGGATTACGCGCAGCAACTACTGCTTTAGCTACAACAACAACGTATAGTCTCTACTTTTATAAGAAAAATCCTGACAACAGCTATTCTTTTGTCAAATCAGTGCCATTGACTGCTGGAGCAGTGGGTACTATTGATTTACAGAATGGTTCGTACAAATGGTTAGCAGTCTCGTACAACAATACTGATGCATTACCAATTGGTGCAACAGCAACTACGGTACCTACTACCACGACATTAGACTTAACCAAGGATGTGCTTATTGCTTCCAGCACAGCAGATTTAGTCATCAACAACAATTCCGTTCCGTTAAACATCACTTTTAACCGCATATTTTCAACTGTCACGGTCGAAGTAAATACATTAGGTATGTTTGCACCGATGACCACAAACCCAACAATAGCGGTAAGTTGCCCTAATGGTATTAAAACAAAAACCATCGATTTTAGCACCGGAAATCTATCGTTGACAAACGTATCAAATCTTAACCTGACTCAAGCAAATTTCACCGATCTTTCTCCAGTAGGAACTGATGCGTATCAAAAAGTTGCGACCTTTAAAACAGCAGAACAATCTGAATTAACGGTCAATGCGCAAATATCTCAACTTAAAATCAAAGTTGACGACGGCTCTACCCGTAATTTTGGCACATCCCTGTCAAATCAGAATATCAAAATTACGCCTTTAGGTGGTAAAAATCAACGTCTTTTAGTGGGCCTAGCAGAGTCAGCACTTAATTACGGAACAGTAGGAGGAAATACTGTACAGTGGGCAAGATCAAATCTGTATTACCGTACAGGTGGGGCTTTGAATACTACACCATATCGCTTTTATCATACTAACCCGAATCAACCTACTGCTAGCGAAAGTTTCTTCTCATTCAAAGGTCACCTTCCACTCACTCTTGCAAAAACCAATGCCGCTTTGCAAAAAGATCCTTGTGCATTGGTTTATCCTGCAGGTTTATGGAAAACACCTACTTCTGCAGAAATTGGACAAATCACTTCATATCAAGGGGTGGTATCGAATTTACTGGGCGGCATAGTAAATTTAATCTACGACAACGGAACACCCGGAGCAACTTTTGCAACCAATCCCAATTACATCGAATATACTGCTAGCTCAGGCGTTCAAAGCTCTGTTTACCCAGCAGCTACCCAAAAGCTACGCTTCTATTATAACGGGTCAGGGAAAGCTGTCACTATTTTAACGGGTTTAGTCACTCTTGATTTTAATTACAAAAATGCACTGGGTCTTGGCGTGGATACGAGAGGAAGATCAGCTTCTATTTGGTCAAGTAACCAACTCCTAACAGGAGACCCGTTACTTAGCTTACTACAAGGCGTAAGCGGCGTCGCCTCCGTAGGTGCAATTAGTTATATTGGCAGTACTGAAAACGGAGGACTAGCAGGGTTAACAAAAGTACCTCATGGAACCGAATCCGCCGGCCTATTAAATATAGACGCTTTAGGTTTGGGTGTAATCGCCTCAGACTTTATGAACGTACGTTGTACACGTAATGCCAGCTGGAATGGAAGTGCAGCGGGTTATAACCCAATGCCAACTTTATAATTCAGGAAACAAATGAAAGCTATTTGGATATCTTGCATTGTTTAAATCGAAAGCAACTGAATACGCTAGATAATGCATGTATACCAATATTACACAATTAGCAAGAAAGTCTTGGTGTGAGTAAATACCACTTGGACATTTGTCTCATAAGTATAGAGTCTCTTGTGTACCTAGAATTCGGACAAATTAATTTGCGCTAATACAGCAATACCTTTTACGAAGCGGCTTGATGAATATCAAGCCGCTTTTTTTATAAAAATACTGTAGCTCCCCATCTACTTTTTACAATTTTATTAGATTACGGAAAATTTTCACATCGTAAGTTTCATATTATTTTTTTACTTTTAGCCCGTCAAGTCATTTTTTTTGCGTTCGACTTGATAATATTAATGGATATAATGGGGCGAAGGCGTTCGCCCCATTTATTTTTGCCAATTCTGTAACACCTTTAATATCAACAAATAAAGACACAGCCAAATAAAACTATCCAGCATAGAACTCGTCCCTAATTGTCGACCTCTTGAGCAGGCTTCAAGCCAAGACTCTATACATTTCATCACGATAAATAACGTACTAAAGTAATCAGTCTCATTTCTTTCATTCTAACCTGATCTCATCTATCGCCACCAATGGCTTACGATGACGCCCCCCATCAAACCAATCCGGAAGTTCATCCGAAAAACTTATCGCAATACGCAGATAGCGTATTTTTCGTTGTTGTATTTCAACCGAAATAGGATGTACCACCGCTCCCCTCTCAACCGGAACATAGTCACTGAGCTGTTGCATTCCAATAGAAGTATACACTCTCCCGTCTTCCGATCCCTCCACCTGTATTTTATTGGGTAAAAAGAGGTAGTGAGCCGGGTCCAATAAAAAATTCAATTGGACACGAGAAGCTATCTGTTCTTGTTGAAGAGGAAAAATAATTTCCACATTGCCACCATTAAATAATAACCAATTGTAACTATAGTCTGTATCACCTAACAGCCCATCGGAGAGCGTATGATCCCCGTTAGCAGGATAATCGGCCAAATAAACTGGCCTAAAAGTGGGAATCTGCCCTAATAATAAAGACGTTTTATAAGGTCTACTCATAATCCGTAACCATTGATTCCGATATTCTTCGAGACTTCCATTTACCTCCGCCAGCTCCCGCCCACCGGCTTTAAGCGCATTCTCAAGAAAACGATCAACGCGCGCCGCCCAATGGGGAGCAACGCCCAATTTTCCTTCAGCTAGCTGTTGTAAAAAACCCAATGGATGTACCCCATAGCTCTTTGCCTGCTCCAGAGCAGCATATTCCAGCCCCAGACCTAAGGTATTTATCCTAGTCAAAAACTCAGGCTGATGGATAACTTTTTTTTTCGCTTCTTCCAGAATCTGCTTATATCGAGTGATATCATGCTCATTTAAATATCCCTGCCGAGCACTGATCGGGTTACCATAAATGTCCAGTATCGTATTGTTTGATTGTCTGGCGGCTATTAATTGCTTCATATAGTCCTTTACGGAAGACGCCGCTTCACCATAATATCCGTTCAAAAAGTCCGCTGCAACCTGATCCTGATCCATCATTGGATCCCACAGGCTTTTCGCCTGCATATAACTTGCAAAGGCCGACATATCACCCAATGTTGCGCCACTTCCATGTTCAAAGATTCCTTTAACCCCATTACGATACATATAGGCAATATTGTCGCGATATTGATCATACATGGGGAAAGGACTGAGGTATGCTGTAAACTGGGTCGTATAGTCCCAAACGAAAATATTTGGTGACAGCTGAGACCATTGCTTCAATTGTCTCCGAAATGCTGCCGCAGTTGGGTTCGTAGCGATACCTTGTTGACGTGTCACATCGATTGTACTTAACATCACATAGACGTTCTCCCGAGGTTTACTCCGCTTGGGAGCTTCGGCCGTGTAACCATAAGCCAATGTGGTGAATAGCTGTTCCGGGAAATGTGCGGCCACCGCATTGACAAAGCGAATCAGCGAACCTTGTGGCCCTCCTTCTTCCGCATCTACTTTGGCACAGCGATCACAGGTACAATGCCCACGACCATCCATCGGTGCAATCGACCAGTATTGTGCATCCGGATTATCAGCAATTGCCGCCCGAAAATAGGCTATCGCGATCTTTTGGACCTCCGGATTTGTCAGACATAATTGACTCGCCTGGCGCTTACCATTGGTCAATGAAAAATATTCGGGATGCGCTTTGAAATAAACTTCGGGTGGAATGATTTTAAAAAAAGAATGTCCCCAAAGTCCCCACAAATCTTCAAATCGATGAAGGTGATGCCAATCGAGATACTCCCCATCTGTAGATGGCGGATAATAAGATTCACGATACCGCAAAGGCGGTGCATAACGCAGGAATAAATCTTTTGGAAGCGTCAGGTTGGCCCGTCGGTAAATCAACGCTGGACCTTGATCATATTTACGCGCACCAAACTGCTTCTCGATTAATTCGTAGACACCATACAGCAAGCCCTTACCGGCTCCTCCAGTCAAATAGATATGGTCCCCTCGAACGATAATCTCAAAACCTTCATTCGAAAGAGCACTTGCCTTTTTCTTTCCATCGGCAAGGAGACTATTTCCAACAAAAAACACATGCTTTTTGGTATTGGACGGCCCTGAAAGAATATCTAAAGTCACTCCCGTAATCCGCCTTATATAATCTTGCAACACCAGAGCCGACTTCCTTTCGAGAGAAGAAGGTGCCATTGGCATAACAATTTCAGCCATCGCTTTTTTATCTGAGACAATATCAAGTTCATTGGCACCACAGCTATTTATCAGCGGTATTAAAAGTATTAAAAATAGTCGTACTTGTTTTCTTAATATGTTCACTTTCACAGCATATTTAGAGTTGAAGAGATAATCCGGCAGGAACTGCTGCATCACTATATACGAATAAGCGGATCGCATCGATTACTGCACATAACCGGTTTTTTGTTTCATAATATGGAATCCCAAAACGAAGAATATGGATAATCCCTTCTTCGGAATTACAGCCTTTTATACATTTAATATGGATTTTTTCATGATTCAAAAAGTCATATAAAGGGTATGGATCATAGTTAGTAAAGGCTAAACTTACTACCGGAGACAAGCCATCATCGGCAAAATGATAGGGCAAATCAATTTGCTCAAGTACCGCTGTCAACTCTTTTCTAAAAAAAGCAGCCAGATAACAACTGCGTTCAAATATAGATTCTGCACCTATATTGCGGTAATGTTCTAGGCTGTGTCTCAATTTTTCATAAACAAGAAAATCCTGCCCTCCGGGTATACTGAATCCGTGCGTATCCGTATCAGGAAAAAGTTGCTGCTTATTCCAATAAATGGCCCCAAGCCAATCCGAAAAACTAGCCTTAAACCAGGCCAAACCTACTCCTAATGGCCCATGAAGCCATTTATGAGCGCTACCGATCAATATATCGACATCACCAAATGGCATTTCCCTTAGGCCAATAGATTGCGCCACATCCAATATCAAAATTGCTTTGGGAGCAGCTCTTTTTATAATTGACAAACTATTCTGGTCTTGCGCCATCCTCCCGGTATGGTAATACACATGCGACAACAGTACAACGTCCGGTTGGAGCTGCTGCATCTGTGTGCGCAAACTCGCTGCACACTGAAGGATCGTATCAGAAAGATAAATCACCTCATAATCAGGCAACTGCTCAAACGGACCTATTCCACCAGGATGTTCATGTTGACTTGTGACAACGAGAAATGGCCCCTTTTTTTCCGCTTGTAATTTGCGCAGTAAACAGAGTGCCATAAGATTCATTGTCTGGGAGGTGCTATGCGTAATACTAAAGCGATAATTTTCTGCAGGCCACAATACTCCACAAACGTCTTTTATGGAAGAAAATGCTTCACGTCCTAAAGCATAAAGTGCTAAGGGGTTCCCATTTTTTGCAGACAGGAGCCGTTCCGCATTAGTTTGCGGAACGGTTCCCAAACAGCCCGGATTCAGATTAATGCAGGCTGTATAAAACTTTTCTACCCGAATATTATCCCAATATTCTTCATCTTCTATTTTCCCATACACGCTTCGAGATTTTGGGGGACGTTCCTTTTGAATAAAATTCCAGGACAGATGTGGTAAACAATGATGAACGATCAGCGAATTACGTCTTTCCAATAGCAAGTTAATCGTGTCCTTGATGACTGATCTAAAATCAGTATGGAATAATTCACTTCCCTTCAACTGTGTTTCAACATCAAATAGTGGTTTTTCAGTGAAATTCTCGCCTCTTATATCTTCGGTATATAGTATCTCAGGGTTCAACCCTAATTCTTTTGCTATGGCAACAATATCGTCAGCTAATTCATTTATGGAATAATGTGTTTCTGTGACGTGATTAACCACTCTATGTTCTCCCTCTTTTGGTATATCGTCAGTGAATCTTGCCAACGAGCCAACCGCATCGGGCAAAGACATCAAGCCTGTGCGCTGATGACCGCGACCATATATTGTCAAAGGATGTCCATACACAGATTGGGCGACAAAACGATTGGCTACCGTTCCAAAAATCGGATCATAATCAAACCGGGTAAAGAGCTTCCAACAATGATCCATTTCATCCGTAAGCAGTCCAAAAACAGTCGCCTGCATGACTTCTGTAATTCGAAGCCCCCATGTACGTGCCGCCATGGCAACATAATTGGAATCATTAATCTTAGACACATGATAAATATCATTTGCCGCCCGGGGGTAAGGCAGCATTGTCGACGCTGTCTGCCCTTTGTAACTTGGTTTAAAATATCCTTCGGCAACAGCTAAACCTCCTTTCGCATATTCGCCAAAGGACCCCAGCTTAATAATATGGGCATGTGGAGCATAATTACGCACCGCCCAAAGCAAACGCATATTTCCCTCCTCATTATTACGCACAGTATGTAATGCCTCCTCTACCCCCAACATCGAATAGCTTGCTGAACATTGCTGGGCTAGGTGATATATGGTACAAGGTCGTTCACAACGAACAAGCTCCGCCAAGCCATCACTGCAAACATCCAGTGGTTGATAAAAAAGATTTGTACAACCATATTTCTGTTGAAATTCCTTCATGCGATCAGGCAATTCAGGTGGAGTTAGCAGCGGGGAAAAACCCAGTTTAGTGACCGTATTCCTACGCCATCCGTTATCCGCTAAAATAATTTTATGATCGGGGTGTGTCAACGCCAATTTCATCGCCAAAGGCCAGCCTAAATACCCATCGGCGCCTAAAATCAAGATTGTCTGATTCATTGTTCAATCATCTTGTATGTTTAAAATTTTACTTGTAGGGCGAGCAATAAATCATATTGATTACGGAAAGTCGCCGTACCAATTTTTTGGCTCGTGTAATTCCCGTTCAGTCCGATCGATGTCCGGTAATTTATTGTCCGTCTATAACCTGCTCCAACACTCCGGCTCATAACACCGCCTAATTCAGGTAAAAGTATCAACCGACTTCTGTCATCAGGTGACGTTCCCAGGCCGAAACTCGCTTGTAGCAAATCTGCCTCAGTAAGTTCATATTTTGCTCCCGCCTGAAATGCGAAATAGAGATCCTGCTGCTCACGGATTGCGAACAGTCGGGCATTCAGGACAAAGGGATCGAAGCTTTTACTTGCTCCTGCGACTAAGGATAGCGCTTTAACGCCCACCACTTCCAGAAAACGTCCGCCAATTTCACCTTCAAACCCTTTTCCTAATTGTCGATATAATGAATAAGACAACCGATATTTAGGAAGCAACACATTGTTTGACACCCCAATAGCAGCATTCCAGTAAAGTAATTTAGTTGGCTTATAGGTCAAATCAGCCTCGCCCATAATACCCGTTCCCGACTGCCTTCCAGTAAATAACAATTGGGCACCGTAACTTACCTTTGGCGATAACCGACGTGTGTAATACAGCGTCGCTATCCGATAAGCAGGCGGGGCCTCGGCATCGTCCACCCCAGAAAATGTGCTATTGAGCAAGGATAGTCCAAAAGCATGTTGCATGGTCTTGCTGCGTAAAAACGATGCATATTCTCGATGTTTACGCTGATCGAAGCGTTTGGAAAGCGTATCCGCATAATTGGCGGCTTCCGTATATTGCTCCAGACTATCGAGCACGATTACTTTTCTTAATAACAGCGGTTCAGCATATTCATATTGCTGCAGGGCTATATCGACACTTTTTAAAGCCCGATTAAAGTCATGCTTCATCATGAGGAGATTGACCTTGTTTAAGTGCGCCAACGAATCAGCAGTATTTCCTTCAAGTACACGGTCAAAACAATAAAGGGCGCTATCCAGCAACTGTCTTTTTTGATAGCCCAAACCAGCGGCCCGCCAAGCATCCTGAACCATCGTTCTATACTTCGGATTATAAGGATATTCATCTCGCAAACTCGTTGCGACTTGGGCCGCTGCAATATATTGTGAACTGTTGTGAAGAATGGACGCTTTCTTCTGTATAAATTCACGATCTCCCGGATAGCTAACTAGCGCCTGCTGGGTAATCTGCAACGCTTCACTATAACGTCTTTGTAGATCCAGAATGTTTGACAAGTAGTTTAACGCATCTTTATGATCCGGTTCTTCCCGAAGCAGTGCTTTGAGATGGACTTCTGCTTCTCCATATTCTTCTACAAGAATACAGGCATTTGCAGCCGCAAGCTTTTGCTCTACATACAAGGATCTGACTTTAGGGTTATCCGGATAACGGCTGTAAAGCTGCCCACTGAGAATTACGGCCTGCTGTATTTTACCAGCCCGAGCGAGAAAACCCGCTTTTTTAAGTTGTAAATCTATATCCTCAGGAAAATATGCTATCGCATGATCGAGCTCACGCAGTGCTACAGTAAGGTTATTCTGCAGCAGGAAACTTGAAATGCGTCCTTGCCATGCGGGAAGATTTTTAGACTCCAATCTCAGCACCTGATCATAATATAGTAAGGCACTATCCGGAAGTTGTTGCTGTAAGTAGTAATTACCGCAAGCATTTACAAGCTGTAGTGCTTCCGACCTGAACGCTCTATCGTTATTAGTACTATAAAGTTTAATGGCGATATCGGCAGCAGTCTGATATCTGCGTAGCTGAAATTCAAAATCCATTTTTTTACGCAGCAAAATTCGATCGGCACCATTCCGTTGCAATGCACGATCAACCCAATAAAGGGCCTGAACTGTTTCCCCTCTTGATGCAGCTATTCCGATCACTTTATCGAGTGCTTCACGATCGCCGGGATTTTGATCCAAAATTGACTGGTATAATGAATAGGTATCTGTATTTTGGTAGTAACCGGCAGCCTCTTTCCGCAATGAGCTATTTAATTCAAGTGCCTTTTTATCCTTAGGATAATAGCGCAAGATCAACCGCAAAACCTCCAATGCTTCAGCATAGCGATTGGCCTCCTGCAATAGGCTCATTTTTTGATATAATGCGGTGTAGGATTTACTATCGCTATTTAAAATTGCATTTGTTTTGGCAATACGGGCATCATAATCTCCCCCTTGAGAAACGATTGTATTCATCTTTTCAACCAGATCTTTATTTTTTGGGGCAAGCTCCAGCGCTTTTTCGTAGTAGGAGGTTGCTAGGTTCTCCATTTTATTCTGTTTATACCAATCCGCTTTAGCCTCATAATGGCCTGCAATAGCCATGCGCACGCTTCCATCCGTTGGAAAACGGCTAAGTAACATCTGCCCCCAAGCATCACCATCTTGGTACCGTTTTAACATATCAAGGACATTTAACTTCTTTATTCCGAAGTCTTTATTGGTTTTAAATCGGCTGAGTGCCATTTCCGTATATCGCAGCGCCTCTGCTGGTCTATTTTTGGAAAGGTAAGATCCAACGATGTAGTAGTATACATCTTCATACTCCGGAGCAGAGCGAAGCACCAATTGCGAGGTTGCGATAGACTGATCGTAGCGCCTCAATGCCATATAAATCTTTGCCAATTGCACCTGTGCATCGATATGTGCGGGATTGAGCTTAACAGCTTCTTCCAAAGACTTCAAGGCTTTCGCTTGTTGTGAAGATTTTATTTCAAGAACAGCTTGCTGATACAATTTTTCTGCACGTACCGAACTCCAGGTTTGTGCGTGCAATGTGCCTGAGCTGATTGTATAAAGGAAGAAAAGTATACTAAAATAGAGGAACTTCATGATTGCGTTATGCTTGATTTTTAACGGTAGATTTTTGAGAGGCAAAGCCTTTACGTTGCATATTACCCCATACGAGCTTCTGCCTGAAGATGGACTGTACATAACCTTTGATACTAAAAAACACAATTAACGGGTGATAGATAAAAGGTTCGGCAAATGCTGTGAGACAGAGCCCGATAACTTCACTTGTTTTGCGATAGTGGCGCTCTGTTAGCTGATCCCATAACACGGCTATTGAACTAATCATAACGGAAAACATGTACAGAAAAGCGAGCAATGTAAAGGTGTTCTCCCAGTTTATTGCACCAATGATAATCAGGTATATATAAAAGAGCAAGCCGAGCACCTCGAAAATAGGTGCCAGAAACTCAAAAAGGAAGTTGTAGGGAAAAACAACGAGCCCCAAACGTTTAAACTTAAAATTGAATAATACATGGCGATGTAGTAGCATAATCTGAATCAGGCCTCTCGACCAGCGAACGCGCTGCCTACTAAAGACAGTTAATGTCTGCGGCCCCTCAGTCCAGCACAAGGATACAGGAATATAGCGTATCGCGTATTTATGGTTATTCTGTATCATGTATACGCTCATACGCGTAACCATATCAATATCCTCGGCAAACGAGCGTGGGTCATACCCCCCTACTTTAACGGCAATATGCTTATCAAATAGACCAAGTCCTCCCGACACATTGGGGACACAGTTGACTGCACTCCAAGCCATCTTTGAAAGCAGATATGCCCGGATATATTCAAGCTCCTGAAAGCGGGGAAGTACCTTGTGCGGAGGCTTAAAGCGCGTAATTACACCGTTATCTACTTCCGATGAATTAATCATCCGTAAAGGGGCTCCCACGGCAATCACGCGGCGCTGGTTATTTTCGACATGGATGTACCCGGTATCCGGTATCACCTGTATATCTTTTAGTCTACTTTTGTTTTTCTCATCGAGAATAGGCCGCATTAATCGAGATAAAGTATCTTCATGTAAAATACAGTCTACATCGGTGCAGAGAAAGTAGTCAAATTTTGAAGCGTTGATACCCGCATTTGATGCATCTGCTTTTCCTTTTCCGTTTTCCTTATCAATAACAAGCAGCTTGTCATAGGCTTTGTCACTGGATCGGAAAAATCTTTTAACAGTTTTTGTTTTTATCTTTTCATTATAGGGCAAATCCACCTCTTTTAGGTCAAAATGAACGACCAGTTTTTCAAGTGTGTCATCCGTGCTACCGTCGTTAACGATAATAACCTCATACAAAGGATAATTAAGGTGCATTAGCGCATAAACATTATCGATGATCGTCAACCCTTCATTATAAGCCGGTGCAATGACCGATATACCTGGTGAAAGCGGACTTGAGATAACGTTCTGTGTATAATGTTCTCTGTTCTTTCGGAGATACAGCATAATTCCTTTGTAAGAGAGTACTGCCATGATGACGTAAATCACCATGGTCAGACTACTATAGGAAAAAATAAAAAGTTGGAAAACATCAATTATATCTTGGATCATGGCTAAATATGGTTATTGTTCATGCAGGTAATAATTCAAAATGCGCTGCTTACGTGGAGCCAGACCCGAAGGGCTCCATTTCAATTGATCATTGCGCACCAGTCTGGCTAATATGGAAGCCACATGATTTTCAATTTCAAAATCAAAAGCAGACTGGAATTGATCTTTCAGGAACTCAACTGCCCTGGCTGTCCGAAACATCCCCAAGGAAAAGAGTATTTCACATTGGCAGTCCACCGGTTGATTGGGGTACATTTTAATGAGCGCATCCTGGGTATGTACTGCCTTTAGATGCCCCAGCGCGTTAATAGCATGAGAACGCAGGCCATGATCGTTCACATTAAGTAATCCTTCAATGCTATCGATAGCTTCCATACTCTGCTCGTGTGCAGCCAGCTTCATACAGCATATAACAACAGTCTTATTGCGTGAATAGCGTATCCAGTTGGCAAAATTTGATTTGACGGTATCTCTTGATTGCTCGAGAATCCGAAAAAAACCTATTAATTCCCATATACTCAATGGATCTCGCACTTCATCAAAAAAACGAAAAGGCTCATTTTTACTAAAGCGCATGAAAGCGCTTCGAGCTGCAGAACGCAATTCAGAGACCTCACTCAAATTAAACCGCAGGATGTCTATATCTGAAATAGCATAATCCATCAAGGTGAGTTCATGTAGCCCCTGCACATTGCGGTACCAGTTACGGGATTTCATTTTTTGCAAAGAATCTAAATTTAGGCCGAGCAGCACATAAATACGATGAAGGAAGAGTGCATTTGTACCAGCCACATGCCAACGAAGACGTATTAGTGTATCGATCAATGTCTGTCGATTACGTTTATCCATGAGTGCCAATTCGTCCAAAACAGACTGGTCTATGTTAACGTGGCTATCTTCATTCCCCATTTCTTCTTCAATAAACTGAGGAAGTATTCTTTCTTCGATCAACTGATCCAGTTTGATCTGTCGACGCCTTGATCGATCTGTTCGAATACGCAGTGTAGTTATGATGCCATAGGCAACAAAAGTTGCTAGCAATGAAGTGGCCACAATACACTGAATAATGAATATAAAAGTTTGATCTACTGTCATATCATTAATTTTCGACAACTGCGACCCGCGTCTGTATATTGCCAATATCTATACCCAAGGGCGCCTTAGGTTCGTCATGAATGAAACGCAGTGAGTTTAGGAGATAGCCTTTTACCGCTAGCGTATCTGGCTGACTGACAATCTGGATATCAGCAATATCGCCAAACTCTTCAAGGACGCAATCCACGAGATCCCCATAATAAGCTCCACCTCCACATATAAACATCCGGTTTGTTTTGGATAAGTTTCGGTCATTTACAATTCCGCTTAAGAGCGGCGATACAATTTCCGAATAATAGGTTTGCAAAGCCCGCTTACGGAGCTCAATCAGGTCTATCTTTTTCCGGTTGCTATAGATATAGCCATTACGAAAGGCCTCATCAAGTTGCTGCATGCTCTGAAAAGAGAGATCATGAGCGGCCTGCAGCTGCTCCCGCAATATATGAACAGCATAGTGTAAACCGGGTGCACTGCCCATTGCGTTCTCAATGATGCCTTCGTCTGTACTGAGGCCCGTTTCCAAGGTTCCAAAACCGAAACTAAAAACGAAAAACGCGCCATGTTCCTTATTTTCTCCTTTTCGCAAAGCAATCATACAGCTCACGATTTCGGGCAATACCTCTACCTGTGCAACATTTACGGGGACAATTCCTACTCCATCCTCACCATATACAGCGGGATCAGATTCGATCATATGTCTGCCCCTAAGTGCCTGTTCCGCTTTATCCTTATAGAGCCGATAGGTACTATTGGGTAAGCCTATCGTAACTACCAACGGAAGCTCTGCATCCAGGCCCGACACCAATAAAGCGGCTTTAAACAGTAACTGGCATTCTAATGTCTCAGGGGAGGCATTCAGTGGCCTCCTCGGGCTACTTCCTTCGTTAAGAGCAAGCTTACCACAGATATACCATTGTTGGCCTAAACGAATCTTCAGTCCGTTGAGAAGTGAACTTGCCGTATTGACCAAAGGCGCATTACTTGCCTGCATCAGGCTTGAAAATGATTGTATCGTATACATATTATTTTTAACTGTCTATTGATTAATTACCACCAGCGGTTGCCGGAAATTACTGCTGTTTTCTGTTTGGGAGCAGTCAGCACATCCTCGATTACAGCCATAACATCGATAGACAACGTTTCTTCCTGAGCAACAAATTCAGCCACTGCAAGCTCGTTTATCGCCGACTCCTGAAAAACAGCTGTAAATTCATCCTCGTTGGATGTATACACGACCTGTTCAGACAGATCTTCCTGCAACAACTCCAGGGACAAATCATCCGGTACATTGAGATCAATTTTCAAGGGCAGGCTTTGGTTATGGTTTTCGAACGGCACGGGCAGATCTGGCACTTGCCGGTCTCCTTGATCTGCAAAGTTATCCCCCTGCCTCACAATACATTTAACCCTTTCCAGTAATTTTCCTACCACAAGCGGCTTTTTAAAACAGTCTTCGCGAATAATTTCCAGTCCCTCGCGGATATGCAGATAACTCATATTGGAGGTAATAATCGTTCTTGTATTCGGGGATTCCTTCATGACCTTATTGACAATCTCATACCCATTCGCATATTGCATATGCATTTCAGTAATTACGATATCGTATTGATAGCCCTTTGCCTCTAAAAGAGCGAAAGCCTCTCTACCATTCGCAGCAGAATCTAGCTGAAAGGCCGTATTGGAAAAAACATTGGATATTATTTTTCGCATCAGCAGATCACTATCTGCATGCAATACAGAATACACCTTTGAATGATCAGATTTGAGATTATCGGTTTGCATACTTTTATTTAAATAGATTAAGATATTCTAGAAATGGCCTCACAAACTTAAAAATCAGCACAGAGGTTTTACCCACCCCAAAGGGTGGTTTTTCAAAAAAAATTAACTATTGAACATGCAATTATCGATTAGCTAGAATCTTCTTTTAGAAGATGAGAATCGATCACGATTCTATTACCGATGGATTAACAAATCTTTCGATTCATGAGAGGAAAGCCCATGTAAGTCAAAATAGAATTAACAGATAATTAAACCGGCCAATTATATTTTAACATCAACTCGGCACGGCTATTAATTTGTAGTTTGCCGTAAATGTTCCTAATATGAAACTTAACCGTATCGATGCTTATAAAAGCTGCTTCCGCAACTTTCTTGTATGAATATCCCTGTTGGAGTAAGGATACAATTTCAATCTCGCGAGGCGTCAGCTGCTCTGTGTGTTTATAATCACTTTTTTGGTTCAAAGCAGGGTTGAAATGGGCGACAACCAAACGTGCAACTTGAGGACTCATCACCGAGCCACCTTGCATCACCTCAACCAACATCTGATGCATCTGAGGCAAGGGAGTACTTTTGAGTAAATAACCAGATGCCCCCGCACACAGTGCCTGGAAGACATGATCTTTGTCGTCAAATACCGTAAACATGACGATCTGAATATGTGGATATTTTCTCTTTATAAACCAAGTGATTTCTATTCCATTCTTTTTAGGCAAACCTATATCACAAAGCAAAAGATCTAGCGATTCGGGTCCCCACTCTAAAGAAAGCAGTTCATCAAAATCTTGGGCAATGGCAACCAGATCAAATTGTGTCACACTGTCAAAAAAAGCTTTTAACGATTCCAAAACTGGTTCGCGGTCCTCAACAATAGCGAGTTTATATTTTTGTGTGTTTGACATATACAAATAATGGCAGTTTAATTGTTTGATTTCCGGGCTGATCTAACCTTTCTGAAGGTATCGACAACAAACCATATACTGAACAACATGTAGCATAAACTCACCCAGACCAACTTATCTAAGCTTTTAAGAATATAGGCCTCTTGTATCGTATTAAAAACGATTGCGACAACCATGCTACACTGTAATACCAGGTATGCTGTATAAATATTATTAAAAAGCAAGACATCCTTTTTTACATTCTTTTCTATCCCCTCGGCTACGTAAAGCATTCGCCATTGCCCTATTGCATAACATATCGCCAGCGAAAAGCGCAAAATATAGTGTAACTGTTGATCCACAAAACCAAAGTTGTGTCTAAATCCCATCGGCACATCTTCCACTAGAAGGCGTAGTAAATCTTTCTGTTGCTGCAGCGGCGCAATGGCATAGGGGATCACATCGATTAACCCAAAGAAAAAGGGAATGAGATTTAGCCACCAATACTTTGGCAACGGCGCATGGGGTTTCAATTTTAGCCTGACATAAAAATAAAAACACGGGGCAACAAGATAATAAAAAGGAATACCCTTATTATATATCCGTGGATAGTATTGAATTTGGCCCGTATAAATCATACAGTAAATAAAAACATGCCAAATAAGCGCCATTACACCAATACACAACAGGAGGTTACTACGATCCTTATTGATGTAGTAGAGTAAAACACGCATAAGCAATCCTATCATACAAATGACTCCGCCTATCAAAGCAAAACCGATACTTATCAAAAATTGTGTATTTGCATGTGCCATAATGGTCAAAATAGGTCGGAGAAAAGTTTACGAAATTTGAGATTAGCTGTTAAATGTACCGTATAGTTTGTGAAGGATTTCACGACTGTTACTTTTGCACCAATTGATTCAGCACGTCGTTCCATATTGGTGGTCCCTTGTCCTTTTCGAAAGTTTTTCTTGCCCTTATCGTCACTATTTAAATCGACAAGGGTGTTGGAGATTTCAAGGTCGAGCATGTTGTGATCAATCTGCAAGAATATCCGGACATCGGCAGATGCACTATGCTTACAGATATTGTGTAAGGCTTCTTTAAAAATGAGGTACACATTTTGACGGATATATTGAGGGAGCTGACGAGCAGTATGGATTTCAGTATCAAAGACGACCTCAATGCCTTGCGAAGTTAGCAACTGTTCGGTCAGAAATTTCATTCTATCCTCTAGACTCCCCTGACTGTTATTTCGTGAGTCAATTGCCCAAATAATATCATCCATTGTTTGCACTGCCTCGCGGCTATACCCAGCTATTTTATCCAATGATTTATTGGCTAAAGCATGTTGCTGACTCATAGAAAGCAGATCGGTCTGCATTGATATTCCCGTTAAAAGTCCTCCCACTTCATCGTGCAGATCGCGTGAAAGCTCCAACCGCAGCTTTTTATCACGTTTGAGCTGGGACGATCTGGCAATTGTAAGCATATAGATGCCAGAACCTGTAGCAAATGTCAAGAAAACATAAAAGATTTGCATCTCATAAAAGCGAGGTTTTTTGTAAAGCAACCAAGTTCTGGTTTTCGTAGATAAACCATTGTCGCTTAACGTCTTGACTTCAACTTCATATTCACCAGTCTTTAAATCCGATAGATTGATCTGGCCAGAAGTTGTCAGTTCCTGAAAAGTCTTTACTACGGGCCGTAAACGAAAATAGGTTTTATAATTATTCTTATAACTATCAATTTTAGCCAGTTTCAAATTAACAAATACCGCCTGTTCGTCGAGCAAAATTGTATCTTGCGCAGCAGATGGTGTGTAGGATCGTGTAATGTTGCTTGCACTGTTACCAACAATCACCGAAGCTAGCACAGGTTGAGGCACCTCCTGTCGTTTCAGACTAGCCAGAAAATTTTGTGGGTTAATTGCAAAACAGCCCAGCACCCCTCCCATTAATAGCTGTTTTGTAGACTGATCATAGTATATTGATGGCTGATTAAATTCCTCAAAAGGTAGGCCTTGCATGCTATAAGCGCTGTAAAACGTTTTCCCATCCCAAACAGACAATCCTTTAAATGTTCCTAAAAACAATAGATTGTTGACCCATGCCATACTAAAGACAATATTACTCGCCAATCCATTTTCAAGCGAATAATTTAAAATTTTGCCGTTTTTAGCTTCAATGACAATCAGCCCTTTACCTTTTGTCGCCAAATAGATTTTATTATCTCTAAACGTATGTGCAAATACATTAAGCTTCTCTCCATTTTGAGGAAAAACTTTCTGTAGATGGCCTGCCGTTAGCTCAAAGTAACCGTTTTCGGAAGAAAAAGATAGCGTTTCATTTCTCCATTGCACAGCATTTATCCGTTGCCCGATGCCCACGGCGAGACCATTTTTATCCCGTAATGGAACCACCTCTTTTGTCTGCAGATCATAAATCCAAATACCGCTATAAGTACCAATTAAATATTGGTTTTCCCGATAATGACATAGACTAAATACCATGGGCGACAGTTCTTCACGTATTCCTTTACGTTTGTAATAAGGTACCCGATTAAACTGTCCATTGACTAAAAGCCCTAGAAAATCACTTTCAAGTCCTACCAGTGAAGAGTCCTGGTTAATCGTAAGGAAGGCATAATAATTGTTCAGTGGCGCCACGGCCCTAATGGAAGGATTATAGGGCAGAAAGGACTTTAATGGCGCATATCCGCCGATGTAATACGTGCGCTGCTGTTTTGTAATCGCCCTGGCGGTCCCTGTATTCCAGTATTGAATATCGAAGTCCGTTTTGGAAAGACTATATAATCCTTTTTCCGTTGCACAAAGACCTTCATTTGCATTAAAGACGATTTGGTTTAGTTTGCTTTTCAATAGTTCCCTACTGATATAATGTTTATCGGCCGAAAGTGGCGTCATTTTCAAATCCGCCTCAAATTCGAAATAGCGGCTATCTTCAAAAAGAAAGACAATCTTATTTCCTTCGGCAAAAGACCAATGCCCCCAATCCCGCATGTCTCCCAAAGATAATCCCTTTGGACTGGCTTTCTTAAAACGAGCACCGTCGAAGGTCAAGTAACCAAGTCCATAGTTACGCAATAGCAGCCCTTTGTCAAGCAAAAAGATATCATCCAATTGCCGATAAATATTTTTTGGTATACTAAATCGCTGAATATGCCCCGCGTTTAAATCCATAAAAAACAGCTGCTCGTTATAGGCAAACCATAGGCGGTCCTTATCGGCAATCAAACGCTTGCCTAAAGGACGTCGAAGCTCACTTATTGTTCGATTAAACTTCAGTAGCTCTCTCTTTTTCGTCCCATTTATCTGCCATAATATTCCAGATCTTGTTGCAATATATTGTTTGTCCTGTTGATCAAACATGGCGATAACATCTTCCCCCCAAAGACCTTTAGCAAATTCAGCATCCTTTATAAATTTCCACTTTTGAGTATCAAAAATCAGTAAACCATTTCTCGTTTCGAGCCACAAACGACCTTGTCTATCCGCCATCAGTTTGTTTACCTCAGTAAAATATAGCGGGCCTTTATACAATTCATGGAAAGGTTTGATCGAAATGCCGTCATAGCGATACAACAGACTTCCTGCTATAAACCAAATAAAACCCTGACTATCCTTTGTTGCCGACTCTATATTGGTATGATAAGAATCTATACCCGGGATTATTTGAATTTCATGATAATTTGAAGCCCATGTCCGATTTGAAAAGGACAAAACAATAGCAATAACTAAAAGTAATAATTTAAGCGTTCTTGAAAACACAGTAGAAATATTCAATAATATGGATGACCAAATATAATTATTTCACAGCTAATTATAGGTTAAAAAACGAGTTAATTGTTGCCACAATTTCACAAAAAAAGTTTTTCTGATCCCCAGATTTACCCTACACAGGCACAAATGAATATATCTGTTTCAAAAAACATAGGCCATACGCATGATACGATATTATAGCTGATAAATTAACCGCCAAAATGAGCTAAGGGCTTTTTCATGCCCGCTAATTGGCAGTCCGACCGCCATACCAATAGCCAATTGGTTGCTGAGCCCCAGCTTGATCTGAGGGTGCAGGACAGTCTCAATGCCCGCAGAAGAAATTTCCTGATTGACTTCCACTCCGATAAAGTGATCTGTCTGCGGTATGGTATAATGAAATGAGGTATTCATTTGCCAGGTCATATCCGTTTTTGATGATGCATAATGATACGCCAATTCTGGTCCTGTATAAACCAATGCATGCCAATTGCTGTTCCAGTTTTTGGCGGCAATAAAGAATGGGTTAAAAGCTGTCCCCCCATCGACAAAATTAAAGATCTGCGTATATCCAACAGCTAAAGTTGTTGCATGTTTTTTGGAAACATAAAAAGAATATTGCGAAGATAAACGCAATCGTTCCAATTGATTGCTTGAGGATACATTGGTCATGTGACTTTTTGAATACGCAAAATCTGTCTCCGCTTCCAGTCCCAATCGATCTATAGGCGCAAATTCATATTCCATTAAATAACCATACTCATCGGCGGAATGCATTTTTTTGATATCCGCACCCACATTAAATTCCTTCTCCCCTTTACGTGCGCCAAGATCCCGGACCAGATCATTATATAAAGGTTCGGCATGATGCACTTTGTCCGGTAGCGATTTATTGTCTTGCGCAAAAGTTGTAATTGAAATAGACATAGCACATAGGAATAACCATGTCCTTAAGGATTGAAAAGTAAGTTTATTGTTTTCCATACCACAAACTTCGATGTGAAATATGGAAAGACTTGGGAATTAAAATTAAGACAGGCCCAGCTTCGATCTAAAATCCGGATTCAGACCAGCTTTGTGCAACATCAATGTTAGCGTTTTAAAACGGACAAACTCTTTAGATACATATAGATATCCATTATATGCATTGGATTTTCCCCAGGAATTTTTAACACGATAGTATTCTTTTCCCAGCTGATCTTTTGCAAGACCAACAATGTGCATTGCATGATCATCGGTCGTTTCCCAATTGTCAAAGGCAGCTTGCCTTTCTTCCGGGGACACCTTTTTTTCCCGTGGCGGCTTTACGAACATCCTGTTCTTTTCCTCTACCGTCATCTGATCAACGGATTTCTCGGGGACATAAGCAATCCCATATCTCCAAGAGAAGCCAGGGTCCGAAATATCGGTGGTCCAAGCAACTGTAAATCCCTGCTCCAATGCCTGATCAATAATTAGGGTAAGATCTTTCATCTGTACGTTATAAAATCGATCAAAAGACCAGTTATCGGGCACCAATAATACAAATGGAGCATAATAAGGTCGATCGGTTACAGAAGCCAAACCAACATAATCATCCGGATTTATTCCGATTACCTGATCTGCAAATGTACGTGCTGTATACGATGTACCGTTATAATCAAAAGTAGCAGGTAACTCGCCTAGATAGGCGTCCACTGTCGCCCGATAGGCCTGCTCCCAATTTGATTTGAGTCGTTTGTTTTTGACCAACACCTTAAGCATGGTATTCAAAGCCGGTGTCAGCTTGCGAAAATCATTGTAAGTCGCGTTGCCCCGAAGTCCCGAATAAGCAGATCTGGGCATTGCTCCATATTTACGGTAGGTATTTAATACATCGAGCACCTGCCCCCCTTCTTTCAGTGACAGTCCTCCATGAAGCCGAAAATAGGTCCGCGCTTTCTCCAGATAAGCCTGGCGCGCTGTATAAATCTGCGAGATTTCAATCGGTTTTTTGCCCATACGCAGCATTTCCGATTCCAGAAATGAGTTTCCGGTATATGACCAACAGGTATTTGAAGCCCCCTGATTTTTGATCGCAGTACAGCCCAAATTAATAATGTCTGTAAATACCAGCTCAGATCTAACCATCTTCTGCCGGCTTTTGTTGTATAATTTTATTCCATATCTCACGAACAGTGCCATACAGACCACTACCAACAAACCACTAATCCACTTGTATCTTTTCATAAAAATCTAATAACGTCCTCCACAGATGAAAGCAGTAAATTTAGGAAAAATGAACCGCATCACCCCAAAGCTTAACAAACCCAATGCAATAATAATCGTTGGACAGGCTACATATAAAAATAACAAGGCTGCATCAGAATGTGGACGCACCAAAGTAAATAAAAATTTGATCACAAATACCAAGGGTAAACGATGATAGGCAAAAACGAAAAAACTACCATTCGTCCAGAAAGGAGCCATTCGCCATTTTTCTTTTTCAATAAAATGCGCGGACAAGGCCACAGCGAAGACAAGGCCCGTCATAACTCCAGCACAATACAGATAGTTCCACCAATTGGTGCCCAAGAAATAAAACATGGCGATCACCAATAACAAATACAGTACTCCTGACTGATACAGTAACGGTTTCAGTATTCCGACAAAATTCTTTTTATTGATACTAAAATAAGCTCCTGCGGCGAAGAAAAAGAAGGATACTGTGCTTATTCCCGGCTGGTAAAAATAAGGATTGATAACCCACAAGACACCTAAAAATATAACTGCATAAACTTTTAGCTTTTCGATGAGGAAATAAAGCAAGGGTGATGTGACTATCACCACCATCAGATCCCGTATAAACCAAAATGGAGAATTAATGGGAAGTGTCTTTTCGAAATGAGGGTTAATATGTGAAGTATCCCAAAAGGACCAGAGACAATCCGTCAAACTATAATATGTAATTAATTTATTCCTTCCAGACATTAAGCCACCCGAGAGAAAGGTCTGTGCAAGGAAAAAGAAAAGCAGCACGATAAGATTCCAAAAAATATAGGGAATTAGTAAAGAGTAAATGCGTCCTTTTAATTTCTTAAGGTAAACTTCAAATGAAAAACGTTCAGTTTTGTAAAAGAACAAAAAACCAGAAATAAAAAAAAAGAGCGGTACGCATACTTCGAAAATGACCTTAGAAAACAGGAAAGAAATAGATGAGAAAATGGGATAGTTCACCAGGTTTATGCTTTTAACTCCTCGAATAACTACATCAGAAAAATCGGTATGAATAAATACCACTCCAACGATTAATGGGAAGCGGAGAAAATTGATGGTCTTGGACAAAAGCTGCGCGTCGGCCGGTTTACTATGATAATCTTTACCCATTCTTTAGATTTAGAGAAAATGATTAGTGCCGTTAATTTACACATTTCTGTCGATATTTTTGCACGGTTATTTAAATATAACCATATTAAAATTACTGATTAATAATCGCTTGCACCAAATCTCTATCGAACAGTTTTAACACAAAAGGAACCTTATCTTTATTGATCAGAAGCGAACTAATGCCCATCAATTCCGATTTTCACTTTCTTCCTCTTTACCCTCAGCAATCATCTCATTGACATCCGCCATATCACCGGCTTCCAAATGTTCAATATCTTCCGCCTGCTCATCGGAGTAGCGATCGATAAAGAATGTACAGCCCA
>JAITLV010000118.1 GCA_031277685.1 Sphingobacterium sp. | reverse complement strand
GCACCTAAAACTGCTGCAAAACAAGAGAGCAACAACGGAGGATCTTTCTTCGCTCAAGCTGCAATCATCATCTGTTTCATCGTTGGTTTCTGTTTATGGAAATTTGTAATGGGTAATCCAACTAACTTCGTTGACAACAATCCTGAAAATGCTCCTAACCCAGGTAACTATTTAGGAATGGTTTACCACGCAGGGGCTATCGTACCTGTTTTGCTTGGTTTATTCTTGATGGTATGGGTTTTCTCAGTAGAACGTTTTATCGTTATCAACAAAGCTTCAGGAACTGGAAACGTTGGAAACTTTGTTAGAAAAATCCAATCTTTGATTAATGGTGGAAACATCGATTCGGCTATCGCTGAGTGTGACAAACAAAAAGGTTCAGTTGCAAACGTAGTAAAAGCTGGTTTATTGAAATACAAAGCAGTATCGGCTGATGTTAATGTTGACACTGAAAAAGCTACTATCGCAATTCAAAAAGAAATCGAAGAGACTACAGCATTAGAAATGCCAATGTTAGAGTAAAACTTAAACGTAATCGCAACATTGGTTTCTATCGGTACTCTATGTGGTCTATTAGGTACAGTAACAGGTATGATCAAAGCCTTCTCGGCATTGGCAACCGGTGGCGCTCCAGATTCAGCTAAATTGGCGAACGGTATCTCTGAGGCCTTGATTAATACAGCAACAGGTATTGCGACTTCAACATTCGCTATCGTATTGTATAACATCTTTACTGCGAAAATCGATAAATTAACTTACTCTATCGACGAAGCTGGTTTCTCAATCGTACAAACATACGCTGCAAACCACAAATAAGAACTGTGATGAATTTTTGATTTTATTTTATGGAAATCAAAAATTAAAAGCATCATAGTGTAGAAGATTGAGTTTAATTAATTTAAAAAGAAGAATTTAAAATGGGTAAAGCAAAAGTAAAAAGAGCCAGTACGTCAATCGACATGACAGCGATGTGTGACGTATCGTTCTTGCTGCTTACGTTCTTCGTATTAACAGCGACAGCGCGCCAACCGGAAGCATTGACGGTGGATACCCCAGCATCAACTACGAAAGATAAATTACCAGACTCCAATGTCGGTATGATTACAATCGGTGATGGTGGTAAAGTTTTCTTCGGAACGACAGATCAACAGGTACGTGTAAAAGCCTTAGAAAGAATGTCTGCAAAATATGGCATCGGTTTTTCACAAGAGGACTATGATCATTTCAAACTGATGGAAAACTTCGGTGTACCAATGTCTAAGTTGAAAGGTTTGTTGGCTTTGGATGGTAGCAAGCGCACTGAAAAAGGTGTACAAACTGGTATTCCGATTGACAGTACAGAAAATACGTCCAATGAGTTGTATTACTGGGTTCAAAATACGCGCCTAGCTGCTGAAGAGGTAAATAAAGAAAAGGAATCATCGGATAAGAACTTTGTTCATCCAGGACCTTTGAAAATTGCGATCAAAGCTGATGCAAATGAGAAGTATCCTTCCGTGAACCAGGTGATTGAAACGTTGCGTAATCAAAAGCAAAACAAATTCAGTTTCATCACTGGCATGCGTGCTGATGAAAAATAATTGACGATTTAATAAGAACAAAAAATGGCAGAATTAAATCAGGATAGTGGTAAAAAAGGCAAAGGCGGGAAAGTACGGTCCAAAAAGAATGGTGGTAAGGTCGACCTTACAGCCATGGTGGATTTGGCCTTCTTGTTGATTACCTTTTTCATGTTGACCACATCTTTAAATAAACCACAAGCGATGGACGTGGCGATGCCAGATAAAAATAAAGTTAAGGATGAGCCTCAGCCAGATTTATTGACAGCTGATAACCGTTCATTAACTGTTTTATTGGGATCTGATAACAAAGTCTCTGTGATTTACGGACAAGTAAAAAATCCAATCGAAGGACCAACGACTGTTGGTTACGGAGCTGATGGTATTCGCAAGGTATTGATGGAGAAAAAAGCCTATGTACCACGCGTTGCTGGCGGTAAGGATTTGATCGTTATCATTAGACCGAGTGATAAAAGCACACAACGTAACTTAGTTGATATTCTTGACGAAATGAAAATCGTGGATATCAAACGTTATATGATTGCTAAAATCAGTCCGGAAGAAGTGGAGATTTTAAAACGTGACAATATCTACAATGATTAATCATTATTAGATAGCACGATAAAGTATAAAATTATGATAGGGTCAAAATTAGATATTTTTAAGAGAGAATGGCTTGAGGTCGTCTTTCAGGGACGTAATAAAGAATATGGAGCGTATGAGCTTCGTAAACTTGCCCCTAAAGCGACTAATAGAGGACTTATTGTCGTTATCGGCATTGTAGTTGTAGCCAGTCTCCTTAGTGTTTATGGAAATAAGCTTTTTCCAAAGAAACCTGTTGAGGCACCCCCTGAAGTAACAGAAGTTACTTTAGAAGACCTTGAAGAGATCAAACCTCCAGAGCCGCCAGAAGAGGAACCCCTTCCACAAGAACCGGAGGAGAAACCTCAGCAAGTTGCAATGGATGTGCCAAAAGAGGACTTGATTCGTTTTCCTGAGCCAAAAGTAGCGCCCGCAAATAAAGTTGTGGAAGAAGTTGCTTCTCAGGAGGAGTTGAAAGATCCAAATAAAACTCCTGCACGTATCACGTTGAAAGGTAGCCCGACAGGTACTTCGGTAGCTCGTGGTGAATTTGGTTCGAAGAAACAAGACGGTGGAATCACAGGTGTTTCAAAAGGTGATCCAAATGGTGATCCGAATGGTGATAAAATCTTTACTGCGGTAGAGGTCAATCCAGAACCAATTGGAGGTATGAAAGCGTTTATGTCATGGATTTCTACTAACTATGATTATCCACAAGCGGCATTAGAAAACGGAATCAACGGTGTTGTGGAAGTTTCCTTTGTCGTGGAAAGAGATGGTAGCTTGACGGATATCAATGTAAAACGTGATTTGAAATATGGTACAGGAGATGCAGCTGTTAAGTTGTTGAAGAAAGCTAAAAAATGGAAACCAGGTATTCAAAATGGTCGTCCAGTTCGTGTAGCTTACACCTTACCAATTCGTTTGAATACTATTCAAAATTAGAATGACAGATTTTAATTCGAATAATAATTCTAATTATAGACAGAAATCGCCTTTAAAGCGATTTCTGTCCATTTTAGGACTATTTATGTTTGGTTTTTACTTTGTTTTGGGGCTCCTGATTATTTTTTGGGATAATTTCCCAATTGAAATTAATCCAACCTACAAAACAGTCTTCGGTGTTGTATTAATCCTCTATTCGTTTATGCGATTTGTACGACTTTGGCAAAACAATTTTAATTAGCTGCTAGCGCTCTTTTTAAATTTCAAACAACTCTCTTCAAAAATTAAACTTTTCTTTTATTTTAATTGTCTTATTATATGATGTATCGTATGAGAAAATATAGTGTAATTCTTGTCTTGTTTGGACTTTGTCTTGGATTATTGCTATCCTGCAAGGATCGGTCAAAGAGCAACAAAGGGAGTGATGATATTCTAACCGGAAAATTACCCGTTTTGGTCGATCAAACATTATTGCCGATTATTAAAGAATCAGCTGATGTTTTTGAGAGTTCATATCCGAATTCCAGCCTTGAGCTCATGGCAAGACCTGAAATAAAGGCTGTTAATGCACTCCTGTCGGATTCCGCCTATGTAGTGGTGTTGACAAGAAAATTAAATAGTCAGGAAGATGACTATTTTAGAAAACGAGGTATCCAGCCTAAAATCTTTCAGATGGCATCCGATGCAATAGTATTGATTAATAATCGTAACAGTGCAGATACTATAATATCACAAAAGAACGTTAAGTCTTTGTTGGAAGGTAATTTAGCCGGTCAACGAATGGTTTTTGATAATGCGAATTCGAGTACATTACGTTATTTGAAAGACTACTACAAATTAGATAAAATTGATCCAAAGGCTATTTCGGCGATGAAAGATAGTGAAGACGTGATGAAGTATGTCAGCGAAAATGCTAATGCTGTGGGTGTTATTGGTTATAATTGGTACTTAAAAGCTGTTGAAAAAAATTCGCAATTATTGGATAAAATTCGTACATTGAGCATCGAAAATGTTAGTGCGGGGGCAGACAAGGCACATTTTTATAAGCCATCACAGTCAACTATAGCCGACGGAGTATATCCGTTCATAAGACCGGTTTACATCATGAATTACCAGCCAAATATGGGCTTGGGTTTGGGCTTTAGTGCATTTTTGACAGGAGATCGTGGACAGCGCATCATACTAAAAGCGGGATTAGTCCCCGTAACAATGCCAGGACGCGAGATCATTATTAGAGATGAGAGTTATATTAAATAGATAATAAATAGTACAAAAATAGATTATGACAAACAGTAAATTATTATTTAGTCTTTTATTGGCTGGATCTGTGGGCACAGTAAGTGCACAGAGTTTGAAAGATGCTAGAGCAGCCATCGAGGCTGAAAACTATGGTAAAGCGAAAACTATTCTTCAACAATTAGTGACTAAGCAACCTAAGAATGGAGATAATTATTTCTATTTGGGTCAAGTTTATTTGGTAAACGACAGAGCAGACTCTGCCGCTGCGATTTTCAACCAAGGTTTGACTAATGATCCAAAAGCGACTATCAACAATGTAGGTTTGGGTTATGTTGACTTATTGAAAAAGGATAAAGCTAATGCTGAATCCAAGTTTGCGTTGGCAACTGCAAAATTAGGAAAAAAAGATTACGAGCCATTATTGGAAATCGGTCGTGCATATATTAATACACCGGAACCGGATTATGCGAAAGCTTTGGAATATCTGACACAAGCGAAAGCAAAAAATACCAAAGATATTGCTATTCCTTTAGCACTAGGTGATGCATACCGTGGTTTAAGAGAAGGTTCATTGGCTTATACGAGCTATGGTGATGCCATGGATATTGATCAAAATTCGGTTAAAGCCAAAGTTGGTCAGGCAATTATTGTTCGTGGTGCGCAAGCGTATGACGAAGCTGTAACACAATTGGAAGCGATCACTGCTGAAACTCCGACTTATGCACCTACTTACCGTGAATTGGCAGAGACTTACTACCAATGGTCAAAAATGCCTGGAACGACAGATGAGAAATATGTTGAGTTGAACAAAAAAGGTGTTGAGCAATACAAAAAATATCTAGAGGTTGCTGGTGACAATACATTGGAAGCAAAAATTCGTTATGCCGATTTCTTGGTTTATTCACGTCAATATGACGAGCTGAAAACTGTGTCGGAAGAATTGGCAAAGAATCCATCTGTAGATCCAAAAATCTATCGTTATTTAGGATATATCGCTTTCCAAAAATCGAAAGATTATCCAAAAGCATTGGAATATTTGAACCAAATGTTCAGCAAGATGGAGAAAGATCGTGTTATTCCTTTGGATTATATGTACCTAGGTATGGCTCAGATCGCTGCTAACAGTCCGAAACCTGCTGCTCCAGCTGCTGGTGCGGATAGTACAGCTACAGATAGTACCGCAACTGTTGCTGCTCCTGTTTTAACCCCTGAAAATACAGCAAATATCCAAAAAGGTATTGCTGATATCAAAAAAGCTATTGATGGTGATAAGGAGTTATTGGGCGAGGTTGCAGAATTAGCCTTTGCAAAATATCAAGAGCAAGAATTACAAACTGCAGCTTCTCTATTTGAGTTGGTTGGTCAATATAAAGACAATCCAACTTACTTATACGATGCCAACTATTATGCTGGTGAGGCTTATTTCCAAATAGGTTCTAAAGAAGAAGCGGCTAGTAAAAATGAAGAAGGTGCTATTGTTGACCAAGCGCAAAAAGATAAGGCAATTGCGACACTGAATAAGGCGATCGGATTTTTGAATGTGATTGAGACTACAGATAATAAGGAAGCTCAAGATAAGTATTTGGTAAATGCGCTTTATTATAAAGCATTCTCTGCACTAACAGCGGATAATTTGGAAAGTCCAAAGGGAGATTTCGTACCGATGTTCCAAAAGTTAATAGATACAATTAACCAACGAGGCAGCCAAGAGAAAAACAAAAGCTATTTAGTTGATGCGTATACCTACATTGGTCTTTATCATTACATGAAGCAAGATGTGGCGAAAGCGAAGCAAAACTTGCAAAAAGTACTGGAATTAGATCCAACAAATGAAGGTGCAAAAGCCTACATGGATGCTATGAAATAGTCTTAAGTAAAATGATTCTAAATTAGGCGCAGATCGTATGATCTGCGCCTTTTTTGTTTTGATTTTAGTCTTGGAATCTCTATATTTAAAGACAGTTACCAATATAAATTTTGATTGAGATGGAGCACGCCAATAGTATGCCGATAGACTACATTCCGATATTCATACAGCTTATTGTAGCCGTAGGATTTGGAGTAGGTACCATAATTATTACACACCTGATCGGGCCAAAAGTGAGGACAGAGAATAAACTTGGAGCTTTTGAGTCTGGTGTCGAAGTCGTCGGAAATGCACGGCAACCTTTTTCAATTAAATATTTTTTGGTGGCGATCTTGTTTGTCATTTTTGATGTTGAGGTTATTTTCATGTATCCATGGGCTGTCAACTTTAGAGAAATGGGTTTTCAAGGCTTGATCGAGATGTTTATTTTCATGGGATTGCTCTTATTGGGCTTTATCTATGTCATTAAGAAAAAAGCACTGAACTGGGACTAAGTTGTCCTCAAATGATTGGCTAGAAGGGTCAATTGTAACTTAAACCTTTATAAATCGTCTTTTCATGAGTGATATTAAATTGGCAGAAGCTCCTCCGGGAGTAGAAGGCGCAGGTTTCTTTGCAACAAGTTTGGATAAAGCGATAGGATTGGCGCGCGCAAATTCATTGTGGCCCTTGCCTTTTGCTACATCCTGTTGTGGGATAGAATTTATGGCAACGATGGGGTCTACCTACGATTTGGCTAGATTCGGTGCAGAACGACCAAGCTTTTCGCCGCGCCAGGCGGATATGTTGTTGGTCATGGGAACTATAGCGAAGAAAATGGCCCCTGTGTTGCGGCAGGTCTATATACAGATGGCTGAACCCCGATGGGTCATTGCCGTTGGTGCCTGCGCTTCCAGTGGTGGGATATTTGATACCTATTCTGTATTGCAGGGCATAGATGAGGTGATTCCTGTGGACGTTTATGTGCCGGGTTGCCCCCCACGACCAGAGGCTATTTTGGATGGTGTTCTTCGTTTGCAGGATATTGTTAAAAATGAGTCGTTAAACCGACGTAATACACCGGAATATAAAGCATTGTTAGAGAAATACGGTATACATACTAATAAATAGAGGATGGAGAATAGTTTTTTATTGGAAAAAATCCAAGGAAATTTTCCTGAGAAGATCGTTGAAGTTCCAGATGCACATCATTTATTAACTATCCTCGTTGATGTGGTAGATGTGACTGATGTGCTGCGTTTTTTGAAGTCGGATAATGAATTACAATTTATCCATTTAACCGATATTACTGCTGTCCACTACCCCCATTTGGAAAAAGAGTTTGCGGTTGTCTATCATATTCACAGTTTGATTAACAATATCCGCATACGGGTAAAAGTATTTTTATATGGCCCAAATCCTGAAATTCCGACAGCTACTGTCGTTTGGAAGGGCGCAAATTGGATGGAGCGTGAGACATTTGACTTTTTTGGTGTAAACTTTATAGGACATCCAGATTTGAGGAGAATTCTTAATGTCGATGATATGGAGGTGTTTCCAATGCGAAAGGAATATCCCTTGGAGGATCCAAATCGAGTAGATAAGAAAGATTTATATTTCGGCCGTTAATTTATAGGATATGAGCGAGTTTATAAGCAAGATAACATCTAATCAGCCTGTTTTTGATGATAATGATCCACAGGACGAACTAATTACCCTGAATATCGGTCCCACGCACCCTGCTACACATGGTGTATTTCAGAATGTTGTGCAGATAGATGGGGAGCGTATTGTAAGTGGAGTTTCCACCATAGGCTATATTCATCGTGCTTTTGAAAAAATTGCTGAACACCGGCCTTTTTATCAGATCACACCGCTGACTGACCGTTTAAATTATTGTTCGGCGCCAATCAACAACATGGGTTGGCATATGACGGTTGAAAAGTTATTGGAGATAGAAATACCCAAGCGTGTACAATACATGCGTGTTATTGTTATGGAGCTTGCTCGAATCGCAGATCATATCATTTGCAATGGGATCTTAGGTGTTGATACTGGAGCTTTTTCTGGGTTCTTGTATGTCATGCAGGAACGGGAATTTATCTACGAGATCTTTGAGGAGATTTGTGGGGCACGTTTGACGACAAATATTGGGCGTATAGGTGGGTTTGAACGTGATTTTAATGCCGTTGCCTTTGAAAAGATCCGTGAATTTCTGAAACGTTATCCACCAGTATTGAAAGAATTTGAAGAGATGTTCGTACGAAATCGAATTTTTATTGAACGGACTTCGGGTGTTGCTGCTGTTACTCCAGAGGAAGCATTAGATTATGGCTGGTCTGGGCCTATTTTAAGAGCGACAGGTGTAGACTATGATATACGTGTACAAAATCCTTACTGTTCATATGAAGAGTTTGATTTTGATGTGCCCGTTGGAGCAACTGGGGATGTATATGACCGATTTATGGTCAGAAATGAGGAGATGTGGCAGTCACTTCGAATCATTGAACAGGCATTAGAGAAAATTGAAAAGGAACCTAAAGGCGTGTTTCATGCTGAAGTTCCCGATTTCTATCTGCCACCGAAAGAACAGGTATATACCAATATGGAAGCATTGATATATCACTTTAAGATTGTAATGGGTGAGGTCGATACGCCCAAAGCTGAGGTATATCATGCTGTCGAGGGAGCAAATGGTGAACTAGGTTTTTATTTGATTCATGACGGAGGCCGTTCGCCTTATCGTCTGCACTTTAGACGCCCTTCTTTCGTAAATTATCAGCTATTTGCGCCAATGAGTGCAGGAATGTTGATTTCAGATGCGATTTTAAATATGAGTAGTCTTAACGTTATAGCAGGAGAATTAGATGCTTAGTGTAAAACAACATAATGAGAATGTGACGTTTTCTCCAGAATTGTTAGCCAAGTTTGGGGAAGTGGTAGGTCGTTATCCTGAAGGGAAGCAGAAATCTGGCCTATTGCCAATTTTACACTTAGTCCAAGCGGAGTTTGGATGGGTAAGCGCAGGCGCAATGGATCAAGTGGCGATCTATCTCGATATTTTGCCGATAGAGGTTTATGAAGTGGCAACTTTCTATACCATGTTTTTATTGGAGCCGAAAGGGAAATATGTTTTGGAGATCTGTCGTACCGGTCCTTGCTGTTTGGTCGGCGCTGAGCGAATTATGGCGCATTTGGAACAGAAACTGGGGGTAAAAGAGGGGGAAGTAACTTCCGACGGACTTTTCTCCTGGCGTGGAGTGGAATGCTTGGCAGCATGTGGTTTTGGCCCTGTTCTTCAGATAGGCCCTGAATATACTTTCTATGAGAATCTGAATGAAGATAGAGTGGATGAATTGATTGATAATTTAAAAGCAAAAACGGAATAATATGGCACGTAAACTTTTGTTGACACATATCGATGTTCCTGGCATCAATACCTTTGAGGTTTATCGTCAAAAAGGAGGTTATGCTGCTGTTGAAAAGGCAATAAAAACAATGTCTCCTGAAGATGTGGTTGAGGAAGTGAAAAAATCCGGGTTACGTGGAAGAGGGGGAGCAGGTTTTCCTACAGGAATGAAATGGTCCTTCCTTGCCAAACCTGAGGGTGTGCCACGTTATTTGGTTTGTAATGCCGATGAATCCGAACCGGGTACTTTTAAGGATCGGTATTTAATGACTTATATTCCACATGCATTGATTGAGGGGATGATTGTTGCCAGCTTTGCGCTTGGGGCACATACTTCGTATATCTATGTACGTGGAGAAATGATGCCACAGATCCGAATTTTGGAACGTGCAATTGCTGAAGCAAAAGAGAAAGGATTTTTAGGTAAGAATATATTGGGCTCAGGCTATGACCTTGAGATCTACGTTCAGCCTGGTGGAGGTGCCTACATCTGTGGAGAGGAAACTGCTTTATTGGAGTCTTTGGAAGGAAAACGTGGAAACCCACGTATTAAGCCGCCGTTTCCTGCGATTGCCGGATTATATAATTGTCCTACAGTTGTTAATAATGTCGAATCTATAGCTGCAACTGTGCCTATAATAAATTTGGGTGGCGAGGAGTATGCAAAGATTGGCGTGGAGCGTAGTACAGGAACTAAGTTGATTTCGGCGAGTGGTAATATCGTTAAACCTGGGGTATATGAAATCGAACTTGGTTTACCGGTTGAAGAATTTATCTATTCGGATGAGTACTGTGGTGGTATTGCCAATGGTAAACGGATGAAAGCTGTTGTTGCGGGAGGTTCATCTGTTCCTATTCTTCCAGCAAACCTTATTTTGAAAACAGCGGCAGGTAATAATCGCCTGATGACATATGAATCATTGGCTGATGGTGGGTTTCAAACAGGTACAATGCTTGGGTCCGGTGGTTTCATCGTATTCGATGAAGACCAATGTGTTGTTCGCAATACCTGGAATTTTGCTCGCTTCTATCATCACGAAAGCTGTGGTCAATGTTCGCCTTGCCGTGAAGGAACAGGATGGATGGAAAAGGTACTACATAAAATTGAAAGTGGTCACGGTTCTATGGCGGATATTGATCTGCTGTGGGATGTACAAAGAAAGATTGAAGGAAATACGATCTGTCCATTGGGAGATGCGGCAGCTTGGCCAGTGGCTGCTGCTATCAGGCATTTTAGAGATGAATTTGAATGGCATATTCTGAATCCTGAAGAGTCACAAACAAGAAATTATGGATTAGCACATTATGCGGATCCATTGCAACCAATTGTATCATAATAAAAGCTGTAACGATAAATTATAACTATCATGGCAGAAGCGGAAGATGTAAAGTTTAAGGTCACAATCGACGGAATACCAGTAGAGGTAGCACCGGGGACAACCATATTGAATGCAGCAAGACAGATTGGTGGCGACATTGTGCCACCAGCAATGTGCTATTACTCCAAATTGGAAGGCAGCGGAGGAAAGTGTCGTACATGTTTAGTAAAGGTTTCGAAAGGTTCTGAGAAAGATCCTCGACCGATGCCAAAGCTGGTCGCCTCCTGTCGGACTACTGTTATGGATGGCATGGAAGTACAGAACATCACCTCGCCAGAAGTGGTAGAGGCCAGAAAGGGGGTCGTTGAGATTCTTTTGATCAATCATCCTTTGGATTGCCCGATCTGTGATCAGGCTGGCGAATGCAAACTGCAGGATCTGGGCTACGAACACGGAAGTGCTGATACACGGTATGAATTTGATCGACGGACTTTTGAGCGGATTGATATAGGTGACAAAATTCAGTTGCATATGAACCGATGTATCTTATGCTATCGTTGTGTTTATGTCGCGAACCAGTTGACGGATCAGCGCGTACATGGTATTTTGGGGCGAGGTGACCATTCGGAAATCTCTACTTATATCGAAAACGTAATTGATAATGATTTTTCAGGGAATGTTATTGATGTATGTCCCGTCGGGGCGCTTACGGACAAAACATTCCGCTTTAAAAATCGTGTTTGGTTTACGAAACCTGTAGATGCTCATCGTAATTGCCCGACATGTTCTGGCAAGGTGACTTTATGGTATAAAGGAGAAGAGGTTCTTCGCGTAACTGCGCGGAAAGATGAGTTTGGGGAGGTGGAAGAGTTTATCTGTAATACTTGTCGATTTGATCAGAAAAAAACGAGCGATTGGATTTTGGACGAACCAACAGAAATAGATCAACAATCCGTTATCTCCGCCAATCACTATGAACTATTTAATCCGCCAAAAGTGGTGAAGGAAAATCCAATTCTTCAGCAGCAAAATCGCGAACAGTTGGCTAGAACAGAAAAATTGAAATAAGCACGAATCATGGAGTGGTCTTTTGTTATAGAAAAATTAATACTGGTGTCTGTTATCTTCGTTATCACCTTGGTCATTGCGATGTATTCCACACTAGCAGAACGTAAAATAGCCGGTTTTATGCAGGATCGGTATGGTCCTGACAGGGCTGGTATATTTGGTATTCTTCAGCCCCTTTGTGATGGTGGGAAGTTCTTCTTTAAGGAAGAAATCATTCCAGCAGGTGCTCATAAAGCACTCTTTATAATCGGACCCACAATAGCGATTATTACAGCCTGTATCAGTTCGGCTGTTATTCCTTGGGGACAGGAACTACAGATTGGAGACCGGGTGGTCTCTCTACAAGTTGCTGATGTCAACGTTGGCATATTATATATGTTTGGTGTCATTGCGCTGGGTGTATATGGTATTATGTTAGGTGGATGGGCTTCCAACAATAAATTCTCTCTAATGGGGGCAATTCGTGCAGCTTCACAGAGTATAAGCTACGAAATTGCCATGGGGCTCTCTATTATCGCTTTGCTGATGGTAACGCAAAGTCTTTCACTGAAAGAAATTGTCGCTGGGCAATCTGGTTTTGTCAATTGGAATATCTGGGCACAGCCACTCGGATTTATTATTTTCATGGTCTGTGCTTTTGCTGAGTGTAACCGTGTTCCCTTTGATTTGCCTGAATGTGAAACAGAATTGGTCGGGGGTTATCATACAGAATACTCCTCTATGAAATTGGGGCTATATATGTTCTCTGAATACATCAATATGTTTGTTTCCTCTGCATTAATGGCATCCCTTTATTTTGGAGGGTATAACTTCCCTTTTATGAACGATCTGGGATTGTCAGCAAATTGGATTACGATTATTGGTGTGATTGTATTCTTCCTTAAAATATTTGGATTTATCTTTTTCTTTATGTGGGTACGTTGGACTTTACCGAGGTTCCGTTATGATCAATTGATGAACCTGGGCTGGAAGATGCTAATCCCATTGGCCATAGCCAATATTGTACTTACAGGTGTATTTACATTGATAAAAGATACTTATTTCTCATCATAAGAAAGGATTTTTATGCAACTAAGCAATCGAAAAAAAGTAATCGAACAAAAACCAATGACCTTTTCGGAAAGAATTTATTTTCCGGCAATTGTCAGAGGCTTGCGGATTACATTGAGACATTTTTTTAAGAAAATCCCCACTGTCAAATACCCGGAGGAAATAAGACCTTATTCGAAAAATTTTAGGGGACAGCATTCACTCAAACGGGATGAAGAGGGACGCGAACGCTGTACAGCCTGTGGATTGTGTGCTTTGTCATGCCCTGCTGAAGCGATTACAATGACGGCCGCTGAAAGGAAAAAAGGTGAGGAACACCTTTATCGTGAAGAGAAATATGCATCGGTTTATGAGATTAATATGTTGCGCTGTATTTTTTGTGGCCTCTGTGAAGAAGCCTGTCCAAAAGAAGCTATCTATCTGGATGGTCCACATGTAACAGCAGATTACCTGCGTAAGGATTTTATATACGGGAAAGACAAATTGGTCGAGCCAACCTTTGATATAACCAAATTAAAGAGTTAATTCAAGAAATTATGACAGTATTTTATTTTGTAGCCTTCTTGTCTATCTTCTTTGCCCTGATGACCATCTTTACAAAGAATCCAGTACATAGCGTATTGTATCTGGTCATTACGTTTTTCACATTTACAGTGCATTATATCTTATTGAATGCGCAGTTTTTGGCTGTAGTCAATTTTATTGTATATATGGGCGCGATCATGGTACTCTTTTTATTTGTACTCATGTTGCTCAACTTAAATAAAGATACCGAACCAATGAAATCCAATTTGGTTAAATTCATGGGAGTGATTGCAGGTTGTTGCTTATTGGTGACGTTTTTTGGAGTGTACCGTGTATTTGAGATATCCAATCCTTTGACTGTTGTTAATCCAGAAATCGGGTTAGTGAAAAATCTGGGTAAGGTGTTGTTTAACGAATTTTTGCTTCCTTTTGAGTTGTCTTCTTTATTATTATTGACGGCCATGATCGGAGCGATATTATTAGCTAAGAAAGAACCTAAACAAATCTAATGGAAACAGTTGTTCAACAGTTGCAAGGCGTACCAATTAATCATTATTTGATTTTTTGCACTATTATTTTTGCTATCGGTGTGATCGGTGTACTTATCCGTCGTAATGTAATTATTATTATGATGTCGATCGAATTGATGCTCAACGCAGTCAACCTGCTATTAGCAGCATTTTCTGTACAGCATGGCGATTCGTCGGGGCAAGTGTTTGTCTTCTTTATTATGGCACTTGCGGCCGCGGAAGTAGCCGTTGGCCTGGCTATTATCATTATGGTATATCGGAATACGAAGTCTGTGGATATCGATTCCTTAAATAAACTTCGTTGGTAGAACTTAAGAAATAAATACGATGAGTGAATTAATTTGGTTGATTCCCCTTTTGCCCTTAATCGGGTTTATAGTGAATGGATTGGGCAGAAATGCATTTTCCAAAGGTATGATCGGTGCTTTGGGCAGTGCCGTGGTTCTTATTTCTTTTATCTGCAGTTGCATTCTTTTTTCTGAAGTATATCAATCGAGACAGGCAGGACAAATGGGAATTATCGAGCAGCATGTATTCGACTGGATTTCAGTGGGGCACCTCAAAATCGGCCTTTCCTTTCTGGTTGATCCGTTGAGTGCTATTATGTTGTTGATTGTCACAGGTATTGGCTTTTTGATACATATCTATTCCATTGGTTACATGCAACATGATAATGGATTTGGAAAGTTTTTCGCTTATTTGAATCTATTCATCTTTTTCATGTTACTCCTGGTCTTAGGCTCAAATTATCTTGTCATGTTTATTGGCTGGGAAGGTGTAGGACTCTGTTCATATTTATTGATCGGGTTTTGGTATAAAAACACGTCTTATGCCAATGCTGCTAAGAAAGCGTTTGTGATGAATCGAATTGGTGATTTAGGATTCTTATTAGCTGTGTTTTTAATATTGGGAACTTTCGGTTCGCTCGAGTTTTCTACAGTATTTGCAGGCGCAAAGAATTTTGCTATTGGTGATATCGCGATAGTCAGTATTACCATATTACTATTTATTGCAGCAACAGGTAAATCTGCACAGATTCCATTGTTTACCTGGTTACCTGATGCGATGGCTGGCCCTACGCCCGTATCGGCGTTGATACACGCTGCGACTATGGTTACGGCAGGTATTTATATGATTGCGCGATCCAATGTACTATTTGTGCTTTCACCAATTACATTACAATTGATTTCTGTTATAGCAATCTGTACGGCTTTGTTGGCTGCAGCGATCGCATTAACACAAAATGATATCAAGAAAGTACTTGCTTATTCTACCGTTTCACAATTAGGCTATATGTTTCTCGGTTTAGGAGTAGGAGCATTTACAGGTGCATTCTTTCATGTCTTGACTCATGCATTCTTTAAAGCGTTATTGTTCCTTGGTGCAGGATCCGTTATTCATGGCATGAGTGACGAGCAAGATATGCGAAAAATGGGAGGATTAAAGAAGGGGATGCCAATTACCTATATAACCATGTTAATTGGGACGATAGCAATTGCTGGTATTCCTCCTTTCTCTGGTTTTTTCTCTAAAGATGAAATATTGGCGAATGCTTTCGCTGCAAACCCGATCTTATGGGGGCTAGGATTTTTAGGAGCCCTAATGACAGCTTTCTATATGTTCAGAATGCTATTCCTGACATTTTTTGGCTCATTTAGGGGGACAGATGAACAGAAGCACCATGTGCATGAGTCACCAAAGAGCATGACTGTTCCTTTAATGGTGCTAGCAGTACTTTCAATAGTTGGTGGGTTGATCAATTTGCCTGCCGCTTTGGGTGGAAATCACTGGCTTGAGAATTTCTTGGCACCTGTGTTTGCAGAAGGGAAGGCATTGATTCCGGCGGCACATCATTTGGAGCATAGTACAGAGTACATGTTGATGGCTGTGTCTGTCGTGGGCGTGTTAATTATGGTTGCTATTGCCTACAATAGCTATGTGAAGCGCCAACAGATACCAACAGGAGATGAAGCTCCGCGTGGCTTTCTGGAAAGCCTTTCCTATAACAAATTTTATGTGGATGAATTGTATCATGTAGTCATCGTGCGTCCTATCAATTGGCTGTCGAATTTCCTTGGTCAAATTGTGGATCAACGTGGGATTGATGGTATTGTTAATGGAGCTGGCAAGGCAACATTTGATACTGGCAAGGTGCTTCGTCTGCTTCAGAACGGAAATGTTGGATTTTATTTATTAATGATGGTAATTGGGGTGATTGCTATTTTCATTTATGGATTTTTTAGTCTTTAATATTTAGTATAATCGATGGATAACCTTTTTTTACTTATTTTATTGCCATTAATAAGCGCATTGATTTTAGCATTATTAAAGACCAATGCCGCAAAATCAATCGCATTGATTTTATCAATAGTATCATTGGCATTGACTATTCCATTCCTTTGTCAGTTTGATCCAAATGGAGGAATGCAGTTTGAACAAAATTGGGAGTGGATTTCTACATTGCATATTCATTTTCATCTTGGGATAGACGGGATTAGTTTACCACTGGTATTGTTGACGAATGGTTTGATGCCTTTCATTATTGCGACAACCTTTGCTAAAAACTACAAGGGTAATTTTTATGCCCTAATGGCTTTTATGCAATCCGGATTGCTGCTTGTATTTATGGCGTTAGATGCTTTTACCTTTTATGTAGGTTGGGAGATCGCCTTAATTCCGATTTATTTTATCTGTGCGCTGTGGGGCGAGGGTGACCGTATTCGGGTTAATTTGAAATTTTTCATTTATACTTTTCTGGGAAGTCTTTTGATGTTAATCGGGATTCTTTATCTCTATCAACAGGTACCCAATCACGATTTTGAGTGGACCTCATTCATTGCTTTGGAATTAGGTGATAACACACAACGTTGGTTATTCTGGGCATTTTTTATAGCATTTGCGATTAAGATTCCAATCTTTCCATTTCATACCTGGCAACCTAATACCTACACCAATGCTCCTACGGCAGGGACTATGTTATTGGCTGGTATTATGTTGAAAATGGGGGTATATGGTTTAATGCGCTGGTTATTGCCTGTTGTACCCACCGGAGTGGCATTATATGGGCAATTTGCGATGATCTTATGTGTCATTGGAATTGTATATGCTTCTATCATTGCCATCAAACAAGATGATGCCAAGCGGTTGATTGCTTATTCATCCATTGCGCACGTTGGATTGATCAGTGCTGGCGTCTTCGCTTGGAATACAAATGGATTAAGTGGTGCAACGATACAGATGTTAAATCATGGTATTTCTGTCATAGGGCTTTTTTATGTGTTAGATCTTGTACAACAACGAACGCAAACACGTAATCTTTCTGAACTTGGTGGAATAGCAAGTAAAGCGCCAAAACTGGCGATATTTTTTATGATAATCTGTATGGGCGCAGTTGGTTTGCCGCTAACGAACGGTTTTATCGGTGAGTTTTTGTTATTGAAAGGAGTCTTTCAATATGGATTCTGGTTTGCGGTTTTCGCAGGACTGACCTTAATTTTAGGGGCTGTGTATATACTCCGTCTTTATCAGCAAACGATGTTGGGAGAAGCAACAGATAGGACAGTGCAGTTTGAAGATGTAAAAGGGAGTGAACTGATTATATTGAGTTTGATTTCCTTTTTGATTCTTTATATCGGTATATTCCCGAATTTCTTATTGAATCTTTCTGCGGGTTCAGTGGAAGTTTTAAGTACATTTTTAGGCAGATAAATAGATATATCAATTTGTATGGGAGCTATAATTACACTTTCAATATTAGCATTAGTTGTTCTTTATCTTGGCTTGTTTAAAGCGAAAGCCTTGCTTTTACCGGTTTCTATTGTTGGATTTCTGGTGGCAATTGGTTTTTTGTTGAATGATTGGACAACAGACAACGGCCCCCTTTTCACAGGGATGGTTCATTTTGACCATTACGCTATTGCTTTTTCGGTCCTATGTATTGCAATAACTTTGTGCATATTTATTGTTTCAAAAGGATATTTTGATGAAGGAGGCCAAGTCGCTGAATATTATTCATTATTAATATTTTCGTTGACAGGAGCAGTTTTGGTAAACAGCTATCATAATTTTTCTATGCTCTTCCTGGGTATTGAAATCATGTCAGTCGCACTTTATATTTTGGTTGGTATCCGTAAAAAAGATAAGGCATCTAATGAAGCCGCATTAAAATACTTTTTAATGGGAGCATTTTCCACAGGATTTTTGTTATTCGGCATAGCGTTATTATATGGAGCCACAGGCTCATTTGATTTAGATGAGATAAAAAACTACGTAGTAAATAATCCACATGCGATTTCACCATTATTTTATGGAGGTATCTTATTGCTTATTGTTGGCTTAACGTTCAAAGTTGGTGCCGCACCATTTCATTTTTGGACTCCAGATGTCTATGATGGCGCGCCTATTCTGATAACAAGTTATATGAGCACAGTCGTTAAGGTGGCTTCTTTTGCGGGCTTATTGCGATTATTTAGCTATAGTCTCCTTCCTTTACAGGATTTTTGGACACCAGTATTCTTGATTATAGCCATTATTACATTGTTTATCGGTAATATTTCGGCTTTGATGCAATCTTCCTTCAAAAGGATGTTGGCTTACTCCAGTATTTCCCATGCCGGCTATATGTTGTTTGCAATTATCGCAGTCGGAACAACTTCTGCCAATAGTATTTTTGCTTACGGAATGGCCTATTCTCTTGCGACGATTATTGCTTTTACAGGATTGATTCTTGTAAAGAAAACAACTGGCTCAGAACATTTTGAAGCATTTAACGGATTGGGAAAGCGAAATCCAATGTTGGCATTTGCGATTACAATAGCGATGCTATCACTTGCGGGTATACCATTGACGGCGGGGTTTATAGGTAAATTTATGATGTTTTCTACGGTGATGGAAAATTATCATATTGTATTGTTGATATTGGCTGTGGTCAATGCAGCGATAGCGGTTTACTACTATCTGAAAGTAGTGGTTGCCATGTATTTTAGGGATAGTGAAGAATCCTGTGTCAATGTACAGTGGAATTATTCATTTGTTCTACTACTAGCAGTTGGATTGACTATCCTTATTGGGGTATATCCTGATTGCCTTTTAAAGTTAATATAAAGTTTCTGTTAAAATACTTGTTGTTTATAGAAGCATAGCGATTTCGCTATGCTTTTTTTATATTTATTGATATAACTCTAGAATACAAATTGTATATTGTAAAAAAGAAATCCTATCAGTTTGCAGATGGTGTTTAAAGTGTGTGTTAAATCTTTTTCAATAGGCTTTTTGGGTGTGTCGCTATTCCTCCTGCTATTTGGAGGAGATGCAATGGCGCAAGAATTTATCCGTGGGAAGGTTGTCGATGCACAGACGGGGAAAGGTATTGCCCGAGTGTCCATCAATTGGGTTGGAGAAGATGGTGGTGGTGTCAGTGATACGCTGGGTTTTTTTAAGATTCAGGATAAAAAGCAATATAAGCAACTGGTTTTTGGTGCAGTTGCCTACGAACGAAGGACTGTCGATGTGCGTAGACTACGTGATTCGCTATTAACCATTAATCTAACAGCCAAGGATAACACCTTGGATATGGTTGTCATCAATCGAAAAAATAAAAAACCGAAGGATCCTGCAATTGCATTAATAGAACAGGTAATTGCTCATCGCTCACAAAATCATTACAGTCGTATCCCTGAGATTCGTTTTGATGAGTATGAGAAGACCCAATTTGGTTTTGTAAATCCAGAAGATAAGGCAAAGAAGTTCCCAAAACCATTTCGATTTCTTTTTGAAAATAGCGATTCGACAGTATTTCGGGGAATAACGATTGCTCCATTTTATCTGGAGGAAAATTATGCAAATGTTTATTCTTCGCATGATCCTAACCGAAGTAAGAAGATTGTCACCAGTCACAGCCAAACAGAACTAAACCCTCGTTTTTTTAATAATGACAATTGGCAGACCCGTTTCCAGACAATTCTTCGCGATGTAGATCTTTATGATAATACCATACAGATTACAAATAAGGGAATACTAAGTCCGATAGCAACAGGAGCCACGGCTTTTTATAAGTATCGCATACAGGACACAATTCAAATAGCTGGGAAGGATTATATAGAACTTCACTTTGAAGGAAAATCTACCATAGACCTATTGTTTTACGGTGTTCTTCTGATATCGGATGACACGCGATACGCGGTTCATCAAGCGACATTGAATATTGGACGTGCAGCAAATATCAATTGGATCAATGATGTACAGATTGATTTGGGATACAGTGAATTTAAAAATGGTAGTATGATTCCAGTTCATACTGACTTGAGAATGTTGCTTGGAGCCTCCAAATCCGATGTTTTATATGGGCGTAGGGAAACTCAATATTTGGGTCATCGGACAGATTCGATTTCCAATGAGAACTTTTTGGGTGTCCCGGTTGAAAAGAGATACCTACTCCAATCTGGGACAAAAGTACCCATGGTTCAGGTCAGGCCAATAGCGTTAAGTAAGGCTGAATTGGGAGCCTATCAAAAAGTTGATTCGGTTCAAAACATGCGTTCTTTCAATCAACTGGTTGCGTTAGGATATTTATTGGCAAAAGGATATTACAATGCGGGGAAATTTGAGTTTGGCCCATTAGAATATCTGTATAGCCGCAATAATTATGAGGGTAACCGCTTTCGATTGAGCGGTCGGACTACACGTTTATTTTCTGAGAAAGCGTTTATTGAAGGATATACCGCTTATGGAGATAAAGACAAAGAAATAAAATATTATTTGAGTACAGCATTTACATTAAATGGAGAACGTATTGTCCAATTTCCGGCAAATTATTTACGCTTTACTGTACAACATGACGTAATGGAGCCAGGTCGTAACCTAGGTTTCTTGAAAGGGGATGGGTTTTTCCGGTCTTTTGGAAAGAATAGACCAAATAAATGGCAATTTAACGATATCTACCGCGTTGATCATCTCATAGAATTTGGGAATCATGTTAGTATAGGAACAGCATTTACTCATACTCGTAGACAACCCCGAGGGGATTTATTTTATATCAATAGCTTACCTAGCCCAGATACAGTCCGTCGCGTAAATACAAATGATCTACAAGTCATCTTGCGCTGGGCGCCAAATGAAGACTTTACTTATCACAACTTGGATCGTGGTACGGTGGAAAATAAATATCCAATTTTCACACTTCAGTATAATAAAGGGCTGAAAGGTTTTTGGGGGGCAGATTACAGTTACGATGCGTTGCGGTTCAACGTGTTCAAGAGATTATTCATATCACCTGCAGGACAAGCCGACTTCGAGTTTTCCGGGGGTAGAATTTGGGGAAAACATTTACCATATACGTTATTGGAACTTCCAGAAGTATCGAGAGATAAGTCAGGACCTTTGGTAAATTTTGATTTGATGGCGACTTCTGAATTTGTTTCCGATCAGTTTTTGAAATTGACCTATTATCACAACTGGAATGGTTTTTTCTTTAACAGAATTCCTTTGTTTAAAAGATTAAAATGGCGGGAGGTTACTGGTTTCAAAGCTTTCTATGGAAGACTAAGCGATGTAAATAATCCTTTTGTTACCCCTGAAAATATTCAGTTTGAACCAGATAAAGATGGTATCGTTCAAACTAAAACGAGCCGAAATAAACCTTATGTGGAGGGGTTAGTAGGTGTGGATAATATTTTTAAATTGCTTAGATTAGAGTATAAAAAGAGATTAAGCTATAAAGGTGGTGAAGGAGTTCCTTCGGATACCTTTTCAGCATCCATACATTTTAATTTTTAGCTTTATGATCCAATATTCGAACTTAAAATATGAGGTTAAAAATAGCATTGGCTATATTATAATCGATCGCGAGCCTCACATGAATGCCCTGAATCAGGAGACACTCGATGAATTACAGGATATTTTTAAGCAGTTTAATGCAGATAATCATGTACGCGGTATTATTTTGACGGGAGCTGGGCACAAAGCTTTTGTCGCTGGTGCAGATATCAAGGAGTTTACTGACCTGTCAGTGGTTCAGGCACGTTGGTTGAGCGAACGGGGCCACATTATATTTACAGATCTTATCGAGGCAGCTCCAAAACCTGTTATAGCCGCTATCAACGGCTATGCGTTAGGAGGAGGACTTGAGATGGCTTTGGCCTGTCACATGCGCATTGCTTCTGAAAATGCAAAAATGGGACTCCCTGAGGTTTCATTGGGACTGATTCCTGGTTATGGTGGGACGCAGCGTTTGCCGGCTTTGATAGGGAAAGGACATGCCATGCAAATGATCTTGACTGGAGATATGATTGATGCACAGAAAGCCTATGAAATGGGGCTGGTGAACGAAGTGGTCTCACAAGAAAGGTTGATCGGGAGAGCTGAGGAAATACTTCAGAAAATATTTACACGTTCGCGTGTAGCGGTGGCTAATGCCATTGATGCAATCAATGCTGCCGAAGATAAAAAACGAGATGGTAATAAGGTAGAGATGGATGCATTTGGTCATTTATTCGGAACGGATGATTTTAAAGAAGGGGTATCGGCTTTCCTGGAAAAAAGACAGCCCCTATTTCCACTGTGAAAAATAGCTCAATTTTGATTTATAACAATGGTCTATCGTGTTATTTCTGGTTAGTATAGTC
>JAITLV010000028.1 GCA_031277685.1 Sphingobacterium sp. | reverse complement strand
TTGAATAGTTCCCGATTCAACCTACTTTTATTTTTAATCCATTCTTCAATCAAAGCTTTTAATTTTGGATCACCCGGTTCTGGACTATCTACCGAAATTAAATTTCCGACTTTATCGATAGGGATATAATGATCAATTGTGTTGCTTTTAGAGAAAAAATATTGCAACGGTATTCTTTAGTGGATTTGGGATGTTTTCCTTTCTAAACTCTCGGGCGCAATGTCTAATGTCCACCCTCTTCATGAAATTCTCTGTATACGTATTGATGCTATTTTTTTACTAGTTATTATCTGGTATCGTTGGTATAAATGCATTCAATTGACCAAGATAAACATGCTTAAAAGACAAAAAATAGGAAGTAATCTCTAACTATAAAATGTGTTTTTTTGGGCCACAGTGTCGCTTTTACACTATAACGTTTTCGGCATTTGGGCAATCGATTGCGTTAAGAAGCTGTTAAGCCGGAATGGATTCAAAGCTGTAATATTACACTCATAATGAATACGGGACCAATAAAAAACCTGTCTAATTGATTAAAAACCAAGATGTGCTGGATTATACTGGCATTTAACCTTTTGAGTACTGTTTATGAAAAGAAATGTAAGCTATTGTACGTTATTTTTTCTGCTGAGTTTAGGTTGTTTACCTGAGTTGGAAGCCGCACCCCCTTCGATATCAAATCGTGGTACAGGCTCCCTTAGGTTGCAGTTCGGATTGAAGGCAGATACTGTATCCAAAGATTCGATTATCTATTACTCTTCGGATCCTACCAAACCTTACCTAGGTGTAGATACCGTCAATATTGCTGCTGCAAAGAAGCGACCCTATCTCACGATGCAACAGATGTTGAAAGGGACCAGTGCAGGAGTGTATATTCAGGAATCTTCTGGAGAACCGGGGACAATAAAACAAAATGTACTGGTGCGCGGCTTAGCTCGCCCAATTGTTGATATTGCAGATGTCAATAAAAGTAAGCCTCTGATCGTTATGAATGGTATCCCTCTAATTGACGATCAAACATTAAGCTATGCTATTCAGAATTATAACCTCCAACCGATTGGTGCGGCAACGAATATCAACAGTATTTTTAATCTAGATAATATTGAATCTATCAATGTGCTGAAAGATTATAGTACTGCCGCTATCTTTGGACCGAGAGCCGCGAATGGTGTGATCTATATTACTACAAAGAATGCAAAAGCTGGTCAAAGGAAAATCAGTGTCAACAGTCATTATGGTTATGCTACACCATCAAATGTAACCACCATAAATGCTGAGTTTGAAAAGAAATTTAGGACTCCATTCTATGCTAAGTATGCTAATGAGAGCCAAATGGCAGCTTATCCAGCTTATCTGAGTGATTCTTCAAACGTTAACTTTTATGGCCCTTCCAACTGGACCGATCTTTATTATAAAGCGAAGCCCATTTACGATATCAATGGTAGCTTAGAAGGTGGTTCCGAGCGTGCTAACTTTCGTTTTTTTGGAAATTATGCTGGTGATGCGGGCGCTGCAGACGAAACAAGTCTAAATCGCTACCAAGCGGCATTTTACTTGAATATGTTGCCCATAAGATGGTTGACGATATCGAGTATGATTCAAGGAACACGACTGAACAGAGATAGAAACCGTTCGATCACTGAGCGTTTGGGGGAGACCGCTTATATCCCGGATTTGTCTACTCCTTTGTCTCCGAATAAGGATTTGTATGGACTGTATGTGGATGAGTATGAAAAATCCTTGGATGAAAACAATATCACCAGTTTGTTGGGTTCCTTTGCTTTAAATTTTGCTATCCTTAAAAATTTAAATTTCGCACCCAAGTTATACCTGGATTATAACGAAAATGTCCGTAATGTATTTTGGCCATCAACCTTGATGTCAGGAAACAATTACGTTTCGAATTACTATGGCTATAATGAACGAATGGCTTTTGACAATACTTTGAATTATCGTTATACCATCAACGATAAAAGCAATTTGTTCGTGGAGGCCGGATTTAGCTACCAATCAGATAAGCAGAAGTATAATTTTATTCAAGGTTACAAAGGGCCGAATGATTTTATCAAGGTAAATGTCGTTGAAGGCGATAGCCAAAAATCCAATTACCTAAAGTCCGTAGGATTTATTCCTTATTACTATCAGGATCGTATGGATTTTAGATTGGCGTCAGCTTATTTCCGTGGAACTTATACCATTGATCGAGCTTTAAAAATCGGAGCTCTCATTCGCCGAGATGGATCTTCAGCAGTACAAAAAGACCATAGATGGTTTACTTCTTTCACGTTCAATGGTGAATATGATTTTAATTCACTTATCAAAAGCGATGATATTGGTGGTCTTAAAATATTGGCGTCCTGGGGACGTTTGGGCAATCTTCCATCCACCGATATTGAAGCGGCGGGGCCGCAATATGGTACGGAACTGGGTTGGGGCTCCAATAAAAACGTAATCTCCTACAATGGAATAGGTACAATTAGCAGACCTTATCAGTCCGGTTGGGTAGGTTACGATCTGCCCTGGGCCTATACGGATATGTTTAATGCCGGCATTGATTTCGCTTTGAAAGGTGACAAAATTACTTCCCGTATAGAGTTTTACAATAAGGATAACAAAGACGTTGTGTTTACAGTGCCTACTGTCGCCGAATCTGGTTATCAGTATGAACGGTTGAGTGGCATGGCCATCAATAACAAAGGGGTAGATTTTACGTTGAATTTCAATTTTCCTGCTGCTATTGATCGTTTATCCTGGAATAGTTCCTTTAATATCGCTTTTAATACCAATCAGCTAAAAGCCCTACCTCGTGGTTTGCAGGAGATAGAAATTGGTAACAGAAAACTTGCTGTGGGTAATCGCATCGATCAATTTTGGGTGTTGAAAAATCAGGGGATCTATGAAAACGATCTGGATGTTCCTGTAAATGCGGATCATAAAATTTTGACCTATAACGGTACAACCATGAAAGGTGGTGATCCACGCTGGGAAGATACAAATGGCGATTTTGATATCAATGATAAGGATCGTGTTTTAATGGGTAATTACATTCCTAAGTTTACGGGTGGATTTTATAATAGATTCGGATGGAACAACTTTGACCTCAGCTTCTTATTGTACTTTAATCTGAAAAAAGACGCGTTAAATGCACAAACAGCGCGGTATTTTGATTTTGCGAACCAAGATGAGGGGCATTCACTTAGCTCAGTGCGGGACATTACCTATTGGGAAAAGAACTTTGATGAAAAGGCCTACCCGTTATATAATCCATGGTCTCCAGTATCACCGTATCAAGCGGAGCAGGATATGTTTTTGGAAGATGCATCTTTTGTGAAATTGCGTAATCTGACATTTGGTTATGACTTTACATCGATGGTCAAAAAGTCGAATGCGCGCTTTTCTAAATTTTACCTCTATCTCAGTGGAAGTAACTTGCTTACACTCACGAAATATTCGGGACGTGACCCAGAGTTGATTAACTTCTTTGGGTATGATACAGGCGAAGGACTGAGATTACCAAAAACGATTGTATTAGGTATTAAGCTAGATTTTTAAGGAGAGTTAATGATGAAAACAACACAACGAAACGTGCGGAAATGTAGCAAATTGAGCCTGCTACTGATTGCTTTTGCTGCGGCGAGCCCATTGTTATCTGGTTGTAGCAGCATGCTGGACGTTGACGCCAGACATATTGTCAACGAAGAGAACAAGTGGAAGGATATTAACGATGCACGAAGCTCACTGATGGGAGTTTATGGTTTGTTACGTACCGCTTTGGCACAAGATAATGGCTATTGGATGTACGGCGAGTTAAGATCCGGGGATTTTTCGGCGGTTAATAAAAGAGACTTGGATGTTATTATAACTGGCGAACTAAATTCATCTTATCCCCTAGTACAAAAATTGAGCAACTGGCGTAAATTCTATGCGGTGATCAATGCGGCCAATCTGTTTATCGAAAATTCCGGCAGAATTGTTCCCCTAGATGCGCAATATACTGCGCTGAACAATAAGATCGATATCGCTCAAATGCGAGTTATCAAAGGGTTTTGCTATTATCTTTTGGCCCGTACCTGGGGTGATGTACCTATCTGGGATAAGTCTTATGAAGGCAATTTTCCCAATATTAAAGCTTCCCCAGAAAAGGAGGTTTTGGCCTATGCCGAAAATCAGATCAAATCCATCAAAGATGAGTTGCCTTTTATTTATGGGAGTGAGACAGATCCAGTATATCCGACATTAAATTACCATGGTTCCAATCGCGATCGATGGAACGGTGTACTTTTTAATCGTTTGTCGGCAAATACAATCCTGGCACATATTGCCGCTTGGTCAGGTAATTATTTGGGAGCATCAGTATATGCAGATTATGTCCTTACTAATGCAAGTAAATCTGGGGCGTCATTCAACTTGTCCTCCAACATTACCACCGCAAATGGTTTTTTCTATAATTCATCCAATTCACAGTTGGTTGCATTTCCATTTAAATGGGCCGAGGGAGAAGCGTCGTATGAGGGACATTTGGAGCAATTAACATTAGCAAGCCCGTTGGTGTCGAAAGCGACCCCAGATATCTATATTCCAAATGACCATATTATCCAGGTTTTTACAGAAGACAACGATGTCCGGTATAATATCGCCAAGGATGGCACGATCGCTTCTACCTATTTCTCTAATATTGGTGGTCAATACCCCATCTTCAGCAAAATTAAAGTGATCCGGGAGGGTGTTTCGGGTGCAGATGGCTCTTTGCCATTATTTAGCTCAGCCATAGTCTTTTCACGTTTGGAAGAAATCGCGTTACTCCGTGCAGAAGCACTCGTTGTATTGGGACAGCAGGATTTGGCCAAAGGGTTGTTGGACCAAGTCCGCAAAAGTAGAGGGCTAAATGATTCCCCTAATGACGCCGATCTGTTGGATGAAATATTCGCCGAGCGCAGAAGAGAGCTTTTGGGGGAAGGCTGGCGTTGGTATGATTTAGTTCGCTACAAGAAATTAAAGCGGAATGATCCTGAATTTAATAAACTTATTGATGGAAAGGGCATATTCTGGCCCATTGCACAAGATGTACTGAATAATAATAGCCAATTAAATCAAAATTCATTTTGGAAATAATATGAAAACTATAAGAAAATATTGTGGTGTCGGAATATTCGGTTTATTGTTTGGTTTTATACTAACAAGTTGCAATAAAACAGAAGGTTATTATGATTTTCAAAATCAAGAAAATCTATTCTCCGGAAATACGATAGCATATTTCGAATCCAAACCTGAGGTCTATGATTCCTTGATGCATGCATTGGCCTTTTTTCCCGAACTTAAAAACCAGCTTGCTTCAGATAGCTTAACTGTCTTTGCACCAACCAATGCGTCATTTCAGTCTGCAATTAACAATTTCAATTTGATCAGAAAGAATCAGAAGAAAGCGCCCTTGTATATTAAAGATCTAGATAAAGATCAGTTGGATATCCTATTGAGCAAGTATATCGTGAAGGGAATTGTAACAACGGATTCCATGCTCTATGTTGATGGTTTATTTGTGCATACTTTGACACATGATCAACCTATGCACGCACAGCGCGTGAAACAAGAAGCATCTGGATTGGTGGATGGTGGATTGGTCACCGTATTCTATAGTGATACAAAGGGATCCAATTTTACCCAATATTGGACACGCTCCGCTACACAAGCTGTTAATATTAAGACGCAAAATGGTGTCGTTCATATCTTGGCCAATGGTCATGAGTTCGGATTTGGTGAATTCTTAAACCGCTTTAACCTGTAATTATGAATCGAAAATATATTCAATTAATCTTCCTTGTAGCCATATTTCTTTTATCTGGCTGTAAGAAAAACTTTCCCTCCGATTTAGATGCGTTTAGTTTGGATATGAACTTTACACAGACGGAATTTAAACCAATTTTAGGGCAAACAACTCAATTTCAGGATATTTTTAATGCTGGTGAATCCACCTTACCCTTGAGTTTTCGAATTTCTGCTGTTCGAACCTTTGAAGGAAAGGAAGCACCGGAGCTGCTAAAATTGTTTCCGGTATCCATCTGGAAGCAACCTTATACGGGGACTGAAAAATCTTTAGCAGAAATACAGGCAAAAAGGGATACTGTAATGAGGCCCCTTTGGGAGATCGCGCAGCATTCGGGAAATTTAACAATGCACGGTACAAGTAATTCTACTGTGTTGAAATCATATCCAGATTCCGGTTATTATTTTGATGTAGAAGTCAGCAGTAATGGCGGTCGTAGATTCTTTAAGAATATGTTGTTGACGCCATTGAAAGAACAACCTTACGCTCCTTTTGTTGAGAGGGGGATTTTACGCCCAACAATAACAATGAATTTGTTGGGAGATTCTACCCGAACCCTGGTGCAGCCCCAAATATGGTTCTATAAGAAAGGCGAAGGAAGTTCGCTAAGTTTTAAATTCCTTGGACCTGACTTGCAACCCATAAAATTGTCAAGATTTAATAATACAAATTGGGATAAGTTGGTGCATGGTTTCAATAAAACGTTTGATAAAGATTCTACTTCGGTACGTTATGATGTCGCTTATCCTATTCCGTTGGTTCCTACATTAGCCACAGAATGGACTTCAGGTGGGCGGGCTTCGACGTCCTTTACTTTTACAAGGATTGCATTCGGCGGAATTCGAGAATTTTCAGGAGTACGATTCGATTTCAATATTTATGAAAAAGGGGATTGGGAGATTATATTTTTCTTCCCGGATGAGGCTCCTTTATTTGACAACGATTAACCATGAAAAACCAAATGAGAAGATATATACTAATTGCTTGTTTACTATTGATCGTTAGGCTTGTCACGGCGCAAGAAACGGTGAATGTAGCAGGTTTCGTGCAAGATCAGACCACACGAAGTGGTGTTTCTGATGTAACGATTAGGTCCACCAAATTGAATAAAGCACTGGGGTCGTCAGACAAAAGAGGATCTTTTAAGGTGACGGCTCCGAAAGATGATATCCTAATTTTTACAAGTACAGGATATAAGACTACAACACAATCATTGGTAGATCGAAAAGCGTTCATCTTTACTATTTACATGACCAGAGATGAAAACATGTTGAAGGAAGTCGTCGTTCAGGGATTTATGACGCGTAGACGCGAGACCTTGACAGGTTCATCGATGACCATCGACGGTAAACAACTACAAGACAATCCTGTTTCCAATGTGACTGAATTGTTGCAAGGAAAAGTAGCGGGGATGAACGTCCAGGTAAATAGCGGTCAACCTGGGGTGAGAGCATCGGTCTTAGTACGTGGTTTATCCAATATTTCAGTTAGCGGATCAGGGCAAGACGCTTTTTTGACACCAACCTCACCATTATATATTGTGGATGGTGTGCCAGTTGATGACAATACAGACTTTCAATATGGATTTAATAGCGCCGGTGCGGGTATTAGTCCGATTTCATTAATCCCTCCAGAGGATATACAATCTGTTGACGTCTTGAAAGATGCTGCAGCTACCGCATTATACGGTTCTAGGGGAGCATATGGGGTCATCCGGATCACCACAAAAAGAGGGCTTTCCAAGGTGCCGATTATTCAGTATTCGACCAATCAATTTTTTAATCTGCCACCTAAATTACGCAATGTTTTGGGCGGAAAAAACGAACGTCTCTCGCGGATCAATCAAATATTGGGGTATTCGGGAGGTTATTATCACGGTCGGGATCTTATTTTTGACAATCAAATACTTTCGGATAGTCTCAATCCATATTTTAATAATTCGACGAATTGGCAAGATGTATTTTACCGACCGACGTATAGTCAGTCGCACAACGTAAATGCTTCCGGAGGAGATGCGACATTCAATTATAAGATTAATGGCCAGTACTTTACACAAAAAGGTATTGTGCAAAATACTGGTTTCGACCGTTATACCTTGACGATGAACTCGGAGTACCGACCAACTGACCGTTTTCGCATGTTTGTGAATATGGCCGGAAATATTGGTCGTCAACAGACGGGTACGGGAACTGCCGTTAGTCAGGGTGGGGTAGCTAATTCGGCGTCGGCGTCGTCATTGCTTCCAGCCCCAAATTCACCTTTTGTTGATCCAACGGTGGCCGCGAGTATCTTGGGACGCAACGATAACCGAATGACAGATATCAAATCCAATGTCGAATTGGAATATGAACTTATCCCAGGATTGCGTGCAAAAAATAACTTTAGTTACAATTACATCAGTGATCGTACGGATAATTTTTCGCCGGGTATTTCGAACAATAATATTTCCAAATTATATAATTACGACTCGCAGCGGAATACCATCTATAATATGGCGCAGCTGACTTACATTAAATCTTGGGGACCTGAGGATAAGCATATTCTAACTACTTATGTGTTTAATGAGTTAAACCTCATGAATTTGAAAGCGAAAGCGCAGGAAAAAACAGGTTTTGGTAATGATCAGCTGGAAGGCCCCTTAGGTTATGGTTCATCAAAAGGTGGCGTTTTAAATAATGCGTCGGATGTGCGTTCTGCGGGATTTGCCGGAGCGTTAAGCTATAATTATATGTCGAAATATATTGTGGATTTTACCTATCGTTTTGATAAATCCTCAAGTGTTGGCCCAGATGTTCCATGGCAAAAAAATCCATCGATTTCTGCAAGATGGAATATGCAAAAAGAAAGCTTTTTGAAAGATGCTGCAGAAAATTGGTTGGATTACCTGTCCCTCCGTGCCGGTTGGGGTAAAAATATTGTACCTACAGGAACTGTATTTGATGCCAATGGTAAATATATTTTTACAGGGGAATTTAATAATAACCCAACCATTGGATTTGATTGGAAACAAATGCCGAATAGTAAGTTGATCCCTTCAACTACCACGTCCACCAGTTTGGCCGTGGAGGCGGGTATTTTAAACAATAGGATTACCACAATTCAGGAGTTTTATTACAAGCAAGTGGATAATATGCTATGGGAACGCAACCTAGCGGATCACAATGGTTATAGTATGCTGAAAGGGAATGATGTGAGTATGGTGAACTATGGTTATGAATTTACTTTCATGTTTAGACCGCTTCCACAAAATAGCCCAGTCAATTGGAATATTTCGTTGAACGGTGCTATTAATAATGATATTCTAACACGTCTTCCGGATAATGCAAGACAATATATTGTCCGAGATAATAGTGGGAATGGTTTCGATACTTATTATCGCCTCGGCCGCAATAGCATGTCCTATTTGTTGTACGATTATCGTGGGGTATTCCCAACCAATGAGTCCGTTCCAATTAATCCTGAAACCGGTGAAACCTACAAAACGATCCGTGATGGAAAAACGTATTATTTTCAGGCGGGTGATCCGTACTGGACAGATTTAAATGGTGATTACATACTCGATGATCGTGACCGGGTGATTGTTGGAAATGCGCAGCCAAAAGTGACGGGAGGCTTGTCGACTTTTATCCAATATAAAAACATTAGTTTAAATGTTAATACATCCTATACCTTAAAGCGTGATGTGATCAATGCGGCTATGGCGGGTCAGATGAATTCTTACGGTAACCCCTTGTTTGGTGATACACGTGGACAAAAAAATTCAGCACTCTTACCGATGGATGGTTATGATTTTTGGACAAATTATGGCGACAATGCATTTTTGCCTAATCCATTTGATTATTCACGAAATGGCGGTGTAAAACCTTTCCGTCCAAATCAGACCTTATTTTTGGAAGATGGATCTTATTGGAAAATCAATAGCATTACATTAGCTTATAATTTCCCCCGACAATGGACGTCGAAATATAAGATTACTTCCTTACGTGTCTATGGTACTGCCAATAATGTGTACACCTTTTCTAAATACACGGGCCCCAACCCAGAGGGTGTAACCGCGATGGGATACGACCGATCAGATGGCTATCCAACACCAAAAACGTACACTGTTGGTCTAAATGTTCAATTCTAATCGAAGATGAAAATGAAAAAGAATAACCTCTTACAACTGATTTGTGCAGTTGCATTAATCATAGGAATATCTTCATGTAAGAAATTTTTAAATGTGGAACCGACCGATAGTCTTTCGGGTAATAATTTCTGGCGTGATAAAAACGATGCGGAAACATTTACACGAGAAATATATCGTCTCTTTCGCGTCGGGGTAGGTATCGACCGTCCTATTCTGTTGGTCGGTGATTTCCGCAACGCACCTGTTTTGCGTACGGCAACCTTTCCTAATCGACTTGATATAACTTATATATCGCGGGGTGATATTCGAACCTTGGTGAATACTGTTCGTCCGGAACCTGGAACAGATGCCGATCGTTTCTGGACTTACAATGTCGAATGGGATAAAATCAGCGATTGGACGCCTATTTATAAAGTGATTCAGTCCGCTAATATTTTATATTCCCTAGTGCCAAAAGTCGCGGAAAATGATCCTTCATTTTCACAAGCGGAAGTGAAGGCTTATCAAGCTGAAGCTGTATTTATGCGTAGTATGTCCTATTTCGTAATGTTGCGTCTATTTGGGGATGTGCCTTACTTTACCGATGCTTACAACCAGGATCCTCTTCCACGGACAAAGCATATTCAAGTTGCCAAAGCCTGTCTGGAAGACTTGGAGAAAGTAAAAGACGACCTGCCTTGGACTTATGCAGATCCTGCTAATCGTGGGGTACGAGCCATGAAAGGTTCGGCTCTAGCCTTGATGATGCATCTGAATATGTGGCTTGCTGGTTTTGATAAGGCAAATGAAAAAACATATTATGAGGCTGTTGACCGTTTCGGTGATGAGCTTTACAATGATGGTGTGTTAGAAAGTAAAGCCTATGAGCTATTACCGATCAATAGGGTCGCCGAGGTATTTAATGGACGTTCAAAAGAGGGATTATTTGAAATCCCCAATAATGTGAATTATGGTGAATCCTATTCAAATACACGGAAGACTTATTTCGCCCATGTATTGCATGCGCCTTATTTTATTTTGAATCAGACAACGACTAATTTAAGCGAGTTGACGTATCGGCCAGAATACATGCACACGCTGTATCCCGATGGCGAACAAGATGGACGGATCAAATATTGGTTTACCGACCCAAAGGGTGACAATTTTATGTTTTCGGGAACAGGTGCTTTTACTTTTTTTAAATTTTTTAATCTAGCATTAGGTGAGGGCAATACCGCACAGTCATTAGGTAACTATCAGATTATGCTTCGTTTAGCTGACGCAATTCTATTGCAGGCCGAGGCTAACGCTAATTTGGGCGACGAAACTAAGGCTACTACCTTACTTAATATGATTCGGGCGCGTGCTGAGGCGGGGCTGTATCCCGCTAGCAATAATTACGATAATAACCTGAAAGATGCGATTTACTGGGAGCGATGCAAAGAGCTGATGGGAGAAGGACATTATTATTATGACCTAGTGCGGACCGGGAAGCTATACGATGCTAAATATTGTTTTAATCCGGTTACTTATAGCGACTATCTGCAGGAAGCCTGGACTTGGCCGATCAATCCAAAAGCGATGAACAACAATCCCTACATGACATTAAATAACTACTGGAAATAGAAAGGAAAACGTGCAAATGAAATTAAATAATATCCTAGCTGCGGTAATCTTATTGCTTACCGTTTTGGCATCTTGTAGCAACAAAGATTATTTTGAAGATAGCGGTGTTCATGATCCTCATTTTAAGGGTAATATGATGGAGTATTTGGAGTCCAAAGCCCAGCGCCCTGAGGATCCGTTTGATACATTGGTTCAGATTATTCGTTACGCGGGCATGGAAGATGTCCTGAAAAATGAAAAGATTACTTTTTTCGCTCCACCGGATCCGGCGTTTGAAAGTGCGCTATTCAATCTGAATTTCAACCTATATATATTGGGCAGGGATACGATTAAATCGTTTAAAGATGTGAAACCCGAGGTTTATCGTCGTTTGTTGAGTCAATATATTATTAAAGGAGATTATGGTTTGACAGATTTCAGACAAGTGGATACAACTGCCAAATACGCGTTTGGTGGTCAGATCTATCAGACCTATAATGCAGATGAAGCAATCAATGTTGGTGTTGTCTTTCATGACCTGAAAAATGGCGACGCTACGATCAAGTACGGCGGACCGAGACAATTGATGGTTTCTTATATCCCGGACTTTACAAATCCTACCCAAGGTTGGATCAGTACTTTTGTGGCGTCTTCCAATATTCAGCCAACTAATGGTCGGGTGCATGTCCTCAATTACAGAAACCACATCTTTGGGTTTATGGGGACTCGATTCACGGATTTAGCTATGGAGCTCGGAATAGATTATAATACGAAATAATAGTTGAAATAATGAACATAACGAAATATATCCTTGCAGGAACTTTTATGCTTAGTCTGTATTCGTGCAGTAATAAGCTAGAATACGGGCCAGATCCATATGCAGGAGGTAAGGAACCGGTGGATGTTGTTTTTGGGGAGGTGGCGCCATCTCCGTCCCAAGCAAAACCCGGAGCAGAAGTAGTATTCAGTATACGAGGCTTATTGAAATACAAAGATCAACTGAAATTCTATATCAATAATATGCAGGCACAAGTCACCAATATAAGTGATTCGACCTTGACAGGTATTGTCCCTGAATATTGTAGTACCGGTGGGGTCAAAATTGTCGTTGATGGACAGATATTTGCCGGCCCGATGTTGCCTATCGTTGGTAAGCTTTCTATTGACCCAACTTTTCAATCTGGCATAGGAGCGAATAGTCCTATCTATTCGATTTTAAGGACATCCACCAATCAGGTATTTATCGGCGGCAATTTTACAGACTATAATGGTAATGCAGCATCGACCAAAATTTCAGGTATTGCACGGATCAGCAATAGTGGTGAGTTTGTGCGTGGGATGCAATTTGGCCAAGGTGTGACAGGTGCGATCACATCGATGGTTGAAATGAACAATAAGGATATTTTAATCTCAGGCAATATCACGCAGTACGATACCATAAAGCTGGTGCGAAATATGACTACGATCAGTAGTACAGGAGCACTGCAGGTGAAATCTACACCGATCCTTAACCTAACTTCTGATCCGGCTAAAAGTAACCTGATCGTGCCGATTTTTAATGGTGGTACATTATCGCCAATCGTAAAAACTTTTTACCAGAATAATAAGGTAACTGTGGTTGGTCAGTTTGGCCAGTATGTCAACAATTATTATACTCGATCTACTTATGACAATATCTTGATGGATATTTTTCCAATGGGAGGTGTGGCCCGCATGCAGGCCGATGGCGCATTGGATGATAGCTATTTTGTTAATAAAACGACGCTGCCTAATAAAGGTTTTGAGGGTGTTAACGGTATAATTGCCGACGCAGTTTTGCAAGACGATGGCAAATTGATCTTAGTTGGAGCATTTACACGCTTTAACAATACACAAAATGCCAATAACATTGTCCGATTAAAAAGCGACGGGAATTTTGATGCAGATTTTCAAGTTGGTAGTGGAGCTAATGGTTTTGTATCTAATATAAGTTATTCTAAGCTGACAAAAAAATACCTAGTGACAGGTAGTTTTACCATGTTTAATGGAAAACCTGCCAATGGGATGGTGCTGCTCAATGAAGACGGGAGCAGTGACGCAAATTTCCAAAGCCTAGGTTTTGCATCTGGATTTCCAGGTTATGCGGTACAATTGTCCAATAGTCTCATTCTGGTCACGGGATCCTTTGGCAAGTATAATAATATTATCCGCGAGGGTTTGATGATAATCGATTCGAAGGGAAATTTAGTGGAAGATTTTAACAACACAGGTAGACTGGTCGGTACGATACATGACTCCTTAGAAGGAACCAATAACCTGGGACAAAAAACAATTACCCTTGTCGGTCGTATCCAATCCTTTAATGGAAAAAATAATTTAGGCAATATCGTTCGATTGACTTTATTGGATTAGCTTTTATTTATCTATAAAATCTAAAAGATGAAAAGAAATACATGGAAAAAATATAGGTTTGCTGCTTGGGGTTGTCTACTATTGGTCGTTGCGTTTTCCTGCAACAAAAGCATAGAGAATAAACTTGAGTTTGGCTCAGAACCTAAGGATCTAGGCTTAAGTGCCAATCAATTCAAGATCGCGTATGTTGTCGTTGAAGGTGCTGTTGGGACAATTGTTGGCAGTGAAGCAACAGATTATGGGCATATGCCCAATATGGCTGCGCTCAGTATGAACGGCGTTTTTAGCTGGAATTCCGTTAGTAGTGAACACGAAACATTGGCCACAGATTATGCTGACCTGCTGACAGGTACTGAAATTGAAAAACACAAAGTCAGTGATGATCAATTGAACGGCAATAATCTAGCAACCTATCCGACGTTCTTCAAACGGATTAAACAATATAAAGGGAGCCGAACGGCACTATTGACCTCCAATCCACTCGTGCCAACACTGATTGAAGCGAATAGTGTGGACAATAATAAAGTCCTTTCTACAGATGCTGAGGTGTTAAGTGCAACAAAGGATGAATTGAGTAAGGATGAGGCTACGTTTGTCATGGCAACGTTTTCGAGTGTTCGACAAGTGGGAGAACAGGCAGGATATGGTCCTGAGAATGATAAATATATTCAGGCATTGGCCACGTTTGATGACCAACTTGGCGAGATAAGAAAAACGATAACCAATCGTAAAAATTATAAAAACGAACGTTGGCTGATTGTTGTCGCTTCGACTAATGGGGGGAAATATACCCTTAATCCGGCACTGCAAGATGGTAGTGTATTTGCGATCCCAGAACGCAATAATTTTGTCCTAATGAATAACCCGGAGTTTAGCTACAAATTAGTAGAACGCATGGAAACGGTAGATCCGGCATGGACAAGTTCGGCGGTGCGGTATTCTGAAGCGAATGGATCTGCAAATTTACCTGCGGCTCAAGCGGCATTATATAACTTGGGTACGGGCGTAGATGCCGGGGACTATACCATACAATTGAAACTGAAAGTTAATGAAATGAATGGTCGAAATGGTAAGGCTGGTACAGCCCAAAATGGCGTAATTTTCGGAAAGCAAAACAGCGCTGCAAATTTTCCAGCTGGTTGGTCTATTACATATAATGGAGGCTCAGGTTGGAGGTTTATTGGGAATAGTTCAACTGGAGCAAATTATGCTATAGATGGAACAGCTTTCGATCTCGATACTTGGTATACATTGACCGTAAAAATTTACAAGGACGGAAATAACCGTATTGTGAAGATGTATAGAGATGGCGATCTAAAAAGTACGAATACGACATTTGCTGGTCGGAATTTAAGTTCTGATAGTCCACTAAAATTGGGCTATTATGAGGGTTCTTATGGAAATAATGGTGGTTTTGCTCATACTATTGCTGATGTTAGAATCTATAAGGCAGCGATTCCGGATGACGTGATTAAAGCAATATCCTGTTCAACGATGGCAATCTCTACAAGTCCCTTTTACAATGATTTGATTGGCTATTGGCCTGCTGACGACGGTGGTGCAATACTGAAAGACAAAAGTAAGAATAAACGAAATTTTGAGTTGACAGGAAGTTATGTTTGGAATAGTTTTTCAGAACGGGGTGCCTCATTGTGCCCGACTTTGCCGGAGCGCATGGATCGTTATGTTGTTCGTACAGTTGATGCCCCATTGATGATCTATAACTGGATGAATATCCTTGAGGTAGGACAATTTAATTTGGATGCCCAAAGCTGGTCTCCAGCATTTTCCAATAATTAACCGATAATGCACATGAAAAGAAATTTTAGTTTTTTACTGTTGGCGGCAGGCTTTCTTTCCTTAGCCTACTCTTGTCGAAAGGATCGCCTTAGCCCGGCAGATAACGGGTATTCCGATGTTGATTATCAGGATACTGTAACAGTGAGTGTTGATACCAATCGCTTTAAGATCGATTATTCAAAATACACACAAGCACGTTTATTCCCTGGACTGATGACGGCGGAAGAGCCTCGTTTGGAGAATTATTTAGTGCAGATCGATCTCAATTATGAAGAGATCAGAGCGTCAGACTTACGAATCTCTGTTGCGCCCGGAGCATGGCAAGGGACTGGGGTGTATGCCCCGGCTGGTGAACTGGTGGTGATCAATGTTCCAGAAGGTGTGTATGGTTTGACGGCGCAGATTAGTCCGCATGTCTCAACTAGTTTGGATGGTATTGATTTTCCTGCTCGTGATGCTGTCATATTTAGTCAGGCTACACTTTTTCCAGGGAAAAATTATATGCGCAACCTTTATGGTGGATTAATTTATATTATCCCTTCCCGTCCGATTGGACGTGTGGTTGATCTTCATTTTTCGGGTGTCGCCAAAGCGCCGAGCTTTAAATTGAGTGGTCCTGGGGCTACGACAAATGAAGAATGGAAAGCATTAGTGGCAAAATCAACAGTACCTTGGTTTGATCTGGAAGGGGACCGCATCGTTTTTACGATGCAGACTGAACGGTTAAAACAGCACCCTATTGAAGATCCTACTGAATTAATGAAAACTTGGGATAAAGCTATTCGTGAGGGCTATTGGGATTGGACCGGGATGACCGAAGGGAATCCTGATATTCGACATCGCGCTCCCTTCAACAAGTGGCGGATTGTCCATGACGTTCTCTTTAAACCAGGGGTAGCCCAGGTTTCGGGTTATCCGGTTCGGGCTGGCGCTACTGAGAACTACTTCAAGCAAGCAGTTAGTATAGATGGTGTGAAAAATGCCAATTGGGGAACTTTTCACGAACTAGGTCATAACATGCAAATGGGCTCGACTTGGAATTTTGCCGGAAATGGCGAGGTTACCAATAACTTGTTCCATTTTAGGGTATCTAAGGTTTTTGGACATCAGAGTTATAAGATTGCCGAAGTATGGAATAGTGCGGTTCCTTATATCGCGGCAAAGAAAACTGCTGGGATAACTAAAGATGACATTAACTGGGCCAGTATGGATGTTGAAGGTAATGCTTATAAAAGTAAAGCACACGATATCCGTTTGATGATGTATGCACAGATATTTGAAAAGTATGGCTATGAATTTATGACTTACATCTATGTCCGAGGGCGTGAAGCGCGCTTTACTTCAGCAAATGATCAATCTAAAATAGATTTCTTTTACGAGGCATTATCGGAATATACCAAAATAGATATGGAACCTTATTTGAATCAATGGGGGCTCAAGGTAAGTACAGTGTCTAAACGTTATGTGTCTGAAGAAAAGGGGTTTCCATTGTTGAATAAAGCAGTTTGGCTATTTAATCCAGTCACCAAAACAGGAGGTGATGGACCTATTCCAGTCTATAGAACGGATGTTGGCACCACAAATTGGACGGCGGCCCTTTCTTCTGGGTATTCTTCACATGCGAGTTATCCGCTTACTAATCTTTTTGACGGGAAGTCTGCTACCTTTTGGCATATTGGTAGCGTGAAGACTTTCCCTTACAGTATTGCTGTTGTAAGCCCAAATGATATTAACGCTGACGGATTCTATTTTCAGGGACGTTCGGGATACTTGACACGTTATCTTACTGATTATACAATGGAGGTTCGGGCCAATGCATCGGCCGCATGGGAGGTCGTACCAATGGAAGGCGGAAATACTTTGGCAATTATGAATAATGATCCAGAAAAGGTATACGTGAAATTCTCGGACGGTGTTCAAAGGAAATTTAAGGAGTTCCGTTTGAATATAAAAGCTGCAATCCATGCGGATGTGGCTATGGCAGAACTTGGTGCGTGGGCATTCGACAAATAAATGAAAATATAAATCGAGATGAAGAACTATAAATATATATTGGGGAGCATGCTAGTTGTTACGGTTTGTTGCCTTATGTCATGTAAAAAATATTTTGATCCGCCCTTAGTGTTTGAAAAAGAGGAACCTCAAGTAATTACTAAGGATAGAAAGGTGTTATTAATTTCAATCGATGGATTAGTAGGAACAGAACTAAATAATTACGTTCCTACTAATATCGGTAAACTATTGGAACATTCGAAGTATACTTTTGAAGGCATGGCCGATGCCAATACAAAAGATGCCGCTACGTGGACAACAATCTTGAGTGGGAAAAGTAGTAGTAAACATGGTGTAACCACCAATGATTTTGCTATAGCGGAAGAAGATGATGATGATATTCATGACCATAATGGTACTGGAGTTTCCACGGGCTATATTAGTTTATATCAGCGCTTATTGGAATCAGGACGGATACTCAAAACACTGTCGATTACAGCGTGGGAACCATTGGATCATAATTTATTTAACTTGTCAGATGACAATGGAGTGGTCGCTTCAGATGAAGAGGTTAAAGTGAAGGCTGTGGATCGTATCAAAAATGGAGAGAAAGATTTAGGGTTCACCGTGGTCAATTTTCGTGACTTAAATACGGAGGGGATGACCGGAGGATTCTCTTTGGATAATCTAAAATACAAATCAACATTGGACCGAATTGATGGTTATGTGGGCGAGATCTTAGCCGCAGTGGAGCAGCGAAAAAATTATGCTGGTGAAGATTGGTTAGTAGTGATTACATCCAATCATGGTGGATATGATAAAAATTATGGTGGTGCTACCCTGGAGGAGCGTAAGGTTCCTCTTATTCTATACAATCCAAACTTTGTCAAACGGAAATTTGTAGCACCGCCTTTTACCAACGGGTTCAAGGCAAAGAACGGTATTAACGGTACAATAACAGCAGCAGATGCGGCACGTTATAACCTAGGTACTTCAGGAGAATATACAATTCAGCTAAAATTATTGATTCATCAGTTTGGAACGTTAAATCCGGCTATTATCTCTAAGCAGGCCAATACTGGTAACTCCGATGATGGTTGGTCTTTTATCCACAATGGTGGTGTTGGCTGGAGGTTTAAGATAAAAGGAACACAAGTTACTTTTGATAAGAAATTTGAAGTAGGTAAATGGTATACTCTGACGGCACGTGTTTATATGGATGGCTCAACTCGTAAAGTTCAGGTATTTACTGATGGCGAGATGGGGGCAGAAGGTAGCTTAGGCACAGCACAGGGAACCTCTGCAAGTAATCTGAATGTCGGTTATTCGGCGTCTTATGTAGGTGGTTCTTTGATACAATCGGTGAAGGATGTCTGTATTTATAATAGAGCATTGCCCGTAGATTACATAACGAATAATTATTGTAAAAGCCCAGTGGATAATCAGTATAAAGCTGATATGATCGGTGGATGGGATCTAGGAGATGGCGTAGGGGCCCGATTGAAAAACAACGTTGCTGGGGCACCTGATTTTATGATCAATGGAGCTTATAGCTGGGAGTTTTTACAGAATGATTTTTGTAAGTTGTTGACAGGCTCAGAAAAAAATCCTGATGAACTATTGCTAAGCGCAGTGGACATTGCACCCCAAATTTTTTATTGGCTAAATATCAAACCGGCCGAATCCTGGGGACTCGAAGGGAAGGTGTTTTTGAATACCTATGAAACTGAATTTGTTGGAAAATAACCGAATCGATTAGACCATGATGAAAAGAAAACTATTTTATGCAACATGCGTTGCCCTTATAGCATTTGCAGCATGTAAAAGGGATGATTATTGGAATCAGACTACTGTTGTCCAGCGAGGAAGTATCTCGGGGACTTTGACTAATACTGATGATAATACGGTGTTAAAAGGCGTAAAAATATTGTTTCAACGGCAGACGAAAGCCAATGGAGAGCAGACTTTTATAGATACTGTGTCTACTGATGTAAAAGGACAATTTAGGTACGATGTCCCATTTCCTAATTTGGTAAAAGTATCTATACGGGATACAGGGCGCTATCACTTGGATGAGAATTTTGTAGATATTACTGAAAACAAAGATTATCCAATCATATTGAATAGCTATCCACGATTTGGAGTTTCTCAAATCAATGTTCAGGTACTCAGTGACCTCAAGCAGCCCTATGTGGGTATAAAAGTAGGACTTTATGAACGCGAAAGTAATACAGAATCTTATTCTGTTGTAGATACTTTGTTGTCTAATGAACAGGGTAGGGTGTCTTTTACAGGCAGAGCATTTCCTGTGCACTATAAGGTGAAGGTTGCTGAACCGGATGTGGCATATATGCCAGATTCACTAGAGGGAGCTTTGTTGACGAGGACCCCAATTGAGCTTACCTTGACTACTAAATCCTTATTCGGCAAAGGTAATTTGAAATTGGTGAGCAAGCAGGTTTTCAGTAATCAAGTTATAAAAAATGAAAAATTCCAGTATCGTTATAAATCGGTTGTAGATAGGGAATTTTCCACTTGGGAGGAAGGTGAATTTGATAACGCTGGTCAATTTACACTCGTGAACAAAGTATATCCAGGGGATATAGAGATCAAATACAACAATAATTCCAAAGTGAGATTTGAAGTGCAAAATAGCACAATGACGCTAGCGGAATCTAATACGGTTACACCTTTTCAGGTGATGATTAAAGATCTGGACCCTCGGTACACGAAGCCTATTTTGACAAATTTAAAAGTTTCAACCTTGGTTTTGAATAATGGACTTAGTGTAAAAGGTCCTTTTGCTATAACGATGGATAATAGCCATAACTTATATATTGCCGATGGTTATAAGAATCAATTGTTTATGGTCGATGCTTCAGGGAGTGCTAGTGTCATTGCCGGCAGTGGTGCGACAGGATCTGTCGATGGAGCTGGCACCGCGGCAACCTTTAACGGTATGTGGGGCGTAGCTGTCGATTCTTCAGGTACCATTTATACCACTGATGCCGCTAGTGCTGTTGGAGCTCATCGAATTCGTAAGATCGTAAAAAATGCGAACGGAGATTATACGGTATCGACAATAGCTGGTACAGGGGCTTCGGGCACAGCTGATGGTGTAGGTTCTGCTGCAACATTTAACAGACCATCGGGTATTATTTTTGACAAGGCAAGAAAATCTCTATATGTTTCAGAATGGGGAGGCGCTCGCCTAAGAAAGATCGATCTTTCAACGACAGCAAATACGGTATCCACATTGGCGATACCAAGTGGTGCGGGCAATCTATTTACGATGACTATAACTCCAGATGGCGAGGATATGTATGTGTCAAGCAACAATAATAATAATGTCTTCAAATACAATTTTACATCGAATTCGATAGCACCATATCAAAATTCAAACGTCAATAACAGAGGGTTGTTTGCTACGGCGGGAGATGTGCTTTTGGCTACAGCTGGTAATCACAATCTGATTTTTTACTATGATTTGAAGACGGATGTGATGACTGAGTTGTCTACTAGAGTTTCCTCGGGTGATGAAACAGGTCAAGTTATTGATAATGTCCCAATTAAGGATGTGGCCGCAAGGTTCTTTCAACCATTCGGTATTTATTATGATGTATGGACAGGAAACTGGTACGTGGCCAATAATACAAATAAAAATGCTGAAAAAACTGTAGGTTCCGTGCGTATCATTCGTTCGGATGATATTTAGGAACATGCGATATAAACTCAAAACACAAAAAGGCAGATAGGTAAGAGAAACAAAAATATAGATAAATCCCCAGAAGCTATACGCTTCGGGGATTTTTAACAAATGCGGTCTATTAGATACGGTTTCTCAACAACTTAGTTTGTAGAATGGCGTATTTCCATTTTCACAGGTAATTTAATGTCTTCAAATGAAGAGCTTTTTTGCCCGTCAGGTTTATCTAAAATTTCTTCAATTAGAGCAAATGCTTCTGAACCCATTTCTTTTGAAGGTTGGACGATACAGGATAAGGGCGGTCTAAAGAGATTGGAAAATGTGAAGTTAGCAAAACCTAAGAGTGCTATGCTTTTAGGTACCTCAATATTCAACGTATGCAATACTTCTAAAACCTGATAGGATAGTTGATCAGAGGCCGTAAATATAGCGTTCGGAAGTGTGTTTTTCTGAATCCTTTGTGCAAAATATTTGATCAGTTCTTCACGACTATTTTCACCATTTTTCTCCACATCAATCGATAGGAGGTTTTCATAATTTATTTGGATACCAGAATCGTTTAAACACTGGAGATAACCACGTCGTCGCTCTTCCACAACTCCTTTGGCCATACTTGAAATAAAAAGGATATCCATGCGTCCAATACTGATCAAATGGGATATGCCTTGATAGACAGCTCTAAAGTTATCGATGCCAATTTTATGGGTGTTGATGGCATAATTTATTCTATCTATTAAAACAACTGGAATATCATCTTTTTTTAATTTTCTAAGATAATCAAGTGAAATGCAATTGCCTGTTGGGGCAATTATAATAGCGTCAGCTCCTTTTCTAAATAGCGTTTCTAAGAGATTTAATTCACGGACCGGATCATCATAGCTTTGCATAATGATTAGGTTGTAGGCCGTTTTTGACATTTTTTCTTCTATTCCTTCCAAAATCTGGGAGAAAAATGAATTACCAATTTTCGGCACAATCATGCCAATGATATTTGTTTTTCCGGTTCGGAGTAATTTAGCATATTGGTTGTATTGATAGCCATTTTCATCGGCAAATTTTTGTATTTCAACTTTAGTAACTTCGCTGATTTCATGGCTATCTGCCAGTGCTTTTGAAACAGTGCCAATTGAATATCCCAAAGTTTTTGCGATATCCTTTATAGTGATCCTTTTCATAATCGGTTGTTTATATTAGTTATTTTGTTCTATCTTTTATCCAGTGATGGCCTTTTGAGCGCAAAATAGTGTGAAAACTGGTTATTAAAACTTTATGAAGATGCTTTTGGTACCACAGATTAAATATGAACCCATATGTTGTTCTCCTATTAAATCTATACAAGAATTAGGGAAAATATATCATCGATTTAATATGCAATCGATTGTGTAAAGAACGAAAACGATTAAGACTTAAGAATGATTGATTTAGATTAGGCGGTATTGTTTTTGACTCTGAAGAGATATAATTCTTTGAAAACGTATTCGTTAAACAAGCAAACGTTTGATTACTTATCGGCCATCTGGCCTAGCGCTATTACTCCTTATATTTGACAGTAGTGTTTTTTTGGTGCGATTGTAATTGTTTCTCGATCTCTGCGAAGTACTTCCTACAAAATGATGCTTTAATATGTAAAAAGTGAAATTCTTTAAAAAGATAAGAAGAGGCAATAGGCTTGATTTAGAGGGATCATGTAAGTTTATATTAGACTTTTATGATATAACCTATCGTAAGATTGATTTGTCAGCATTGATAGCGACATATCAAGATTGGCAATCTATCCAAACGATTAGGGATATCCTGTTTGAGTATGGTATTGATAGTACAAGAGTAGCAGGTGCCAATAAATATGCCGAAGTGGACTTTCCGTTTATTGGGGTGTTTCGAAGAGGAGATTTGTGTTTTACGGGTTTTACAGTTGTGATTGCAATTGATTGGGCTAATGTAACATTGTTTGATCCGTTTGTTGAAAAACAACAGATTATTACTTTAAACGACTTTAATTCGTTAGATATCAGTGAACTGTTGCTATTGAATCGAGGCGTGCACAATGGGTGTTGATTTTGAATTATGAATGTTATTTGTTTCCATATTGTCACCTTGGTTAAGAAACGAAATGCTTTTCGTTGATTGTGCAATCGATTGAGCTTAACAATTGTTTTTGTACTTTTCAATTTAGCACTATATTGATTTAAATTATAAATCTGACCAATTTTATCAACAGAATATCTGTATCGATCTGTATATCAAGGGGAGTGATATTACGTCAGTAGTAACCGAATACAATTAAAGAATATAATTGATAAACTAATTCGATAAATTATGAGAAGGTTCGTTTTATTCCTCCTTATGTTTCTTTTTGTGACATCATGCATTTCCTGCAGTAGAAAGAGTGCGTGGGCCTATATATTATTGGAAGACTCGGGAGCGGAGCCGTTAGCGATAGTGGATTCAGTACAAATTTTTAGTACATACTCCGCCAAGACTACTAGAACTGAGGCAATGCAGTCTGCAAGTTATCAACGAGATTTGCAAATGACAGGCTTTTATGTTGCAGCGGGTAGCACACTACATATTGACGTTAAGACGGGTAAGGCACTAGCGCGGCTTGCAATCGCTAATGCCTTGGGCAATACTATCGGACCAGTTAAACAATATATTGATCTTAAAAAAGGTAAGCAATCCGTATCTGTTGGGCCAAATGAGGGATTGGTCTATTTCAGTTTTAGAGAGAGTAATGATAATTCAACGGAAAACGTGGAGGTTAAGTTTGGCAAAGGATTTATTCCTGTTCCTTATTATCGGGAAGGTATTACTGGCCGTTCGCAATGGATGTTTACATTAGACGCATTGAGAAAAATAGTACCCTATGTTATACTGCGTTCAGATCAGACTAATCTTGTCGCTCGTATGGATGAAATGTTGCTGTATAAGCAGGGTAAGACAGGAGATATTATAGAAAAGTTAGGTTCTTCTCCACAAAGCGTGGGCCTATAAGGATAAGTATTATTTGGTTTAGTTTAGTGTGATTGAGCACATATATAATATGTGCTCTTTTTTAAATGATGTATTATAAAAAAAAGATATCTGTTGTCAGTGGAAGCATATTCCAACAAATAATGATAACAATGCTGTGCCGTAAAATGGGTTTATTTGAGCTCCATTTTACAAGTAGTAGTGGTGTCGAACTTCTGAATAATTTAACAAATAATCTCATTTTGCCAGAAATATGTCTTATAGACCTTGATAGGTTTAGATGGGCGGAAGCTGAGCTGATTAAAGACGTGTCTGAACGATTTCCAACGATCAAATTATTGGGCTATACGTCTGATCGCAATATGAATGCAGATCATTTTATCAAAGCAGGCTTATTGCATGTATTTATTAGAAATAAGCTTGTAGATATCTTAAATGAATGCTATTTGTTTGAATATGATTCCAAACAAATGGAAAAACACGTGAATAGAAGACTTACTCTAATTGCGTAATGTCAGTATTGTTACAGTCGTTTTAATCTTCGTTATAAGATTATCTATTTCACTTTAGTTCGTTGGAATAGTTGAATCACAAGGATGATTTTTTCAAGAGAATTTATTTTGTACGCTGAATACCCATATTAGACCATATTGTTAGTTGCACTAGTATTATTTAAATAAATTTTAAACGATGAAAAAAAACAAGTCTATAATTATTTTGATGTCTGCTTTTTTATTCCAACAAGGAATTGTTAAGGGGCAATGGACAGATAAAAGAGAGAAACCAGTTGTACCAATTGAAGTAAAATTTGGAGCTATTACTAAATCGAATAGGATGGACCCCGTGATGGCAGCCTTTCGAAACTATGGGCTGGGGCAATTTATCCATTGGGGATTGTATGCGATACCGGGGAATGAGTGGAATGGCGTTAGTGCTAGGCAAGGTGCTGCTGCTTCTGAATGGATACGCTCTTGGGGAGGGCCAACGACTCCAAAAAATTGGATAGATATCTACGATAACCTATATAAACAATTCAATCCGAAAAATTTTGATGCGAAGAAATGGGCGAAACGAGCGAAGGAAATGGGCGCCAAATATGTGATTTTTACGACAAAGCACCATGATGGCTTTTGCTTGTGGCCTTCTAAATATTCTGATTATACTATTGCCAATAGTCCATACAAAAAAGACATTGTCAAGCAAGTCGTAGATGCCTATTCTGAGCAAGGTATAGATGTCTATTTATATTTTTCCGTAGAGGAATGGAATAACAAGGACTATGTCAAAGAAATACCGAAAACTGCCGATGAGAAAGCTAGATTTGACCGATTTTTGAAATATACAAGGAACCAGTTATTGGAATTGCAGGCAAATTACCCACAAATAAAAGGTTTTTGGTTTGATGGTACCTGGGATCCGTCTTGGATAAATTCCTACGAGTTTACTTATAATTTAGAAAAAGAGTTGAGAAATAATAATCCAAACTTAATAATTGGATCTCGTTTTCGAAACGATGAGTATGAAAGCCGTCACTTTGATTCAAATGGTGTCTTATTAGGGGATTATGAGCAAGGATGGGAAAGAAAAATGCCAGCTAGTATCGACATACTTGGTGGTAACGATTGGGACTGTGTTATGACGATCCCTCCCAATGGATGGGGATATATAAAAAATACTGATGGGATGTATTTAAAAACGACAGATGATGTTATCGATTTATTAATGAGATCTCGTTCTATGAATGGTAATTTCGTTCTCAATTTTGGTCCGGACGAAAATGGAAACATGAGCAAATATGAGAATGAACTGATAACAGATTTTGGAAAATGGACTAAAGTGAATGCCGAAGCTATATATGAAGTCAATCACTTTCCGCTGGAGAGTAAATACGGATACTATACAATAAGCAAAACTGATGCTAACTCGCTATTCCTAACAGTAATTAATAAACCGATAAACAATATCTTAAGGCTTGTCTTTCCAAAAAGTGCAAACTTGACCCCGGCATCGGCTTCTTTGCTAAATGATAAGCGTGATTTGCTTTTGAAAAAAACGAATATCGATTTTGATAGAGATAAGAATATGTATTTCGATATAACTTTGCCAAAGAGTTTGAAAAATAAAAATGCATTCGTGATCAAAATTAAATTAGATAAATCAAAAAAAATTGAAAACAAATTAATGGACGCAAAGATTTAAGTTCTTTTAAATTACTAGCCATCAAAACGATTCGGTAAATAGAGTAAAAATTGGCTCTCATAACGCTAGCACTTAGAGAAAATCAGTAGAGAACGTCGGATTGAAATGGGACATTTATATTTAAAGCTTCAATAACAGAAAGGTCACCATAGAAGTCGGATTGTATGCATTGTCAATCTAATTTTTTTTGCTGTCTACGCATACGATTGTGTAATAATTTATTGTGTGCTATCAATTGTAATCTCCGATATGTTCATATTTATTTTCTAATTTCACCCTAATTTTATGAAAATGCTCTTATGGCCAAATCAAT
>JAITLV010000008.1 GCA_031277685.1 Sphingobacterium sp. | reverse complement strand
GGGTAGACCTGAAAATATTTCTGAACTCGTTCTACGATCGTATTAATAGGCAACGTAGGTGTAGTCTGGGCATAAGTCGTCCCCATTCCTAACAGTCCTATCGATAAAGTCAATAGTTTTATTTTATTTGTATTAAACATCTAATTATCAGTGTTTTATTTTTTTCGTTGTCCTATTGAGTGTCCTTACTACTTTTTTGGGGCACTTTTTTTAGCATACTCTTTTTGCATCTTCAAATCACGTTTGTAGTCTTCGATGCTTTTATCATATACTTTCTTATCCGCCTTACTATTGCGAACAAATAATTCATTGTAGACCTCTTTAGCGATTTCTTTTGCACTGGTCTTTTCGTCAATTTTATAATCTAAGTCCTTAATTACGTCGTGGCTCAGATTAGATAATTGGGTTACAGCATCTTTAGTACTATTGATTAAGTTGAGTTGATTCTCTAGTGTTTCAATAAATTCCTTTTGGTTCACTACACTCTTTAGTTTATCAAAAATCAGAGCTTCATGTTCAATTGTAGTCATAATTCAAATATAATTAATTCCAATTTATATTGTTCAACAATTCATTTTTTAACATTATTTGACGATTGATAAGAACCAGTTCATCAAATAATTCTTTGTAAGTTTTACCCTCCAATTTTAATGGCAACTATTATGTTGTATCGTTTGCAAATTCTAACTATTAGGTTTTGCAATCCTTCCCTTGTTTTTAGCTTCATAAAGCAAAGGTTGGGGTATAAGGTGACAATATCAATAGAGATTTTTATACTAATTAGTATAAAGTTAAAAAGCTAGTAATGAGATAAATAATTTTTTGAAAATATGAAAATATTTTTGATATAGATTCCTTTGTAACAAAGGTTAAAGCTTTATATTATCTTTGTAATAGCCATGAAAGAAAAGAAAGATAAAAACCAACTTAAAGAGATATTTTTTATAATCGTCTATGCGTTAATTGCTACAGCTGTATTAGCATCTATAATTCTGTTGATAAATTGCTACTGGCCTAAACAAACACTATTTCACGCTGAAACATGGGGTACTATTTCCGACTGGTTCACTTATCTAGTTACTCTTATTGGTGGGGTTTTTATTTACAAAACACTTGAGTCACAAATGACAGCTCAAGAAGACCAATCTATACTTAAACAGATTGAATTAAATAAACACCTTTACTCAATTAAACCAAGTTTTAAATTTGATTTTAACCTTATTAAGGAAATAGAGAATGAATATCAAGATGATAAGGCAATCCTAGTAGAAATGTCTATTATAACAGATAAACCTGTCACCTATAAAATAATTGCCACAAGCTCTTTATTGGTTAATATATGCGATTTTAATCTTCAAGCAAGCCACGCTTATCAAACCTTTGAAAAAAATACAAGAAATGTGCCTTTAATATTATTACATGAAGTTATCAATAAAACCAACCCTGTTTACTTTGATATATTTTACAGAGATATTGAATTAAATGAATACTTATTATCACTCAGTCTATTTGTAATTCAAGAATCAAAAGAAATTCAATTCAAGAAATTTGTCGTCAAAGATAGATTGGAAAATATCACCTACTAATCTATTATTTCAATTATTTATTTTTTACCCAATTCCCCAAATATATTTTCAATTTATCAACAATTTGAACGCCTGTATACCTCTCAACCGTTGCAACTATACCGAGCAATTCGGCAATGATGGGAATAGCAATAACCGTTTTAAATAGTTCAAAAGCTTCTTTTATAAGGTGCATTTGCACACTATTGACGGTAATAACAAGAATTGAATACATAATCAATTTGATTATAAAAGGCTTGGTAACATCCCACACTTTTGTTGTCAACTTATCGCCTTTGAAAAACCATACAGCCAAATCCATCAAATAGTCAATAGATACTAAGAAAATAAGTAAAATATACAACTCATATATTGGAGCAAAGAAGGCAGATATAAAGAATATCAATTTACTGATTATTGAAGAGGTGAAAAATGAGTTAATGACCTCCTTTAAGATTTTAAATATTTCCATCTCTTACCCTCCTATTCTGATATACTTCATACCATTATCGATGATGGTATCACCTGCATTATACTTCGCTAATGCCTGACTTATGGTCAACCCAAATGTCTTTTCAAAATGAGGGCTATCTTTAAAGGTTCGAAAGTCACCGCCCCATTTCCAACCTTGAGATTTGAAGAAGTTCACAACGGTCATAAAATATCTATCCTCATCCCACGATGCAGTTTCGAATGTTCCATTATTGTCTTTATCATATAGAATAACGATGTCAAATGCCATCGCATAGTTGTGCCATGATGTACCAGCTTTTGCATTGGTTACTATCTTACCTTTGGTTGTTCGACCTTGTGCATAAAGTTCATTTTGTTCTTCGAAGGTTCTAAGCGTGTGGGTAATTCTCAATCGCACACCTTTAGGTAATTGAGTATTGATTTCAAGGTATTGGTTTCGCAATTCATCCCTAAGAATAGGGTGCATTAAATCAATTCTATTGAGCGTTATGGAGTCCGCCCATTGTAGTCTTTTGTCTTCCATTTTATAATAAATATTGGCTTTGGATAGATTTTGACTATAGTATCATTGATGACCTATAGAGACATAGACCATTATTTTTTAATTCACAAATAATCCACTAAAATCTTGGATTTCGACCTCATTACTTGACGTACATTGAAATAACTTTCGGTCGGAATGTCTTTGTTTATGAATGAGTAATAATTGATTATAGGGCTTTATTTTGGCTTAACGATATGGAAATCGTCTAAAACAAGAAAAGGGACTAATTATTGTCCCTTCTTTACTTTCTCTATCTTGGAAATATAGACTTTGACATCATCACCTTTTTCATCTTTACCTTTAAATACCATTTGTAAATTAGGTTTTTTGGGTTCGACGTATTCAACAATGTTAGTCCATGTGATATTTAATGATTTCTCCATGATGCAAAATTGGAAAACCATAGTAAGTGTTATTTACGGTTAACCATTTTTTGGCAAAATAGTCATACAGTTATTGCGGAATGATGAAAATGTAACAGTAAATACATTACCCGAACATAAGTCACCGAAATTGTCGCTAAATGGCACAACCGACACATTACCACTTATTTCAATATCATCATGTTCTGCAAGCCATTTTAAAAAATCTTGTGCTATCTCATTGGTTGAATCAATTACATCAAATTCTGTTTGCTCATCCGATAAGTCCATTACAGCAAATTCCCATATCGTTGCATTGTCATTATTGGAATTAAAATTTGATTTCACATATTCGAAGTTGACCAATGGATATTTCAGTTTTTTATAGGTGCTAAGCTTGTCCGTATCACCAAATTTCACATCATTAATCATCGGATGTTGGTTAAAATAACGTTCGATTATATTACGGATATATTTTAGATTTCTAACCATTAGTACCCCCTTCTGTAATAGTTTACCTTGCTTGCTCTTTCTTTATAATACTGTGCTGAATAGTCAATATTATCACCCAAATAGATGTTCATACTATTAAATGTTGAATCAGCATCAATTGATGTATTTGTATTTTCATCATTATCAGTTGCAAAGTATTTTATTAACCTAGATTTATATCCATCCATTTTTTGCTTCACACTCTGGACGGCACTGTCTTTGTCCTTTATCTGCAATGCTGACAGGGTTGCATCCGTACTAACGTTGATACCTTTGTTATTGATTTTCAAATGCAAATAGTCGATTGCATACGCAATAGTAGCGTAAATCAAAAACGGCTCGATTACTTCATCCAAGACAAAATTATCTGTTTCGGTTGTTGTATCGGTTGCTATTTTGGTTCGAATTGATGCTATATAATCTGCACCAACAAGTGGTTCCAACTCCAAATCGGTTGCTTCGTTTAATGCTATTTGTATAATGTCTTCATCTATATTGGATGGTAATACACTATTATTTTTTATACTTTGTATGCTTATTAAATTTACTTTATCCATTTGATTATCAGTTTTTTATTACTTTAACTGGTACCCACTCGTGGCGACAATATTTATTAACGACTCCAGTCGCCTTATTTTTCCAATATCCACCGCAATGTTCCATCACATTATATCCGAATGCAGATGAAAATTTTTGTATATCGCTTGCACTGTAGTATTTGTTACTATTAATAACGGCTTCGCAAAAATGCCTTGTTGTCGGAATAATTGTGCTACCATCGGCTTCGTCACGTATTTGATAGTCATAATAAACTTCTACCTTATTTGCATTTGCAATGCTTGACGGTGCAGTATGAATGATGCTATTTGCTGTATTAGTTTTTGCATTTATCAACCCTGCATTTTTTAACAAGTCAATAGCATTTTGTACTTCCTGCTTTGTGATATTTTGATTTAGTTCCTTACCAATTTTGATGGCGATTTCATCCAAAGTCATACCCTCAATTTTATTATCTAACAAATACTCTTCGATTGAATTGTAGTTTGATGCAAAATGATAGTGTCCGCAACCCGAAAACTTAGCTTTACCGATTAAAACAAAATCCTCTTTATTCGTACCTAAATGCTTTACTTTCTCGTAGTCTTCAATAGTTGCTGAATAGCTTTCTATTTCATCGTCATCTTTTTTTTTATCAGATGAAAAAGCTTGGTTAGCTGACAACAAAACTTGATTCGTTGTCAACAATTTATCACCATCGGCTAACGGTTCAAGACCTGCTTCACTACGTAATTCGTTTACCGTCATAATCTTCTCTTTAGTCGCTGAATCCAACTCAGTTTTGAATAACTTTTCTTTGTCTTTTAAATCAATGACAGGCATACGGTCATCAGCTTGAAATAGCTTATTAAAGGCATTAACAACTTCTAATCTTTTGTCTTTTACATAGTTGTTTACGAAAATCTGATATGCAATTTCAAGTTCTGCACCTCTTCCACCAAGTCCACCCCCTACTTCTGCGCTAAATAAGACATTAGAATTTGCTTGATGTCCTGTTAAAATTGCTTTTTCCGATTTCTTAATTACTTCTATCAATTTCGATGCATAATCATCGGCTGGAATAGTATCAATTTCCATCCCTTTTTCTTGCGGAGAATTAAATTCCACCAACATATTTTGGCCTTCAACACCTGTTAATATCTCTCTTAACTTCCTTGTTGCAATACGTTGTTGCTCCTCATTTAAATTGCCTTTAAAAGTCTTGATAATTTTAGTCAATGAAAATCCGTTTGCAACGTTATTTTTAAACATTTCATCAATAAGCATATCCGTAACACAAGCTTCAATACATTTGTAATCTTGTGATGGATAGATATTATTTACCGACACATTATAGGAACTGAAATAAAATATTTTCGGCTCTGTAGTTTCATTCGATTTGGGAAAATATTTAGGGTAACTCAATACAGTTCTAGGTGTATTTTTCCAATCTTTGTTTATGAAGAAGGTTGTTTTTGAATTATTTATACGTACATTTTGCAGTGGTACATGATAGTAATTGTAAGGCTCTCCAAGTTGGTTAAATGTTACCTCAACCGCAAAAGCATTAAAATGAACAAGGTCATTAATACATTTTTTTATTAATTCGCTAAGCGAATCATCTTCATTTACTTGAATTTCACTCAAAAAATCTCCTGATTTTTTATCAATAAGACCATCACCATATATGTAATTACTTTTGGTCGATAATATCGAAGCGTGTAAACTACATTTCTCCGCAATGTCAATCAAAAAATAAGGATATAGATTGTCTTCACCCCAATTAACTGGCCTATCGTTATTATTTTGCTTTGGTTCGGTCGGTAAAGGCGTTATAAACCTCGCAAAGTTTTCAATTTTATAATTTATGTTGTTATTTTTTTCGTCCATCAATCACTTTTCTTACTTCCGTTGCTCTTTCTTTCGCAACTTTCTTCGATTCCCCTACAACAGTCAAAAATCCACTGTCAATTTTTACTTCATTGTTGACTAATTCATATCTGTATTTACCCACTTCAAGTTCATTGAAAGAGTGCAAAACCTTTATAAATCTTTCGGTTATTATTTCGGGTGTTAAATCGAATTCTATTTCTTTATATGATGACTCTTTGGTTAGTTTCAATTTCACTATCCCCTCAATTGTGAAGGGTGCAACATTGAAAAACAACCTATTTACATCTTCTTTTACGTCGATTATCATCTTCTTTTTTCCATAAATATTGGCTCATAAAAAAAGGGGCTAGATTAAGCCCCCTTGGTAGGATTTGTATTTTTTAACTCTTTAATTTAGGTATTAGATAAGAGTTTGTACGATTGTCGGGTCTAGCAAAGGGGTGTTTTGATAAATTTCCCCAGCAAAACTTAATGTTCTGTTTAAATCTGTTGCTGATATTGTACCAACCGATTCTTTTAATTGTACGGTTCCATCAAGACCACCGATTACATAACTACCATTAGCTAATTCAATGATAATCGCCACTGGCTGACCAAGCAAGCTAGTAACAAATTGGTTTGCTTCTGCACTATACCCAACCATTTGAGCCGTATAGGCAAATGTACCTGAGATGATACCATTGTCACCGACTGTCATAGTATCAGTTACGTTATTTTGTTTATTTTCTACTTCGATTTTCACGAATTTCTTTGAGGTCTGTAAACCTACTTCGCTCACTTTTCCTGCTGTCATTTCGTAAACAGACGTTGAGCCATCAATATTTTTTAAGTCAGAAAACGCAATCATGTAAATGTTCTTGGTACCCCCAATTAACTTTTCACCACATTGTTTAACATATCCAACTAAACTTGAACCACATGCCATATTTTTAATATTTTTATAAAAAAAGGATGGTGTTGTTATTCCACCACCCTTATATTTCTTGTGTTAAATAGCGATTACGCTACGTCTAAAACTCCGATTTCTTGCTTGTAGATTGCAGTAGCACCCAAAGAGAAACGAGCTTGTACTTTTACTTCATCGTCATCTTTCGAATACCAATGTTCTAATTCCAATGATTTTAAATCACCACCTGTTTGCAAGTTTCTAGCTCTAGCAAAAACTACTTTGTTTGTGCCATTCAAGCCATTAGCGATTTGGAAAACACCAGTAGTACCGAACAATGTATTGTCATCAGTAGCTTGGAAGATGTTTTTACCATGTAATACAGCTTTATATTTGTCGTAAACTTCTTTACCTAAAAAGATTCTGAAATCTTCTTGGTCACGAACTTCAATAGGCATTGCTAAATAAGCGTTTTGCAATTTTGCTACAATATCAGCACCTGTAACTGTTGATAAATCAAAAGTTCCCGTAGAAATTTGCTTTAGCAGGCCGTCAATAAATTTCATGTTACCTGTTTTTGTTTTGTCACCTTGCCATACCAATTTTTCAATTTCTGCTTGATTTTTTGTTGCTACATCATCACCGATATATTCAATGAATAAAGCATCATCAAAGCCGTTTTCACCTTTTTGTTTAGCTTTTAAATCTTCTTTAGCGTACGTTTTTACCAATGTGCGAGCGCACAAAGCGAATTTCATTGCAATTGGTTGTACAACCAATACATTTTGTGCCAAAGCAACTGAACCTAATTCTGATAATTTACAAGCACTTCCGTCCTGCCATACAACATCAGTCTCTAGCAATTGGATGGCTGTATTACCCATTGCTGTTGGGTCAAATGAACCTTTTTCAGTCAAAAAGTCAATTGTCTTTCCACCTAAGATGGATTTAAGCATAAACTTACGGCTCTGCTCCGAAGTATATGCAGGTAAACTGGTTACATTATAACTCATATTATTTTTTATCTATTTTTTTAATAATTGGTTAGGAAAACCTTTTTGCAAGGCTTGCCCATTTGTCTTCTTTTACGTCTTCTGCTATCGTGTTTTGTTTGGAAAAACTAGCAGGCGTATTTTTTAGAACTGCTCTAAACTCTTCGATTTTGATGTCGATTTCTTTAGAGAATTCTCCTTTCAGTTCTTTAATTGTTGCTTTTAAAGCTTCAATTTCAGCTTTTAATTCTTCAACTTCTTTGGTATCGTTTGTTGGCTCTTCGGCTAAGTCTTCTTTTTCCTTATCTTCCTCAACACCGTCAATAATCAAATCAATTGCTTCTTCTTCTTTTGATTCTTCAGCATCACCTTTTTCTTCTTGGTCTTCAGCTTTTAATTCTTCAGCATCTTCATTTGCTACTGATAACACTTCAGATATTTTTCCTTCAGTAACGATAAAGCTATCGCCATTAGGTAGCTCCACTTTTCCATCAGGTGCTAACTCTGAACCGTTAGATGTGCTTACATAAACTTCTGCACCGAGCTCACAAGCCGTATACTCGTAAATTACCTCACCGACAACATCTGACTTGAATGAAAATTGAGAAACTAATTTTTCAAATTTTGCTTTTAGCTCTTTAAATGATTTTATGTTCATTTTGTCTCTTTATTTCCAATAAATATTGGCCTACTATTTTTTAGTATTTAGAGCATTTAGAGCATTATCAATTTCTTGTTCAAGTGTGATTTGGGAATTGAAATTTTGCGTTAATTGATTAATAAAATAACCCTCAATTGAGAATCCTGTATAAGTTCCGTTTTTAATAAACTTCCATAGTTTTTGTGAATTTGTATCATCTCTGTCGAACTGCATTCCAACTATCCAAGTGCCATCAGGTGCATCAATTCCATTGGGTGAATTTAAACCCATAGCTGAATCAACAATATATGATTGCCAAACATGTGCATTCACAAAAGTGTCACTATGTTGAAGGTTAATAGAATGTTGGTATCCGCTGTAAAAATAGTTTTGGGCTATTGTGCGAATGGTGTCCTTTGAGAAAAACACATCATACTCTTCTTTGGTGACTCCATCAAAACGTGGAATTATCTTTTCGGGAATCATTGCAACACCGATTAGTTCCATTCTATCCTCATTAGCTACTGCAAAAGTTTCCTTCATTTCCTGTTTGCTAAAAGCTAAAAAAGAACTTTCGACCGCTGGGCTATCAACAATCGAAATTACATTTACGTCCATTCCAATTGATGGGTTTATTTTTAACTCATATAGTTTTCTATCCATATTATTTTCTGATAAATATTGGATGGAAATAAAAAACCCCTCACTTGAAGGGGTAAAAACTAATAGCTCGATGTACGTTTAATAAATTGATTTTTTTGCTCGTTTGTTTCCAAATCACTATTTGTTATGTAAGCTTTAACAACTGTCTGTTCTTGTTGCTGTTGAATTACATCGCTTAATTTATCGGTTCCGTTTTCCGATTGCTTCAAGACTGTACTATTAATCACCGGTGCAGAATAAGTTGGTGTGTCTGCTCCTGCTCCGCCTGACGTGTCACCATCGACTTTTACACTCATGATTTTTTTTACCGTCGCTAAACCCGATGCTATTGTGGTTGCTAAGGCTACGAAGTTGAAAGGATAAGGCGTTTCTTTCATTGCCTTGGTTCCTGCTACATAAGTATCAATTGTTGCTGTCGCAATCCCTGCAACCTTACCTGCAACCGTACTTTCACCCAACAATTCAACCGCTTGGTCTGTTGCATTTGCGACAATAGACATATTATCTAACCTTGCTTTAGTTTCCTCATCCAAGATTTTCTTTTTAGCTTTTACATTTGCTTTTTCTGCCTTTTGTATGGTTTGTTGGTGCTTTACTGTTGCATCTTCAATTTCCTTATTATTTGCTTCAATAGCACCCAATTTTGCATTAAGCTCTGCTTGAATGTTGGTGATTTCATTGGCATTAACAGATGGGTCTGCCATTAATTCTTTTAGTCTCGCTTGCCCTTCTTGGTATAAGCGTTGTATTTCGGAATTTTCAAGGTTTTTAGATTCGGTTGTGATAAGCAATAAGGTATCTTCATAGCCTTTCGTCACTTGTAATTGAGCATCAAGTTTTTCCCTTTGTTGCTTGTATTTCCATTTGTCGGCTTCATCATCTATTTCGTTTTTGTCCATAGAATTTGCCAAATCCTTTTCCGCTGTTTTTTGTGCAATTGTCAATTGCTTTAATTGAGATAAATAAGTTAATTGATTATTCAACCTTAAATCTAAATCGGCTTTTTGCTCTGTTGTAGCGTTCTCCTTTTGCTTATTATAGCTTTCTATTGTTTCTAAATATTCACGACTAAAGTCATCTAAGAATTGACGGCTGTTTGATTTGATGTAATTGAAATACTCATCATCATATTTCTTGTTGACAATATTGCGTTCGATTCTTTCGGCTTCTTCAAGCTTGGAAATATCTTGGTTTAGTTTTCTCGCTACTGTAATTTGCTCTTTGTATTTGTCAGATAGGTTTTTTAATTCTGTCTGTCTTGAATTATGATTAGCGGAATAGGTTATTTTTTCAGCTTCTTTTAGATAACCTTTTAATTGGTTTAAAAGTGTATCATATTCTTGTTTTGCTTTTTCTGCACGCTCTTTAGCAAGGTCATTAATACGTTTACGCTCTGATAAAATCAAAACATTGCGCTCCGTGTTAAGTTCAATAAGTTGCTTTTGTTCCTCATCATTTAGCTTTTTGTTGACTTTTGCAGTTTCGATTAATGATTGCCTTTTTAGCGAGTTACGTTTTAAGCTTAATTCATAGATTTCTTTCTCTTTATCACCCATCGCTGATAGCATTTCGATTTGGCTATCAATACCCGTTACAATACCTTCATTTAGCTTTTTCAGCTTTTCTAAATTACGTTGGGCTTCACTTGTCAGGCCAACAAAATCAGTAATTTTTTGAATGATATTTCCAAGAAATTGAGCAACGTCTTTAAGACCAGGAACAAGGTTAAAAACGACCTCTTTAAGCTTATCGAAATTTGCAACAAGCAATGCTATAGCACTGACAATTAACCCAATACCAATAGCTTTAAAAGCTGTACCAAATAGCTTTGTGCTTGTTGTAGCCGTATTAGTAGCGGATGCCAAACCCGTTGTTGCTGTACTTGCTTCACCTGTTGCGGTACTAATTGTATTGATTGTTTCGGTTGCTACCTTTCCTGCTTTAAAGCTAGACATTAAAGCCGTCCATTGCTTGCGGAATTGATTTAAGCTTTGTAAGCCCTGCATGATGCTTTGCAATTGCATAAGCTTGGCAATATTCTCTTCTGCTGATTTGGATTCTATTCCAAGAATTTGCATTGAAGCGGTAACAGCACCAAGCATCCCAGTTAAATTTTCCCCTGCTTGGACAAATTGCCCCCATCTATCAACCGATAACGAATCAACAGCTAAATCAACATTTTTAACATGCTCTTTTAACTGTGCAACTTTGGATAGTATTTCGTTAAATTCTTGACTGCCTTGCTCTCCTGCTGTTGCCATGGCATAGAGACGGTCCTCTAATTCGCCTATCTCCCTATTAACGTCCCTAAAGGGCTCATTTATATCACGAATTTTTAGTTCTAATTCACCTGCTTCCTTTGATAATTGTTGTAATTTAAGCGGGTCTTTTGTCGTTCTCTGCTGGTCACGAAGAGACTTCAATAAGTCCTCCATCTCCGCTAATGAAAGGATTGTATTTTTTAAGTCCTTGTTATCGGTCTGAGGTTTTATTTTGTTCTTGTTGACATTTTGAATATCATCATTTAAGTCTTCGACGACCTTACCAACATTCTTTACTTCATCAACATTTGAAGAGGGGTTTATAATTGTTTCATTGAGGTCTTTTATTGCTTTGGTCGTTTGTTCAATTTCCATATTGACCTGAGCAAGTGCATCAACACTGACCTTCAATTTAACCTCTTGGAGAGCATCAAGCTTTTTTTCAAGCTCTTGAACTTTCTTTTCCGCTTCTGCAACGTCAATTTGTACACCAAGTAATATTTCTTCTTTATTTGAATTGCCTTTAATAGCCATATTTTTTTCAAATAAATATTGGCTCCATGGCAAAGGGCGGAAAACAAAAAAGGCTACCCAATTAGATAGCCCTCATTTCCATACTCTGGAAGATATATGTATTTTAATATTCAGCTTTTGTAGCTTCAACCCCTTTAATTATTTTAAACATCCAATCTAGGCTTTTATTGTCATTTCTAATTAAGGAATAACTAGATAATTTACCGCTTTCAAAATGGAAATCTATAACCCCATCGGGTTTTACAGTAATCCTATATGTTTCCTTTTTGTTCTCTTGAAATTTTTCCAATTCGTACAAAAAATCTTTCCCATATATATCTTTATATGCACCTTCTAGATTGCCAATAAGTTCGTTTTTAAAAATTCCTTTTTTAATAGTGTGCTCGTATTGATAACGGTCTTTATCACCTTTGCAACTTGTTAATATGGTTGAAGCCAATCCAAACACAACCAACAATAATAATATAGCTTTTTTCATTCTGTAAATATATATTAAATGGTAATCTTCTGCAATTTGCACTTTGATAGTAACGTATTGTTATTGTAGTTCACCTCTAAAAGCTTAAAGTATGTATTGCCGTCCTCATTTTCCACATAGATTGGCCTAGTAAAATCTAGTTGTTCAATATCTTCTTTCGTTAGATATATTTCAACTTCCAACACGGTCAAATTGTTATCTGTTAACTCCTTTATCCTATTCGTGTAATATAGATTGAACAATGACTTTGACTTATCTACGTTGGTAAAATCATAAGTCATTAGATTATAGGGAATATCAAATAACAACATACTTTCAAAAGTATCGGATGCACTCCATTTTAGCATACTACAATAATTGTATGTTGGTCGATAGCCTATTAATGTGTCACCATTTTTGATTTCAAACGAAGGGGAAACAGGTTTTAGACCATTATTGTAGAGAATCCGAATATTTGACTTAAATGGTTTCTTCTCCCCCATTAATGAATCACTTTCGTAAAGTATTGGAAGATTTTTTAAGTCCTTTGAATGCGATAGGTTTTGCGTTGGTGAAAATATTAATTCAACTGCATTATCGTCTTCTGTTCCGTTTTCATTTAAAACTAAATAATCTCCAAAATTTGATTTATAAGTTTCCTGATAATAGTTATTCATCATATCACCATCTTCTGTGAACTTGAAAGAATACGATTTTGGCAAATCAATATTGGTTTTAAACTTTGCCTTATTCCATTCTATTTTATCGCTCCAGTCTATAGCCTTTGATGGGTTTAAAGTAATAATGTCTTTATAAAAATCATTGTAGGTAGACATTATAAATCTGTTGGGGATGTCTTTGTCTTGGTATAAATAGAGGTTGAACATTTGCATAATTGACTTCAAAAAATCCACTATCTTAACATCTTTCGGAATGTAGTTAAATACGTCAATGGTATCATTATAATCAACACTTATTTCAGTTGTTGTATTTGGTTTACCTACTTGAATGCCTATGTTGTCAAACTCGATTCCTGTCTCATTTTTTGAATTGGCTGCGGTCTGGTCATCACGAAAAAATGCAAAAGCAAATTCACCTTGCAGGTTATCCACTTGCAAATCAAATTCCATATTGAATTCCTGACTAATATTAATATCAGACTTTTGCACTTTTGTGTAATGCTTTAATTGTCCCTGCTCTAGCTTGTTCGCTCCTGCTACATCGGCAAGTCCTACCATCCAAGTACCTATTGTACCTTTTGGCATCACTAAGCGAAAACGCAAACGCAATGTACAATTGACATATTTATCAACGGGTCTTAAAGTAGGCATTGAAAGTTGTGTCACTCCACCCCCTCCGCTAGATTCCCAAAGCTTGAAATTTGTCTTAGTTCCAACTGTCCAAAAATCATCAACAGACGAATTAAATTGATTTGCAACACCGTTAATTGTCTGCAAGGTTCCATTATCACCTACCTGCCCAGGATTAGACATTAGGATTTTTGTTACTAAACCTTCAACACTTCGAGTAAAGTTTTCAAAGTTATTTGGGATGAATACATTTTTGATGATGGTGTCAATTTTTGACAAATCGACCGTATTATTATTCAATAGTGTGTTATCTTCCTTTTTTTGGGTATAAATCTGTTTAGCATCGTCAAATCTAAACCCCTTAAAAATCGCATTGAAATAGGATTTCAGAAAGAATGCAGGTCTTAAATTATTAATCTCGTAGTTATTATCGTATTGGTCATAATTTCCTGTTCGATAGTCTACACCATAATCCAACATCGGAAATAAATACGGTGATGTTGAACTTGTCCATGTAGGTGTTATATAAGTGTAATTAAATTGCACCTCTTCTGACAAGCTATCAAGTTCATGCAAATAGCGGTCTTTGATGTTAGCCATGAAGCTAACAACCTCACCTGTTATCACTGCGTTATATGTTGATTTATCGAAGTCAATAATTTGCAATTTACCTTTTAACAATTGAGTATTATCTTCAAAAAGTTGGCAATTAACCAATTGGTTAGGGGTATAGTTATGCCCTAGTTGTTGTGTATAGTTGGAAGACGAAAATGTCGAAATATCGAATAGATTACCAAGTGCGATGTTATTCGCTTTAGTTCTTAATAACTTAATATCAAATGTGATTGTATCGTTACGCTTTGTAATATCTTGCAGGTTTTCGACTGAAAATATTGTAGATGTGTCGAATGAATCAATATCGAGTTCGTATATCTCGCTATTATTGTCCGACACTATATATAAATTGTACTTTTTAGCCATTATGATTTTATCATAAATATTGGCTTTGTCATGATGGTCGGCTATTGACTAAATACTAATATATTTAGTATTTTTGCAATATGGATAGTTTGGAATTTACATATAAAAACAGGTCATACAAGGTAATGGTTGAAGTCGTTGATGAAGGGAAAACCACGATTGATTATATAGTATTTGGTAAGAACAATGCAAAATTATTATTCAAACAACAATATCATCTGTGGCGGTTGGAAGAGGGTAAATTAAACAAGGAATTAGAGACAATAATTATAGACGCTTTAATACATAAATATGAGACTAAAATGGTTTGTCTTGCCTATCATGGTGACAAAAGAGAAGTAATTACAGTTTCAGACCTTAATTACACTGGTCAAGAATTTGGTTATAGCTTTATGTGTAATAATAGCGATATGGGAAGTATACACTACTGTAAAATTCAAGGTTGGGTAATTAATTTGTCTCTTAAATTTTCAGCTCAATGGTTTACGGCTGCTGACTTGATTATCGTCATTGAGATGCTGGAAAATAATCAAATTCTTTGGGTCAAGCCATTTGTTAAAATACAATAAAAATAATGCGTCCTATATTGAAAAATAATTATATATTTAGATATTTAATTTTAGCCTATTCAATAGTATGTCAATTATTAAAGTATGTCGATGGTGTGGCTATTGGTCAATTATTCCTAATCATCTAAAAATGCGTACATGTCCTAAAAGGCCGTTTTGGGCTATTGGCGGTACATCTTGTTCACCTAAATAAAAAATTAATATGGTAGAATGTCCAAATTGCTCGAATGAAAATGCTTATCACAATGGGGTTCAATATGAATGCCCAGACTGTGATTACGAATGGGACGATGGGATAGAATTTGATGAAGATTAAATCTATATGTCATCCATTCCTATTTAAGTCTAGGCAAATAGTCTAGACTTTTTTATTCAATAAAAAACCCCTCGTAAATTACTACAAGGGGCAATTATAAACCTAAATATGAAAAAAATAAAATCCTTTTAAACTACCTTAATATACAAAAAATAAATAACAAAAAACCCCTCACATTCCGAACTGCGAAGGGCTAAAAATTTCAATTTTTATGAAAGAACCTAAATTTACTAAATATATTCAAAACTTGGAAAATCTCTATTTCCACACATTGTTCGCCAAACTGTTTGCTAAGACAAACCAAGCGGTTGATGCAATTGCTTTGTTATTGGTAATCTCATAAGTTGAATCTCGCAATGTTGCATATCTAAATGCTCCGTCTGATTCCTTGTACTTATAAAGACCATCCAAAAGTTGATTATATTTTTCAACGTTACCAATCTTATAGTACCCCAAAGCAACGCCAAAGCTCCCTTCAAACCATACAGTATTTTTTGCATTTGGATAACCTAATTCAGCTGAATATGGTTTATAGCCTAGTGCGCCTGTTTCTTCATCTGTTGTTGAATAATACCGCTCGGCTCTTTCTAGGAGTTTAACCGCATATTCTCTTTGGCCTAGAGCAACCATAGCGATAGCTCCCCATGAATTTATATCTAGTGCATCGGCTGTGTCGGGTGTTCCATCTGCGTTAATTCCTTGGTACATTCGGTTTTCGGTACTATTATACAACCGTGTTACTATGGAATTACCTATTGCTGTTGCAACGGTCGTATAACCTGCGTTGCCTAATACATTTCCTGCTTGCTTGAAGGCAAAATAAGCGTCAATATTATGCTCTGTTGATACCCACGGAATAATATAAGTAGGGTCGAATGTTTCAATTCCTCCGCTTGTCGTATACCGTCCTGAGCCACCTTTAATAAGTCCTCCTGTCGTGTTATCTTGAAGAGTTTTCAAGTATTCCAAAGCTTTGATTAAGCATTGTTTTACGTCTTCTTTAATCGTAGAATTAGGGTATATTTCCAAATAATAACCTAAAGAATAAGCAACCCAACATATAGCTCCTGACCTTAAATAAGCATCTGCACCAATCGGGTTAATGTGATTTGTGCTAAATGGAAATGCTCCATTATTCAATTGACTTTTGACAATACCCTTGGCCGTCCTTTTTGCACCTTCACTGTTACCTACTCCTGCAAGTGATATTAGTGACAATCCTGCATCATATAGATAACTTTTGGAAGCGAACGGTGTGATATAAGCAGGGTCATCTTTTTCAAGTGTATAAGACCGTGGTAACCATCCTTTAACAGGGGTTTCGGCCAATACCTCATTGGTATTTTTATTGATGATTTTGACTTTATATATTTTGTCTTCGTCCGTTGTACTTACTTCAAAAGAATAACCACTCGATACCCCGATAGATGTGGCACGTTGGTAATAATCTATATCACTTGTAATATATAGCTTTGCTTCAATATCGCTATAGGTTTCTCCATTCACACCATCGTTTATTACCTCTTCAATTAGCGTATTTGTTGAGGAATTATAAATCTTAAACACAAGTGTTGAAATCCCTTTATTACCATTAAATGTAAACTCCCCTGTTGTAGCATTAACAGCACATTCACCTACCAAATAATCTTCATCTGACCGTCTATAAACTTTAACAACTCTGTTAGTTTTGGTTCCGTTAACCTTACCTGTTATTGGCGCCTTCCAATTGTTTTGAAAGGTTGTTGGAGATATAAAAGTAATGGCTGCTGACTTCTTATTAAGGGTTAAATTAGTCTTTATTTTACCTGCTAGTTTTTGAACTCCTGACTCATTATTTATTTCGGGCTTTGGTGCTTTTGTTCCTTTGCATTGACGAACGAATTCAAACTTATTAACCAATGTTTTCTCAGTGTAATAGGTCAATCCATCAGGAAGAGCATATTGCTTGACAATAACCTTAATCCATTCGGTGCCATTATCTTCTATCTCAAAAGTGGTATATGTTTTTTCCGACAATACAGGTACCGAACCACTATCACCAACATCATTAATTTGGAATGGACCAGAACCACGGTCAACATCTTTATGGAACGGACTAGCTTCAATACATGGAGTTAAACGGTTTTCGGGAAAGGTCTTCCAGTCTAATAAAGTTGGTTGCATGGTATCAAATATTGCGTTACGTCCGTCATCTATTGCTTGTTGATGGGTATCACCGTTAACAATAAACATGTTGGTGATATTGTTAGAGTTCATCCACTGCCAAAGCTCCGTACGCTCTGCCTTGTATGCCGTCCAATGTTCGCCACTTGAACCATAATCCCAACTGTAACCATTGAGGTCTTCACCTGTCCATGAACCAGGATTTAGCCAACAGATTAACGCAATATCATCATTGTTTTTTGCTGACAACAAAGTCGATTTAAACCACGCTTTTTGGGTATCTCCCAACATTTTTTTATTCGGGTCGTAATCGTCTATCAAAAAGTTATCCCTTTGAGACCGTAAATCCGTAAGTATAAATAATATTCGTCCCACAATCCAAGATTGACCAAGCGAATCAGTTAAGGGGTTTGAATTGGTGTCATTTAAAAACGGATAATGAGGGATGTTTTCCTGATAAAAATTAATTGATGCAAATTTTGAAGGGGAATTTTTATCGCTATTGTTGTCAGAAAAATCGTGGTCGTCAAAAATGTACATCAAAGGTACATTTCTATTCAAATCCCTTACCCTTGTTTGTTTTGCGGTTGTATTATACGCATTGCGGAATAATTGGCTATCGTTTGTTGTGATGTCCTCATAGTGCCAATCCCCTAAATGACTCCAAAATAACGGCTCTTCGTTTTTAATCTCTTCGAATGTTTCAGCATTACTGCCTGTATAATTACAGCTACCTGCCACGAATTTAAAATTTGTTGGAGTTCCAACCAATGGAAATGTTTTAAACTTCAATACTTCGGGTTGCTCAATTCCGTCGGTTTCCATTTTGACGTAATATTGAGTATTGCTACTAAGTCCTGCCAATGTATGCTTAGTAACTCCATTATTTGAACTGTTGTGTGGCAATAATGCTGTGTAACTAGCATCAACAAATGAGGAGTTTTTAGAATACTTTAGCCGTGTATTTCCCAATACAACATTGGGCGGATAACTTATACTATACACATCTGAAAAGGGAACTTGAATCTCATTAAAGCCTGCGGTATTGATTCTAACAGCTAGATTAGGCTCACCACTATATTTTTTTATACGAATAGCATTATTGTAAACGGTTCCACCATCGTTAATAGCACCTATAACGGTCTGGTCACCTGTTGTATTATCAAACGCAAAGACCATAAAAAAAGTAAAAAAGTCCGGGTCTCCGCTTTGCTTTAAACCTGCAACTTTATAGTTATTTGTTCCATCAAAATACAAAGCATTTTTGTTTTTGAATTTGTTGACAGCAATCGTTGCAGGCAATGCACCTGCTGTTGGAATACCATGTTTTAAAACCCCTCCAAATCCTACAAAATCGTCCCACTTACTACATTTACCGTTACCATTATTTACAATAGTTGTCTCATTCATTTGGAGCCATTGGATACGGTCAGGCATCGGAATCATAGGAAAAGAACCGCTTTCACTTGCTTTAACTATATACCCATCATCTAGCACGGTTCCTGTAGTTAACCATTTATCAGCAAGCCATCTTTCTTGCGCTATGATGTTATTATTGGTAGCGGAATTTGGTGTTCCGAAATCATTGAGTATTGCTATTTCACATATATATCCCTTAAAATATGCTACTTCATCTGCATCTGAACCAATCATCAAATTCTCGATGTATGCAAAATTCCCTGTCTTACTGTTATCCGTTGCTTCAAGTTTTCCATTCACATATACCTGCATCCCCAATGTAGAATGGTATCTAACTCGAAGAATCTTTAATTCTGTTGAATTAGGTGTTGGTGCTGGGTAATCGAACTTACTTGTTATCGTTGCACTGTTAGGTGTAATCGCTCCTATTAAATTATATTGTATTGCCATTTTTTAAATTATCTCTATACCCTTATCATTCTCAACTAAAGACCAAAAGTTTGATAGAATGTAGTTGATTTGGGGATTCTCATCTCTATTCGCTATTAGTATTTGCTTAAACAAATCAATACTAAATCCAACACTAAAGTCTATCGTTAACCTGCTTCGTTTAAATCCGTTATTGCGTTGCTGTAATACTTTGTATGTTTTTACGTCTATTGCTATCTCAACAAAGTAATCTTCAATCTCAATGTAGACCTTATTAGCAATTAATAACTCCTTAATCAGGCTTGCATCATGGTCGCTAAGAACATCACTATAAGCGTTATAACTATACTTCGAATCAACATTGATAAGCTCCTTATCGTTAAATAACACACTATCAACCGCTGTTTGCGCTCTCGATTTGTTGAGATATGTCTTATTGATATTAAGGGTCTCGACTCTATTGTTAAAGGTGAATGTATCCCATGCACCAAGCGGATTTTTATAGATTAAGGTGAAATCATTTTTATTGCAATCCCTTTTAATAATATAGCCCTTAAAATCGCTAACTTCAATATTATCGTTATCTACAATCACAACCCTATACCTCTCTATATTGTCTGCTCCAGTAGGAAAAAGAATTGAAGGTGATACGTTAATATTTATAACATTTCCTGCTGTTGGAATATCATATAAGGTATCTGTACTAACGTTATTAATGTACTTCGTTACCTTAACTTTCTTACCGATTTTAGCGGTATCGAATATTTTTAAAAGCTCCTTCTGCTCTGCTGATACATAGTTAATGTTTGCCTTGTTCGATAAGAATACCGCCTTGTTAAGGGTTGTATTGATATTGAATTTATTCGGCTGATATTTAAGATAGTCCATCAATCCCATTTCGCCATCAAAAACGTATTTAACGCCAGTTGATATATTATTACCAACCGTTACCAATCCAGTTGTTGAATTAATTAGATATTCCGTAATCGTCAATTCGTAACCATATAAATTACTAGTGCTTACAACATCGTTAGAGTTGTTCAATTTTGATTCCACAACGTTTGTTAATACACTAGATAAATCAACCGATAATGCAGTAGCTAACGGCTTTGGATAGACTTTCTTTTTAGCTATTATTTTACCTGTAATAGGTTCCTTAACCTCAACTATGCAATAGATTAATTGTGAACTATCAGAACTGAATTCCCATTTATTTGTATTGTTTGATGGATTTATATTGTGTGGTTGCCCTGTTATTGTTATTGCCATTTGTTATTGTTTTTTATGCACGTTATTTCCGTACTTATCGAAGATTCTAAATTTTATTTGCTCTCCTAAATTCTGTTGAATGCGTGTATTTAATTCTTGCTTTAACCAATCAACATTCGAATCCCAATAATTACCTCTACTTTGAAATCCCTTCTTATAAATTGTTGCTCTTATCGCATAAGCTAATTGAGTTATCTTCTCGTCCGTTGTCATATCATCAAATGCAGAGTCTTTGAAGAACTTTGAATTGTTAGCTGTTATTAATTGTCTATTTTTAACCCAATCTATAAATACACTAACGGGGGGCTTAAACTCCTTATAACTATGTACCGAACCGTTGTTTTGTTCAACGCCATTAACTCCCCTTGCTTGTACGACCGTTGCTAAAATTCCGAGTATTTCAATTTCATTTAAACTATTAACTTTAATAGAAAGCTCTTGCGTGGAACCTGTAAGAATGAAATTATCAATTGAGTTCATACCCTCTTTTACTTTTTCAATGAATTCTGCCACTATCTGCTCTAGGATATTCATGTTAAAAGAGAATGCACCTTTATCGGTTCCAGTATTAGCAACAAGGTTATCAATAAGGTTATTAAATTGTGCTTTCTTTGATGCTTGCTTTAGGTTTTTTGCCATGATTATTTCTTTAGAATGTTTACCTTGTCTTTAAGCAACGAGCTATAGACGAATACATCGACCGCAAACATTTTCATTCCTTCGAGCATACTTATAAATTGGTATTCACATACATTATGGAGCAATTCAAAATACCCCCACCTTTTATAGAATTCCTTTTTTAAGAATGCTTGATTAGCTTCTATTTCGCTTTGTCCCTCTATCGTTTCAGGTTCTGAGTCAAAGAGATTTCCAAAGCTTTTAAATAGGTTGTCAACTGATTCTCTAGTGCAAAAAAAAACCTATTGGCTTCTGCCATATTCATATTGTCCTCTATATCTGCAATCGGTTCTTTTAGTAAGATGTTAATCATTTCACCCCAATTGCTTATACTGTTCTGCTCCTGTAGGTTCATGTATTTTAGCAAGTCTTCGAAAACTATTTGGTCGAAGCTTTTGATTAGGTTCTCATCAATGTCTGCTGTCTTATTACTTTCATCGTTTTCGAACTGATTAAAACGTTCAGCTACTTTGAAATAATCGACTTGTTGGAATCCTTCAACGTCATAAAGCTGTACGCCAGTAAACACATAGAAATATGCATCTAACATATTTCTGTATACCTTTTCAAAGTCATCGGTTCCCCCTAATTGCTCAATTAGATTCCTGAATGTTATATATTGCTTTAAGCTTATATCAGCCCATTTTAAGGGAAGTTTACTTATTAATTCTTCTTTAGTTACCATTACTTTTTTATTCATAAATATTGGCTTACCAACCGTACTTGGCTAATGGATTGCCATTACTGCCATGCATTGCTTTACCTTCACTGAGAAATTTATTAGCCATTGCAAGCGAGCAAACAGAATCGTCATGCATCCCTGACATGGCTTCATATTTTAATCGTTTAGTATTGGCGTTGATACTAACGTTAAACACACTTAGCTCTTTAGCGACTATTTCATCAAACTTCAATGTATCACGTTCTAATGCGTGTTTCAATTCCATCATTAGTTTAGGCTTGCTTTCTCCAGTGAATTCAAAACCAATCCAATTGAAGTTGCTTTCTTGCAGTAATTCTAATGCCAATGCACCTTGTCCACCACTCGCATCAATAACTTTTAGGACATTATTAGGCAATGCTTTTAGTGTATCTAGTGTTGTTAACCAAGAATCCTGAAAATAATGATGATAAGTCATTGTACCATCTTCGTCTAATCCTATTATACTTGTGTTATCACTTTTAGATGCTATATCGGCTGAATATATAACTGTAGGTTTGTTGCTATATTCTTTTATTGTATTACGTTCTATAACCTCCAATCTTACTATTGCGTTAACGTTTTCACCTGCGACGGCTAACATCTCTTCCGTATGATTATCGCCAGACTCTTCTTTCATTATCGCTAACATTTCTTGCGATAGCAATGGATTGTCGTATGTTGTCCTATGGAAGTTTTTCCAATTTTTATTATTCTTTTGGCATAGAGTATAAAAGAAATCCTTACCCCTTGGAGTTGAGCAAAACAGTACCTTACCGTTATAATCCCCAATTACATATACTATAATACTTTTCCATACGTATCCCAAATTTGGAATATTTGCGCTTTCATCGATGACTACCCTGTGGTAATGCTTACCCCTGACGTTTTCAATTGCTGTTGAATCTCCCGAAAAACATTTAAGCTTTCCACCTGTTGCAGGTACTTTGATTGTATAATACGAGCGGTTTAGTTCAATTAAATCAGGCGGTAAAATTTGCGTAATCTCGTCAAAGAATTCACGTGCGTAGTCTAATGAAGGAGCAATAAAGGCGCATTCTTCACCTGCCAAAATCCCTTTAAGTAACCATATAATAGCAATTGTACTTTTCCCATATCTACGGCCACATAATAGAGTTACGAATTGATGCGTATCAAGTGCGTCTAAAATGTCCTGTTGTCCTTGTGAATGCGGAATAGGTAACGTGACTTTCATTAATTACCATCACTTTCTGCACCCTCATTATTAGTGCCTTTATTGAGTTTGTAAGGCTTAAATTCAACTTCTATTTTAGTTTCCTGCTTTACTTCTGTTTCGTTCTTAGTGGCTGATAGCTTAGGTTTTATATAATTCATCAAATCAATATAAACCTGCAATCTCCTGCTAGAATTAACCTGTTTAAGGTCATCAATTATTGTTTCGGCCAATGAATCCATGACCATTTCAATAGTTGCTTTAATCTGTTTATTTTGCTTCGATATTGCGCCCTTAGGTCTACCTTTTGGATTTTTAATCTCTCCTTTTTTTATGCTTGTTTCATTTGCTTTCTTTGGTTGTGTTCCTGCCATTTCCCATTATTTGCCATTATTTAATTGGCATCTCCAGTGATAAATATTGGATGGGCATTAAATGATATTCATAACAGTAATTTAATTTGAATAACAATTAAAAATTAGTTACATTTATTGAATTGTAATAAACCTTATATATGTGTGAAGTTCCCCCGCCCTTAGTTGTTCAGCATCTTGCTCATAAAGAGTTAAAGAAGTCGATTAAGCATTTTATTATCAAGCCGTTGTACGTATCAATACTTGTTGAAGATTTTCTATTTCATTTCAATAGGAATGGTAAAACCTATAAAGAAAGGGTTTTTAAATTTAGTTGTTTTGAAAAAATAGCTTATAATTTATTGTTCAAACATCTAAAAGTAAACCCAAACGAAACCGCTAGTTCGATTCCAATTCCATTAGTATTTAATAACTTCAATTACATTGTTTTATTTGAAAAACTGGGTGATAGATTTATTATAAAAACTCACGAATTCGTAGACACATAACATCGTTCATTTATTTTTCGCAAAAATCTGACGTTTTGATAGCAAACACTTTCGTAAATTGCTGTATTCAAATTTTTTAATAATAATCTATGGAAAACACGGAAAAAAACTTGAAAATAGAGAGTGTAGAAATTGACAAAGTTGTAATATTTGAACTAACCGAAAACAGTATTTATACTGTTACTAATGATTTTGACGGGATAACAATCTTTAATCGCTATGGCAAACAGATTCCTGATTCTACTTCATTAGGTGGAAAGCTCTATTCAATAGCTCAAAAAATATTTAATGAACAAAAAAAGGATAGCTAATTGCTATCCTTAAACCTTGTTTCTATTTCCGATTTAACTTTGTTTCTAAAGCTTTCAACAGTTTTAATTGTATCGCCATAAAGTCTCAATTTATATTGAAGTAATTTTAGCTCCTTATCCGATAAATCTTCTTTAATGCTATCCATTATTAATAACTGTTTATATCTAAACTTTTCAATCATTTTATCCGTGTCGGATTCCATACTTTGTAAATTATCCCCATCCAAGAACTTAGAATAAAACGCTTTCGAATCTTCATTGTAATTATCATTTACCATTATTTTTTCCCCTTTCTTCTACTTGTCGTTTTCTTCGGCTCTGGCACCTCTTCTACCTTTATTTCTGTCTCTATACTTTCAACACTTACATCATCAACTGTTGTTACTTCCTGTTTACTTAGGCGTGCGAACACAGGCAGTAAGTCCCCTAAAAAATCCCTAATAGGTGCTCCACAACAACTAGGAATTATGGTTGGAAATCGCACGGTTGGATAAGCGTCTTTTAACTTACTTAGAATAACATTTAACTGTTTTATTGTGTCATCGTAAATTCTAAGGTTACTTCCACCATTCTTCTCAAATTCTCTTAGAATATCTTCTATCTTTCTAATCTCTTTTAAAACATCTTGTTCTTGTTCTGTCATTTTATATTTTACTTTTTACTACTTTCAACCCTGCGATAAGAAGAATTACCCCTATCACTAGCCATACTATTACTATATTGTTTGGTTGTTTCTTTTCTTCTTTCACGATAAGCTTTGCTTTGTTTTCCTGCTTATTTACCGTTTGTTTTTCTGTATCAACTTTGATTGTTGATATGTATCTTTCAGCGCTATCTACTTGCTTATTTAAAGATTGCTTGCTTTTATCTCTTATATTTTTTCTAAGGATTGCATTACCTTTTGCAACTATACCACCATCTTTTTTTACCTCAATACTATCAGCTGTTACGCTCGTTTCGTCATCAATATCGTTGGTGATTTGCTGTTGCTCGGATGTTATCACCTTACCATCTTGCTGTTGTTCCGCTATCACCTTTTTACTTATACTTTCTTTAAGCTCTATCTTTTCGACCTTTTCGAATTGATTTATCTTCTTTGTTGACTTGTTGAAGAGCGAACAACTGGATAAGGAGAGTAACACCATTAACGTTATTATTCTACTCATTCAACCTCCTTAGTATCTCTTTGCAGTCTTTTGTGACCTGTTCCAGTATCTCGTTATACTTTGCTCTATCAGCATTATTGAATCGCCCCTTTTTACCTGTACCTTTTTTCTCAATATAACTGTAGAAAAGTTCTTTTTGCTCTTCTGTCATCAGCTCTATAAAGTCATCAACATTGATGCTGTGTTTTTTTTCAAAGCCTGTGGCCTGGTCATCTTCTATGATATATTCATCTTCAATTTCAAAAAGCTCTGAATGATTAACTCGCTTAATGTCTTTGTCATTCTCAACACTGAATCGTTTATTTTTTTCATAGTAACTCTTAGCGGATGGATACCTTTTATTTACATCTCTAAATAAATGTCGCTTGACAATAAGGCATATAGTACGTGTTAAATACTCTATATTATTCAACAATTCAGTCCATCGATGCAATTTTATTTTCCATACTTCAACAAAGAGCTCATTATAATAATCCTGCATTTCTTCATCTATTCTTTCTCTACTCCACCCTTTATCTCTTAACCACCTTGCTATATAATGCTTTATTCCATTTGCTTTACTTTTTGAATACTTCTTACCATAGATACCTTTATATTTACCTGTTGCATAAAGTTCTCTTATTGCTTCTTCTTTTCTCTTTAATATGTCATCTATATAGGCTTGTTGGTTTAAACTATATTCTCTTTTCTCTTCCTGCACTAAATCTACTTCAATCTAATCGGTAAGGCGTTTTTAAGCCTTTCCAGCACATCAGCGCAATAAGGTGCACTAAGTGTCACAAGCAACCATTTCACTATTGGTAATGGTGCTAAATTAAACGTGCCTATAATGACACATATCCAAAATGTTAGGCAAAAAATGCAACTGAACGGCTTGCCCCAACGCTCCAAGTAAGCGTAAAGTGGAATGGAAATAATCATATTTACTACCATCCCGATTATTATACTATATCCTATTATATCCCACATTAGATTTTAATATTAAATGTCACTTTCACTATCATCATCCCATTTTCGAATGTTCCTGTATATTCGCTTACGTGAATATCGTAGTCGAAACGAGGGGTAAAATGCTCTTTAACAATCATTTCAGCCATTCCAAAAGTAATTGAATCAATAAGTGTCTGTTCTTCTCTTCCTCTAGCTTTCAATAATGATTGTACATGTTGATGGATTTGCATTCCCTTCTCACAAAAATTCCGTGTCATTGACAATGTAATCCAATCATTACGGGATATAATTCGTCTATATTTTCTGTAGTCTAGTTCCTTTAATATCGCATCCTGCAATAACAAGGGGTCATTAAATTCGTGCTCTTTCATATCTTAGATTTTAAATAGGTTAATAAAAAATTCCTGTCCGACTGGTGTAACCTTCGTTACTGTGGTCATTTTCTTCTTTCCGCTGTTGTCAGTGAATTCTGTATACTTTAGTTCGAAAATCCCTGCTTGCACATACTTCTGTAAAGGCTTGTTATATTTTTCTCCAACACATCCCAAATAGCCCAAATCCCTAAGAAGCTTGAAGAGTCGATTTTGTCCGATTTCAAACCCTGCTTGTGTTATAAGGGTGGCTAAGTGACCGATTAAACAACTATCTGCACTTTCTCTTACTGCATCGGCAAAAACAACTTTTGGTGCCTGTTCCTTCAATTGTGATGCTTGTTCGTTTACTTTGGTACTTACCGCATTTAATTGATTATTTGTCTGCTGTAACAATAATTTTTGTTGTTCAATTTGTTCTGCTTGCTGACTTGCTAGCAATAACGCACCGCTTAAAGTGGTAGGTATTTGGAATTGATTATTTACAACTTGTTGTTCCAATTCTTCCCAACGATTAATCAATTTTGCCCTAGCTATGTCATTGAATTTGGTTGCGATGTAAAGACTCTCTTTTTTTGTTAAGAGGTATTCAGGTCTTTTTTGCCCTTTTCCATCTGTATATTCAACCAAGGAAAAATTTCCTCCGTTAACTTCAACCCAGGATTTTTCCATTTTTCTTATTGCTTTCATCACATCGCTGTGCGGCTTCCCTGCGTATTCGGCAATCTCTCTACTACTTAGTGTTTGTCCATTTTTGTTTGTATTTATTATTTCCATTACTTGTTATTTACCTCTTTATTTTTCTTTTTTCAATTCTACCTTCCAATACTTTTATCATTACTTGGAGATGGTGGCATATCTCATACTTTTCTTTTTTTTCCATAACTGACTGTATATCTCGCATATACTGGAGCTTAGTTATCGTTTCTTCGTTATCATCTTCCTTAGTATCTCTTATTGCTTTAATTGTACTCCCTAAGTAGATATTGTTTAATTGTTGCTGAGTAAGGACTTTCTTTATTTCCTTCATCGTCAAGTCTCCATATTCCTTTAATGTCATCTTTGTTTCTCTATCTTTATTATAAATATCATGTCAGAAAAAATAATTCCCTTTTTTATTAAATTATTTTCAAATTATAATTTAAATAACTGATTATCAACCAAATTATTTTTCTTATAATATAATGTAGAATGGGATTTTTATAAAGGCTATTAAAAATTTGGGCACAAAAAAAGGGATACTAATTGTATCCCCTTCATGGTATATTTTAAATTTGGTTAGGTCGATTTGATTTCTTTAAGCAGGTCTTCGAATTGCATATTTAAGCCTTTGGCTATTTCCGATAGATAATAAAGCGTGGCGTTAATATTTCCTGCTTCCAACCGTTGAATTGACTGTTGGTCTTTACCGACATTGTGGGCTAGTTGTGATTGTGTCATCCCCTTTTCTGTCCTTACCCTACGTATAGATGCACCTACATTTTTTAGAAATATATCCTTATCAGCCATGGATATAAATCACGAAGTTTTTATAAAATTATTACACAACGGATACGTTGTATTTTAGACTATAATTAGTTAGATTTGTTGATAATCAAAAACAAATAAATATGAAAGCCATACTTAAACTAGTCCTATTTGTTGGATTTTGCTGGTTCTTAGGTAGCCTATTTTCGGACGACAAAGAGGACACAACAACAACAGAAACAAGTACAAGCACGTCATCAGACTTGAAAGTTTGCCCAATCCACGGCAAAAGCTACAGCGAAAACAACGCCTATGGCGGTTGTCCAGAGTGTAAAAAAGAAGAAAAAATACGTGCAACTGAAAAAGCACGTCAAAGAGCTAGCCACCTCTAGGCCCTACATCTACACCAAAAAAGGGGCTAATTAAAGCCCCTTTGAAAACAAAAATTTATGAAAATAATTAAAACGGAATACAAATGAACGGCCTATTCCTTAGCCTTTATCGTTGCTATTATCGCTATTATACGCTGCGAAAAAGTCAGTTAATTCGCTTAAATTGACTTTATTTATATCTTCTTCATCATGAAAGAATGGTGTTTCTTTAAGATTGGTTTTTTGAATTTCTTCTTCAATAGCTGTTGAAGGTTGATTACCTCTGTTATTCACCAACTGTTTTATTTGCTGTTCCTGTTCTGCCATCTGTTGTAGCATTGCATCTATACGCTCCTGTAGTGATGCCACCCTTTTTTCTAGGTTTTCAATTTCTATATCCATATTATTAGTTTCTAAATTCTTTCCTACCTGCTCAACCTCAATATTCTTTTCCTTTGTAATCTCTTTCACTTTAGTTGAGGTTGAAGGTATGATAACACAATAATTATCTTTTATGTATTTCTTTGCAAATGCACCTGCATCTTCTGTAAGCGTATAAAGTGTATAATCATTTCCAGTTGCATCTTTACCTTTATACTGGTACGGTGTAACAAGTGTATAACGTGTATAATGTTTTGCCGTTGTATATCCGCTTACCTTCTTGATGATACCACCATCAACTAACTTAGTGATGAATTCTGTGCCTTTTTTACCTGTTAGAGCCATCCAGTTGCCGTAACGGCTAGATACCTCTTGGTAAGCTTCATATTTCTTTTTTAAGCTATTATACTTTCCTTTATTTATCCAAAATATAGTGAATAACACCTTATTAAAGTCTGTTTTATCACCTTCGAAAAGCTTTTCTAATTTCTTTACTAATGACGTTGGAAACATCATATTAATCGTTTTTTCTGCTGTTTCGACGCCTTGCACCTCTACTGCTATATTATTGTTATTTGTCATATTCATATTTTGTTAATACTAATTATTTACCCTTCATATCCTTTTTAAAAAAGTTGAGGGTTTATAACTCCCTCAACCATGAATATGAATAACAATTAATATTGTATCGTTTAATAATAAATAATCTAATAATTAGAAAAAGTACAGTTTATTTTTTCAATAAAATATAACTAACTGTATATCAATCAGATTATTTTTAAATAATTTAAAATCTTGTTGGAATGTTCCAATCTCGAATGAGTTGGATAATCTTAGTGATGTTGTAGCCACATATAACGAATATAATGTAAGAATGCTCTATACCTAATTTTTTCTATTCTTTTTTTAAAATAAAATTGAAGAGAAGATTATACACCACATTATACATATAAATAATAACTGTTATACACTACGTTATACACATTATACAATAATTTATACAGTAATAATATAATTATGTTATACAGGTATTATACAGATGTTATACACATAAATAAAAGAATAAGTATATAATAATATAAAAGAATAAGATAAATAAAAGAATAATAGAATAAGATACTATAATTGTTATATACTTGTATAGAATTATATATAATATGTATAAGTATTGTTATTCTATATTTATATATTTTTAATTGTATGTATAATGTTGAAGGTAAGTAATATTGTATATATCCAATTTTAGATGTAAATAAAGCTATACAATCAATTATATTATCTCAATCATACAAAGTATTGGAATTAACAAATAATGTCTTATATCTCTTTATTTCCAATTGAAATAGATATACCGTTAGGTATTTGTAATGGTATTGAATCTTATATATTTAATGGTAGTCATTACAGTATATTTCTATATCTTCAACAGTATATTCAATAGTTTAAATATTACTGATAATACGTATTATAACTACTTCAATCTTGATTTAAATAAACTATACATCAACATTATAGTATAGGTAATGAGGTTACAAATATTTGAATATCTCAACTATCATCAATGTCTATCGACAAAGGTTACAGAGATATACCGTATGAATTCAATCAACATAGACAGAGTTCCGCCCCCGCCCCCTTTTTGAATACCCTATACTTACGATTTTAAAAGCTGATTAAACACCTAGAATCAATTATTATTCAGAAATAACACAAAGTATTCGGATTAATGTAAACGGTCTTAAATCGGCTAAAAATGATTAATAATTATGACCTGTATAACGACCTGTATAATTACTTGACGGTGTAGTGTCGGTGTAAATAAAAATACTATATATTTTTCTATTATTTTATTTTGCAAATACTATACATTTTACTATCTTTGTACTGTTGAGTTACTCAATAGTTCTATGAAGTACAGCGAGTTTATTAGGCTTATCAGCCGTAGCGGTTGGAAGCTAGTTAGACAGGGCAAAGGAAGCCACGAAATTTGGGAAAAGGACGGTAAAACGGAAACGGTACCAAATCACGGAGCAAAGGAAATGCCTAGAGGTCTAGAAATGACACTGAAAAAGCGGATGGGGTTGTAACCCCTCCGTACTTCATAGATTTAAAATTTAAAGAGGATGAAAAAGGTAAAAATTCTTATCGAAAAAAACGAAGATGGGTATCACGCACATTCAACCAATGTACCATCAATTTACGGCTACGGTGAAACATTAAATGAATGTAAAGCAAACATCTTGGATTGTATAGATTTAGCAAGAACGTTAGACGGTAATAATAAATTCACGTATGCTGACGGTGAATATCAATTAATATATAACTTTGACATTGTATCTTTGTTGGACAATTACAAAGGCGTTATTTCAAATGCAGGATTTGAGCGGTTGACTGGAATTAATCAAAAACAAATGCACCATTACGCTACAGGGATGACCAAACCACGTGAAGCGCAAAAGAAAAAAATAGTTGAGGGCTTACATAAGCTCGGACAAGAATTGCTGGCAATAGAACTATAATAACTCAACACTATTATTTTTTGCTAGTAGCCCTCTATCATCCGATAGGGGGTTTTTTATTTAAGGTGTTGCAAAAGGTGAACTAAATATTTAAAAACCCAATATTTTTATATATTTGGTTAAATATTAACCGATGAAAAATCAAAATAAAGGGGAACTACCACAAAACAATAACGGTTGTAGCGGATGGGTTATTGTACTAGTAATCATTTTAACAATAGGCTATTGTACTAGAGATAAAAAAGAAGACTCTGGCAATTCTAGCAAGACCAATAACACCGAATCACAAATACAAGAAAATTATCTTTTAGCATATATTTATGCAGAGGATTTTATTAAAGAGAGACTAAAGGCACCTAGTACAGCCAAATTCCCCGATGATTTTGAAAGATATAAACATGTGAAATATATAGGAGATAATAAATATCAAATTATTTCATGGGTCGATAGCCAAAATTCTTTCGGTGCAATGTTAAGGACAAAGTTTAGTTGTACCATCAAAATCGAAGGTGAAAATGTATCAGGAGAGGATATTGTCCTTTATGAATAAGAGCTTCTGATAGGGGTTTTTATTAACTTTACTTCCCATATTTATTAACAACCGTTTTTATGAATTTAATAGAAAGTAATACCATTAAGTCATGGGGAAATGACATTGCTAATTCATTTCAAATCGTAGCAAATAACGGCTATAAAAGTGTCCAACAATTTGAAATTGACTCAAATGATTTGGAAGAGAAATTTATTTATGAAGATATTCGTGACAGCGATAAATTCCGCAAAATGTTTTCTGAACTTCAACAAATCGAAAATAGCCCATGCGTTTATGTTTTTGAAGTTGTTTCAAATGAAACATCAATTGATATAATACAAAAAATTCAGCTTATGGAAGGAAAAACCAGACCTGCCATAAAAAAGAATTTCCCTCTAAATAGTAGAATATTATATGTTGGAAAGGTGAAGAAATGTGTATGGGGTCGAATTATTATGCACCTTGGCTATCACACTCATAAGAGCGGAAAATTATCCAATTCACATGGATTGCAATTATACCATTGGGCTACTGAAATGGGGCTAAAGCTGCGCATACATGTATATGAATTTAATGAGGATGTAGCGGACTATATGGAAGTTATAGAGAAAAAATTTGCAACTAGTTTAAAGCCTATCATTGGGAAAGAGACTGTAACATGAACTGTGTCAGAGGAATAATTCAATAAGATTATTTATATTCAATTATTCAAACGACACGGTCATGAAAGAAAAAGACCCATTCGACTTTGAACGCTTCAAGG
>JAITLV010000281.1 GCA_031277685.1 Sphingobacterium sp. | reverse complement strand
TCAGACGTAGAAAGAGCAAAGAAGGTAAAAAGTGTACTGGTGACTTTACCAAAACCTGAAAACGATAAGTCCCCTTATTATGATTTAGCAAAGAAATACGGGTTAAAATTAGACTTTCGGGGTTTTATACACGTAGAGGGAGTTCCTGCCAAAGATGTGCGTAGGGATAAGGTTAATTTAGCAGATCATACTGCGGTAATATTTACAAGCAGAAATGCTGTAGATCATTATTTTAGGATATGCGAAGAGATGCGATTTGAAGTGTCAGCAGAAATGAAATATTTCTGTATTTCGGAGACAATTGCTCTTTATCTTCAAAAATATATCCAATATCGGAAACGCAAGATTTTCTTTGGTAAACAAACGGCTAAAGATTTAGAAGAAGTGCTGAAAAAGCATAAAGCAGAAAATTTTCTGTTTCCGTGTTCAGATGTCGCTAATGAAGAGACAAGCAATTGGTTGCAACAGAACGGTTATAAATTTACACCGGCGGTTCTCTTTAGAACTGTAGTAAGTGACTTGAGTGATCTGAAGGATGTATTTTATGATGTCATTGTATTCTTTAGTCCTTCTAGTGTACAGTCATTGTATGATAACTTCCCGGACTTTAAGCAAAACAATACCCGTATTGCTGCATTTGGTGCTTCGACGCAACAGGCACTTTTAGAACATGGGTTGATATTGGATATTCCTGCACCTACACCAAAAGCACCTAGTATGACGATGGCTGTAGAAGAATATATCAAAAAAGTGAATAAATAATAACCTATCTTAGGTTAACAATATAAAGGGTTTTTTTAAACCCTTTTTTTATTTATTGGATTTGATTATTTGGAAATAGGCAATGCTTGGGACGGTATCGCATTTGTCGATATATCATAGTACAATAAAAATATCCATCTAGTTTTCATGTCTTTGATCGTGAAAATGTAATGTAAACTGGATAGAGGCATGTAGTTTGTGGATAATTGGTCCGTTGTAGGGTAAAATATAAATAAAAGTGACAGATGTCATTGAGATTTTAGTTATATTTCTATTAAATTGTACTGGGGTTATTTGTTCCAATTAAAAATAAGGTATATGCGTTATTTTTAAAATTTGGTAGAAATATTTTTTTTATGTTTGTAATTAAGCAAAATTAGTCAGTCGTGAAGTTAAAGCAAGTTGATAAAATTTCGGGCATTCGATCAGAAGACTTTTTAAAAAATTATCTGAAACCTGGGTTTCCAGTGATTATAACAGATTTTATTAGTGCTGATAGTCTTGCATGGAAGAAATGGAGTTATGATTACTTTAAGGAGATAGCCGGGGATATTAAGATTGATGTCTATGGGAAAGAAGAAGATTCAATGGATCGTGCTGCCAGTGCGCCTGTTGGGCATATGACATTTGCAGAATATTTGGATCTGATTACCAAAGAACCGACCGAGTTACGATTATTTCTGTTCAATCTGCTCAAAATACGTCCAGAATTAAAACAGGATGTTATCTATAATGATGTTACTGGCGGAAAGGTGTTGCAGTGGCTACCATTTATGTTTTTCGGCGGTGAAGGTTCAAGTACACGCAATCACTTTGACATCGATATGTCTCATGTATTCATTTCGCAATTTCAGGGACTTAAACGTATTTGGCTTTTTCCAAATGATCAATCTGACCTGATGTATAAATTGCCGTACAATTTCCATAGTATCGCTAATCCGAAGCACAGTAATGTAGAAGAATTTCCAGGGATAGAGTTTCTGGATGGGTACGAAGCAGTGATCCATCCTGGAGAAACATTATATATGCCCGCAGGTTGGTGGCACTACATACAATATGAGACCGAGGGGTATTCTATTTCAGTGAGAGCGCTGGCAAATTCGATCAGTGAGAAATTAAAGGGCGCTCGTAATCTTTTTATAACAAGACATTTTGATAATACCATGCGGAAGATCTTTAAAGATCATTGGTTTCATTATAAAATAAATACAGCCAAGCGCCGCGCAAATAATGCAATTAAGAGAAATAAACGATAAAAAAGGGCTTCATGAAGCCCTTTTTTATCGTTTGGACTATTTAGATCATATGGATTGATTATTTTTCCTACGCCGACTCTTCGTTTTCTGTCCATTTACTTGCTTCTCTATAAAATAAGGTATATGGATCACTTGGATAGATGGTCGCCTCTGGGTTATGTCGAAAGGAAATTTCGGGATTGAAGATTTCACTGAGTATATTCCGTAAAAATTTGACAAAGTTTTCTTTCTGAAAAGCTAAAAAATCTGCAGTTAATACCCCTTCTTTTCCATTAAATAAGGTTCCTTCCTCCCGCATTTTCCGAGCGACATACAAATGTGGCTCAAGCTGTTTTCGACCAGTTTTCTGTTCAAAGACATAGGCATAGAAAAGTGTTTGTATCAGTGCTTTGTTTTCTGTATTGGGTGCAAAGATCTGATCCATAGTCCGAAATATAACGGAATCGCCACCTGTTTTGTAATCGACAATTCGGCTAATGATGCGATCGTCATGTGTGATGACTTCGTCAACACGGTCAATGATACCATACAATGTAATCTGCTCCTCTTTGCCGTTTATGTTAATGGAAAATGGGAGTGTGTAATCTGTGTCGTTTTCCAGTTCAACAATGCGGAATGCCTTATAATTTGCGCTATCGTATTCGAGGTACATCTTGACATATTCACAGGCTATCTTCAGCATGATACGTTGAAGACTATTCAAATCGCTCGTGGAATTTAGTTCTACCTGATACTGAAAACCTATTTCCCGAATAACAAGGGATTCGATCTGATTGAATTGTTGTCGGAGGACAGCAGTTGATGTAAAGTCTTCCTGGCCTTTGAATGGCAGGAATATTTTCTCCATAACATTATGGATAACAGTTCCCAGCTTGTTCATCTCAAACTCTTGGGAGATAGACGGTGGTTCTTTGATATTTGCAATATGTTTTAGGAAAAATTGCAATGGAGATTGCAGGTAGGTTGTTAGCGCCGTTGCCGATATTCTCTTCTGGTCGACAATAAAGTCCTGATACATCTTTGCCCAGACTGCGCCCTTTTTTTCAATGATAATCTCCGGGCTCTTGTCGGCGAACTGGATTGTCTGTTGCTGGATTTTTCGTTCGAAATTAAATTTGCTTTCAAACTCCAACTGCTTGATAAACCGGCTTTCTTCCCCTGTTGAGCTTTCGTCCACCAATCCATTGTAAAAAACATGAATTCCTTCACTATATTGAAAATGTCGATAAAACAAATAGGCAGACAGTGCATCCTGATTCTCCAAAATTGGAAGACCATAGGCTCTTCTTAAGCTATTGGGAATAAAAGTTGGCGAATTGGATGTTTTGGGTAAGATCCCTTCATTTGCCCCCAGAATGTATACATTGTCAAAATTTAAACACCTGCTTTCCAAAAGTCCCATGATCTGGATGCCTTCTAGCGGATTCCCCTCAATGGCGGAATTGATTGGCGATATGGCTTTCTTGATCAGGCCAATCTGGAAGCTGATGCTCAATGGGGCAACGGTCTCAAAGCCTAATAGTAGCTGGTTGAGTGTCTTTTTGGTTTCAATGAGTAGATTATTGTCTATCTGTCGGATGCGTTCATGAGACGAGATGCTGTGGAGTAGACCTTCTACCATTGTAATAAGGGAAGGGATCAATTGAGAAGCATGTTCAATCGGAACGAAAAATTGCGGTAGTACACTTTCGAAATGAAGCTCTTCCAAAGCGATTTCAAATAATTGTTTGTCAGCAATTTCTTTCTGAATGTGTAATTTGTCCGCTAAAGAGACCTGCGTCAATGGATGATTAATGAAAGTCTCGATGGTTTGATAGGAGATCTTTCGTCTTTTTAACTGCGATATTTCCAGGTGTACTTCCATCCACAGATCCAATATACCATAAATAGGGGATTGTGTTAAGGGATATCCGGTCGTAATATTGGGATTAACATCAGGAAGACTTTGCAATAATGGCACTAATAGGTTCTCGTCAGCCAATAAAATGGCGGAAGTTTGATCGGTGTTTTCTTGCCTTTTAAGAATGTCATATAGTAATTTTGTCTGACTTATTTTTCCTGTACTTGCATATAAGTTTATCGTTGAGGTTCTATTGCCGATAATATTTGGGCTGTCGCCAAGCGCATTGGTAAGTCCTGTCTGGAAGATATTTCGACGAATAAACAGGCCAGCTTCTTGCATGTTGTCTTCCAGATAGTAGGCATCTGCATCGAAGTAGAATAATGCTTTCCCTTCTTCTTGCCATTGACGGAATAATTTAGCCTCGGCTTTATTTAATGCATTGAAACCGACGAATAAAATTTGTTGAAAGGATGAAGTGAAATCCTGATGTATAGCTTTGCCTTCGACCAGATCGCGATAGACTGTCGGATAATTAGTCTGACCTTCTGCTTTCAGTTTTTCTTTAAATCGCGTATATAATATCGGCAGTCTCTTCCATAACTGTAAAAAGCGTTCTTGTACACCACTATGGCCAGCAATTGAAAAAGATTGCCAAAATTGACGAATAAACCCTTGCTGTTCTTGTGTAAGATGTTGGAATGCAATATCAATCTTGGTGTTATCATAAAGCTCCATATAGATCTGATCGATAGGAACCAGGTCATAATCCAGTTGTCCAAAGTCACTTAGTATAATCTCGGCAATGGGGTAGAACTCTTCCAGTGTTTCCGGTTCTCTACCTTCTGCGATTAAAAGTTCATTATGAATTTTAAAGAGCTGAAAGAACTGTCCTAAAGGACTTGCTTCGGCATCGTTGGTTGATAATTTAAAGAACTCTTGTATGGTGAAAAATTGGGGCGACCAGATTGCCTGCCCATAGACATCCGCAAGGTGTTTTTTGAGGTATGTAATTGGACGTTTATTGTTAAACACGATGGCAATTTCACTCAGATCGTTTCCAAAACGTCGTTGAATATCCGCTGCTACTAATTTTAAAAAGGCTGTTTGCATCGTGATCATTATTTTACTTCAATTAATTGATTTGATTTGGCATAGTAGAGGTAAGCTTTAACATTGTTGTAGCCGAGATTCTCTAAGTTTTTTTTATAGTTGTCTACCTGATATTTATGTCCGATATAGTCCGTTTGCGTAAATTTAAAATCCAGTACAATGGTCTCTTCTTCGGAGGTGAAGACTTTGTCGGGGCGGATAGTTTCGCCCTTAGCGGTAATGATACTGGCTTCATTCCAGATTTTATATTTTCCGGTAAGCCATTGATTGATGATGGGATGATGCCAGATTTGATTGATTTCTTGCATGAGGTAGGGCTCCTCTTCTTTTGAGAGGATTCCTTCCTGGATCAGCCGGCGGACTAGTCTAGTAATATCTTTCTCCGTTGTGATCTGTGACATGATGTCATGGGCTAATATGCCATATTGTGCTGCTTTCTCCAGCATCATAATGTCGTTGATCGTGCGTGTACTTGATTTCTCTAAGGCCATTTCCAATTCTTTGGAAATGGGGTAGTGCGTAAGTGAAACAATATTGTCCGCCTGCATTTGCTGATCTTTTCGTTCAATGGTCTGATCAATCTGTATGTTGGTGTCTTCCAATGCAAATGGGGCTGCATTCGAATCTAAGACCTGATAAAGTACATCACTTATATATTCATCTTTGATATCATAACCTGTAATCTCCCCCGTCTTTTTGTCAACAGATTCTTTAAATGAAGGTGCTGTAATATAGAGATGTTCGATAGCCCGTGTCGTTGCGACATAGAATGTATTAAGTGCGTCCATATAATTGAACAGCATTTCCTCAAAGTATTGTTTGAAAAACACAGATTTTCCAACTGTTGTGGTATATTTTATGGGAATTTTTCCCAATTGTGCAAATGGAGTATCGTATGTGTCGATCCAGAAATCCCCATTAATCATCCCATCTAGATCCCATGAGCAGAAGGGAAGCATGACAACATCATAGGCAAGCCCCTTTGATTTATGGATTGTTGTGACTTCAATCGCATTGATCTCTCCATTGGACGGAAGTACTGCCCGATTGCCATCCTCTTCCCAAAATTCCAGGAACTGAATAATGCCACGCTCACCGTTGGTCGAAAAGCCCGAAATCATATCTTTGAATGCCAGCAGGTAAGGCAGATGGATGTTGTGTTCTGTCGTGAAGCCATAGATCTCGATCAGTTTCTCTATGAGGTGAACCAATGGTTGTTTTTGCCATGTTTCCCAAGAGTCGATCAGGCCCTGAGGAAGAAAATCTTTCAGGGCACGAATGTCATTTGAAGCAAATGCCAACCAAGCGGTCTGACTGACTGTATTTTTCTGTATGGTCTGATAGAGATAGACCATTTTTGCCTTATGAATGCTATGTTTATCCGAGTTGTATACGAGAGCTTTTAATGTTTCTATGAGCAAGAGTACAGCATCATTACCGGCCAATGATAAGGCATCACCGGAAATGACTTCGAAATTCAGGTTTTCTTCTTTTTTGAAATCCATCAGTTTTTGAATCACCAACTTAGCCTGTGCATTGCTACGTACAAGGATACCTATTTGTTTGGCATGGTATCGTCCGTTGTGAAACCACTCGCCTATCTTTTTGCATAAAAGCAGCAGTGACTCATCTATGACCTGATTTCTTCTGTATCGTCCATCTGAAACAGGGATATATGAAATTTCAATAGAGCCTAATTTGTCGAAATTACCTTTCTTGTGAGCGGGTATTTCTTGTTGACTGTTTTCATAGGCTTTAACAAGCATCGTATCATTGCCTGTACTAGTCCACCAGTGCCTGCCCGCTTCATCTAAGTTCTCGTCGACCTTTTCATTGAGAACCTTTTGTAAATGTTCCGGGATACTGCTGAAAAGATAGTTGTTTAGTTGGATGATATTTGGTAGACTCCGAAAATTGGTGTCAAGACTTCCATTTTCAATAAAAGTGGTTTTTGTACTTTCATCCAGATGGAAGGCCTGACCAACTTGCTGTTCGACCTGTTGGAGTAATATGCGCCAATCTCCGTTCCGCCAACGGTATATGCTCTGTTTGACGTCCCCAACAATCAGGTGTTCACTCAATGTGCCATTGGCATCGGCCAGGGCATTGATCAATAATGGACTGTAGTTTTTCCATTGAATGCGTGAGGTGTCCTGAAACTCGTCGAATAAAAAGTAATTGAAGCGATTGCCTATTTTTTCCCAGATGAATGTCGGATCACTGTTTTCGTCAATACCGAGTTTATTTAATAAGATCTGTGAATCTGAGATTAACTGGGCTCCGTTCTCCTTACGCCATTGGGTCAGCAAGTCGCTCATTTCCTTGAGTAAGCGTAAGTAATAGAGATTGTTCTGTACGGCCTGATAAGCAATGTATGCAGACAGATTCTCCTGTAACGTCTGAAATGATTGCAGGATGGGCGCGAGTGCTGACTGCAGATCGTAACGTATATTTTTAGCGTTATCTGTGAATGCATCTTCGTTGTCTATCAATTGGACATATTTGTCCAATATCTTGGCTATCTCAGAAGAACTTAATTTATCTGTCTTTTTACTTGTCTTGCTGGCGGAAATAATCTTGTTGCGTGATTTTCCTTTGAGCTCATTTTCACTGATATTGAACTTTCTGAATGTTTCATCAAAAGTTTCGATGGTTAGTGAAAGTGCATCTGTAAAGGAACTTATTTTTTGTTCGATTTCCTGATTTAGGAGATTAAAAACTTCTTTTGGGTTTGCGGAATTAATATAACCGTCAAACTCCTGAAAATTCTCGGAGAAAATAAGGCTGGCCAGACTCATCAATTGTTGTCGGTAGTTCCAGTTTTCATTTTTGGCTATTTTTTTCTCTGCAAAGGCAATGATCCAATCGAGTAGATCAGGGCGTTCATCCAGCAACTGGTTGAGCATGACTGTCAAATCGTTTTTTACTTTGTTGACATTCATTTCAATCTTGTAAGCTGCATCGAGATTGAGCTCATAGGTGAACGCACGGATGACTTTCTGAGAAAAACCATCAATTGTACTGATAGTAAAATGACTGTAGTCGTGTAAGATCCGGCGATACACACGATGGGATTTTTCTTGAATTAGATAAGGTGTCCAATCGGGTTGCTGTTGCAGCAGTAATTTTCTAAAATCTTCGATTTTTGGACTGGTATCTGCAATGGCCAGGCCGTGGAGTACAGCGAGTATGCGCTCTTTCATTTCTGCCGTGGCCTTGTTCGTGAATGTTACAGCCAAAATCTCCTTATAGCTATTTTCATTGGATAGCAATAAGGTGATATAATGCAGAGTCAGACTAAAGGTTTTTCCGGAACCGGCCGAAGCTTTCAGTATTTTTAATGGCGCAACAGATTTCATGGAATGAAGGTAGAAAGTAAAATGTGAATTGGCAAAAATGCCTGAGATTATTTTAATTGAAAAAAATAGGCTTAATTTGTATCTGATTCAGATAACCTATATTACGTATTTCATGAAATATCTAATTCCAGCTCTCTTGCTATGTGGTGCTTTTAATTATTCCTGTCAGAAAGATGGGCCTGAAAAGGATAATTCTCGGCTTGCCTTATTTAAAAAAGCGACTCAATTTAACTCAAATATAAGTGAAACTAGCTTTGAATTTCAATATGATACCCAGGGGCGACTAACAAAAGTTAATGATCAGGTATACTATTATGGACAGAATGGGAAGGTTGATTATTCGCGTATTGAGGCACGGAACCAAAATAATGGCATAATTCGGGAAAAGATAATTCGTTTGAGCTATCATTGGGACCAACAAAACCGCCTTAAAAATATCATAATGGATAGTCTTTATCATAAAAGCTATTCTGTCTCTGAAAATATTCTTTATGAAGAATCTCTAGCAAAAGACGTATTGTTGAGCAGTTATTTTTATACTCCGGGAGCCTCAGCACCAACAAAGATCGTATATAGAAAATTGGATGGATCCAATGGTAAAATTGGACTGGAAGAAGAGGCTATGTACACGCTTGAAGCAGATAATATAACGAAATCAAAGCGTTATGAATATTTAATGACCCCACTACCCAGTCTTCTGGGAGACTATAAATTTGGATTAACCTTATTCTCCTTTTTTCAATATTCCAATACGATAAATCCGCTTTATCCTATTTATAAACAAATGGGTTTTAATCCGGTTGACATAAATCAAGTCATCTCCAAAAATTTAGAAAATGCTTTTTTCTCCACTTCGGTTCAGGGGAAGACCGATCAGGAAATGCAGCCCGATTGGGCGAAGAAAACAGCTGTCAAAATTACCTTGGATGCCAGCGGGAAATCTACTGCGATGAATTACGTTGTAAAGGCGGATTTTGGAGATGCTAAGGATGTCATTCTCAGTGAAGTTTTATTAAATTATGTTTATGAATAAAAAAAAATAACTATCTTTGCATCCCCTCTAGTATGAAGCTCGGGGGATATGTTGAATACATAAAATAAAATTAAGAAATGGCAACTAAAATCAGATTGCAAAGACATGGT
>JAITLV010000205.1 GCA_031277685.1 Sphingobacterium sp. | reverse complement strand
TAATAAAAAATTTTGCGCAAAAATACAATTTTATTTGGCATAAATCACCATTTGTTTAAACTTTTTCCAAAAATAGTTTAAACCTTTTTATCTGCTTGATTTAAAGCGCTAAAAGCGATATAAACATCTACAAACAGAGCGATAAAAAAAACAATCAAAAAGTTATATTCGATAAAGTTGTTTTCAAAGGCCTTTAACCCGTCTTTGACATAAATATATCCTGCGATAGCCTTTAAGAGCACAAGCCCCAAAAATATCACCCCCAGTTTCTCTGGCATGGACCAGTTTGCAAAAAATATGAGGACAGCAACGAATAATGAGGAACAGAATCCAAATGAATACATCCCAACGAGGCTATAGGTAGTCTGTGACCAATATTGCCCTACATTCATACCGGATATCACTAAATAATGTGCGACAAAACTTGCCACAAAAACGATCAGCAGTACAAGTACGCTTTTCAAATAACTATTCATTCTTATTAATTTGATTTGCCTGCCTGATGAACTGAGACAAAGATACAACCACTCCTAACAGTGTCAGTCCCTTCATTCCCCATTCACCCGCAATCATATATTTATTGTCTAACCAACTTCCGACCCAATAAAATAAATAGATCGTCACCCCCATCTGAATCGGCATGGAAGTAAAAACAATCCATTTGTTAATCTTCTTATTGGTTTTCTCCTCTTTCAATTAGCTTATAATAAAAGGTTGACAAATATACATCATAAATCCTTACCCACTACAATCCTAAAACTTTTTGTCCAATTTTAATATCCGGGTAATCTACATCTGCTCCCAAAATCATCTTAAGTTCAGAAGATGATTTTTCTGGATTTGCACGAATGACATCAAGGATACGATCGAGTTTCTCTTGATCAATCAATTCTGTTGCCTCAACCTCTGTCCCTACAAAATTAATCAAATGCCCGTAAATAGTACCAGCGACCATCCCGCGCTTACCTGCTATATCAGCGATACTCATTCCCTCTTTAAACATTTCTAAAGAAATATCTTTTGTATCCAATTTCTTCGCTCCTTCATCATCAGCATTTTGTGCTGCTAGTTCATCCTTTTCTTTTGTTTTAACCTGAGCAGCAACATCAAGCATAGCTGTTTGAAAATCTTCTCTTTTGGATAGTGTTTCAGCAATAATAAGACAATGTTGCAACTGCTCACGCTTACGTCTATAATCTAACAATATAGCTTTAAGCTCATCGATATATTTCTTTGTCCTTTTTCGAATCTGATATTCTTCGATGTGTTTTGTCAGTGCTTCGATCAAATCCTTATCCATCCGTGGTAAAAACCAATTTACCGCAGCTGTTGAGCGTTCACAGATTAAATCATAATCTATTGCCTCTTTGTCCCGAAGAAGATCATAAAGAACAACTATAAATTTATGTGCCACTTTCTCTTGCGTCTGAAGCTGTTTAACGACTTCTTGAAAAAATTGAATAGCATTTTCCTTACCATCAATATTGCGTTCATCTATTGATTTAAGCAGCTCTGATGTCTCCGCCAAAAGTCCATCCCATCGGAAACCGTTCATCAAAATCTGTCCCAGATAATTTCGCTGACACTGTTCCAGTATCTCATGAATATTAGATTGGGAATGCGCACGTTGTGCAAACTCAACGACTTGGTAATCTGTACGAATGGCGTAGGATGGAATAATTGATTTAAGCACAAGCCCATCCAGACTTGTCAAACGGCTTAATGCGACATATACCTGACCTGCAGCAAAGGATGTACCCGCATCTATTATGGCTTTATCGAAAGTCAGCCCCTGGCTTTTATGGATCGTGATCGCCCAGGCCAAACGCAGTGGAAACTGAGAAAATGTACCCAAGATTTCTTCTTTGATTTGATCTTGTCCCTTATCATAGTTATAACGGATATTTTCCCAGGTCTCTCTTTTTACAGTTACTTCCTCCGAGCCATCCGGAAAAGTAACCGTTACCGTCCCATGTATGGTATCAATATTTTTTACTGTACCGATTTTTCCATTATAATACTTTCGTTCCTCACCAGAATCATTTCGGATAAACATCACCTGAGCTCCTATCTTTAACGATAAGGTTTCCTCGGCAGGATAAGATCCTTGTGCAAAGTCATCTTTCACAACAGCTTTTAAATTGAGCATCTTTCCGGACAACGATGCCAATTTAGCACTATTAATCTCATCAGCATTCCGATTGTGGGATGTCAATGTGATATATTGCTCCTCTTCTTTTGGTACAAAATCCTGCTGATAATACCCGTTTAGCGTTGTTAGCATATCACTGGTACATTGATTATTCCGGATCGCATTCAAGATTGAAATAAATCCCTCATCTTGTTGCCGATAGATTTTGTTCAGCTCTAACATGACCAAAGGATTGTCCCGTATGATTTTCGCATTGAAAAAAAACACAGAGGAATAATGATCGCGAAGAATATTCCATTCAGCATCTTTAACCACAGGTGGCAATTGATATAAATCTCCGATAAATAAGACTTGTAATCCACCGAAAGGTCGCATATCACGACGGACAGACTGTAATATCACATTGATTGCATCCAATGTATCAGCCCGCACCATGGAAACCTCGTCGATAATCAGTAGTTCAAGTTCTTGGAGGATAGCCCGGCGTTGTTTCGTTAACTTTATTGTACTAAACAAACGTGATTTATTATAAATATGACTATCCTGCTCATCCCAACGCAGTTCATAGTCTTCGACAAATGTGCCGAAAGGAAGCCAAAATAAAGAATGTAAAGTCGTACCACCAGCATTCATGGCCGCCACTCCAGTTGGCGCTGTAATCGCCATTTTCTTATAGCTATGCTCACGTATATACTTGAGGAAAGTCGTCTTACCCGTACCTGCCTTTCCTGTAATAAATACATTTTGGTTGGTTTGGTTCACAAATGCAACAGCCTGCATAAATGCTGTGTTCTCTCGATCGACTTGAAAATTTGACATATCCTGAAATTAGATTGACCACAAAACTAAGGATTTCATTTCGAAAACATATTGTCCCCCTAGATTGTATATTTTATATAAAAACATATTCTATTAATGATTTTAGCAAAGCTAAAACGTTTAACTAAAAATATTAATGATTTTTTTCTATATTTAGCTGCTGAATTAATGATCAATAAATTTTTAGAAATTTTATAACATGGCTATAGATAAAACCGCATTATTTGAAAAAGTGCAAGAAATGTTGACATCCAAAGGGTTCAATATTGAGAAATCGGATGCTGCACGTCCTTGGGGCGGCTTTTTCGTCATCGACGAATCCCAAGCACAGGAGTTTGCTAACGAATATTTTGGCGGATTAGATGTTCAGGAATTAAGAATTTCTGGAAAATTAAGCCCAAAAATTCTGATCGTTGCTCCAGACAAAAGACTTTCTTGGCAATATCACCACCGTCGTGCTGAAATCTGGCGCGTTATCCAAGGCAATGTAGGTGTTATGGTTTCTGACACGGATGAAGAGTCTGTTGTATCTACGTTGAAAGAAGGCGAAACGATCAGATTACGTCAGGGACAACGTCACCGTCTAATTGGTTTGGATGGTTTTGGAATTTTGGCCGAAATCTGGCAACATACAGATGCCAACAACCCATCTGACGAAGACGATATTGTTCGTGTTCAGGACGATTTCGGAAGATAGAAATAACTTCTATCTATTTTTTTTCACGAAGATTTCCAATTTCAAAATTGGAAATCTTTGTTTTTTATAAAGGCACAGGCCAAAACCTGTCTCAACCACCTCAACGCAAAAACAAGTACCCGGTTAATTCTATTCTTTATTTATCCTTTCGGTAATCTATTCCTCCATTGCTTAGAATAGGCGATAATGGGAAAATACCAATTACCGTGTGACAAATAGCCAGCTTCATGGAGCATGTTGATTTTATTGATTCTTAAATATCAAGTCATTGATTATGTCCTCATTTGATATCCACGTTGGAATTACCTGTAACTGTTCATTCATCCTATTTCGACCATTAATTAACCTCATGATGACTTCATTCCAATAAATTTATCGGTCACAATCCTAATTTTTACTATTTTAGTATACGCTTTACAAAATCTCAAATTATGAGCAACGACGATAACAAAAGAAGTTCCGGAATATTAAATAGTCTTAAAAAATTAATTTTTGAAGATGACCAGACAAGCCCTGCACCAACGCCGCCGGTTCCTTCTGCTCCGCAAAAAGAAAAATTAGCCCCACCTGCTCCAGTATATACGGCAGTACAGCAGCCAACAACAGGAAAAAACCCACCTCCTATTCCCATTACAGCCAACGATGGATCTACAGATCTTAAGGAAATGAAACTAAAGGTCTATGCCATTTTAGAAAAGCTCAATGAACAAGGTGTCGATTTTTTTGAAGTATGGAACGCTGCTGCGGCAATGGGAAAAGTAGAAGAAAATACCTTGAAAGCTGCATTCACCTCCCTTAAGTTTGTAGATAGTTCACTATCGAAGGAAAAACTGATCGCAACTGGCACAAATTATGCTAATAAGCTTAAAGAAACCATAGCCAAAGAGTCGGAACAGAAACAGGATGAAAAGAAACGGACGGAACAGGATCGAACAATGGAAATTGCGAATCTGAACAGTGAAATCAAAGCAATAACCGAAAACATAAGCAAATTGCAAGATGATCTACAGAAAAAACAAGTCGCCCTGGGACAGGTTAATGAAAAGTACGAACCAAAAATTAAAGAAATCGAACAAAAAATAACGATAGGCAATGCTGCTGTCGGTGAGGTAATTACTGAAATAAACAACGCATTGCATATGATTAATCAATCAATTACATAACTATAAGTCAATGGAAAGAAAAGATCAATACATCAATATTCCTGCTGAGATAAAGACACAACTACCCATATTTCAAGTTTTGGGAGATCATTTGCCGGCACAATTAAAATCCCCGGAAGCAAAAAAAACAGCTTCGGCTATTTTCTTTTGGGCCCTCTTATTAGGTGGAGCTTTTGCTTTTTTCAAATACCTTCCCCTCATGTTGGAATATGCCGGGAAAAGTATATTATTCGTCGTTTTCAGTATTATCCTGATCACATTACTACTGTTAGCGCCAAAGATTATCGCTTTACTGCATCGTCTGGGAACAGTATTGCTTTTTAAAGGAGAGAAGTCCATTATTAGAAATAATCCGATAGAGACATTACAATTGTTATCGCGTGATGCCAAAGACACCTTAAAACGTGTCAAAGACAAGATCAGCAACGTGGATGGTGTTCGCATCGATATGATTCAGAGTGGTGAGACAGCACAAAAAACCGCTGAGGAAAAATACAGCTATGCAAAACGATTTACGGCAGAAGCCGCCAATCTCGACGAAAAATCCAAGGAAGAAGCGAGTAAAAATAATGCGGAGAAAGCCAATGCTTATGCAAGAGATGCAAAGGAAACACGAACCAAAGCTTTCCTACTGGGTAAAGAAGGGGAATCTGAAGAGCAAAATGCACGAAGCTATGTACAATATGCCAATCAGTTTGCAAAAGTATTGGAGGTTCTTAAAGACAATGAAAGTGCAGCCCGTATCTATGTGAGTACACTCGATAGCAGTATCTCGATTATTTCCAAAAAGCTAGAAGCAACACAGAAGATGAAAAATGCGACAGATGGGCTAGCCGATGTATTCAATATCAAAGATGGATGGGCTTTCCAGGAAGCAATGAATGCAGCCACAGGTGCTATAAGTCAAAATATTGCATCCATACGATCCAACTTGGACTTCCTGGATCAAAACAACAACATCACCGTTGGTGGAGCACCTTCTCAGGGTGAGCTCGAAGAGTTTATCCGTAAGGTGGACGAACGCAATCTAAAAGTACTCAATGTCACACAGATGTCGGATGCAAGCTACGAACTCAAACCTGAAGAAAAAATCGACAAAGGGTTTACATTACTCGATTAATTAACAAAACAATATCATATTATTCAAAATTATGGAAGAGAAATCAACATGGGCTAGGTTAAGATGGCCTATCAAAGCAATTATTATCGCTTTACCAATTCTTGCTATAGGCTATTGGGCTATGCAGTCCGGGAAGTTTGACACCACGCTCGCAGTCAAGCCAGACTCAACTAATATCAACGCTGCCGGTCCAGCAACTTCGGGATCAGAAAATACCCGCTCATTCAACTACCAACCAGAAAAGCCTGTAGACGGTGAGTATAAGGGTGTTGTTGAAGTGGGGGCTTCGGGCTTTAATTCTTTTGTCGTCAATATGGATAAAGAAAATCGCTGGGAAATTATTTCCAAAGATTTTGGTAAATCCTTTGCCTACGAAGGCCTCGCCAACACAGAAGATATCCGTAAAGGGTTAAAGGATTATATTGGTATGATGCTCGATAAAGGTGTGAAATCAAAAAATATTCATTTTGTTATCAGTTCTGGTGCACAAAAAGAACCTAAGACCACTGTTATCAGTTCCGAACTTAGAAAGATGGGTTTTGTCGTTAATTTGGTTACCGCTGAACAAGAGGGAAAGTTAGCACTTAAATCTGTTCTTCCTAAATCTTACGAAGACAATTCTTTCGTCGTAGATATCGGTTCTGGCAACACAAAAATCTCCTGGATTGACGGCGATACTAAATCAGTGGAAGCACCAGGTGCAAAATATTATGAAAAAGATCTAAAAGATGATGCAGTTTATGCAGAGGTAAAAAAATTAGGTGAGAAAATACCTGCCACAAAAAGAGAAGTCTGCTTTATTATTGGCGGTGTTCCTTTTGAGCTCGCATCACAAACACGTCAGGGAGAAGAACGATTTACTGTGTTAAATGATCCGACTTCCTATAAAGCCGATAAAATAAAAACCAAAAGTGGTGTTAATATCTACAAAGCAATTAAAGATGCTACCAATTGCGATACATTCGTATTTGACTGGGATGCAAACTTCACGATTGGCTTCTTGCTTTCATTGAATAAATAATTACATGTTTACAACAACAAAAAAGAGCTGTATCTTTCGATTACAGCTCTTTTCTATTATTGTCTTTACAGAACAGTTAGCCCATAAAACTCAACAGATATAATACCACCAGTATTAACAGTAATAAAAAAGCAATTTTCCAGAAACTATAAGGTCTTTGTCCATAAACCTTACCATTAAATGCATTGACCATAATCTGATAACTCTTGCCCTTATATTGATAAGCGGACAGCCATACTGGCAACAGAATATATTTCAATTTGATAGACTTAAAATCACTATCGATGGAATCAATATCTTGTGTATCTCCACCGATATCCGCTTCCACCTGTCGCTCGATTTCTCGATCCATAATCGCGCGGGCCGACGCTGCAGCTTTCACATGATCCACACTAAAGGTTTCCGCGATAAAGCCACTCAGATATTGCTCATTGAAAGGCTTTAAATAACCAAGATTCCATGGACCTATTTTATCAGAAAACTTCTCTGGAAGAGAAGTCGAGGCCGAAATAACAATATCTTTAAATTGGCTATAAATACTTCCGGATGCTGGATACCAGTTTGTACGTCTTTCTTCATATTCTTCCGTCTTACCATCCGAATTACGTCTTGTCCGCGTCACATAATAATATTCTCCACGCGATCCTACGTAATCAGAATGTACATCAGCATCGTAAGACCAAAAAGGCACATATACACCTTTTAAACGATCATTCCTAGCATTAAAAATTCGCTTAAAGTCATTCGGTGCAAACCATACCTTCCCTGCCCATTGCGTCAATAAGCCAAAGGCACTTTTGTAATCTACAGAAAAAGGCACAAGACCATGTGGTTTGACGATACGTTTTTGCTGATGGTCAATCACCAATGGCGATGCACAGAAAGCACAGACGTCTGCCGTAACATGTGGGTTCAATCTCGAATTGGCGCCACAATTGCTGCAATGAACAACCTCAGCTACATAACTATAACGTTCATCCGCTACACCTTCCATAGCCTTCCCAAAAACCTTGTAATCTGTCGCTTCGATCTCGCCATCTGCTGGCATTTCGTCCGCAATTTCATTTTTTGTCCCACAATAGGCACATTCCAGATAGGAAGTCCCAGGTTGATACGTCAAAAAAGCACCACAACCTTGGCATTTTAACCCCCGATCAATTTCGGAGGTTTTCTCTTCAAAACTCATACTCGTGATAGCAAAATATCTCTAAACACCAGGAATTGGTGGTGGGGTTTGCGAAAACAAATCCTTCAATTCAATAATTTTGTCCGCTTCCGTCCAGTTATCAAGTCCCTCCTTCCATACTAAAGTCGAAGTGGTAAACGTACCTTCCCCAACCAATCCACGCAATTGCTGTTGGTCGAAAGGACCCTCCTGTTTTCCTTTTATGGCGAGGTAATAAGCGACAGCTTTGGGTAACGGTGGCGGCCCAACTGATCCAGCTGCAGCAGCCCCTGCGCCAGTAGCACCAGTAGGGTTGTTTCCATCAAAATTATTATGTTGAAATACATTGCCCATCTGTCCAACCATCCCTGCTCCCAAACCGGCACCGAATCCAGCTCCTACGATACCGCCACTGCTTGGATTTTCAGCTGCTTTTTCCATGGAATTCGCCGCCTGAAATTGTGCATAGGCCCCCAGATTTCCAACGACCCCCATGCTACTTCTTTTATCCAATGCTTTTTCAACTTCTTCTGGAAATGATATATTTTCAATCAGAAATTTGGTTAAGCTTAATCCAATCTCTTCAAAATCTCCTGTTATTTTCTGTTGGATCAGTGCCGAAACTTCATCATAGTTAGAAGCCAGATCCAATGCTGGAATTTTTGATTCTGCAATAGCATCCATGCCTCTCGACACAGCAATATTGCGCAATTGTTCTGTAATATCATCGACCGTGAACACTGGTGTGGTTGCGACCAGCTGTTTCATAAAAACAGGGACATCTTTCACTTGAAATGAAAAATTCCCAAAAGCACGCAGACGTATCGGACCGAATTCGGGATCACGTAACATAATTGGGTTTTTGGTTCCCCAGCGCTGGTTGACAAATTGACGTAGGTTGACAAAATAAACATCGGCCTTAAAGGGGCTATTGAAGCCATATTTCCAACCCCGAATGGTCGTCATAATTGGCATGTTCTGCGTTGTCAATTCGTATCTTCCGGGTTGAAATACATCGGCCACTACGCCTTCATTCAAAAAAATCGCTGCCTGTCCTTCCCGTACGGTAAGCTGTGCCCCCATTTTGATTTCATTCTGATACCTTGGAAATTTCCACACAATCGTATCCGTACTATTATCGACCCACTCGATAATATCAATAAATTCATTCCTTATTTTATCAAATAATCCCATAGATTTTTCTCTTTACAATTACTTACGTTAAATGTAAACATTTCCTCCGAAATGAACAATTTTTCAAATAATACCAGAATCCGCCAATATCTAAAAAATTTAGTCTTTCACACTACATATCGTGGTTTATTTTTTATACTTTTGTTAGCTAAGTTCTACATAAATTTATGAGTACATATAACGAAGACAGTATTAGGTCCCTGGATTGGAAAGAGCATATCCGCCTTCGTCCGGGAATGTACATCGGAAAGTTGGGAGACGGTTCGGCCTACGATGATGGCATCTATGTTTTATTGAAGGAAGTCGTCGACAACTCGATTGACGAATTTGTCATGGGCGCAGGTAAAACCATTGATATCACCGTAAACGAGAACAAAGTTTCCGTACGCGATTATGGCCGTGGAATTCCAATCGGTTCCGTCGTAGATGTAGTTTCCAAAATTAACACCGGTGGTAAATATGACAGTAAAGCCTTTCAAAAATCTGTTGGATTAAACGGTGTCGGTACCAAGGCTGTCAATGCATTATCCAGTCAGTTCACAGTACAGTCATACCGCCAAAATATAACCCGTATCGCACAATTCTCCAAAGGGGAATTGGTGAATGACGAACAGAAAGATACCACGCAACGCAATGGCACATCAGTAACATTCTATCCGGATGATTCTATTTTCAGAAATTACAAATATCGCCCCGAATTTGTAGAGAATATGATCTGGAATTATGTTTTCCTAAACTCAGGTCTTACGATCAATTTTAACGGGCAAAAGTTTATCTCTGAGAATGGACTAAAAGATTTGTTAGAAAGGAACATTGACGCCGAATCCATGCGCTATCCAATCATCCACCTACGCGGTGAAGATATTGAGATCGCTATGACACACGGACAACAATATGGTGAGGAGTACTATTCTTTTGTAAATGGACAGCATACAACACAAGGCGGCACACATCAAGCAGCCTTCCGTGAAGCAATTGTCAAAACAATCCGTGAGTTCTATAGAAAAGAATTTGATGCATCGGATATTCGTTCTTCGATCATTGGTGCTATCGCGATCAAAGTACAAGAACCTGTTTTTGAATCACAAACCAAAACAAAGTTAGGCTCGCAAAGCGTCGGTCCTGAGGGACCTACTGTAAGGACATTCATTAATGACTTTGTCAAAAAAGCATTGGATGATTACTTACATAAAAACCCAAGTACAGCTGATGCACTTCAAAAGCGTATTCTTCAGTCTGAAAGAGAGCGTAAGGATATTGCTGGCATCAAAAAATTAGCTAATGAAAGAGCTAAAAAGGCATCTTTACACAATCGTAAACTGCGCGACTGTAAAGTTCATTTTAGTGACAAAAACGAACGTAACCAAGAGACAACACTTTTCATAACAGAGGGAGATTCTGCATCTGGCTCAATCACCAAGTCACGTGATGTACAGACCCAGGCAGTTTTTAGTCTAAAAGGAAAACCCCTGAACTCCTATGGCATGTCCAAAAAAATCGTTTATGAAAACGAAGAGTTCAACCTCCTGCAACATGCCCTCAATATTGAGGATGGCCTCGATGGATTACGTTACAATAATATCGTTATTGCCACCGATGCCGATGTCGATGGGATGCACATCCGTCTTCTCTTATTGACATTTTTCTTACAGTTTTTCCCTGATTTGGTCAAAGCAGGGCATGTTTCTATTCTCCAAACACCGTTATTTAGGGTTCGGAACAAAAAAGAAACAATCTATTGTTACTCGGATGAAGAAAGACAAAAAGCAATTGCCAAACTTGGAGCTAAGCCTGAGATCACACGATTTAAAGGTCTAGGTGAAATATCACCCTCCGAATTTGGTCTTTTTATCGGAAAAGACATCCGTCTTGACCCTGTTATTTTATCAAAAGACAATAAAATACAACAATTACTAGAATATTATATGGGCAAAAATACACCAGACCGACAAAAACATATTGTCGAAAATCTACGTGTGGAAGTTGACCTTGAAGAAGAATTAACGAAAAAAGCGGGTTAAATTACCCGCTTTTTTGCGACCTACGACCTATATTTCATGCACAACCAAACCTTAATTCTGATCCAATGTCAAGATGCCGTTGGATTGGTAGCCAATATTTCCAACACCTTAGCAAAATATCAGCTTAACATTATTACCATGCGAGAGTATGTCGATGAAGAGGCTAACAAGTTTTTTGTCCGTGTTGTTTGCAATGGTGTATTCCCTGATCAAATACAGCTCGCCAACGCCTTAGCCGAAGTACTCCCCCCTTCTGCCCAGATTCAAGTCAATCCCAGTAACCGAAAGAAAATTGTTGTCTTGGTGACCAAAGAACATCATTGTCTGGCTGACATTTTGGTTCGCCAGCATTTTGAAACCTGGGGCGCAGAAGTACAGGCTGTCATCGGTAATTATGATAGTTTACGTTCATTTACAGATAAGTTTGAGATTCCATTCCATTGTATTTCACATGAAGGTTTATCGAAAGAAGATTTTGAAACACAACTGATAGAACAGATTAAACAATACAACTTCGACTATATTATTCTGGCGAAATTTATGCGTATCCTTTCACCATTGTTTGTTGCAACATTCGAAAATAAATTGGTTAATATTCATCATTCATTTCTACCAGCATTTATAGGCGCTCATCCTTACAAACAAGCGCATGCCCGGGGGGTAAAAATCATCGGTGCGACAGCGCACTTTGTTACCGATCAACTTGATGAAGGGCCGATCATTGTTCAGGACATACGCCATGTCAATCACACCTATACTGTAAAAGATATGGTTACCGCCGGAAAAGAAATTGAAAAAGCAGTTTTAAGCCGGGCAATCCGCCTACTCAGCGAAGACCGTGTCATGCGTAACGATTACAAAACGGTCATATTTGAGTAGTGATCACAATCACCACTTTAGACGTATAATTATTATTTTTTTTGTGCGTTATTCTTACTTTTTTCGTAAAAGAACTATTTAAGAATGACGCACACTTTCCATATTCCTGTATTAGGTCTCGCTTTTTCAATAGACTCGGCAATCAAAGTTGCTCGTTATGGTATCTCAACGGTTATGTCTATTGTAGATGACGAGCTCATTGAACGCATCCGATCGTATTACTGCAAACTTCATCAGCTGAGCTACACTCCCATCCAAAAGCAAGAAGAAGACTATCGGGCCAATCGCATAACTGCCTATCTTGACCTTGTCAAAACGCTAGTGGATCAGCAGATAAAGGAGCTCAGGCAGCAACCCTTTACAGCAGATTCTGAGTTGACAAAATACTTCCAGCTATTACCGGATTCACACCCCTCAAAACCGATCTATCACGCGATGGAAATTGAAACAAATCGCGCGATCAAAACAGAACTCCAGGATCTGTTGATCAATTATCTGAAACCCGGAGACATCGATGTTAATATTATGTCCAAAGTGGACAAAATAAATTTTAAGAATGGTACCCCATTAGCGCAGCACTACTCGGATGCCTTAGCCGCCTTACGTGGATTCGCCAACTCCTCTTTACATTCCGCTGTTATTCTATCCGCAGGAATGAATCCGCATCTATATGCCTATCTAGCTGAGATACCAGCCTTCTTTCCCAAAGCTGATAGTAGCTTTGAGAAGAAAGTAGTCTTGAAAGTCAGTGATTTCAGATCATCCCTTATTCAGGCAAAGTACCTTGCGAAAAGAGGCGTCTGGGTATCTGAATTCCGGGTTGAGTCGGGTTTAAATTGTGGCGGACACGCTTTCGCAACAGATGGTTTTCTACTGGGGCCCATTCTGGAAGAATTTAAAGAGAAAAAAGAAAATTTACAATCGGAACTCTTTACGATCTATCAAGATTACTGGGCTTTACAGGGAGTAGTGCTGACCGATTTACCTCAGATCAGGTACACTGTACAGGGGGGAGTAGGCACAGCTATGGAACATCAATTTCTATTGGATTACTATGAGTTTGATGCCGTCGGCTGGGGTTCTCCGTTCTTAATGGTTCCTGAAGCTACTACGGTAGATACGGAAACATTGAAAGCGCTCGAGGAAGCTGAACAGTCAGATTTCTGTTGTAGCGGGGCATCCCCATTGGGTGTTCCTTTTAACAATTTTAGACCGAGTAGTGCCGAAAAGCTACGATTGGAACGTATCCAAAAAGGAAGACCAGGAAGCCCTTGTAAAAAAGAATACCTTATTTCTAATCGTGAATTTGGAGAACAACCTATCTGTACAGCCTCACGGGCTTACCAGCACAAAAAAATTCAGGAGCTGCAACAACAACAACTTTCATCTGAGGAATTTACTAAGGCTTTTGATGCCATCACTGAAAAAACCTGTCTCTGTGAAGGTCTTGCTGCTCCGGCCTATCTCAAATATAATATTCAGCGAAATAAGGAGCAGACCGCTGTTTCCATTTGCCCGGGGCCCAATCTGTTCTGGTTTAAAAATCAATATTCTTTAAAACAGATGATTGATCACATCTATGGTCGGGTTTCTATTTTGGAAAATTCGGATAGACCATTTGTCCTGATCAATGAATTAAATCTCTACATTGACCATATTCAGAAATATGTGATGGACAACAAGGACCGCATCAATGATAAAAAGATAAAATATGTGGCTAAATTCAAGGCGCAATTACAAGCAGGAATAGATTATTATCATCAGCTTCAAAGCCAGCTCCTCCATCTATCCAAAGGCACAATGGAAGCGATCCCCTTACAACTGGAACTTGCAACAATACGCCTGAATAACATCGCTATGTAAGCAGATTCCTGGCCCCAAGAAATAAAGAAGGGACGTCCTATGATGTCCCTTCTTTGTTTCTATCTATTGTTCATGTTTCTACAAACTGAATCAATTATTTTGCAATCTTGCGAAATTTCCCAAAAACACCCAATGGTAGCTTCGGTCCAGCGGTAGCCTGCAGAAAAAGTTCGCCAATTTCCAAGTTTTCTACCTTTGGAAATGCTGTTTTTATTAAGTTCTCAACAATCACCGAAGAGAAACCCAAAGAATATGTATTCAAAATCAAGAAATGCTCTTTAGGATCCAATAATTGAACAACCTCGGTCATCATTTCCATGATATGATCCTCTAACTTCCATTTCTCTCCTTTTGGTCCATGTCCGTATGCTGGTGGATCCAAAATGATACCATTATAAGTGTTGCCCCGTTTCAGCTCACGTTTTACAAACTTCAAAGCATCTTCAACTACCCAACGAATATTATCCAGATTAGAGATTTCCATATTCTCATTAGCCCAGGTAACGACCTGCTTAATGGAATCTACGTGTGTTGTATCCGCCCCAGCAGCTTTTGCGATTAGTGAAGCACCACCAGTATAAGCAAAGAGATTTAAAACTTTTGGTTTCTCAGTTTTAAAAGAACGGACAGATTCTGAAATATAATCCCAATTGACAGCCTGTTCTGGAAAAATCCCCACATGTTTAAATGATGTAAGCCCCAACCTAAACTTAATCGCCACATCATCGTTTTTATATTGAATATGCCAACGGTCTTGGGATTTCGGATTTTTTTTCAACCACTCACCAGAAGTAGCTGAACGCCCTTTGAATTTGATATGATAACGTTTGTTCCATTCGGCATCGCTCAAAGCTTTCGGCCATACCGCCTGTGGCTCTGGTCGAATTAAGATCAGATCTCCAAAACGTTCTAATTTTTCAAAATCACCACAGTCAATGAGTTCGTAGTCCTTCCAATGTTGTGGGGTCAATAGTTGTATATTCGTTGTTGCCAAAATCAAAATTTTCCGACAAAATTAAGCTAAATTTCTTTTATATTGAAATTTAGCCTTATCCTATCCGAGTTACAGCTACAATTTGTACCGTCAAGATACCTAAGAAACAATGTAATTCAATAAAATCAAACAACCTTCAAGAACATGGCAAGCAGTCACGGTCTTCGATCAGGTACATGATTTATTTATTCTCCCATAGAAGCTTTTGCACTCTTCATCAAGGGACTTGCAAACACAAAATTATTTAATTCCTCAACATCTGAGCGCATCATATCCTTATTGGATCCCTCCCAAAATTTCTGCCCTTTATAGAGGAACAAAATATATTCACCGATCCCCATAACAGAATTCATATCGTGGGTCACAACGACTGTGGTACACTTTAATTCCTGTGTTATTTTAAGAACCAACTCATCTATGACAATGGAAGTCTCAGGGTCTAAACCTGAATTGGGTTCATCACAAAAAAGATATTTGGGATTCATACTGATTGCACGCGCAATGCCAACCCGCTTTTTCATACCTCCAGATAACTCTGCTGGGAATAACTTATTTCGTCCTTCCAAATTAACCTGTTCCAAACAATGGTTTGCACGATCCAATTTTTCTGATTTGGACATATCCGTAAACATATCCAAAGAAAACATAATATTCTGTTCGACTGTCATTGAATCAAACAAGGCCGAATTTTGGAAAAGCATACCGATTTCTTTTCGGATAGGCACCCGTTCTTCAAAATTCATACGGGTAAAATCAGTCTGATCAAATAAAACTTTTCCTTTTTCTGGATGATGTAATCCAACAATACACTTTAATAAAGTACTTTTCCCGGACCCGGACCCACCGATAATTAAACTCACTTTTCCCGGTTCAAAGTTTGCACTGATTCCCTTTAAAACATGGTTATCACCAAAAGACTTATTAATATTTTCAATTTGAATCATATGATCTCTTTAAAGCATTAATGCAGTAATTACATAATCTGCTGCCAAAATGGTAATACAACCTACGACGACAGCTTCAGTACTCGCTTGTCCAACTTCAAGTGCTCCGCCCTTCACTTTATACCCTTTATATGCTGATACGGAAGTAATAATAAAACCAAATACGAAAGCTTTTACCAGCGCAACCGTAACCGTAAAACCATTAAAATTATCTTGAATACCCAATATATAATCCGCTGGTGTCACAGCGCCAGAGAGAGATCCTCCCAATAGTCCTCCGACCAAAGCACAGACGATAGCGATAATAACCAACATCGGAATCATAGTCACACCTGCCAATATTTTAGGTAATATAAGGTAACCCGGAGCATTGATGCCCATAATCTCCAAGGCGTCAATTTGCTCTGTCACGCGCATTGATCCAATTTGAGAAGAAATCGATGAACCGATTTTACCCATTAATACTAAGCCAGAAATTGTAGGTCCAAGTTCCAAAATATTTGAATCCCTATTGATGGAACCAATAATCGAATTGGGAATAAGATCAGAAACCATCTGAAAAGCAATCTGCATCGTCATTACCGCCCCGATAAAAGTCGAAATAATCACAATAAGTCCCAATGAGCCTATTCCAATATCGGTCATCGCCAACACAGTCTCCTTCCAATAAATACGGCCCTTTTCCGGTCTTTTAAAGACCGATTTCAGTAGTATAAGATATGCACCGATGTGATGAAAAATCATGTTATCAATTTAAATTCAATGTATTACACATAGCCAAACATTCCATTTAGTCCATGTATCCTTTAAAGGTAATTAATTCCAGCAAATATATAAACAAGCAAAAACCTAAAAAGTAGGCAAAAAACGAAATTACTTACCGATCAATTAGTCACATTTACCGATTTTTTCTGTATAATAGCCTAAACATTCATACGATATCTCCCAAAGCCACTTACTTTTGAGATATATTAACAAACGGAATTAGTTATGAATACACGAAGAATAACAACTGGTATCACCATTCTCTTTATAGGAGTTGTTTTATTATTATCACAACTCGACACGATTTCTTTCAATTGGGCAGGTATTTTTAGATATTGGCCACTGTTTATTGTCCTTGCCGGAATTCGTATGCTCGTGCCCAAAGACCAACAGATCGGGCAGTTTGTCGCCATTGGTTCTACCGTCGTAATTTTAGGTTTTTTGACTTACATAGGGCTGTCAACACCAAAGGAACCACTTCTAACACAATTATTAAAAAGTAAGGGCGTAAACATCAATATAGACGACCCCAATGATAAAACAAATTATACAACAGAAAAACTGAATGTACCGTTGGATGATAAAATCCATAGTGCTACCTTAAACCTCGATTTGGGAGCCACTTCATTAAGAAATGATAGTAGCACTAACACAGAAATATTCTCCGCATTTAACACATCAAAAGAATATTTACTGGGCATAACTGTACATGGAGAATCTGCTGATAAATTGGATATCAACCTAAAAGGAAAATTCAAAAACAAGGATTTTAATAGCAAAAATAACAATACTTTCATCGCTTTAAACCCCAAGATCCTATGGAATCTGAATTTTGATGTAGGGGCAATCGATGCCAATTTGGATCTTTCACCCTACAAAATAGAAACATTGGATATCGATGCTGGGGCGACTAGCCTAAAGTTAAAATTGGGACAACCACAGGCAACTACTAAAATTTCGATGGATGCTGGAGCCTCTTCTATTGAAATTTCAATCCCAAAAAACGCTGCCTGCCGTATTACAAGTGATAATGCATTATCGTCGACAGATTATGAGGGTGATTTCCTGAAAAGTGAAGGTGAAGTAAAATCGACAAATTACGATACTGCTGCTCAAAAATTCGATTTTGACATCAACGGTGGCATCGCGTCAATAAAAATTAGAAGATATTAATTGACACCCGATTTCTAGTCAAGAAAAGCTAACTTTGTGTTAGATATGGACACAAGTAATATGTTGACATTACCTGGAATCTATTGTAATTCCAAGGTAGATTATTCGAGATGGAAAACGAGGGAAATTCAGATCGGTGATATTCCCATGGGTGGCGATAATCCCATTCGTATTCAAAGTATGACTACAGTAGATACAATGGATACGATGGGCTCAGTTGAGCAGACCATTCGAATGGTTGAGGCGGGCTGCGAATACGTTCGTATTACCGCTCCTAGTATTAAAGAAGCACAAAATTTAGCTAACATAAAAAATGAACTTCGCAAAAGAGGCTATAAGGTCCCTTTAGTTGCTGATATTCATTTTACACCAAATGCTGCCGAGGTTGCCGCTCGTATCGTCGAGAAAGTAAGAGTCAATCCTGGTAACTATGCAGACAAGAAAAAGTTTGATCAGCTATCTTATACCGATGCAGAATACAAGCGTGAGTTAGAGCGCATCTATCAAAAATTCACTCCGCTTGTAAATATCTGTAAGGAGAATGGTACCGCTATGCGTATTGGTACCAACCACGGCTCACTGTCTGACAGGATCATGAGTCATTACGGCGACACCCCCGAAGGGATGGTCGAATCTGCCATGGAATTTATCCGGATGTGTGAAGATCTGAGTTTCTATAATCTCTGTATCTCAATGAAATCATCCAACCCACAGGTCATGGTCAAAGCCTATCGGTTGCTGGTCGAAAAAATGGTTTCCGAAAACATGAACTACCCCCTACATCTCGGTGTAACCGAAGCTGGAGACGGTGAAGATGGTCGTGTAAAATCTGCCGTTGGTATCGGAACACTTTTGGAAGATGGGCTCGGTGATACTGTACGTGTATCGTTAACCGAAGAGCCTGAACGGGAAGCTCCAGTCGCCATAGCACTTGTCAATAGATACAGTAAAAGAAAAGCAAACATCGAGAGTCAACCCAAACAAGAGATTGTTGAGCTCTCTCCAGACGCACCAAATGTTCCTTATGCCAGCCAGGAAGTTAATACCTTTATCGGAGGCTCTTTGGTACCAAGGATTGTGGTCGACATTTCTAAAGAAAATCTGAAAGACGCTCAGATCCTTTCCAAAGTTGGCTATCGCTATGATATCCTATTAGATAAATACCACATGGGTGAGCAGTCTGTAGACTTTGTCTATCTCGCAGACAATTTGCCATCCTTTACCATGCCGGCAAATCTGAAGCAAGTATATAACTACAACACCTGGTCAAAACTTACCGATCAAACTAATATTCATCCCCTCTTTACCTTAGACGAATTCGTAAAGTCGGACAACAAGGATAAAGTCCTGAATATTGTCAAAATCTGTAATTCAGATTTGTTAACCCCGCTGTTTGAATCCTTGCAACTCGACAAAACTGTTGTGTTCATATTAGAGACAGGGTACCTGCATGGTATGGCAGATCAAAGACAGTTCTTCCGAAACCTGCAGGAAATCGGGATCGACAATCCAGTCATTATCAAACGTTCTTATCTGGAAGAAGACTTCTCAGGACCTATTGGTGATTTTATGAATCCCGAAGAACCTATTTCAAAAATACAGCTTTATGCCGCTACGGATTTAGGTGCATTATTGATCGATGGATTGGGGTCAGGAATATGGATAGACTCTCCGGCAACGGCATTAGAAAACATCGCCTCGCTTTCTTTCGGAATTTTACAGGCAACACGATCTAGAATATCCAAGACAGAATATATTTCCTGCCCAAGCTGTGGCAGAACTTTATTTGATCTCCAAGAAACTACACAGATGATCCGTAGCCGTACCAATCACCTAAAAGGGTTAAAAATTGGCATCATGGGCTGTATCGTTAATGGACCTGGAGAAATGGCAGATGCTGACTATGGTTATGTTGGCGCGGGACCTGATAAAGTGACGCTATATAGAGGTCAGCAGATCGTTAAGAAAAATGTAAGTTCCGCACATGCCTTAGACGAATTGATCAAGATCATTCAAGATGATGGACTGTGGATCGAAGAAATACAACAAGACTAGAATTAACAAATAAAGTTTTACATAAAACAGTAAAGGGAATCAAATGATTCCCTTTACTGTTTTATGTATACGAATGAACTTACATTATATGTTATCTTCTTATCGAACAGAAAATCTTTTCACCACAGTTTCTGAACCAGCGACTACTCGTACAAAGTAAAACCCTGTCGTTAATTTTCCGCCATGCTCAAAGGAAAGATTTTGAATTCCCGAATCTAGGTTGCCATTCATTAATTGGAGAATCTCATTGCCCAATGCATCCATTACTTTAATAGAGACACTCGACGATTTTGCCAATTTAAATGAAAGATTTATTTGTTCCGCAATCGGATTATAGAAAACCTTCACATTATTGATAAGTTTCTCTGTGTCCTTGATGTTGTTGTCTTCCCCGAATGCCTCACTGCCGTCCAAAATATGTTGCGCAATAGTATGGTCATAAGGAGATTTTGCATACACCCGAGTCACCCCGCTGCACAATGTCAGTGCGGATAAAAGTGTTAAACAAGCTGCTTTAAGTAGATTTCTCCCCATAGTGTTAAATTAGACTTCAAATACTGGTTACGGTTTAATCAAATATAACGCTAACTATTTGAATTA
>JAITLV010000177.1 GCA_031277685.1 Sphingobacterium sp. | reverse complement strand
CTTTAGCTTTCCGCCGGAGCACAATAGTCAGCTTGAGCTTTTTTACCTCTTGGCCGTTATCCTGACCGAGATCACCTGTGCTTCGACCATCTCTCGGCCGGGCGAACCCGACGCCTATTATTTTGACCCTCAGGATATGCAAGATATGATGCTTAAAACAGCCGCCCAGCGTCGGCAACTCGATGGGAACTGTCATCGCGACTGTTATAATCTACTTCCGCCCTGCCCCGAGCCATTGCTTGAGGATATGGATCTACATCACTGCATCGAAGCCCTGTTTACTATCCTGAGGAGCTATGGCTTTAAACTCGACTATTGGGATGTGGAGCTGCTCGAGATTGCCGAACTGCAGGATGCGCACAACGAGGTCTTTTACAGCATTCTCGATCCCGAAGAAAAAGAAAAAAAGCAGACGCCACTCAAACAGGAGATTATCGCGATAATGGAAAGCTATACTACTCATGTGGAAGATCCCTTTGATATGCCCGCTATTGTGAGGCTGTTCAATCAGCGCAAAGTATGCCCCATTGTGCTGGCCTATCTGCACAGCTATGATGAGTTCCCGAAGGGCTACCCCTATCGGCTGGAAGATTACTGTGAGTAGAGGGATGTTTGCCCTGACTAGCCGGATATTGCGATAAGCAAAACCTGCCTATCGCCAGATCATCTTCGGCCTAACGCTGGGGCTGTCGGAGATTGTAATTTAGCATTGTAAAACTTGGTAAACAAAATGAAAAGAACGAACAGCCCGATCAGTCAACAAGATCTTCAGATTGAGAAGATCCCCTCGCCGTCCACACAGGCATTTGGACTATTGTATCGATTGCCCCGGTTGCTTGTTCGCTTTTGTTTAGTTCATTGGAAAGAAATCGCCGTTATCTTTTATGGGTCATTGATGATGGGAATATGGCTCTTTGTCGCCTATAACAAAATAATAAATTTTGAGCAACACATGGAAGGTATGCTCCGACAGCCATTTTCAAAGCCAGTTGCAATTTTTCTGGCTTATGCAGTACCAAGCTGTGAACTTATTGCCGCGCTATTGATCGGCTACAAGCCTACTCGACTGCTCGGATTAGGATTTTCAGCACTACTAATGACTGCTTTCACAGCATATGTTGGCCTAGCCATATTACACGTCTGGAGTGATAAGCTACCCTGTAATTGTGGGTTGATCATTCAGATCGGTTGGAAAAAACATTTTGTCTTCAATGTATTTCTTCTGCTAATCAGCAGCTGGGCCTTTGTATTGCAACGGTGGGTCTCAAAATCTGTAGTCACGACCGATGTAAACAATAAAACATATCGCTATAGCAGCATTCAATCAGTTCCTATCTGGAGAAACCGGAGTGGCAATAAGCAGCCCGTGTTAAAACGAAATCATGGGCATAAAAAAGAATAGCACCAAAAGCAACAGCGAATCTTTGATGCAAGGCTATCCGAGTGAAGGGCGCGTCTGCCAAAAGACATGGATTACCCTGCTTTCCCTGCTGAGGGCTACGGACAGAAAAATCAGCAAAAAGCAGACAGGAGTACAAATCAATTTACAATATCTTAAAATTAAGGTTATGAACCTCATTAAATTTATCAAGACAAATGTGATGCCTATTCTAGGATTAGCCATTGCAGCAGGATTATCAACTTGGTCGTTGACATCTGCAAACACCACTAAATATGCCGATCCAATGGATTGGTATGAAAGACAACCTGATGGTACTTATCAGTTACTGTCTGGAGGTCCGACTGACGAGCCTTCAAATGGTTGTGAGCCAGTTCTTGAGGAGATTTGTGCTAAAGGTTTTGAACCTGGTACAGCACCATCAGTTATCAATGATGTAACTCCCGCAGATGCAACTCGTTATCATGTAGAGCCGTAATACTTTTGGTTAGCAAAGGAAAACCCCGAGAAAGCATTATCTTTCACGAGGGTTTTCCTATTTATTTTGCTGTTACTTCTAGCGGAAATGGCCATGTCCATCGCGGATCATTGGGTGATAACACATATTTCTTCCCATTCACCGTACGTTGCAAGGTAATATTGGCCCCCTCGATATTTAACCGCCGCAGATCTGACCAACGAATCCCACGAAAAATCAATTCTTTTCTCCGCTCCTCTAAAATTACTTTCAAGGCGTCTGCCTGAGACAGATTTTCAACAGGCACATATTTCCCTTTTTCCCAGCGCTTCTCCAAAAGGTGGTTTAAGTCTACCAGTCCCGCTTCGACTTTGCCATTTCTCACACGGCATTCTGCTCGATTTAAAAACACCTCATCCACTGCTAAGCCAGAGAAATAATTACTTCTGGTCGAAAAGTAATTATATGTTCCCCTAAAACGATATCCAGTAGGCCTCTTCTCAAAGAACAATTTCTTGCGCAGATCACCTTCGGTATAGCTATTATAAAGCTGATCGGGAATTAGGGCACTTAAAAATGTCGTTGGATAATATTGATACGGATCTGCCAGCATACCAGTCCAATAGATCACCTCCGGTTTGATGATGCCCGATTGATTCTTACCTGTCAGCGGTTCAGTAAGGGCCATATTGATCTGGTTATAGTCCAATAGGAAATCGGTGATAGCCAAACAGGAATCAGCATATTTCTCAGCAGCAGTATAATCCTGCATCATTAAAGATACCCTGGAAAGCAAGGCATAGCCTGCCTGTTTGGAAGGTCTTGTCGGAAAATCGTTATTTTCCTTCAGGTATTTTACACTTTCCTTTAGATCTCCCACAATAAGATTGTAAGTTTCTACTACAGTGGACTTTACTAAAACTTCATTGATATCATCTGTCATCCGCAGGGGAATTGACTTTTCATCATTTGCAGCCCCTTTTCGATATGGCGGTGCAAACACCTGCGCTAACTGATAAAATAAATGGGCACGATGGAATAAAGCCTGCGCTTTAAGGTAATTTAAATCAGCTTGTGATGCATCTATCTTATCTAAATGATTCAAAACCGTGTTTGTTGCCAATATCGCACGGTAAGGATATAACCAGTCCAATACCTCCACTCCGGCATAAGGTTGTGCATCCCAGGTATAATAGTTTTGCATCTGGGGACGTAAGTTGGCATTGAAGTCAGCATTCAGCAGATAAAAATTGTCTGCACCTGATTCCCCTAACTGCGGTGTCACCCCTTGACCATTTGCTCCATTTAAATAAGCATCTCTATCCAAGAGTGCTTGAAAATGAGCCAATGTGGTCGGGATAATCAATGAATCTTTAGGCTTTTCATTAAGAAACTCTTCTTTGCTGCATCCACTGAGCAGTAGGGCTATTATCAACAGCTTTACAATTGATTTCATGTGTTAAAAATTAAAGTGATAGATTTAGACCAAACGCTACCTGCCTGGCTTCTCTTGGCGCATTGTTGTAGTAAGGATCAATGGCGCGGTGATTTGCTTTCCATAGCATCCCCAGATTATTGAAATACATAAAGGCTCTTATATTTTTCAATTTTCCGAGTTTAGGAATGGAATAGCCTATATTGATGTCATCAAAACGAATATGATCGCCACGTTGCACGAGTACTTCTGAGTATTTATAAAAATTGTCCCGATTCACATTGGCCGGATACACAAGGGAAGGAATAGTTGTGTGCATCTCATCCCCAGTCTGTTGCCACCTAGCCGCATAGTCTGCATGCCCGTACCAGTCACCGGCAAACATATTGGTATAATTGACCGAGTTTGTCCTGAAATAATAACCGAGTTTAAAGCTGATACTAAAAGATAGATCAAATTGTTTATAGGTCAATCTATTCCTTATCACGCCAAAATGCGTCGGTTGGGCAGTACCAAAAAATACGAGATCTTCCAAAGGTGTCTGGTTATACAATGCATTATAATCTTTCGAAAGATTACCTGCCAATAGTCCTTGAGGATCACCATTGGCCGGATCAAGTCCCTCCCATTTCAATGCAAACACACTATATAGCGGTTTGCCAAGTAGCGGATTCGCTAATGTGATCGGGAGGTATTGCTGGCTCGTACTCGCTACCGGCAATAGGTACTTTGTTATTTCGGAGCTTGTATGGCTATACATCCATACGGTTTCCCAGCTGAGGGTGCCTTTTATATTTCGTGTGCTGATCTGAATATCAAGACCACTTCCCTTCATATCGGCTACATTCATGTAGACACTTGACACACCGTAGGTAGGATCTACCGGGGTGCTCGCAAGTAGATCGACCGCTTTTTTAGTGTACCAATCGATCGTTCCGGCAATACGCTTATTCAAAAACTCAAAATCTATTCCCGCATTCCACTGCTTCACTCTTTCCCAGGAGAGCTTACTGTTAGCTATGGTATTGAGATAAGCCGTTGGGAAAGGATGCGTAGTACCACTCGTATTTACTGTAATGGTCGATATTGCATTGGCATTGCGTGCAATATTTCCACTGACGCCATAGGTACCTCTAAGCTTAAAGCGGGAAAATAATTTGTCGATTCCGAAATCTTCCTTAGCTATATCCCAAGCCACACCGACTGACCATAGCGGTGTACCCTTTTCATTTGTATTGAGGCCGAAGAGATTCGCTTCATCCTTTCGTAAACTAGCGTAAAAATCATATCGATTTTTGTAGCGATAAGATAAATTGCCAAAGTAAGACAGGAAATTGTCTACTGCCCCATCCTTATAATCATTGAATGCAATACGCTTCGATCCTGTGGATACCCGCCGCGGGAAATAAGTCAACAAATCCACCTGATTGGCCAAGGCTCCATTTTCGGCATTGTAACCTATGTTTTGGTAGCTTTCATTTTGAGTCCGAATTGCCCGGATCTCAAATCCAGCCATCGCATCCAATTGATGTTCCTGCTTCCAATTTTTTGAATAATTGAGCTGTCCCCTACCTTGATGGCTGCGGGTACTGCTATAATTCTGCCATATAATGCCACCCAATGGAAATGGATAAGTGACCAGACCTGTGGTACGATTGATCTGTGCAAGATCGTTGATATTGTTTCGCGCATAATACGATTCCTCGGAGAATAAATCCCGACCATTGCCGGACTGATGCTGATATTGGTATTGGAGCGAAGCCTGCAATCCATCGACAACTTTATAGTCCGCCAAGACAGCGAAAAGTAAATCCTGCTTGTCTGTGGAATGCGTCTCGCGATTTATTTCGTCTAAGGGACGATATGTCCAGTCCAACAAGCGGCCATTACCGACAGTGTCCAAAAATCCTTTTCTATAATTCAGATACACGGGCAACGCATTCCCATTGTCATCAGCCAAGCGTGCATACGGTGATAAGGTATACGTACCAGAGGGTGCTGTTCCCATCCCATCATTATTTCCATTCTTGTTGTTTGTACGGATATAACTGATTGTCGTTTCAAATCCGAGCCGATCCGTTACTTTGAAGCGATTGTTGGAACGCAGTGTAAATCGTTGGTTGGATGTACCGACCAATTGACTACGTCCATTATCCAAACCCGTTGAAATGTAATACTGCATCTTGTCATTTGCGCCGCTGACATTCACGGCATTCTGACTATTCAGTGTGCCCTGATAAAAATATTTCCGAAGATCTTTTTTCACATCCTGACCAGCCAGTTGTGCTAACTGCGCATCAAGATCAGGAGCATTCTCAATCATCAGTTCCACGGCATCGGGCACTACGGCAATTCTGTTGCCTAAGGTTGTCGGATTTTTATAAGCATCATATCGGCCATTGTCAAAAAGAAACTTTTCCAAAGCGATGCGATCTGCCGAAGACATTATTTTGCGGTGATCAAGGTCGGGCTTTCCCTTATAGGACAAGTTACTATTCCAGGAGACTGTGGTCGCTCCTATTTTTCCTTTTTTGCTGGTCAGTACAATAACACCGTTACCAGCACGAGCGCCCCAAATTGAAGCAGCCGCCGCATCTTTAAGCACAGATACAGAGGCAATATCATTGGGATTTATATTTTCCAGATCACCTTCATACGGAAAGTTGTCCAGTACGATCAAAGGTTTGGCTTCGGCATTGATGGTACTGCGGCCACGGATCAGAAAAGCATCCTGTGCTGCAGCATCCCCATGATTAACCAATAATCCCGGAGATAGGTTCTCGATACGTTGGATTATGTTTGCTCCGACATTCCGATTGATCAGTTCTGTTCCGATCACATCGACACTACCGACGGCCCTTTCTTTTGAAATACGCTGGTATCCCGTGTTGATCAACACTTCCTGTAACATGTTATCAGCTTTAGCTAATCCAATTTCTATCGTGGTGTATGCACTTAGATCAAATGCTACTGTCTTAGGTCGATACCCTATCCGCAATAAGGTCAGGCTTCCTTTCGGAACGTTTATTTTAATTTCGAATTTGCCCTTATTATCGGTAGACGCTTTTACTGTTGATTGACCGACAAGTACCACGGTAGCACCTTCGATCGCCTCGTTTGTGGAAGAGTCGCGCAGTATTCCAGTCAATAGACCTCGATTATTTTGGCTATAGCCAAAATTGACCGATAATAATGATATGATGACGAGAACAAAGTATACTTTGAGCTCGCTATTTTGTCTTAGTATAGGGTTCATTTTAGGATATCTTATGTTAGGCTTACCTTTCAGCTGTATTGTTATCCGCAAGGACGATCATGTCTATTTTTCTTTTCTTTTTCGAAGCAATAAGACCATAAGGTCTTAGAACCAGATTGAGCTTCTCAAGATCAAATTGGAGGTTTTTATAGTAAGGCATCGTCACTTTATCCGTAAAGCCCGATTCATCTATAAAAAGAGGCTGATCCATTTTCCATCGTATCGAAAAATTGAGCTGCTGAACAAAGTCCTGAAAGTCCTGCGGATGGCCAGTACTGCTTATACTCTCTTTGGAGTTATTGTCCTTTACTTTGCTTATGACAATACACTCTTTCCTAAGCAATTTGCGTTCAATCTTGACATCAAATTGAAGAGATAAATCGTTTAAGACTTGTCTTACCCAGTGTGATCTAGCAGTATCCTTGCTGATCAATTGATAGCAGAACATAGCCTCGAGTCCATGAAGCTTATCTATTTGCAATAGCTTTTTATGGGTGATGATCGTTTTGTTGCTGGGTTGTTGCAACGTATGCAAAAACATAGAAATTGGATCAGCATTGATGTAATTGACAAAGATTTTGTCTTGTAAAATTTTTTGCGAAATAATGCTCCCGAGACCATCTTGTCCACTACTGAATGTTGAAACAGTGAAACTGTTGATATCAGCCGTGTCTATAAAATCTGTAAGGTATCGGCTTCGCGAATAATCAAGTCGATCATCTTTGGTGGCAAGCTTAAATGAATCGTCTGTTAATGCGCGTTGAATATTTTCACCTGTTGCATCAGATCCGTCAGTAATAGCGATGATTTTACCATTCTTGATCCATACTTGATGCGGGATCATTTTATGGGGAAAATACTGTTTCAGGTATTCTGTTTTTGTACCCGAGAACAGTTTTATTCCCTGTTTTTTCAGGAAAGCATTTACACGATCACGATCTTCATAACTTGTCGCAAAAACAGCTAAATTATCTTTAAAAATTGGCTGTAGGCTATCCAGCTTTTGTATGGACCTGATACAGGGGCTGCACCATGTTGCCCAAAAATCAATGATGATCAGCTTCTTGTTGAGAAACTGCCTAAGTTTAAATGAATCACTTTTAGATGGACCGTTAACGATATTAATCGGCAAATCCCAAAGTGACTCTGGGATACTATCTCCCACTTTCAGCGGTTTGATTAATTGCCCGTCGGCCCCGCTTTTCTTGCGGGGCGTCTGAGCTGATAAACTAAACATAGAAACTAGAAGATATAGGATCACTAGTACGGTGATCTTTAGTATTTGAATATATAGCAGTGCACTGCTATTGGATTGTAATTTTAATTTTTTCATCATTTTAGGAATTGGTATTGGATGGGGATATGCGATTAAAGAAATCGGAGATCGCTTTAGAAGTATCTATTGCTTCTTTGTTTACCTCCAAAGAAATAGATACCTTACCAAGATCCAATTGAGTCATGTGGATCATAAAATAAGCTATTAATGTGCGCAGAAGTTCAATGGAAAATTCAGACAATTGTGAATTGCCATTCAAATTTTCCTTATCCCTCGTGTCAGGTTGTAAAGCAACAATATAGTCTTGAATTGCGATTAAGGGATACTTTTCCCAAAAGTTCTGAACATTCTTAACAGGATCATATCCTGGTTGATGCGTCTCGAAGATCACCATATCCAGGAGGACTAGGTGAGCGTAATTAGATTTCATTCTTAAGATTTTAATGGCGAGCTTAGGACATAGCTATTCCAGTCCGACTGAATCAGCTATTTTTTCAGGCTATACGCCACGTGTAATAAAATTGATTAATTGGCGGTGCTAGAATTCTTTTGAATGAGTATCACTAGGTAAATAATTGGGCATCTCGAATTCCATAGCTGATGTGACCAGATCATTGCTGGCTGAATCATACCGAGCTACTCGGGGGATTTGAAAATGTTTTTTGTGGATTGTTTTTTTTGATTCATTACTCACTCTTTTTAATATATAAAAGGAGCTTCATGGGCGGGGGGTATAAAGTATCTATAACAGGCTCCCACCTACCGCGCTGCAGGCTTCCGACGGCCAAACGGAACGGATTTACAGTAGGAGCCCAAGAAGTTATAGAATACCAAAGGTACACAAAATATCCGCTTGGGCATTAAACCTACCTCTTCGTCCGTTGCAATTTGTCGGAATTTGCAGCCGAAGCTCTTAAGTCTAACGCTCAATATATCAGTAGATCATTTTTCACTGATAAACAATAATACAAATATAATAAAATGAATTATAAAAAAGAAATCACTTTCCCTTTTATAATTCATTTTAAAAATTCTTTTGTGTATATGAAAATATACGATGCACAAATAGCAAAAAAGAATATTCTAAATTTCTTTAAGAAAAGCGGTATTACTATAGAGGATTTTGCGAATATCCTTGGAACTTCGGATCGATGGATTAAATACATCCAATCCAACGAAAAATACGTTTTCGATGTAGAGATAGTAAAAAAAGCTAGTGCTTTCTTTGCTGTAGAATACAATAAAATATCCTCTATCGTTCTCACGCCATCAAATAATTTACGTCAAGTTCTCCAGAAAAAACATTCCAAAAACCCTGAATATAGTAAAATACTAAATGATACTCCTTCAATCTCTTTCATTATCGAGAATATTTTAGCCATCGATGAAGACTTTAAGAATTCAAATGGACTTGAATTGAAATATATTAAAAATATTATTAAGAAATATTATCCTACTATGAAGCTTACAACTCTTTCTTCGGAACTGCAAAAATCAACGGTGGTAGAATCGTGGAAGAGTCCAGACAAACTCAACACAAATATTTATAAACTTAAATAAAAACAGTTAAATAAAAGACGCTAAACTACAAGCGAACACCTTAGTGGAATTCGCTATGCATTAATGGAGATCGTTATGTTTGATTTTGAAGATGCTAAATCCATGGTGGTTTCTCATAGTGCATTTATTTACTACCTTGTAATTAAAATAAAAAAAAGGCAATTTCGAATAGAAAAACTAGCGCTTGATAATGTAAGTACCCCATTTTTCCGACAGCTGGGATTGGACTTTTCTAATTTACGTTACTAATTGATTTATTTGTTGTTTGTGTCTAATATTTTTTGATAATTCCGTTGGTGTAAGATTCCC
>JAITLV010000256.1 GCA_031277685.1 Sphingobacterium sp. | reverse complement strand
AGAGCAGTCAAGCCCGCCAGAGCCGATGGTATTGCCGTAACAGGTGGGAGAGTAGGTCGGTGCCTTTTTTTACACGGAAGCCCTTGCTGGAAACAGTCAAGGGCTTCTTTCGTTTAGGTACTCCCCAATTGTTTCCAGAGAATGATACTAGCACTGGTAAACTGTACCGTACTTTACCTCCCAGTTGGTAAAGTGACATACGAAAAGTCCTGCTACCTTTGTCTAAAGGTTTGGAGTATTCTATAAAATTCTGTTTATTTGTTTCTTATACATAAGTATACTGTGAAAAACAAGGAGGGACAAAGCGACAGGGATTTGTTGTTGGCAATTAAAAATAATGACCGACAAGCATTTGATTGTTTATATAATCGATATTGGAATGTTTTATTAGATAATGCTTTTACAAAACTAGGAAATTCGGAGGAGGCCCAGGAGTTAGTCCAACAATTGTTTGTGGATCTATATAAAAATAGGGACACAATTCAGATTCGGACATCGCTTGATGGCTATCTGTTTGCAGCACTAAAATATAAAGTCATCGATCATTATCGCCACGTTTTGAGACGTACAGCGCAGATAGACGCCTGGCAGCATTTTACGGAGCAGGATGTTCAGTCTCCGGACGCTTTACTTGAGATGAAGGAAACAAATGAAAAGCTGCAAAAATTAATTGATTCGTTGCCAGATAAATGCCGTGAGGTATTCAAATTAAGCCGTTTTGAACATATTCCGCATCAAAAGATTGCTGAAAAACTAAATATTTCCGAAAGTACGGTCAAAAAACATATTCATAAGGCATTGACTTTGCTTCGTGGTGAAATGAAGAAAGATTTTTTACTTTTCTTATTGCTTTCGATTGTTATTGATAATTAACAGGAACATCTGATTGTTCCCTAATACCCCAAATATGCTCACATGAACCCCAAAGAGGTGATGAATGTGATAATAGTGCCTTCCCTTCTTATTTTTTTGAAAAAAAATATTTTTTGGAGTAGAACCTTAGCTTCTCCGAAACGACATATCTATAAAACAGGCTAACCAAATGTACAAACACCAACGTTTACAAGGACTTTTTGATAAGTTCCTGTCGGGAACTCTGAACGATTCTGAAACAAAAGAGTTGGATGATTGGTATGCACAATCAAACCAACGGAATTTTTTCAATGAGCATTCGGATTGTGCTCCTGAGTCTATGCGGCTAAAATTATTGACCGGTATTCATCAACAACTTGGTTTTCAAGAAGAAGAGAGAAACATAGAAAAGAGGGGTGTTAGAAAGCTAATGTATTATGCAATAGCTGCGAGCTTATTGATCTTTTTATTAGCCGGATTAGGAATATTTTACGGAAAATATACTTCAGAGGACAATACTCACCATATCGCTGCCGAACAGGTGGAACCGGCACGGGATAAGGCCCTTATACGATTGTCAAATGGAAAGACGGTAGATCTTGATAGTTTGAAAGTCGGTAACAGCATCCAGCTAAGTGGTATTAAAGTACAAAAAAATAAGATTGGAGAGATCGAGTACCAATCCGAGAACAACGGAACACTAAAAGCAGCGATGACTCAGATAGAGACGCCAAAAGGTGGTAAAATTAGTCTGATATTACCTGAAGGAACTCAGGTAGAGTTAAATGCTGGATCCAGGCTCCGTTTCTCGCAGCGTATTGGCCTTGAAGATGTGCGTCGTGTTGAATTGGAAGGCGAAGGCTTTTTCCATGTCGCCAAAGTATTAGCCAATGGAAAAAGAAAGCCCTTTATCGTTCATACGGCTAATCAGGATGTGGAAGTTTTGGGGACAACTTTCAATATTCAGGCCTATCCAAATGAACGACTGTCGAAAACAACATTGGTGGAAGGAAGCGTCATCGTTTCTTTTGAAGGAAAGTCGAAGCAAGTATTTCTTAAACCCGGTTTTCAGGCAGTATGGAATAATAATAAGAAAAGCTATGAAATTCAGTCTTTTGACAAGGATATCGAACTGGATTGGATCAATGGAGATTTCGTGTTTGAGAATGAAGCATTAACCAATGTACTAAACCGTGTCTCCCGCTGGTATAATATAGAAATACAATATGTCAAGACATACCCCAATATGACCTTTTATGGAAATGTCTCCCGTAAAAATAGTCTTGCTGAGGTACTGAATCTATTGAAAAAAAGCGCTAACATCAGGTTTCGCGTCATGATGGACAATCAGGGAAGAAAAACTTTGGTTGTGGAATAAAATACTGATCGCGTTACATTATCTATACCTAACTTAACTATGAAAAAACAATTACCTAATTTATGGACGGGAAGTCCATGTAAACCACCTAAGCGCCAGTTGATTCGAAAGGGAATGTTGGCTATGTATTTTTTGATTCCCTCTTTCTTTCCAGGAATCGGATGGGCAAATGGGCAGTCCATTACATTACATAAACAACAGGGCAGGTTATCCCAAGTCCTGGAGGAAATAAAAAGACAAACTGGGTATGATTATATCCTAACAGGCGAACTTGCCAGAAAGGCAAGGACTGTGAATGTGAACTTGGACAAGGCGAATATCAAAGAAGCGCTCAACATTATTTTTGAGGAACAGAACCTCGATTATCTATTGGATGGTAAATCTATTGTGGTTGTAGCGAAAAGAGAGCGAAGCATACAGCAGCAGACAATCAGTGGTGTGGTTAGAGACGCAGCTGGAAAATCACTGGCTAATGTGACCATACGCGTCAAAGGAAAACCCAGTATACAAGCAATCAGTGGTGTCAATGGCGAGTTTCGCATTGCAGCAGTAAAAGGGGATATCCTATTATGTACATGTGTGGGATTCAGCCTGATCGAACAGCGTGTAGATGGAGAGACAATACAGCTTAAAATGACCGCTTCTGCCAATGTCATAGATGATGTCGTGGTCGTAGGTTATGGAACAACAAAACGATCCGATTTAACAGGTTCGGTAGCCTCAGTGAACCCTTCGGAGATCAAAAATGTACCTTTCACCAGTATAGATCAAGCTTTGTCTGGGAAGGCAGCGGGGGTACAGGTGGTGCAAGCCGATGGTTCGCCCGGTGCCGTTGCCCGAATTCGGATCAGAGGTGGTGCTTCTCTGCTGGGGACAAATGAACCCTTGTACATTATTGACGGCATACCTGTCAATGTACAAAATCGTTATGTATCGAGTACGGCTGAAGTGGTCAATCCTATGGAGAGCTACTACGGTAATGATATGGGCAGTATGGTGTCTGGATCTTTTAATCGGGGATTAAATAGTCTAGCGGGCCTGAACATTAATGATATTGAAAGCATAGATATTCTTAAAGACGCCTCAGCTACGGCTATCTATGGCTCTAAAGCCGCAAATGGGGTCGTGATTATTACAACGAAACGAGGCCTGGCGGATAGCAAACCCATAATGGATTTTAACTACTACACCGGACTCACTTCTCCTTTTAAGGAGAAAATACTGAATGCGGAGCAGTATAAATTGATTATGAGGGAAGCTGCTCATAATCTAAATACCGAGCGTGCGCGATTGGGCTATTCTCCTAATCCTACATCGACAAAAATAGAAAATGATCCAGCCTTTTTTGGTAATAGCAATACGGATTGGCTGGACTTAGTTTTGAGGAATGGTATATTGCAAAATGCCGATCTCTCCATCCGTGGAGGTGGAATGAGTACCAAATATTATACTTCACTTGCCTATAACAATCAAAGAGGAACAATCATTGGGACGGATTTTAATCGCTTATCCGGTAAGATTAATCTGGATGCAACAATAGCTCCCCGTTTTCGGATGAACACGAATATCGATTACAGCTATACAAGCAATAATATTACCAATGGAGCCTACACACAAGCGCTATTTGCACCACCTACCGAATCGCCCTATAATGCCGATGGATCTTTCTCGAACTTTGGTTTATTACAGGCAGAATATCAGGGCTATCAAAACCCGCTAGCGATGGTTTCTGGGATCAATCGAGGTAAAACAGGCATGCTCCTAGGATCGTTAGCAGCAGAATGGGATATCCTACCGGAATTAAAATGGCGTTCAGTGGCCTCCATCAACTACAGCAGCTATAATCAGCTGAACTATGTTCCCAGTTATGTCATGATGAGCGGATTCTATGGTTCTGGTGATTCAAATGGTGGAACGGGATCTCAGGCACATACAGAGTCGATCAACACATTTATTGAAAATACCTTGACCTGGGATAAACAGTTTAATGAAGATCATCGTCTGAATGCTATGATTGGTACTTCCTGGGAAAACTATAAGATGAATTTTTTTTCCGCAACAGGGGCAGGGTATCCCGATGATGATTTCTTAAACAACCTCAATTCGGCCGCAATTCCGGTGGCCGTAAAAGGTAGCAGTCCAGCACAGACCAATGCCCTACTGTCTTATTATCTGCGGGCTAATTATACTTGGAAGGACCGTTATTTATTTACATTCACAGGACGTTCAGATCGTTCATCGAAATTTGCGCCAGCTAATCAGACGGGGTATTTCCCTTCTGGTGCAATAGCCTGGAAGCTCTCGGAGGAAGAATTCCTGAAAGACGTACAATGGATCGATGAACTGAAGGTACGTGTAAGTGCGGGTAAGACTGGTACGCAGAATATCGGCAGCAATCTCTACCGAACTCTTTATTCACCAGTTAGTTATGCTGGTAAAAATGCGTTTATTCCAACGCAATTAGGAAACGACAGGATTAAGTGGGAAGCAACAACACAAAAAGATGCTGGTCTGGATTATGCTTTTTTCAATGGACGCTTGCGCGGCTCTATTGGATATTATGAAAAGGTAACAGATGGTCTATTGCTTAATATCGCAACGGCTCCTAGTTCTGCCTATCCAAATGTGGTGCTTAACATCGCCAAAATCCGTAATAGAGGTTTGGAGTTCGATATCCGTGGCGATATTATCCGCAAAAAAGACCTAAACTGGAATTTAGCACTTAATATTTCAAAAAATAGAAACAAGGTGCTTAATATTGATGGCGGGCCATTCTCCAATCCAAATGAGCGAAATGGAGTGAGCTTAGGGACGAGCATCGTAAAAGAAGGCGAACCGTTGGGCCTTTTGTATGGCTATTTAAGCGATGGTCTCATTCGGACGGCAGAGGAGTTAAAAGCTTATCAGGCAAGCTTCCCTTTTCTGGAGTATATGGAAGCTTATATTAATCTTGGTGATATGAAGTATAAGCTGGATCCAAATGGTATAGGAGAGGGTGAAGCTTTCTATAAACAGGATATTATTGGCAATGCTACCCCTGATTTCTTTGGAGGCATCACAAATACACTCAATTATAAGAATTTTGGATTGACTACACTAATGACCTTTTCCTATGGTAATGATCTAATTTACCAAGCAGATGTGGCCAATGGGGCAGCAGATAATTTAGCCAATCGTGGTATTAGTATACTGGGCCGCTATAATGAAGATAATCCAAATGCTACAAGGCCTAGACTTCTTTATGGTTCTGGATCACAATTTAGACCGTTGGCCGATGTGAATGTCTTCGATGCGTCCTATCTGAAACTAAAATCTGTCACCTTGTCGTACAACTTTGACAGCGGAATATTGAAGAGTCTCAAATTGCGTAGCGGGTCAGCTTATGTTTCGGCAACAAATTTATTTACAATAACAAGCTATCCGGGCATGGACCCAGAGGTTTCGGATGATCCGACCTCGGTGATCGGCGGTGGACGTGATATCTCGGCTTATCCGAGCAACCGCATGTTTTCACTTGGTGTACGTTTTGGATTTTAATTATAGAACTGATATGAAAAAGATTTTTCCACTTTACCTGTCTGCGATCGCTTTGCTTGGATTGCAGACTTCCTGTGATAAAACATTAAATGCGTTACCGACACAGGAGAAAGTTGACGATAATGTTATTGTTGATCAAAAGAGTGCCGAAATCGCATTGAATGGGGCTTACTACTTCTTTGCGAATGTGGGCGAAAATAGAACAACAGGTATGCCTGGTACGACATGGGCACCTACCCATGAGGTCTTGCCAGCACAATTCGCGGGTGTTTTGGAGTATTATCAGGGGCCTGATCGGCCTGAGATGCATACAATGACCGCGCGGGAGGAACGGGAGGTACTGCCTATCTGGAGTGAAAACTATAAGTTAGCAAATGCAGCTAATGGGGTGATTGCTGGTATTGAGGCGCTGAGTGAAGGGAAACTTAGCGGTGGCAGACGTCTTCAGATACTTGGCGAGTCTCGTTTCCTACGTGCATATGCCAACTTTAAGTTGCTGGCCTACTATGGTGAGTTTTTTGATTCAAACAGTAAATTTGGGGTGATGATACGTACTAAACCGGTAACAGTATCTTCCATCGCTACCGCCCGGAAGAGTGTAGCTGAAACTTATGCCTTTATCTTGGAGGATATCGATTACGCAATCGCAAATGCACCTGCGGAGAATCCAAATTATTATGCAACAAAATGGGCAGCCATGCTGTTGAAGATGCGCGTTTTGATGTTGCGACAAAAAGCACAAGATTATTCACAGGTCGTGGCATTGGCCAATCAACTGATCGGACCGTCCCCTTATACACTGGAACCTCATGTAGAGGATATTTTCCTAACCAAAGGACTTGCGAGTAAGGAGGTCATCTTGGGCACGAAAGCATTTACCAATCAGATTGCTGAGATGGAGAAGTACTATTACCGTAATACCTATAACTACAACGCCACAGCATTTTTGCTGGATCTTTTAAAGAATGATCCAAGAGCAGACTGGATGCTCAAACTCAATAAGGGCAAGCAGGTATTTGTAAAGCATATGGGAGCACAGGCTGAAGCTAAATTTGCGTTTCGCCTGACAGAAGCTTATTTACTGAAAGCAGAAGCGCTCGCCCGGTCGAAAGGTAATATGACGGAAATCAAAGAGTTGCTAAAAACAGTCAAATCAAAAGCAGGAATAACAGATTTTACAGCTTTAAATGCGATGGATACACACGATCAACTAACGCTGGAGGTTTTTAAGGAAATCATGCGAAATCTGATTGCTGAGGACGGCTCGGATTGGATGGCATTATTACGTTGGCCCTTGGAGACTGTGAAGCAGTTTAATCCTAATATGAAAGAAAAATGGCAGTATATATTGCCGGTTCCCTATTCAGAGTTTGAAAGAAATCCAACTTTCGGAGCACAGAATCCCGGTTATGGCTGGTAGAGAAATAACCAAGTTACTAAATTCGCAATTTGTTAAGTTACGATGAGAAATATACTAAAAATAGCAGTTTTGCTGGCACTTCCACTGACCGGAATGGCCCAAAAAAAGTTTGTCCTTAATGGTCTGACCAAGGAGGCAGGAATGAATAAATTATACTTGTTTTATATTGAAGAGAACGGGAAAGAAGTCCTGGATAGTACAACGGTCATAAAACAACGTTTTCAGTTTAAAGGAAGTTTGTCGCAGCCAACACGAGCTTTTCTGACACAAAAACGAAATATGATGGAGGCAAGTGAAGGGGATTATATCCAATTCTATCTAGAGCCTGCAAAAATGAAATTGGAACTGCAAGGCGATGGCTTAAAGGATTATGTTCTCGCAGGATCGAAAACAGAAACGGAATACAAACAGTTGGAAAATGATAAAAGTGCTATCCATCTTGCTATGGAGCCTTTGAGCGAGGCGTATGCTGCAAAAAATAAAGAATACAGTATGGCATCGCGCGAACTGGAAGCGCTCGAGAAAAAGGTGCAGTTGCTTGGTGAGGAAGCCGCAGCGATCAAAGAAAAATTTGAGCCTTATCAGGTGCAAATGGGCGATAAGGATATGGCATTTATCAAGAGTCATCCGAAGTCTTTTATAAGTCCTTACTTGCTTATGTTTAGAATGAATGGTATTTCGGTGGCGGAAACAGAAGCTTTATTTGCCAGTTTTTCTGATGAAGTGAAAGCAAGCCGTTTTGGCAAAGAAATCAGCACAAGTCTTGAAGAACGTCGGAGTGGAGCAGTAGGCAAACCTGCACCTGCGTTTGAAACCACGGATATCGACGGAAAACCGTTGAGCCTGACGGATTTTAAAGGTAAATATGTGCTATTGGACTTTTGGGCAAGCTGGTGTGTCCCTTGCCGTAAGGGTAATCCTCATCTCATCTCATTATACAAGCAATACAAATCAAAAGATTTTGAGATTATCGGAATTGCAGATGATGACACCAAGCCCGAACAATGGCATAAAGCCGTGGAAAAGGATGAAATTGGTATTTGGAAACATGTTCTTCGGGGATTAAAATACGATGGTAAAAACTTTGACAAAAGCCAGGATGTGACAGAAGGTTATGGTGTAAGTTCGCTTCCTACCAAAATTTTGATTGATCCGCAAGGGATTATCATTGGTCGATACGGTGGCGGAAGTGATGGAACTGATGCCGAGTTGGATGCCAAGTTAGCTGAGGTGCTGAAATAATATCTTAAGAATTAACACCAACCATGGTGTGACGAAGTGCTTCGGGATTATGAATAATAAGCACGAAAAAGGGGCACTGCACAAATCTTTGTAATGCCCCTTTCTTTATTTTCCTGATGTAGATCTGATTTCGTATCGAAGCCGACAGGCACGGAGGTCGACTTTAAGGGATGATACTATCAGCATAATCTAGCAATATGATCTAAGATGTTAAAATTTGGATGAAGGTTGTTATATTAAAAGGCTTGATCATAACTCCATCAAACTGATTTACCTGTTCTTGAGGACGCTGTACGCTGACCTGTGATTCATCTGATGTTAATGCAATTACTTTGCTGTTCAAACCATGGATAGTATTGTTTCCCTTGACAGAATTCAAAATATCCCAGCCGCTTGGACCATTCATTTTAAGGTCGGTAATGACAATATCACTGGTATTATTTTGAAGATACTCCATGGCCTGCAGCGAATCCTGAAAAATCTGCACGTCTTGAAACTG
>JAITLV010000043.1 GCA_031277685.1 Sphingobacterium sp. | reverse complement strand
GTCTTTCACTACTTTAGTGTCAGCACCTTGTAGCTCTGCGTTTTTCGCTGCTAATTCTTTTTCTGCTTCTTGTTTTTTTGCCATTAATTAATTTTCTCCTTTTTCCTACGTTGTAGGAGATGCAAAGGTACAAAAAAACTTTTAATGCAAAATTTTATTTTTCTTATTTTATTGAAAGACTTTCAGTTATAGCCAGCTTTAGGTGTTATATAGAATAACTTGATCCCAGTGGTTGCGGTAGTTAGCGTTTCATCAGGCAGATTAGGGGCACTTTGGAGCAGTCGTTCAAGCTTTTCCGCGAAAAAATAGTTGCTATAACCTTGATTGTAGACTATTCACTATCTTTTTTGAATGAGTTGAAAATGCGGGGTTTGGCAATCACAATAGTTTGTTTAGACAACGCTATCGCAGCATTTAACTCATAGCCCAGTAATAATATTAGCGTATTGAGGTAGATCCAGAGCATAATGACGATCAGCGTTCCTATAGAACCATATAATTTATTGTAAGCACCAAAATGGTTGATGTAGAATGTGAAAATGGAGAACGTCAAAATCGCCAATATGGTGGCCATGGAGGCGCCGGGGCTGAACAGTTTCCACTTGTTTGATGTAGATGGACCAAACTTGTAGATACAGCTTACGGTGAAAAAATAAATAGCAAAAATAATAATCCACCGCGAGAGTTTTAATAGGGTCGCCCACATACTGGATTTAATCCCCGTAGTTTCTTTGAGATAATCAATCGTTATGCCAGCGATCGTGAAAATGGTCATCCCAACAGTAAGTGCAAAGATGATTAGGAAAGCCAATGTCAGGGCGATGAGCCTCTTTCTTACCCAAGGTCTTTTCTCGGTCATTAAGGAAGCTTTGTTAAAAGCATTCATTAATGAAGCCATACCATTTGTTGCAAAATACGCCGCAAAAAGAAAACCGAAGGAGAGAAGTCCACCATTCTGATTTTTGATGATATCCTCCAAGGTGGTTTCAACGACAAGAAAGGCATTTTTGGGGATGACAACAGCTAGAAAATCCAATAATTGTTCCTGAAAGTTGTTAATTGGAATATATGGAATGAGCGTAAACAGAAAGATGATACCAGGAAATATAGCCAATAGGAAACTATAGGATAATGATGAAGCCTTACTTACAATTGAATCGCGGGAGAGTTCCTGAAAGAAAAACACGGCCACGGTATATAAGGGAAGTGAACCGAATCCAGGTAACACGACCCGTTTACTCCATTCGATTAATTTAAAATAAGGTTCAAAATTTAATAGCCATTGGTGGAATTTCCCCATATCAATTAAAGTATTTACTCATCTTGTCCAGAAAGATCTGTGGTGGCATACAAGGTTTGTTCTTCTCCATATTGACAAATACCAATGTTGTCTCTCCCTGATTGAGTAACTCGTTACTTTCGTTAAAAAGTTCATATTCAAAAATAATACGGATCGCCGGTTTCTTTCTGATAGTTACCCGGATTGTTATCAGGTCATCATACTTGCCCGGTTTGAGATACTTGGTTTTCATCTCTGTGACGGGGAGCATAACACCCATTTCTTCCAGTTCCTTATAAGATATTCCCGTACTTCTCAGCATTTCAGTCCTTGCTATTTCATAAAAAGCGGCATAATTACCATAATAGACATAACCCATTTGGTCTGTCTCGGCATAACGGACACGAATCTGATGGTCAAATACAAACATTATTTTTTAATATTTCTTGCGTCCAATGCTTGTTGGAATTTTCGTGCATTGATAAGGTGTTCTACTTCTGTTTTTGCAAAATTATGGTAACCTGAGAAATCATCTTTTGCACACATATAGATATAGTCATGTTGTTTAAAATTTAGGACTGCATCAATGGCAGCGATACTCGGTATAGAAATAGGTCCTGGAGGCAAACCTCTATAAATGTATGTATTGTAGGGATTATCCATTCTTAAATGTTTATTTAAGACCCTTCTGATTGTAAAATCATTGTTCGCAAAGATTACCGTTGGATCAGCTTGTAGGAGCATTCCTTTTTTTAGACGATTTAGATATAGTCCGGCAATCATAGGCATTTCATCTTGGTGTAGCGCCTCGCCCTTTACGATAGAAGCTAACGTACTAACCTGTTGCGGGGTTAAGTTAAGTGCTTTTGCTTTAGCAATGCGGTCTGTATTCCAGAATTTTTTCCATTCATCATCAAAACGGGCAATAACTTTTTCTGGACTGGTATTCCAGTAAATTTCGTATGTATTTGGAATAAAAATTGAAATCAGATTCTCTTTGGTAAAACCAAATTTTTGTGCTGTTGCTTCATCATTCAGTACCGCTATGAATTGTGCTGAATCCGCTTCAAAACTCTTGCCCAACAATGCAGCCATATTCTCTTTTAATCTAACATTGGCGAATCTGAACTTCACAGGTTCTTGATAGCCACCCATCAAATTACCGATCAAACGGCGATTGTTCATTCCCGGCGTTAATAAATAACGGCCTGGTTTTACAGCCTGTTCGTATTTTTTATATTGCGCAGCACGTTCGAACGAAGCGATATCATCCAAAAGACTGGAGTCTTGAATCGATTTAAGAACATCTTCATATGTTGCATTCTCATGGATGTAAAGGTATTTCTTCGCTCCAGAAACGTTTGAGGCAAAAAAAGCCTTGTAAAATGTCCATGCAAAATACCCCCCGACGACGATGACGATTAATGCAACAATTTTTAACCAACTTGGTATTCCTTTTTTATTTTCCATCCAATTATTTTTTTATGGCAAATGGAGTATAACAAACATAATAATTGTCTAAGATGTCAATATTATGATATCGCCCAGTTCCATGAGCCTAATTTTTTTATAGCATTTTGGAGACTGTCGTGAACGCAATAATTAGGACAGTCCCTTGTTCATTATATTTTAAAAACCTAGACTATTGCCTTTATTTTCCTTTTTTTGTCCTGCTGGAGGTGTTGTATTTGTCGCTTTGGCAGGAGGATTATTTGTCGTTGCTTTAGCCGGAGCAGTGGTTTTTGTTGCAGGTGGATTTACCTGTGTAGGAGCCACCTGTGGCTTAGGTGTAGCTTGCCCTACAGGGGTACCAGTTGTCGTAGTCGGTGTAGGCGCTGTCAGCGAAAGTGTCACATCTATTTTGGCACCTAAGCTTGTCAGTCCTTTTTCGACACCAGGGGATTGCACACTGATTACAGCTGTCGCAGTGTCAGTAACATTCGGATCATATGTTACAGTACCTAAGCCAAGTCCTGCACCTGTAAGCGCAAATTTAGCTTCATTCAATGGGAGCCCAATCAAATTAGGGATTTCTACTTCATTCGCACCAAGTCCGTTACCCAATACCAGATCAATACGTGACCCTTTTGGAATCATGCGGCCATTTCGAATAGACTGACCAGCGAATTGTGCGTCTAGCACAATATCTCTGGCAATATCTGCTACATAAGAGGTGTCGCCTATTTTAAGGTTATGATTTTTCAGGATAGCAGTTGCTTCGATCAGCGTTTTATCTTTAATATTTGGAAAGGAGACTTCCGGAGCGACTTGCGTAATAATGGTTAGATAGATTGTCCGACCAGATTTTACGTGAAATCCTTGCTCTGGATCTTGCTCAATCACCAATCCTGGTTTGGCATCCATCTGATAAACGGAGTCAATTTGATATTCTAGACCTGCATCTTCCAAGGCCTGGATGGCTGCATTGATATGGAGTCCCTTAATTTTCGGAACTGCAATAGATTCATCATGTTTAGTATATATTTTCAGCCCAACGTATACCGCAAGAAATAGACCGACTATCGCGACGAATGCGGCAATAAGATTTTTCCTGAACGTGGGTGTCTGAAGATATTGTACGACTTTGGACATTACTGTGTTTGATAAAAATGAATTCTGCATAGAACCGCAATATTGAAGCCAACTTTGCAGAATGGTTAAATAAAATTATTCCTCACAAAATTATTCGTTTTTCCGTGTATAGCAAATTATATTTGCTATTCGAATCGCTAAAATTTATGAAAGCAAAAATAGCATTAATAACTGGAGGTTATAC
>JAITLV010000025.1 GCA_031277685.1 Sphingobacterium sp. | reverse complement strand
TATACTCTTTACCAACAGGCAATTTGACACGCAACCAATCAGGCTTGCGTTGTGCAGGAGTTGCCGGAATAACTGGAAGTTCAATCATACAACAAAGTTAAGGATTAAAAATGTAATTTCTTACCGTCAATTTGTTGGTTTTATATCATAAAAACTCACCTAATATCAGCAACAATAGAATAATGAAACAAAAATTAAGATATTTGTATTGATTATCATTAATCTAATTACATTACTATGCGACTGAGCCAATCTTTATCCATGTTGTTACTTGGGGGAGCATCCATCTTTGCTGCACAAGCTCAAACCAATTTCGACATTATACCCAAACCTTCAAAAATCACACTGGCTACGGGAACATACACTATCCCTGCGCACCTTCAGGTTATTGTTTCAGATGAGTTTCAGGAGGCAACACAATTGCTCACTGAACATCCAGCCATCAAAAGCTTAGCCATTGAGGTACTCAAGAAAAATAAAAAAGGGCCAAAAGAGGGCTTTCGCATTATTAAAGCCGTCGACGCGGATAATCTGAGCAAGAACGCCTATTCCATCCAAATCGATGAAAAAGGCCTGCTACTCAGAGCCTGGAATGTACCCCAGGTGATCAATGGGATTTACACCCTCGTTCAATTGGGCTATCTACAAGCTGATCCAAGTAAAATAGCTTATTCGACAATAGTCGATGAGCCACGGTTTGCCTACCGGGGCCTACACCTGGATGTATCGCGTCATTTTATGCCGTTATCGTTTGTAAAAAAGTATATCGACATCATGGCCATCTATAAGTTCAACAACTTTCATTGGCATTTAACCGATGGCGCGGGATGGCGACTGGAGATTAAAAAATACCCGGAGTTAACACAAAAGGCTGCCTGGCGAACACATACGAGCTGGAAAGATTGGTGGAACAATGGTCGTCAATATGTAGAAAAAGGTACGCCAAATGCCAGCGGTGGATTCTATACACAGGAAGAGGCCCGCGAATTGATCGACTATGCAGCCCGCAAAGGAATCAATGTTATTCCGGAGATAGAAATGCCCGGACATTCGGAAGAAGTATTGGCCGTATATCCCGAACTCTCTTGTTCCGGAAAGCCCTATAGTCAGGGTGAATTCTGTATCGGCAATGAAAAAACCTTTGAATTTCTAAAAAATGTATTGGATGAAGTCCTCACGATATTCCCTTCCCAATACATTCATATCGGTGGTGATGAAGCCGAGAAAAAGCATTGGGAAACCTGTCCGAAAGATCAGGCGCTCATGCAGAAAGAAGGATTAAAATCTGTCGACGAACTGCAGAGCTATGCCATCAAACAAATGGATCTATACCTGCAATCCAAAGGTAGAAAGCTGATCGGTTGGGACGAAATCCTACAAGGAGGCCTCACTGAAGGGGCTACTGTCATGAGCTGGCGCGGTGAAGACGGCGGCATAAAGGCCGCAAATGCCGGCCATGATGTCATCATGACTCCCGGTTCACACCTCTATTTTGATTCTTATCAGACAGATCCTCGGACGCAGCCTGAAGCTATTGGTGGATACCTCACACTAGACAAGGTTTATTCTTATGATCCTATTCCAGCGGCCATAGAGGGGGATAAAGCCAAACATATCCTTGGTGCGCAAGCAAATATATGGGCAGAGTACGTCCCAACGACCGAACACGTCGAATATATGGTATTCCCACGTGCCCTGGCTTTGGCGGAGGTCAATTGGACAAACAAAGACACCAAAAGCTGGACTGACTTTCAGCGGAGACTGCAATCACATTATAAGCTATTACAAGATCTGAACGTCAATTATTATCGTCCGTCCTTTAATGTCGCTTATACGGCAACCTACAATGCCACCAAAAACAACAATAAGATTACGTTAACAACCGAACAGTTAACAACAGATCAGATTCGCTATACCATTGATAGCAGTGAACCCACAATTCAATCAACTCCGTATACCGGGCCATTCGAACTGAGTTCTACAGGCCATGTCAATGCTGCTTATTTCCAGGATTCTATCAAAATCGGCCCAACCCTATCCTTTGATATTGACATTCATCGTGCTATTGGAAAAAAAGTAACATACAACACACAATGGTCAGGCTATCCGGCGCAAAAAGATTCTACCCTAACAAACGGAATCATGGGTGGTCTTTCCTATCATGATGGTCAATGGCAAGGATTTACGAGCCCAATTGATGTTGTTGTTGATTTGGAACGCCGTGAGGAAATTCATCAAGTAGCCATGAATTTTATGCAAATGATTGGCCCTGGTGTTTACATGCCGGGCGAAATGGAAGTCCTGCTTTCGGACAATGGGCGAACATTTAGAAAGGTAGGAACAGTGCCAAATGATATTTCTGATAAAGAATCCAAATTAACATTCAAACGTTTTGAGCTCAAGCTAGATAAAGCTCAGCAGGCTCGTTATATAAAAATCAAAGCAAGCAATCCAAAAAAAGGATATCTGTTTACAGATGAAATCATCGTTTACTAGTATTAGTAACAATTCTTAAATAATAGTTGGAAGACTTATTCCTTACGTTTTCCAACTATTATTGCTACTTTCAAGACTACTTTTCCAACAAATGATATTTTATTTTGAAATATTATTAAAATAAATACTTAATTTTCAAAATTTAAAATGTAACTTTGCACTCCGACAAAGCAGTCGGAATGACCCTTCCCAATGAGCTATTTTTGATTGTCTTTGCTCAGATTTACAATAGGAAATTTAATTTTTTGAACTAGATATAATGCCAAGAAACACTTCCATTAAGTCGGTTTTAATCATCGGATCAGGTCCCATCGTTATCG
>JAITLV010000016.1 GCA_031277685.1 Sphingobacterium sp. | reverse complement strand
TTTTACCAAATTATAAAGAAATATTAACAAAATAAGATATCGTAACATACATTAGAAAATGAAGAAAGCAATTCTATTTTTCGCGGCTGCCGGTCTTTTGATGACGTCATGCCAAAAATTCAAAAAGGCTGAAGGTGGTCTTGAGTATAAAATCGTAGATGATAATGCAAAAGAAAAAGCAGTATCAGGTGATTTATTAGCTATTGACATTGTACAATCAACAGATAGAGATTCTGTAATGAGCAGCACTTACGAAATGGGAATTCCTCAGATCGTTCAACTATATCCAGATAGTATCATTGCTAAAAACCCAGGTGATCCTACAGGTTTATTCAAATATGTCGGTGAAGGTGATAGCTTGGTTTTCAAAATCAACTTGGATTCCATGGCTGCTAAAACACACCAACCAAAACCAGAATTTGCTGATAAATTCTTAGTTTTCTCAATCAAAGTTAAAAAACACTTCAAAAAAGGAAAATTAACTGATCAACAATTGGGTGAACAAGTTCAAAAATACTTTGAAGAAGAATTGAATAAACACAAAGCTGCTGAGCCTGCAAAATTGGAGAAATACATCAAGGATAAAAACTTGAAAACAACAAAAACAGCTACAGGTCTTCAATACGTAATCACAAAACCTGGAACAGGTGCAAATGCGAAAGTAGGTGATTCTATTCATGTAAACTATGTCGGTTCATTGACGACAGGGCTTGTATTTGATACTAACCTTCCAGATGTTGCGAAGAAAGAGAAAATCTTTATGCCGCAGCGTCCGTACGAAGCGTTGAAATTCCAATTAGGTGTTGATGGTGTAATCCCAGGATGGACAGAAGCATTCCAATTGTTTAACAAAGGTACTAAAGCAACTTTAGTAATTCCTTCTTCTCTGGCTTATGGTGATCGTCCATCAGGTAAAATCCCTCCTTATGCGCCATTGGTGTTTGAAGTTGAGGTATTGGATATCAAACCAGGAAAAGTTCCAGCTCCAGCGCCAACAACTCCGGGTACAGTAGCTCCAACGGCAACTGCCCCTGCTACAAAAGCTCCGGCAGCAAAAAAATAAGTTCGCGGATCAACAATCAGCGTATCACAAAAGAGCCGTTCCATTATTTATATGGAACGGCTCTTTTATTTAATTCAGTTTGATTAAACCTTGACTTGCTTTTCTTTATCCGCCTGTTTTAATTTTCTTATCTTCCACCAGAGCACAGCTACAGCCAGCACAAAACAGACGACCGCAATGATCGTCAAAGCCCATAGCGCTTTGTTGGTATGGTAGTTTTCCGCATGCTGAATAAACATCAGTCTAAAAATCCGAAGATAATGCGTCGATGGAATAACATTGGCGATAGCCTGTACCCATCCCGGCATTAAACTGGAAGGCCAGGTAAATCCACTCAGGATAAAAGCGGGTGTCGCAATCACCATCAAAACTTCTGTTGATTTCAATTGAGAAGGCAATATCATGCTCACCAGCACACCTATAAAACAAACCGCCAATAAAAACACAAACGTGCATAGCACAAAACGGCCAAAGTCAGCATGCAATGGCATGCGATAATACTTGCCAAAGCCCCAATACAACAGCAATATTCCTATGGACATCAATACGTAAGGTAAGATTTTGACCAAAATAAGTCCAACCGGATTCGAGATCTTCCTGACAAGATCAGGGAATGTATTCCCCTCAAATTCCGAAGAAAAAGATAAGGCCAAGCCCAGCAGCAACACTTGTTGTAATACAGTAATGAGTACACCGGGTAACATAAAATAAAGGTAATTACCACTTCGAATATTCTGTTTAACTATCGTTGTCTTAAAAGGCTCGTACTGTTGAGCGGCCACTTGAGCTGGCACCCCACGTTTCATCTGTGCCTGAATCTGAATCCCCGCCTTCATGGTCATGGCACAGACATTGACGGCCATCAATGCCGTATTTGAGGTCAGGGTATTCGCTCCATCAACAAATACGGTAACCTCTGGCAGACGGCTCTGTTGTACCCCCGAAGCAAAGCCCTTAGGGATATGAACAATCGTCGTTGCATCATACTGAATGGCAATATCCTTGGAATCAAACAAAGATGGTAACACCCGTGCGACCTGGATGCTTTCATTGTCCGAAAGCATAGCTATAAATGAACTACTTAAAGGACTATTATCTTCATCAACAACAATAACAGGCATTTCTGTTACCTTCCCCTGTTGGTATACGTGACCAACTAAAACACCATACAGGACGGGTGCTCCCAGAAAGAGCATCAGCAAAACCTTATTATTAAAAAAGAGCCGAAACTCCCGCTGGATTAATTCTACAAATCTTTTCACATGCATTCAATTAATTCGCCTGGAGAACCACGAGCGTTTTTGTTAACAGATCTTTTGTTCCAGCAATATCTTCAGGCACCACCTTCAACTCAAATACAGCCAACTGTGGATCAAAATCCGGATAAGCCGAAGCAATATTGGCATAAGAATTCAACGCTTTTATACTGACCACCTTGGCCGATAGTTTTTTATGATTCAAATAAGGTATTTCAACTTGCACAGTAGCTCCTTTTTGTAATTTTCCAATCTGATTTTCCGGAAGGGTAAACCTAAAATAAGTAGAACGGTCAAGATACCCATTAACAATTGGATAGCCAGCCATCGCCAGTTCACCAACTTTTAGATTGATTGTCTCAACGCTCATATCCTGCGGTGCGATCACGTATTTCTCCTGTGCAGCAACATTCACCTCCGACACCGCTCCAAGCGCGCGCTCCTTTTGCCCTAATGCCATCACCTGCTGTTCCTGTCTGGCACCACCTCTCGCCTCTGCCATCTCCGCTTGTGCAGCAAGGTATTGATTTTTAGCACCTTGATACTTCGCATAGGTCTCATCATACTTTTGCTGAGGGATCAGACTATCCTGCAATAGCGCTTCCAATCTTCCGATTGATTTTCTCGCAAACTCATATTGCTCTTTCAAGCCATCGACCTTCGCCTGCAATTGGACCAACTGCCCTTTGGTCGCTCCTTTAACTGCCATATTATATTGCGCATCAGCAGATTGTAGTGCCCCTTTTGCCTGCTCCTCCTTTGCATCTACCTCAGGAATATTCAAAATAGCCAATGTATCTCCCGCATGGACAAAATCTCCCTCCGAAACGAAAATCTTTGCGATTTTGCCTGGTACTTTTGTGACCACAGTAACTTGTTCACGCTCCACTTTTCCCTCAATGGGTTTCTCTTTCACTTGATTTGTACAAGAAACAAAAATAGACAAGGATAATATCCCATATAAGTTTTTCATGTTACTCATGTATAGTTTGTAATAATTTTCCAGATGTGTGCAATAATTCAACAGCAGCATTTCGTTGCTGCAAAACGTTATTAAAATAACCTAGGTTAACCTTATACCAATCATTTTCCGCAGCCAACAATTCCGTGACGTCAATCAAACCAGCCTGATATTGTTTTACAGCCATCGACAAGTTATTTTCAGCCACTTTCAATTGTTGCTCGCCTACCTTCAACTTTTGATTTCCGGTCGTATAGCCCACTTTATTTTTACTTAACAAGAGGTTCAACTTTTCTTCCGTATCTTCCTTTTTCGTTGCATTAATGGTTTGATCGAGTTTGACCTGTTTAATTTTGTTATGATGTTCACCGCCCGTATAAAGGTCCCATTTTACACCCAGACCAACCAATAGATTTGGGCTCCCCTTAATGGAATTCAATGGGAGGTTCACTGTTCCTAATAGGGGCTGGTCTTTAACGGTCAGTTTTGAATTGAATACGTTTAAATAATTTGCAGAGCCAAAAGCAAAAACAGCAGGGAGTGCCCCGCCCTTCTCTTTTTTATACAGGTATTCATAGGCTTTTGATGAGGCTTCCAGCGCCTTCAGTTCTGATCGCTGATCTACATTGTTGGGTAGGTCTGTCAAAAATATCGGTTTCAAACCATAATGTATACCACCGACTTCCTGCAAAGAAACACCAGTCTCCTGTTCAATTTTTTGACAGAGGAGATCCCGATTTCCAGCGACTTCAACTTTCTTCTCTTCCAGTTCAAGCAGCGCAAGTTTGAGCTTATCCCGATCATAAGGAATAGCTAAACCATGTTGAATCGCTTTATTGACCTTCTCCTGTTCTTTTTTTAACCTCTTCTCTGAATCTACAATAAGTTTATCAACTTCATCCAAAAGCATTAATTGATCAAATGATGCAATAATATCTTTTGACAAAGTTTCCCGGCCTGCGGATTCCAGGTATTGTTGTGCAACAGCTTTCTCCTTTAGAGCTTTTATTCCATTCGGTATCTGTAAGCCCGAAAAGATAATTTGTTTCACTGAAACACCGGCGTACGCTGCCTGCCCATGCATACTAAACCCTGTTGCTCCCTCAAAAAGCCCTAAATTTAGGAGAGGAACATTAACGGTAGGAATATCCACGCTACCATTGCTATGTACATAACCATATAATCCCAGTGCAGATACATGCGGCAATCTATTCGCTTTGACCCCTTCTGCCTCCAACTTGGCCTTATCCACTTCATAGGCCTTCAGCTTTAATTCCTTATTTGTCTGAAAAGCTTTTTGAATAACATCTTTTACTGACGGATCAATCAGCGACTGCGCATGTAGCTTATTTAAACATATAACCGACGCAAAGGCGAACAAACCCATGCATAGTTTCTTATTCATCATATGATTCTATTTATTCTTAAAAAATAGGGCAACAACCGTTCTTTTGTTTAACAGCAAATAATGAAGTATGTTTTATTACATGCTATTTTTTCCAAGATAAGAAAAAAGCATAGCCCATATATGACTCCAATTCTCTTTTTTGATTTCTAGCTCAAAATATCCTGTAGGAAGAGAATCCGTTATTAATTTTCATTTTGTTAATTAATAAGTTATCTTTGGAGAACGAATTGAAATTTTGGTAATGAAGCCTACCTCTTTATTCGATAATAATAAAAAGAAATTTTTACCCTAACCCGCTTTTGCCTCCACGCAGAAAACTATGTTACTTACTGATACACATACACACATCTACTACCATGCTGGTACCAACAAATTACAAGAACACATACAACGTTGTTTAGACAATCATATAGAACGGCTTTTTTTACCAAACGTTAACAGTGCTTCTATCAAACCTGTATTTGAGACTGTCTCTGTTTATCCAGAGTACTGTTTTCCTATGCTAGGACTACATCCATGCGATGTTAAGGAAAACTATCTGGATGAATTAAACACAATCCGAAAGCACCTGGAGAATAACAAAGTCCATGCCATAGGTGAAATTGGATTAGATCTTTACTGGGACAAAAGTACGCTAAACATCCAAAAAGATGCTTTCCGTATACAGGTCCAATGGGCGAAGGAACTTGGTTTACCGATAGCTATTCATTGCCGCGAAGCATTCCCGGAATTATTTGAATTATTGGAGGAACTTAAAGATGACAAGCTATTTGGTATTCTGCATTGTTTCACGGGGACATTGGAGCAAGCCCATCATGCCATTGACTTAGGTTTCGCGCTTGGCATAGGGGGCGTTGTTACGTTTAAAAAAGCCGGATTGGACCAGGTCGTCAAAGAAATTGACTTAAAACATATCGTATTGGAAACGGATGCTCCTTACTTAGCTCCTGTTCCTTATCGTGGCAAAGAAAATGAAAGTAGCTATTTGGTCTATATTGCCCAAAAAGTAGCCGATCTGCACGCCATGTCTATTGAGCAGGTGGCAGAAATTACAACAGCAAATTCAAAACGCATTTTTGGTATATAATCTATAGAATCCCATGCACAATATCTTTATTATCTACACGGGCGGAACCATAGGAATGGTGAAAGACGAAACAGGTACTTTTGTCCCGTTCGACTTTGAGCTGATCAAGCGCAATCTTCCTGATCTAAGCCGTCTGGATTATAAACTGACCGTACACTCTTTCGAACCAATCATCGATTCCTCCAACATGAGGCCCGAGATCTGGATAGAGATGGCCCAAATCATCAAGGATAACTATGACAATTACGATGGTTTTGTCATACTGCACGGTTCGGATACGATGGCATTCACAGCTTCGGTCCTTAGTTTTATGCTAGAAGGGCTTCAAAAACCTGTGATCCTTTCCGGCTCACAATTGCCCATTGGGGAAATTCGTACAGATGCACGCGAAAATATGATGACAGCGTTAGAAATTGCTTCCGCAAAACAGGATGGAATTTCTATAATCCAGGAGGTATGTATTCTTTTTGACAACAAGTTATTCCGCGGGAATCGCTCTTTTAAATATAACTCAGCGAAATTTGAGGCATTTCGATCCCCTAATTATCCCGTACTGGTCGAAGCGGGTATACATCTTAAATATAATACGGATGCTTTGCTGAATAATATTGACAAAGAGTTCATTCTGCATACCAAACTGGACAACCGAGTCGCTGTATTGAAACTTTTCCCTGGAATATCCGCACAGACTATTAAGTCTGTACTTGATTCAGATGTAAGATCTATCGTGATGGAGACTTTCGGTTCGGGAAATACCACCACAGACAGCTGGTTCTTGGATCTACTGAAAGGAGCTATAGAACAGGGTAAAAATATTCTCAATATTTCTCAATGTAAAGTTGGATCGGTTGAACTGGGAAGATATGAAACTTCCCAAGGTCTAAAAGCCATTGGGGTCCTCAACGGATATGACCTTACTTTTGAAGCCGCCGTCACTAAACTTATGTATCTTCAGGGCGAACTTGAAGATCAAAAAGAAGTTGCACACTGGATTGAAAAAGATATTCGGGGAGAATTGACTGTCAATGACTAAAAAAGTCCAGTTTATGAAATAAAAAAATACGTTGGGATTTTCGCCGAAAGCTTAAAATACCAACGTATTTTTTATGTGTGACATACTATCGGCAGTGATTATATCGTCGCCAAAACCTCTGCGACAACAAAATTGCTACCACCCACAAAAATCAGATCGCCCTTTTCGTATGCAGTTTTTGCTGCTGTAAAGGCCTCCTCTACTGCGGGGTAGTTCTGACCATGCAAATCAAATACCATAGCTTCCTCACGGAGTAGATCCGAAGGCATCGCCCTCGGCATGTCCGGTGCACAAAAATAATACACGGCATCCTTAGGCAAATAAGGTAACATATGTGATAAATCCTTATCCCGCATGGCGCCAATGACAAAGTGCAATTTATTATAGCGCGTAGCCGCTAGATTTTTTATCACTTCATGAATCCCATCCTCATTATGCCCTGTATCACAGATTACAAAAGGATCTTTGGATAACTGCTGCCAACGTCCCTGAATACCAGTACTAGACTGTACCTTTTTCAGAGCATCATGTACATGAAGATTACTTATTTCAAATCCCTGTTTCCGCAATTCATCAACTGTAAGAAGAACCCCGGCGAGGTTTTTCACCTGATATGATCCTTTGAGATCAAGTTGATATTGATCTTCAACACCATAAGGATCTATTACGTCAATATACTGATAATCTTGATCCACACCTAACGCCTTTGTCTGATAAACTTGGGCCGCAAACTGGATTGGAGCCTGTTCAGCATGGGCTTTTTCTAGGAATACAGGCGCTGTTTCTGTTGCGTACTCAGAGATCACTACTGGTGTATTTCTTTTGATGATGCCTGCTTTCTCGTAAGCAATCTCAGCCAGTGTATTTCCAAGCATATTCATATGGTCGAAACCGATGTTGGTGATCACGGACAATAATGGCTGGATAATATTTGTACTATCCAATCTCCCGCCAAGTCCAACCTCAATAACAGCTATATCAACTTTACTTTTCTCAAAATAATCAAAAGCCATTGCAACAGTAATTTCAAAGAAGGAAGGATTTACTTCCTCGATCAAGCTCCTATATGTTTGTACAAAATTCGCGACAAACTCTTGTTCACACATCAGTCCATTGACACGGATACGCTCTCTAAAATCCAGTAGATGTGGTGAAGTATAGAGTCCGGTCTTATACCCAGCCTCCGCTAATATGGCCGCAAGCATATGAGAGGTAGAACCTTTTCCGTTGGTACCAGCAATATGAATGGTTTTGAATTTTCGCTGTGGGTCGTCCAGTGCATTGCACAGTTTGATGGTATTGTCAAGGTCTTTTTTGAAGGCTGAGGCACCATCCCTTGTAAACATAGGCAATCGAGTATATAGATACTCGATTGCCTCTTTATAAGCATTCATCTGAATGATTTTTATCTTAGTCTAAAATTGAATACAATGCGTCCTGTTTGGCTATCTGGCGCATTAGGCAACTGATTTAATCGGGCACCTCTGACGGCACGTTCACATTTCTCAAGCAATGTAGGATCTGTAATTGTAGTACCTTTTACACCAGCACGCGCATAAGTAATCACCCCCTGTTTATTCACTCTGAATTCAACAGCAACTTTTCCGGCCTGTTGGCCATTATCGTCAATACTCGGCCGTTGCGTAAAACTACGGTTTTCTATGGATAACATCATGTTACCATTACCCGATCCACCTTCGCCGTAATTACTTGCTAGGGGATCCCCAAGTTTTGAACCTTGGTTTCCGGGTGTTGTACCCGTACCATCACCCGCACCTTTGCCGTTATTTTTATTACCCTTGAAAAGCGCTTTTGCATTCGCCTGTGGCGCTACTTCTTTCGTCTCTTTGGTCGTTTCAGGAGCTTTGGACACCACTTTCTTTTCTGTTTTTGTTACAGCTGGAGCTTCTTCCAAATCTTGTGTGGCAACTGCTTTTTCAGCAACTTGCTGTGTCGGAGTTGGTGTTGGTGTCTCCACGGGATCTATACGATCTGGGCGTTCATTATTTGCATTGGGATCCACGGATGGCTCCTCCACGCTCATATAATCATCCCCCATTCCTTCAGGAGAGGTACCATAGTTGACAATCATGCCCCCCATACCATACTCATCAGGCACCTGTGCTTTGAAAACCACAAAGAAACCAATCAAAAGCAGTGATGCCATGACCAATGTAGATATCCCCAGGGCCTTGGGGAAATTATTTTCTTCATGTTGAAGATGATATCGCATTGTATAAATCTCCTATATTAACATATGAACGATAAACTTCAAAAAAGTTTAATCGTTCTTACTTATCTTTTTTTGGTTCTGTAGCCAATACCACTTTCACTTTCAAACGATTAGCTACATCCATGACCGAAATTACATTCTGAATTGGCACTGTGCTATCGACATAAAGCATAATGGTTAACTCTTCTCCACCAGCCATCTGTGACTGGATAGCGGCCTCCAAGCCTTCTATAGGCACTGGATTCTTGTCGATAAAATATCCCAGTTCTTTTGTAATGGATACTGTAATCGTTTTTTTCGCAACAGATTGTTCACCTGCACTTGACTTTGGCAACAATAACTTGACCACTTGCGGATTCGCAACCGCTGATGCCAACAGGAAAAACAACATCAAGAAAAACATGATGTCGTTTAACGCTGAAGTATGTACTTCGGCAGATGGTTTATTTTTTCTACTTCGTAAGTTCATTATCTTCCTGGTTCATCCAATAAATCAATAAATTCTACTGCATCAGTTTCCATGCGTAAAATCAATCGCTCAACCATCATATTTAAGATATGATAGCCTAAATAAGCTAAGATACCTACAGCTAGACCTGAAGCCGAAGACACCATTTTCACATATAGACCACCAGATACAGATGCAATATCGATACCACCGGCCAATTCTACGTCATGGAAAATTTTGATTACACCAAAGATAGTACCAACGAATCCAAGCATCGGCGCAATACCGGCAATAATACCCAAGATATTGATATTTTTCTCCAGTTTAGCTACTTCCAATTTACCCACATTTTCGATCGCACCCTCAATATCTTTGATTGGTCTGCCAACACGTAATAAACCTTTTTGTAACATGCGTCCTAACGCTGAGTTACTCGAACGACAGACTGCCAATGCTGAATCCAAATTGCCCGACAATACATTTGCCTTTACTTGTGACATCAAACTATTATCGTACTTGGCTGCTCTGCGAATAGTCAGATAACGTTCAAAAAATATGACTAACCCAATAAAAAATAGTAATAGGATCGGGATCATAATCCATCCCCCTTTGATCATCATATCGATCAAACTCATGTTTTCCGTAGCAGCAGCAGGTAATGGTTGTTGCGCAGCTTGATTAAACGTATCCACAGCAGCCTTTGCTGTATCTTGCACTAATGACATAATTATTAATAGTTTTATATAGTTTCTATAATGTTTCTACCCAGGCACCTTTAATTTTCTTTTCCACAGATTTCTGAGCAAGATCAGCTTCCTCTTTTGTCATGTAGGTGTTCAAGATGACTTTCTTTCTATTTTTTTTAAACTTGCCTTCGACGGCACGCGCTGTTTTATAGCCAATTTCCCGAAGACGTTTCGCCTCTTCTTCTGCCTGAACCATTGTCCGTGCAGAACCAATAACAACTTGATATTTTGGTTGTGCAACAGGTATTGATTCTTTGATAACTGGATCCGCCTGTAGAACTGCTGGCTTTCCGGCAATCTCTGTCTTCTTAACTGCACTAACCGGAGTACTTTTTACCGAATCTGTCGTAACTTTTGCTAGAGAATCTACCTTCTTTAAACTATCCGCTGCAAGGACATTAGTCATTGTATCCTTGGTTGGTAGATTATTTTTTTGAACAATAGTATCACCAACAGATGTTAAAGCTGGCTGTGTACCCCCAAAGAGTGAATTTTTCAGTCCCGGATTTGTATATAAAATACCCACTGCCACCATAACCAATACAATAGCAGCTGTTATCCAGTACCAGATTGTGTTTGAATTGCGCGGTTCCTCTTCATAAACATTGGTTTCATAAGCCGAATTCGCAGTCGCGATAGCACCAACTTCCTTTTGTGGAGCGATCTCTTCTTCTGTTAACTCTTGAGGTTCCCCCTTATCGACCGGAACTGTTGGCACAACTGCATCTAATTGTTCGGTAGCCACAGGACTAATTTCCGTTTCCGGCGCAGTAGGTTCAACCACTGATTCGACAACAGGTTCAGCGACAACCAATGGATCTTCGTCTGCTAACGGTTCCTCTTCCTGTCCAATCGCTGCTAGATCTTTGGGCTCAACCTCCGCCTCAACATTAACTTTCTCTGTATCGATCATTTCAACCATAGGTTCTGGTACAATCGGCTCGACAGATTCAACAAGTATATGTTCATCCTCCCGTTCTGGGATAATTGTTTCGATTTCCGGGCCGACATGATTGATTACAGGCTGAAAATTAAATCCAGATAGATCTAAAGGTTTAAAGACCAAACTTGAACCATAGCTAATCAAAAGGCCAAGATCATCTAGCTTCACTTGCCCAAATTGTCCCAGATCATTCCGCAATGTTTCAACAGCATCATTTAAAATTTGCTGTGCTTGGCCCAAACTTAAATTTTCCTGCTGTTGGATATAATGAACCATATTGAACCCGTGCTGCGCAGAATAGTCCAGCTCAACATAAGATATCGGCGGCAAAAACACATTATTTTGTTTATCAAACTGAGCTGGAGAATGAATTCTTTTGAACACACCTATTCCGGGCACGTATACTTCCGCATAGCGTCTTAATAAACTGTTGATGTTTTTGCCTAGATTCATTGTTCTATGATTTAAAATGCAAATTTATAATCTTAATTCGTTAAAACGAATAATTAAGACCACCAATTACATTGAATCCCAATCTTGGGTAATACATGTAACGCTGATATTCCTTTCCAAAGATATTATTTGCTTTCACGAAAACACCAAATTGTTTTTTAATTCGGTATTCAGCACCAGCATTTAAATCCGCAAAAGAAGCAATGGTGACCTTATGACCACTGTCTGCTATACGGTTGCCATCTGTACTATAATCGTACACGTAAGCATACGTATTCCCTTGGCTCGATAGTTCAGCATCGACAAAGAATTTATCCGAGATATTGAAACGCGCATTGGCTTGCAATCTAAATTTAGGTAAGCCCCATGCTTCTTCCTCGTCGCTCAGATTATAATCATCAATGTATACTTTACCGCCTAGATTAACCAACTGTGATAGACGTACATTGATCTCTCCTTCCAATCCCATGTGTTTCGCTTTGTTGATCTGGCCATCATAGACCACATCAAAAGCCCATGGAATATAACCATCCTGACCACTGCCAAATGCACTATTTTTGAACAAAGGCAACCCCTCGATCTGTTTGTAAAATACTTTGACTTTATAACCAAATGTCGCTCCGGCGTTACCTTTTAAACCACCATATACATTCAATTTTTCTATTGAATTGGCTATTCTGACATTTGGCGCCAAATACGGGTTTTCTTTTGCGAAATTCCGGAATGAAGCCTGTCTGACATTACCATTAACACCGGCAAATAAAGAGATATATTCTGGAGCTAAAGAAAAATCAGCTTCCACGGATGGGAAAACGTTAAAACGGGATTCGTCACCAAATTCCGAAGTTAAGTTGGCCCCTAAAGTCACATTATAATTGTCCCCTTTAAATCGGATATATGGATTGATTAGAAACAAATTATTTTTCACATTTGCAGTATCATTCTCGTTTTTGACATCATTCATTGTCACGCTCAAGTTAGCACCAACATTGAAAGCGCTCATGCGTTTGTTGAGATATCCAGATAAAGCGAAGGAATTTTCTTTTGCTTTATAAGCATCTTTAAATAGGTAACCATCTACTTTTGCAGAGTAGCTCAAAGATTGCTCATTCTTTGGATCAACATTACTTGCTAGCTCACCATTTAAATAAATATCAGTAAATGTCTGCTTGTCCGGCGAAGTATTCAATAGTGTTGTACCCGGTTGGTCGAAAGTCTGACCATAGAAATTAGTACCATATCTATTGTAACCTAACGTACCTTTAACAGTCACCGCATCCAATACCCGACGTCCAAAAATACCAATATCCTGTGTACTGAATTTCTGTCCGTCAATTTTACCTTTTTGGCTCAAGTGTTTTGCAAATAATCCAAAACGTGTATTTTCAAACTGTTCGGATGCTAAATAGGCTTCACCTAAAATGGAATTATAATTACCTATACCAAATTTGACATAATTACTACTTTGTTCAAAAGGCTGGGCAAATGGGATCTCCTGCACATTCAATTGTTTCAAGCCTGTATTGATATCCAATTTTTTATCAATAATATTACCATAGCTTAATTTTGGCTGATATTCCCGTTTGTTAGTCATATCAGGACTACGGCGGATTTTTACTGCATCTGCAAGAATCGGCTTGTAATCACGAACAACATCAAAAGAATCAATAGTGACCGGTTTTTCAGGATCATTCTTCTTGCCTGTTTCCTGTGCAAAAGAATTCAATCCCACGCCCATCAAAAGCGCTGCTAAGGTATATTTCTTCACATTTCTATTTTGCAACTTCTTCATTGTATCCTATTTCTTTTTGTTGTTCAATTTATTTAGACG